>JBBEBR010000007.1:0-111508 GCA_040882225.1 Balneolaceae bacterium | reverse complement strand
ATTAAAATCATGGTATAAACGAACCAAACATTAACCCTTAACTACTTCAGCCCCTTGTTTTAATATCATGATTCAAAGTAGAGTCCCTTTGTAGAAGCACTCCCAGGGAGCGTCATCCTGAGGCTACTGCCGAAGGATCTTTGCCATTAATGCTCCCGAATCAATTCAGGCACAGGCTCTTCTCCCGGGGGGATCCCTTTGCTCCGGCAGCGACCTCTGAGAGACTTATGATGTATTATTCAATTAGTCTTCTCATCACCGCCGCCGGAGCAAAGTATTGCCACTATCCGGACAACAGTGATAAAAAAATTCTGGAAAAACATTCGTACTTGATTTTGGTTTCGGATTGATTAACTTCATTTAGTTAACAGTGTTAACCAGTCTTAGATATGAGTGAAACCGATAAATCCTTAAGAGATCGAATTCTTGAGATCAGCCGTCATTTGCTTTTTGATGAAGGTTACCAAACGCTTTCGATGCGAAAAATCGCAAAACTGGCTGGAGTTTCAGCTACCAGCATTTACCTGTATTTCGAAAATAAGGATCATCTGCTCCATACTATAATTGAGGAGTCGGTTGAGGAGTTGAGTCAGGCGGTGGAAAAAAGTGTAGATACTGAAACTGATATCATTCGCAAATTTGAAGCCATCATTCATGGATATATCACATTTGCTATAGAGAATCCTGAGAAGTACCAGGTTATATATATGATTCGCCCGAATAAAATTGCTCGTTATCCCAAAGAAAAATTCAGGAAAACCCGCCGGTGTTACGAGCTTTTAGTAAAAATAATTGAAGAAGGTGTCTCGAAAGGAGTGATGGATGTAGGCAAGCCGGTTATGGCCGCTTATTCGATTTGGGCACAGCTTCATGGAATTGTATCGGTAGTGTTGAATCAAAGACTGGATAGCCGCATTGACCGCAATCAATTTATCACGGAATCGGTTGAACATGTAGTTCAGGGATTTCTCATCAGAACAACTGTATTGTAAAAAGGAGCCATTATGGATGGAATTATGGAATTATTTGGATTTTTTGGTGAAATCCCGCTGTGGATTTCTATTGTCAGTTCGCTATTTATAATGATAACGCTTGCCTATACCGGAGCTCCGCTTTGGTTGTGGGCAATTGCAGGTTATGCCGGGTTATTTAGCCTTGCCGCACCGGATTGGCTGTTCATTACGTACACGGTTTTAGTGGTGATTTTCAACGTAAAACCAATTCGGCGTGCATTGCTTAGCGGCCCAATCATGAAGTTGCTGGATGCGATTAATTTCCTTCCAAAAATTTCTGAGACCGAACAAACCGCAATCGAAGCCGGTACGGTTTGGGTTGAAGGGGAGCTTTTTTCAGGCAAACCGGATTTCAATAAAATACTCGATGAACCATATCCTGAGCTTACCAAGGATGAACAAGCGTTTCTTGATGGTCCGGTAGAAAAACTTTGCGCGATGGTGAATGACTGGGATGTTTCGGTTCAGAAAGATTTTACGGAAGAAGCCTGGAACTACATGAGAGATCAGAAATTCTTCGGGCTCATCATCCCCAAAAAATATGGCGGGTTGGAATTTTCAGCAACGGCACATAGTGCAATCGTGGCAAAACTTGCTTCAAGAAGCGGCCCTTTGGCTACAACCGTGATGGTTCCGAACTCTCTTGGCCCCGCTGAATTACTGATGCACTATGGCACCGATGAGCAGAAAAATACATATTTGCCCGGACTTGCTGCCGGTAAAGAAATGCCTTGCTTTGCCTTAACTGAACCCAAAGCCGGTTCGGATGCCGGTGCAATGCAGTCGGAGGGAGTGGTATTCAAAGGCAAAGATGGAAAGCTTTATTTGAAACTGAACTGGAATAAACGGTACATCACTCTTGCGGCAATTTCTACGGTAATTGGTTTGGCTTTCAAGCTTGAAGACCCGGAGCATTTATTAGGCGACAATGAGCATTTGGGAATCACTTGCGCTCTCATTCCTTCAGATACTAAAGGTGTAGAATTAGGCAAACGCCATGATCCTTTGGGAATACCATTTTTCAATTGTCCTACCCGCGGAAAAGATGTGGTAGTTCCCATTGATGCAATTATTGGGGGTAAGGAACAAGCCGGAAATGGCTGGAGAATGTTGATGGAGTCACTGGCGGTTGGCCGTGGTATTTCGCTTCCTGCGCAAAGTGTTGGCGGTGCTAAAATAGCCACTCGTACTATCGGAGCATATACTGCAATTCGGCGTCAGTTTGGTTTAAATATTGGGAAATTTGAAGGAATTGAAGAACCTATGGCTCGAATTGGCGGATACACTTATTTGCTGGAAGCCGCCCGGCGCTATACAACCGGCGGTTTGGATAAAGGCGCAAAACCTGCGGTGGTTACAGCTATTGCCAAGTATAATTTCACCGAACTGGGGCGTGAAATTGTGAATGATGCCATGGATATTACCGGTGGAGCAGGAATTTCGAAAGGCCCGCGAAATATTTTTGCATCTACATATCAGGCTATGCCAATCGCGATTACGGTTGAAGGGGCTAACATCCTGACAAGAACACTCATTATTTTTGGGCAGGGAGCTATTCGTTGTCACCCTTATGCTTACAACGAAATTGATGCGCTTCTGAATAAAGATGTGAAAGCTTTTGATGAGAATTTCTGGAGCCATATTGGCCATGTGGTTCGAAATAAAGTGAGGTCATTCATGCTGAGCATTACCAGGGGATATTTAGCTGGTTCTCCTGTAAGTGGGCCTTCCGCAAAATACTTCCGAAAACTGGCTTGGGCTTCAGCCTCTTTTGCTTTTTTCGCAGATATCGCGCTTGGTTCTTATGGCGGAGCACTAAAGATGAAAGAGAAAATCGCCGGCCGTTACGCCGACATTTTGAGCTTCATGTACTTGGCTTCCGCAACACTTAGAAGATTTGAAGCAGAAGGCAGAAGGGAAGAAGATCGTCCTTATTTTGATTGGGCGATGGAATATAGCTTTTATCGGATGCAGGTGGCTTTCGAGGGAATTCTTCGCGAGATAAAAGTGCCGGGATTGAGCTGGGCGTTTCGTTTGTCAGGAGTTTGGTCAAGGCTTAATCCTATTGGCACAAAACCCTCTGATAAGTTGGGGCATCAGGTTGCAGAAGCAATGCAGACTCCCGGTGAAGCACGAGACCGGATTACAGCCGGTATATTTCTTCCTGCAGATCCTGAAGAAGCTGTGGGGCGTTATGAAAACACTCTCAACCTAATTACTCAGGCTTCTCCTGTTTATAAGAAACTATATAAGGCGATGAAAGCGCGTGAACTTCCAAAGGATTCTTATGAAAATCTGCTTAAACCAGCGGTAGAAAAAGGAATTCTTACAAAAGAAGAAGCTGAACGTATACGAACTGCTGAGGCTGCCCGAAATGATGCAATTCAGGTTGATGAGTTTACGCTTGAAGAGTATCTGCATGAAACGCCAACATCGCCATTAGGGGAAGGCATCACAAAAGAAGAAGTAGCCGAAAGTACCTTATGACATTATAATTTATCAGTGTAAGTCAGAGCCTCGTGGGTTGAACCTTGCGGGGCTTTTTTTTGATCGCAGATTATTGGGATTAAGGAATTTCACAGCATACTTGATACGCTGTGCGTATCTGTTGTTTCTCTTGAAAGTAATTTGGGTAGATGAACAGATCAAAAACAGGCAGGAATTAAAGAGATGGTATGCAGATTCAAGGTTCAAAATTAAAGATTAAAAATTAGAGGGATCTTTGTTCGTTAATTTCCAATTTTGAATCTTAAATTTTTAATCCCCGAAGGGATTACCAGCCACCGCTCGCGCCACCGCCACCTGAGCCAAATCCACCGCCACCGGAAAAACCGCCGAAGCCTCCACCTCCGCCAAAACCGCTTCCACCACCGCTACGTCCACCAAAACCGCCACCGTAAAAGATGATTCCGCTGGAACCGAGGGAGTGTCTTCTTCCACCTTTACCACCGCCTTTGCGGGAAACGAGAAAGAATATCAGAATGGCAAAAAAGATGATAAGGTCGATAGGGATATCTACATCAGATGCCTGACGTTCCGGGAACCCTTCAAACTCACCGGCGGCGAGATCAATAAGGATGTCAGTAGCTCGATCCAATCCGCCATAAAAATTATTCTCACGGAAACTCGGAGTTAGAATATCGTTGATGATTCGATTGGCCATAATATCAGGAACAGCACCTTCAAGGCCGTAACCCACTTCAATTTTAATCCCTCGGTCTTGTTCTGAGATAAGAATCAAGACACCATTATAGCGATCACCTTCCCACATGCGCCAGTTGTTAAAAAGAGTAGATGCAATTTCCTCAATAGGATAATTCTGCAAGCTTTCGATAGTAGCAATGGCAATTACATTGGTGGTGGTATCGCGATAGCTACTTAGTTTATTTTCGAGCTGGCGCTCCTCAGAAGGAGAAAGCATATCGGCAAAATCATTAACCATTCCTGTGGGGCGTTCCGGTAAAAAATCCTGTCCAAAAGTTGTTTGATTGGAAAACAATAAAATAACCAAGGTCATTACGAGGAGCACGGGCTTCCAATAATATCTGTGATGTTTTTCGACGAAGTAATCTCCCTGATCGTACATTGAAGTTTTAGCAGGAAGATTGCCACGAGATTTATTCTCTGCCAATTTTTTATGTAGGGATCTACGCATCATCACCATTATTATAACTGATTTCATTTGGTAATTCATTTACTTCACCTTTTTGCTCGTAAGGGAAGTTCTCTTTTAACTTTTGTCCTATTTGAAGCACGCCTTCCATTAAGCCAGTTTCATAATCTCCCTCGCGGAAATATTTTAGTATCAATTCAAGCTCTTCATCCCAAAATTCCTGCCCAACCTTTTCGTGAATGCCTTCATCACCCCAAACAGCTACTTTATGATCCTTGGTGGCCACATAAACGATTACGCCATTTCTTTGTTCTGTCTCGTGCATTTCAAGTTCGGCAAACACTTCCTTTGCCCGATCTATAGCAGATTCAGCCTTGCATTTTTTTTCGATATGAACACGGATTTCTCCGGAAGTTTCTTTCTCGGCTTGTTTGATTGCGTCAACAATATGTTGCTCTTGTTCGGTACTTAGAAAGTTTTTCATCTTAAAGAATTGATGAGTTACAGGAATTAAAAAAGCCGGAAGGAATTCAATCCGGCTTTTTCTGCGAAATTAATTATTGAAATCTACTTCCGGTGCTTGTTCGGCTCCTTGATCTGCCTGGAAATAAGCTTTTTGGTCAAAGCCAGTAACAGAGGCAATTAAGCTTGCGGGAAACCTGCGAACGGTGGAATTATAATCCTGAGCCGCTTCGTTAAAACGCATCCTTTCGGTAGAAATGCGGTTTTCAGTTCCTTCCAGTTGAGCCTGTAAATCCCTAAAATTAGCATTGGCTTTCAATTCTGGATATCGTTCAACTGTAACAAGTAAACGAGATAAAGCTCCACTTAACTGACTTTGTGCTTCCTGAAACTGCTGGAATTTTTGTGGGTCATCAAGATCTCCAGTATTCATACTTACAGAAGTTGCACGGCTTCGGGCTTCAATAACCTGAGTTAAAGTTTCCTGCTCAAAATCGGCGGCACCGCGTACCGTATTTACAAGATTCGGAACAAGATCGGCGCGGCGCTGATACTGATTTTCAACCTGAGCCCATGAACTGTTAACGTTTTCCTGCTTATCTACTAAAGTATTATTTACGCTTACCCCATAAAAAAAGAAAAGTGCTACAATTCCCAGAACAATAAGATATTTCGCTTTCATGATTTATTTATTTTTGTTTATTTGTGCCCGTTGTACGGACTGAATTTTCGTTTGGTTCAAAGTACCAATCATATAGAACAATTATACATTGCGGAAATTAACGTTTCTATCTATCCGCATGTTTCAATCATAATCAAAAACTATTCCATTGCCGCAGATAAAGCCCAAGTTCATTTATTTTGACTTAGATGACACTCTTCTTAATCACAAAAAGGCAGAACATGCCGGATTGCGTGATATCCATCAGCACTTTGAGGAATTTAGTAATGTGACAGAAGAAAACCTCCTAACCACTTATCACCACATAAATAAAGGGTTGTGGGAAGAGTACGGAAGGGGTGAAATTGACCGCCATATTTTGCACCGGCGACGTTTTGAAGAAACATTTAGGGATATCGGGATTAACGGAAAGATCCATGAAGAGGCTGGAAAAGTATACATGGATTATTATAGGAATCACTGGGAATGGATTTCCGGTGCAAAGGAAGCTTATCATGCAATTGCTGGTCAATATGAAGTGGGGCTTATCACGAACGGATTTGCTGAAACACAACGACTCAAAATAGCACAGTTCGAATTCGAATTAACTGCCAGCCAAATTGTCATCTCAGAAGATATTGGGGTGATGAAGCCACATCCTAAAATTTTTGATTACGCAACAGATTTGACAGGGGTGAGTCGGGACGAGATTCTATATGTTGGCGATTCATTTACTTCGGATGTTATTGGTAGCTCTAAAGCTGGATGGAAAGTTGCTTGGTTTACTAAAAATCCAACCGATAAAGGAATGAACATGGCTGATCTGGTTTTTGATGATTACGCAATGTTGCTGGATTATTTGGGTATTTAACAAGCGTTACCCAACTTTTCCAAAGTTGCTGGGAGTTAGTATTTTAGCTCGTAATAACTTTGGAAAAGTTTTTCTCGTTACGAACCTCTGGTTCGCGAACGCCTGGTCGGAACCTCCCGGTTCCAGTGCGCAACAAATTAACCACCAAATAAAGTAATAGGAATAAGCCCATCCCCACCCAAATAATCCCGGGCAGAAGAATACCGCCAATGCTCCGGGAGATACACATATCCTCTTTTTACCGGATTCATATGAATGTATTCCATCTTCTGATTTACCATTTCAACAGAAGTTAATTGAATGGGATGTAAACCCTCCGCCCATACTTGATGTATGATATGTTTCTTATGTTTGAGCTTACTCCACTTTAATCTGTCTAAAATTTTACTTTTCCCCCTGTTTTTCAGAACATTAATAATTCTATTTGCTGCAAATGATTTGGAGAGTCTCAATTTCTTTTTCAAATTATTTCCTTCAAGAATAAAATGAATATGATTTTCCATAATTACATAGGCATAGAGTTTTACATCTCTTTTTTCCTGTAAAAAGGTTAGTACTTCTAAAATTACATCAGCTACTTCTGGAAAAGTAAATAAAGGCAAATAATCTATTATGCTACTTGTTATGAAATAGGGATAATGTTCTTCGTGTATTTTATATCTGCTTCTTCCCATAATGTTTTTTCTATGGAAGAGCAGTTTCAAAAGAGTTCCTTACAAATTATTTTTGGAACCGGGAGGTCCCGACCAGGCATTCGCCAACCAGAGGTTGGGAACGAGGAATAAGAGTTAATGGGAGGAGGTCGTTTTCTACCGTTAATCTTCAACTTCGGTGTTAGAGCCTTTTCTTAAATTTCGTACCTTCTATTCCATCTAATTCTCCGAAGTTCAGCTTTGGCAAATCTCACAATCACTTTATAAAAATGGCGCAAATAATTGTAAAGGAACCGGAAGTAAATCTTACCCTTGCCATCGAACACGGCCTCAACGAAGAAGAGTATGAAATGATTAAAACCCGTTTAGGACGAGTTCCCTCTTTCACCGAGCTGGGTGTGTATTCGGTGATGTGGAGTGAGCACTGTTCGTATAAAAACTCCATCCTGGAACTAAAAAAACTACCAAACACCGGAGAAAACTTACTTGTAGCTGCCGGAGAAGAAAACGCCGGTTTAGTAGATATCGGTGATGGATTAGGTTGCGCGTTTAAAATTGAAAGCCATAATCATCCTTCCGCAATTGAGCCTTACCAGGGCGCGGCAACAGGTGTTGGTGGAATTCACCGTGATATTTTTACGATGGGCGCGCGTCCGGTGGCGAGTTTGAATTCGTTGCGATTTGGGAACTTGAAAAACCCAAGGGTTCGATATTTGCTGGATGGAGTGGTTCGTGGAATTGGTGATTATGGAAACTCATTTGGAATACCGGTAATTGGTGGCGAAGTATACTTTGATGAACATTATGAAGGGAATCCGCTGGTAAATGCAATGAGTATCGGCTTGGTGAAAGCTGGGGAAACCGTATCAGCGATTTCAAAAGGAATTGGAAATCCGGTGATAATTGTAGGAGCGAGTACCGGAAGGGATGGGATTCACGGTGCCACTTTTGCATCCGAAGAAATTAGTGAAGCGAGTGAAGCAAAACGGCCAAGTGTACAAGTTGGAGATCCCTTCACTGAAAAATTACTTCTTGAAGCCAGCCTCGAAGTGCTGCAAACCGGCGCGGTGGTAGGAATGCAGGATATGGGCGCGGCAGGAATCGCCTGCTCAACCAGTGAAATGACGGCCAAAGGCGGACAGGGAATGCGTATTGATTTGGATAAAGTGCCGGCCCGTGAAGATGGAATGACAGCTTATGAATTGCTGCTTTCTGAAAGTCAGGAGCGAATGTTGATTGTGGCTGAAAAAGGACGCGAGCAGGAAGTAATTGATGTGTACGAAAAATGGGATTTGCACGGCGTTGTAATCGGTGAGGTAGTGGATACTGAATTCGTTACTTATCTAAAAGACGGCGAAGTAAAAGGGGAAATTCCCGCAGAACATCTGGTTTTAGGTGGCGGGGCTCCTCAGTATGTAAGAGAAACAAAAAGACCGGCTTATCTTGATGAAGTTCAGAATTTTGACACCGATTCTCTGAATCATCCCAAAGAGCATTCCGAGACCATTAAAAAATTACTCAGTTCTCCCAATATTGCCTCTAAAAAATGGGTGCATGAGCAGTATGACACAACGGTGAGAACGAATACCGTAACACCTCCCGGCGCATCCGATGCAGGAGTGATTCGCATCAAAGGAACGAATAAAGGCTTGGTTGCGAAAACAGATTGCAACGGCCGGTATGTATATTTGAATCCACGTCGCGGTGGGCAGATTGCGGTAGTAGAATCCGCAAGAAATGTGGTCTGTTCTGGCGGAAAACCAATGGCTATTACCAACTGCTTGAACTTTGGAAACCCATATAAGCCGGAAGTATATTATACTTTCAAAGAAGCTCTGGGTGGAATGAGTGATGCCTGCCGGGCTTTAAAAACTCCGGTTACCGGTGGCAATGTTAGTTTCTATAATGAAAATCCCAATGGTGCGATTTTTCCATCTCCGATCATCGGTATGCTTGGGGTGATTGAAGATGTCGAAAAACACACCACTACCCCGGCTTTCAAAAAAGAAGGAGATGCAGTGCTTTATATCGGCGGAGACCGAAAAGGACTTGGTGGAAGTGAGTATTTAAAAACCATTCATGGATTAACAACAGGCGATGCGCCCGAACTTGATATAGAATTTGAGATGAAATTACAGGATTCACTCCTCGAAGCCATCAAAGCCGGGTTTATTTCAGCGGCACATGATATTTCTGATGGTGGTTTGTCTGTTACTTTAGCTGAGATGGCAATTTTTGGAAAAAAAGGAGCCCGAATTTCAACAGAAAAGCTCAACGGCTCTACCCTTGAAATTCTTTTCAGTGAAGCTCAGTCTGGAGTGGTGGTAACAGTCTCCTTAGAAAATCTGGAAAAAGCTCAATCCCATTTCGAAAAAGCGGGCGTTCCGGTTCATAATCTTGGTGCTGTTCAAGGGGATAAACTGAATATCGATGAGTCAATTTCGTTGTCTGTTTCAGAAATGAAAGAGCTGCATGAATCAGCGATTCCAAAAGCGATGAGCATGAAAGAATAGCTTTATAATTCTGAAGCTTGTTCTTCAAATTCTTTATAAAGCTCAATAAGTTCGCTCATCAGCATGGCGGTTGCGCCCCAAAGTGGAACGCGGTGTATATTCCAGAAAGGCACTTTGTAGGGTGCGCCTCGCAAATCCCATTCCTCATCAATGAGGTTACTTTCTTCCAAAAGATCAGATAAAGGGACGGTAAAAATTTCATCCACCTCGTTAGGGTTCGGTGTGAATTTTTGTTCCTGATGAAGAAAAGCCACTACCGGCGTTACCATATTATCAGAATGCCCGACATACAATGGAGTAAGTATGCCCACTATTTCTACATTTTCAGGCTGCAATCCAATTTCTTCCTGCGACTCCCTGAGCGCGGTTTCTTCAATGGTTTCAGGACCTTCACGGCCACCACCGGGAAAGCTTATCTGCCCGCCATGATTGATGGAGGCCGTCCGCAATGTTAATAAAACCTCGAGTCTTTCTTTCCAGCTTATGATTGGAATGAGCACACTGCTGTTTCTGAAATCTTCGTGGGTAGGGTTATAATTTAATGACGTATGTAATTTATTTTTTGGACTGGGAGCCATTATCCTTTGAGCCTTAGCCCCTGGCAGAGAAGAATTTAATCGATTGGCTAAATATGATTGGAAATTTTTATGTAACAAAATTGAGTCTGAGAACTCTATTATTAAATGTTTGCAAATATTTGTAAACATTTTATTCAATACTGCTAATAACAATAATCATAATTTAAATAACAAATCATATGAAAAACCAGATAAAAAGGCTCATTACAGTAACATTTGTGATAATGTTCGCAGTTGTAGGATGTCAAAGTGTAACAGATGTTTCTGAAGTTTCAGATCCTGATGTGCAAAACCAAATAATAGAAGGGCAATATATCGTGGTGATGAAACAAGCACCTGATGGGAAATATAAACTTGGAAATATTTCACAAATAGAAGCTGTTCGAGAAAATATCATAGCCCGTGCAAATCTGGATAAGGCTCAGATTGAAAATAAATATAATCACACCATCGCAGGTTTTACAGCTAAGTTGAGCGATGCTCAGCTTGAAAGGCTGAAAACTGATGAAAACATAAAGTATATCGAAGAAGATAGGATACATGTTTTTGCCCCACCTTGCGGTACACCAAATGGTGGCCCTTGTGAAGACGATCCCGGTGATGGAGGTGGTGATGATGGAGATTCCTCACAGACTACGCCTTATGGTATAGACCGTGTGAATGGTGGAGTTACTTATTCTGGTAGTAATGTAGCTTGGATAATTGACACAGGAATCGATTTAGATCACCCCGATCTTAATGTAGATGCTTCAAATGGTTTCAACGCTTTCACAACCGGAAGAGATGGTAAAAGCCTTGATGATGGCAATGGCCATGGAACACATGTTGCTGGAACTATCGCCGCAATTGATAATAATGAAGGTGTGATTGGTGTTGCAGCCGGTGCTACTGTAATACCTGTAAAAGTACTGGACAGCCGTGGTAGTGGTTCTTACTCGGGTGTTATAGCAGGTGTGGATCACGTTGGTGCTAATGGCAGTAATGGAGATGTTGCTAATATGAGTCTTGGCGGCCCTATTTCCCAAGCTTTGGACGACGCGGTTTTAGCTGCTTCTTCCAATGGCATTAAGTTTTCACTTGCCGCAGGAAATAGCAGTGAAGATGCCAACAACAGCTCTCCTGCAAGAGTAAATGGAAGTAATATTGTTACTATTTCCGCAATGGATAGTGATGATAACTGGGCATATTTCTCCAATTATGGGAATCCTCCGGTTGATTATTCAGCGCCGGGTGTTAGCGTAAATTCTACGTGGAAAGATGGCGGATACAATACTATTAGTGGAACTTCAATGGCTGCCCCGCATGCCGCTGGAGTTTTGTTGCTTGGTTCTGCCAGCACTGATGGAACAGTTAATGGCGATCCAGATGGGAATTCAGACCCGATCATTGTCCATTAATAATTTGAGCTGATTTAGTTTAAAAACCTCTTGTCGAAAGATAAGAGGTTTTTTTTATGAGGTACGATTTTCGAGCACGGAGTGTTTTTGAAACGATTTTATTAAACTGATTTTTAGCTTGGTTTCTTGTTTTTAAAGCCCGTCAAGTGTCCGTATTTTGAACTCAATTCGAAGTTGGGAATCAAAAATCACTACATGAAAAAGAAGTACAACGTCTACGGTATTGGAAATGCCTTGGTAGATTTAGAGTTTAATGTTTCGCATAATTTTTTAGAAGAGCATAAGGTACAAAAGGGGTTAATGACGCTGGTTGATGAACAAACACAGCATCGATTAATTGAGGCAATAGATCATAATAATACAGAGCGGAAATCAGGAGGGTCAGCGGCTAACACGGTAATTGCTGTAAGTCAGTTCGGCGGAAAGGCTTTTTATTCCTGTAAAGTGGCAAGTGATGAGTTCGGAGATTTCTACCTCAACGATATGAAGGAAGCCGGTATAATCACCAATTTTGATAAACAGAATCCCGAAGATGGCATCACTGGCAAATGCCTGGTTATGATAACAGACGACGCCGATCGAACTATGAATACATTTCTGGGAATTACGTCAACGCTCTCCACAAAAGAAGTAGACGAAGATGCCATCAAAAACTCTGAATATGTGTATCTGGAAGGATATCTGGTCACCTCTGATAACGGCGTTGACGCAATGAAACTGGTAAAGCAGATTGCGGAAGAAAACGAAGTAAAAACAGCTCTTACCTTATCTGATCCGTCCATAGTTCATGCTTTTAAAAACCGGTTTGATGAAGTGATTGGAGCTTCGGTAGATCTCCTCTTTTGTAATGAAGAAGAGGCAAAAACTTTCACCGGAAAAGGCAATTTATTAGAAGCGCGGGAAGAATTGAAGAAAGACGCCAAACGGTTTGTCATCACGCAGGGAAAAAATGGCGCTATGATTTTCGATGGAGATACCTTCATTGATATAGAACCTTATTCAGTAAAAGCGGTGGATACAAATGGTGCCGGAGATATGTTTGCAGGAGCTTTTTTGTATGGAATTACCAATGGAGTTGGTTTCGCGAATTCGGGTAAACTGGCAAGCCTTGCAGGCTCAAAAATTGTATCTCAATACGGGCCGCGGCTGAAGTGGCATCAGGCGCAAGAAGTTCTTCATCAACTAAAGTAATAATCACTAAACAAAATTATGACAGGAATTGAACTATTAGGCTGGTTAGGATTTGGGGTTTTAGTAGCAGCATGGATTCCCCAAACATGGGAAACAATCATGAAAGGAAAAACCTCAATGAACATCGCGTTTATCATACTTTATTTTTCATCGAGCCTCATGCTCACTATTTATTCAATAATGATTGATAACACCATTTACACAACTCTAAACGCATTACTCACCATCGGAAGTGGAATCAATTTGTACTTCAAACTCTTACCGAGAAAGAGCGCCGAATGATTCAGAAACTGGTATTAGCCTCTCAGAATCCTCATAAAATTGAGGAAATGCGGAATATTTTAAAGCCACAGGGAATTGAAGTGCTTTCAACAAAAGACTTTCCGGATTTGAAAGATGTGGTGGAAGATGCCCCAACTTTGGAAGGCAATGCTTTAAAAAAGGCGCGATATGTGGCAAAGGAAACAAAGCTTCCTGCACTCTCGGATGACACCGGCCTTGAAGTGGAGGCTTTAGGAGGAGCACCGGGAGTTTATTCTGCCCGATATGCCGGCGAAGACGTCACTTATCAGGATAATGTGCTGAAATTGCTGAAGGAAATGAATGGAGTCACAAATCGCGCGGCGCAATTCAGAACAGTGGTGGCTTTAGTTGACGGCGATGATGAATTCACTTTTGAAGGAATTTGTAGAGGAGAAATATTGAGTGAACAACGTGGCGAAAAAGGATTTGGCTACGATCCGGTTTTTAAACCACAGGGTTTCTCACAAACATTTGCAGAATTAGAATCTAACATTAAAAATGAGATTTCCCATCGCGGGAAAGCCATTCAAAATTTTATCCGGTTTTTAAACAAATAGTTAAAATCCTCTTTGGCTTTTGGTTTCTGAATGTTAGATTTTCCTCCACCTAAAAAAAATCAGGATTCATTTGGGATTTACTTACCTCGACTACATCGTTATTGCCGTATATCTGCTGGGCGTTGCAGCTCTTGGCCTCAAATCATCGGGAAAGCAAAAATCCAATAAAGATTATTTTTTAGGGGGTGATGGGATTCCCTGGTGGGCTGTGCTTTTCTCCATCGTTGCAACCGAAACCAGTACGCTCACTTTCATCAGTATTCCTGCCGTAGCCTATGGCGGGAATTTAACTTTTCTGCAAATTACCATCGGATATTTGGTGGGGCGGATTTTGGTCGCACTTTTCTTTCTTCCCAAATATTATGAAGGTGAACTCTTTACAGCCTACACTTTCCTGGAAAAGCGTTTTGGCAACTCGATGCGAAACGCCGCAAGTACCACATTTATGATAACCCGTCTGCTCGCGGATGGTGTCCGTCTTTTCGCGACAGCCATTCCACTGGCAATTGTGCTGCGATTGGGTGGTGCATTTACGGGTTGGGGAGATTTGGAACTTTACATGCTTTCCATTACGGTGATAGCCGGAGTTACACTGATTTATACGTTTTTTGGTGGGATAAAAGCAGTGGTCTGGATGGATTTTGTCCAGATGATCGTGTACTTAGGCGGAGCCTGTATAGCCGTTTTTGTATTACTTGGAAATCTCCCGGCCGACTTTCCGCTTCCCTCCGAAAAACTCCAAATATTTGATTTCGGCTTTGATTTAACCTTCAGGGAATTCATTGCACAGCCTTATACTTTTTTCACAGCTTTAATTGGTGGAGCCGTTTTTTCACTGGCATCTCATGGAACAGATCATCTGTTGGTTCAGAGAGTTTTGGCAACCAGAAATCTCAAAGACGGACAAAAAGCGATGATGTGGAGCGGAGTGATGGCCATGCTTCAATTTGCTTTATTTTTGGGGATTGGATTACTGCTCTATCAGTTTTATGAAGGCCTTACCGCCGCCCAGCTCGGGCTTGCCACAGCTGATGAAATCTTCGCTCAATTTATAGTTGAACAACTACCTGCAGGAATCTCCGGATTAATAGTCGCCGCTTTATTTGCCGCTGCCATGAGCAGTCTCAGTTCATCTTTGAATTCCTTAGCCTCATCCACTATTTACGATCTCTACAAGCCATATTTCGGAAAAGACAATTCCGAGGAAAAGGATCTCTCCATCTCCCGAAAAATAACCATCGGATGGGGTGTGATTTTAACCGCTTCCGCATTTCTGTTTGCAATTTTACAGCTGCAAGGAGGCGATCGACCGGCCGTTGTGGAATTGGGATTGAGCATCGCTTCCTACACTTACGGCGGATTACTCGGCGCTTTTTTATTAGGGATGTTCTTTACAAAACCGGATAAAAAAGACGCACTAATCGGATTTTTCTCGGGATTGATTTCCCTGTTATTTATTGTGGAAGGCCCGATTCAAAATATTCTTCCCGGAGAAGCATTGGCAATTGCATGGCCGCTTTATACGCTCGTTGGCAGTTTGGTGGTAATTTGTGTGGGAGTACTTTCCGCCCGATTAAGAAGATAGGAGCATTTTGCTTTGTCAGGAATTAATCGAATATTTTTGATTTAAATCAATCCACTTCCAATGCTTCAAAATACAGAAACTCTTACCCGTTTTTATTCTGCACTTCAAAAGCTGGATTATGAAACCATGGCTGATTGTTATCATGCAGATGCTACATTTCGAGACCCGGTGTTTCAGCTTCACACAAAAAATGAAATTACAGCTATGTGGAAGATGTTATGTCTGAGAGCAAAAGAATTTGAGCTGAATTTCTCCGACATTCAGGCAGATGACGATTCCGGGAGCGCCCATGTGGAAGCGTATTATTTATTTTCTCAGATTGGACGCAAAGTTCACAATAAAATTGATGCAGCCTTTCGGTTTAAAGATGGAAAAATTGTAGATCATCTCGACACTTTCAGCTTCTGGCGGTGGAGCCGGATGGCTTTGGGAATACCGGGATATGTATTAGGATTCACTCCTTTACTAAAGAAGAAAGTGCAAAATGAGGCATCGAAAAATCTAAAAGCTTTTATCGCAAAAAATCAATCCAAACAAACATGACCCACGGAACTCACAATGCGGTGGATGATCCGCGAAATAATGACATCCTTATCTATATAAATGGAGAATTACATCCTCGGAAAGAAGCTAAGATTTCCGTTTTTGATAGTGGTTACCTGGTGGGGGATGGCGTTTGGGAAGGTTTCCGTCTCCATAAAGAAGTGCTCGTGTTTTTGGATGAGCATCTAAACCGGTTGTTTCAAAGTGCAAAAACAGTTGGGATGGATTTGAAAATGAATAAACAGGAAATCACCGAAGCCATCTGGAAAACTCTGAAAGCAAATAAGATGGAAGACGGCGTTCATGTTCGGATGATGTTTACAAGGGGCATCAAAAAGACCCCTTCACAAGATCCAAGATTGACAGTTTCCGGGCCGAATTTGGTAATCATCGCAGAGTACAAAAAAGCCGATCCGGTAAGCAGGGATCGTGGCGTTACTCTCTTTACCAGCACCATTCGTCGTGGTTCACCAGATTACCTGGACCCAAGATTAAACTGCCACAGCAAAATCCATGAAGTACAGGCATTAATTCAGGCGCTCGAAGCCGGCGCAGATGAAGCTTTGATGCTCGACATCAACGGATTTGTTTCTACTTGCAACGCTACCAATTTTTTTATGGTGAAAGACGGGGAAGTCTGGACTTCCAACGGCCAATATTGCATGAATGGTATCACGCGTGGCAAAGTGATTGAAGTTTGCAAAAAGGCTGGAATTCCTTGTTATCAAAAAAATTTCTCACTTTTTGATGTGTATGGTGCCGATGAAGCATTTGTCACCGGAAGTTTTGGTGGATTAACTCCCGTTACCAAAATTGACGGAAGAGAAGTTTCTAAATCTGTTCCGGCTCCGATGACGAAAAGATTACAAGTTCTGTATGAGCAGGCGATTCAGGAATCTGTGAGAGATGTGAAGGTCTAAATACAAATTTAAAATGATAGAAATGTTTGAGATTATAACTGAATAATCCGTTCTTCATTTGTCATGATTAACAATTAAAATAACTCGAAAATTGGCACAAGATAATATTATAAATATGCCTCAACCTGTGAAACGAGTTTGTTTGTGGAGCGGGCCCCGGAATATTTCTACGGCATTAATGTATTCTTTCGCACAACGCGAAGATACAACTGTGGTAGACGAGCCTTTATACGCCCATTATCTTACTTCCACAGACGCTGATGAATACCATCCCGGGGCAAAAGAAGTAATTAGCAACCAGGAAAATAACGGGCAGAAAGTAGTAGACGAGGTGATTTTTGGTGATTATGAAACACCGATTGTTTTTTTCAAACACATGGCGCATCATTTGGTTGATCTCGATTGGTCGTTTATGAAAGATACTGTGAATGTAATTCTTACCCGTGATCCGCACGAGATGTTGCCTTCCTATGCCAGGCAAGTTGCAAAGCCTGAAATGCGGGATGTGGGCTATGCCAGGCAACTTGAATTGCTGAAATACCTGAGAAGTATTGGGCAAAACCCGCCGGTAATAGATTCCCGAAAAATCCTCGAGTATCCGAAATCCAGATTACGAGAATTATGCGATAGCATTGGAATTCCCTTCAATGACGCGATGCTACATTGGCCAGCCGGTTCCCGCCCAGAAGATGGAATTTGGGCTAAATATTGGTATCACAATGTGCATAAATCCACCGGTTTCAAAAGCTATTCTCCCAAAACAGAGCCTTTCCCCGAAGAGTTGAAAGAGTTACTTGAAGAGTGTACCGAAATCTATGAGGAGTTGATTAGAGATTGGCAGTGAAGGGTTAGAATCAGGATTTGCAGGATTTTAGGATGGGCAGGATGTTTTTGATTATAATCCTAAAAATGTATTGAATTCGGAAAATCCCGATTAAAAAAGAAGGTGCAGTTGAGTGGGGCTAGAATCAGGATTCGCAGGATTATAGGATGAGCAGGATGCTTTTGTTTTACCATCCTGAAAATGTATTAAATCCAGAAAATCCTGATTCAAAAAATAAAAAGGTTTAATGGAGAGAGATGACTTATAATCCGGAAACTTGAATGGAGATGAATGGAAAAAGATGATATTACATATCAGATAATTGGGTGTGCTATGAAAGTGCATAATCAGTTGGGGAATGGATTTCAAGAGGTAATTTATCAGAGGTGTATGGCAATTGAAATGGATCGGGTAAAATTGAATTTTGGAAGAGAAGTTGATCAAGAGATATTTTATGATGGTATAGCTGTAGGTTCTCGAAGAGCTGATTTTGTTGTGGAGAATAGAATTATGGTTGAACTGAAAGCAATGATCAATTTAGAAGATGTACATTTGGCGCAAGCCAAGAACTATGTAGTGGCATATGATCTTTCTGAAGGATTATTAATAAACTTTGGTGCTAAAAGCTTACAGTTCAAAAAAATCTATAATTCTAAAAAGGATGGTTAGAATCAGGATTTGCAGGATTTTAGGATGGGCAGGATGTTTGTTTTTAATCCTAAAAATGTATTGAATTCGGAAAATCCCGATTAAAAAAGAAGGTGCAGTTGAGTGGGGTTAGAATCAGGATTCGCAGGATTCGCAGGATTATAGGATGAGCAGGATGTTGGTGTATTTAATCCTGAAAATATAGTGAATCCGGTAAATCCTGATTAAAAAAGAAAAATCCCCGTCATCACACTAAAATAGTTTCAGATCTCTTTGGGCCGGTGGAGATTATGGTAAACTTCACCCCAAGATATTCTTCGATAAACCGGATATACGATTGCGCGGTGGATGGAAGTTTGTTCCAGTCAGTGATTGCCTCAATGGAGTTTTTCCAACCGGGAAGGGCGGTATAAATGGGTTCTACTTTCTGAATTTCATCCAGACAAAGCGGAAAGACATCGGTTTCTTTGCCGTCTAATTTATAAGCGGTACAAACTTTAATTTCCTCAAACCCGTCCATCACATCCAATTTGGTGAGCGTGAGTTCATTGATGCCGTTTAACTGGCAGACATATTTCAGAGCCACAAGATCGAGCCAGCCACATCTTCTGGGGCGGCCTGTGGTTGCGCCAAATTCCTGTCCTTTTTCACGCAGTTTGTCACCTTTTTCATCCAGTAATTCAGTTGGAAAGGGGCCGTTACCTACACGGGTGCAATAGGCTTTGGTGATACCCATTACATGAGTGAGTGCGGTTGGCGGAACACCCGAGCCAATACAAGCTCCGCCTGAAGTAGGGGAAGAGGATGTTACAAATGGATAGGTGCCGTGGTCAACATCAAGCAAAGTTCCCTGGGCGCCCTCAAGTAATATCGATTTGTCGTGTTTGATCCCTTGGTGGAGTAGGTTAGTGGTATTGCAAATATATGGTTCAAGTAACTGAATAGCGTCTTCGAGCTGAGCCATCAAGTCATTGGTATCGAGGGTTGGTACTTTGTAGAGATTTTTTAACGCAAAGTTGATGTCTTTCAGATTCTGGTCAATCTTGTTTCGAAGCACTTCACGATCTAATAAATCTACCATTCGGATTCCAACTCGGGAAACTTTACTCACATATGCGGGACCAATTCCACGGCCGGTGGTTCCGATAGCATCTCCGCCGCGGCGTTTTTCTTTTAACTGATCAAGTAGTTTATGATAAGGTAGAATTACATGTGCTGTTTGGCTGACGAAGAAACGCCCTTCAAGGCTGAAGCCCATTTCTTGTACGCCTTTTATCTCTTCAACCAGCGCGATGGGATCGATAACTACGCCATTGCCTATTACGCAATCGGCATCCCCATTGAAAATACCGGAAGGTATCAGGTGAAGGACGAACTTTTTATCGTCGAATTTAAGCGTGTGACCGGCGTTTGCACCACCCTGATATCGAACCACAAAATCAGCTTTGTCGCTGAGCAGGTCTACGATTTTACCTTTACCCTCGTCGCCCCATTGGGCACCAATAACAACTCGAATAGCCATAGTTTTTTTAAATAAAAAAGGGGTGCAAAACACCCCTTTATATGCAGTTTAACCTGTTTTAATCTTCTTTAAATGATGAAGCAGCTTCTTCAACCGACTTAAAGTGCTTGAAAACCGTGATCAGTTTCGTGACGATCAGCAGGCTTTCAATTTTATCCGTTGCGTTAGCGAGGCGAAGATCTCCGCCTGATTTTCGCATGGTTGTGAGCGCACCAATAAGCATTCCGAGTCCGGAGGAATTCATGAACTTTACTTTTCCAAGATCAACAACCACATTGGTTTTACCCGAATCGATGAGTTCATGAAGTTTTTCGTTCAGGCTAACCGCATCAGGGCCACCCATTACGTTACCTTTAAATTCGATAACCACGCTGTTGTAGCGTTCTGATGTATTAAAGCTCATAATTTCCTATAAATTTTCTGTTATGATTTTTTTGTACGTGCTTCAAGTTCAACCACTAATGCGCTGGCCACAAACAACGAACTATAAGTACCGAGTACAATACCGATTATAAGGGCAAAAGAGAAGCCTTTCAACACCTCACCACCGAAAATAAACAGCACAAGTACTACAAACAAGGTAGTAATAGAAGTAATTACTGTTCGGCTAAGAGTATCGTTCAAACTTCTGTTCACCATAGGCATGAACTCCATTCCTTTATGGACCCGAGAATTTTCACGGATGCGGTCAAAAACCACCACAGTATCGTTTAAAGAGTAACCAACAATGGTTAGGAAAGCCGCAATCAGTGCCTGATCTATTTGTAAGCTGAATGGGACAATATCTGCCAGAATGGTGAATATCCCCAGTACAATTACCACATCATGAATAAGAGCGGCAACCGCCCCCGCCGAGAAGGTCCAGTTCCGGAATCTGATCAGGATGTAAAGAAAGATAATTACCATGGCATAGATAATTGCCTGAAATGCGCCTGACTTTAAATCTTCAGCAAAACGAGGCCCTACAACATCGGTTTTAATTACCCTGTGTGGGTTTTCAGGATAAAGTTCATTTACAGAAGTAGTTATCAAACCCTGAACTATATTGATTTCGCTTTCATTGTCAGTTCGGATAAGCACTTCGCTGTCGGAGCCGTAAAGTTTGATCTCAGGAGCCGCTTCAAGAGGTTCTGTTAACGTTGATCGCAAGTCAACCACATCTACAGGCCCTTCAAATTCGAGAACGAATTCTTTCCCGCCTTTAAAGTCAATTCCGAATTGCAAGCCCTTGGTGAAAATTGCACCAAGTGATGCTAAAAATAGTACGGAGGATAAAATGTAGGCAGTTTTTCGGCCGCCGGTAAAGTTAAATGTTGGTGTTTCAAACCATCTCATAATATTGTTCCTTTATTTTAAATTTCTTTTGATGGATTAACCGAATGTGACAATTTGTGGCTTATTGGCGCTTAGGTAATCAACCACAACACGGGTTATTACAATTGCGCTAAATAATGAAGCTGCAATACCTGCCATAAGTGTAACGGCGAATCCTTGTATTGGGCCTACACCAAAACTGAATAGAATAACAGCCACGAAGAAGGTGGTTACGTTGGCATCAATAATAGCGCTCATGGCATTTGCGTAGCCGGCTTCAATGGAGGCTTTCATTGTTTTTCCGCTTCGTTGTTCCTCCCGGATACGATCAAATATTAGTACGTTGGCATCTACCGCCATACCAATGGTAAGTACAATACCTGCAATTCCCGGAAGGGTAAGAGTGGCTTTGAAGGCAGCTAAGATTCCCAATATGAAAATGATATTCAGCAGCAAGGCCAGGTCAGCAATTCCTCCACCGGTTTTGTAGTATATAATCATAAAAAAGGCCACAATTCCTAATCCAAAAAGGATGGAATTTAACCCGGCTTTAATCGAAGCTTCACCCAAAGTAGCACCCACGGTACGTTCTTCAAGGATTTCGAGAGGAGCTGGGAGTGCACCTGAAAGCAGGATATTCACTAAATCTTCGGCTTCCGCAACACCATCCAAACCTGTTATGGATGAGCGGCCATTAGATATTTTCGTTACCACATTGGGATAAGAAAACACGTAACCATCCAAAACAATAGCAACAGGTTTACCAATATTTGCACCGGTTATACGGCCCCATTTTCGGGCACCCTCACTGTTCATGCTCATAGAAACTTCGGGTACGTTAGTGGCTGGATCAAACTGAATGCTCGCTGCTTCTATTACATCACCAGTTAGCTCAATCTGTGTGCGTACACCGATAAGTTGATAAAGATCAGTTCCACCTTGTCCGAGAACAGGGTTAGCGCTCCACATCACAGTTGTATTGCGGGGCAACATTCGCTGCACTTCTTCTGTGGAAAGTAAATCCATCACACGACCCGTATCTGCTGGAGTAGCATATCCCAATATATATGGACTTTGATCCGATGAAAGAACATCCATTAGCGGATTTCTTGATTGATTATTACCTGTGGTGTCGTCCGAATTGTCTTGCTCGTAATAATCAAAAACTGATTCACCAAAAGATGTGAATTCGTCAGCATCAGCGGCTAAGCGAAATTCCAGGCGAGCAGTGCCCTTCAGGAGGTTTCTAACACGCTGCTTGTCTTCCACACCGGGAAGTTCAACCACTATACGGCTGTCACCTTGAGTAACAATTGAGGGTTCAGTTACCCCGTAGCGGTCAACACGGGTACGGATAATTTCAATAGCCCGGTTTAAGGCTGAAGTTCTTTGAGTCTTCAGGAACGCAACAATTTCATCGTTTGTGGAACGGCGGGTGATCTCCAATGCGTCATTGCGATAGTATCGACTCAAACGTGCATTAGGATCACGCGCTTCAAATTCAGAAGCCATCTCATCAATGAAATCGGTATCGTTCTCTATAGATCGTTCACTTGCTGTTTCAATAACACCAACAAGTAATTCATCGGCATCATCACCGGCCAGTTCACGGATAAGCTGAGGGACTCCAACTTCCATGGTTACAGACATACCGCCCTGTAGGTCGAGTCCTAACTTGAGGGTATTCTCACGGAGATTTGCCAACTTTTCCTGGTTCTCCGTTGTGTATTGTGCAGCCTCAGAAGAGCTGAGGCCTTCTATATAATTTTGTTCCAACGACCATTGAATGGTTGGAATCAGGTAATAAATAGTAAGGGCTAAAAAAGCTACTATCGCCCCAATTTTAAATCCGTTGTCTTGCATTTTTTCAGTTTTTTTGATTAAATATTTTTATAAAAAAAGTGGCAGAATTTGAATTCTTTAAATTCCGAATCAGCCAAGAAATAAGAGGGAAAGGTTTTTTAAGGAGCGCCTATGGCGGTTCCACCGGAAAGAGGAGTGGTATGATAATCTGCCGCTGCAAAAGGCTCTGGAAGCACTTTACTTTCAGGTAGCCGGATTATACTATGTTGAGGAGCAATAGCTTTTCCGCTATAAGTTAATGCGTCGTTTGGCAGAATCGAATGAGGTTTGGCATTCTTGATGATAACCGCCTTGCCCATCCCACTTGTGGAATGTTGGAAGGCGTTCCATTCCGTTAGCAATAGCCTGTAAACTTCATTTTCATCAACCGGACGATCATTAACCGGAAGCTTGAAAACTCCCGAATGATTTTGCACCAATACCGATGCCTTCCGAATTACCGATTCAAGCTCCTCGTCTAAAGCAGAAAGTTCATTTATTTGCTCCAAAACGGCCGAATCATCCTGTGTTTTCAGAGTTGATTGCAGCCACGACGCAAAAGCTTCATGCTGAACTTTATCCCCCGCAGGATTGATAAAGTAAGCGGCAATGCTTGCAAGCAAAATACAAGCGCTGGAAAATCTGGTTATATGTAATCGGAAAAAGTTCATTTATGCGCGGTGAAGATAACCAAGTATCACACCATTGTGAATAAGAATTTCACATAATGTCAGGCAACAGGAAAATATATCTTAACTGAAAATCCTTCGTTTGTTGAAGTATTAATTTCCAAAGAACCTTTTAACTCCTTTACGCGGCGCTCCATATTTGTGAGGCCATTCCCATTACCCATTATCTCATCTTTCAAGGCCCCGGCTCCGTCATCAAATAAAGCCACATAAAGGTTTTCATTATCAAAATTTAACTGGAGCGTAAAAGTATCAGCATTGGCATATTTACGTGTATTATTCAACGCCTCCTGAATAATCCGAAGCAGGTGAAGAGACTGTTGAGGATTTAGTTTCATCTCAGTATCCACCTCATTTTTCACCACAACCTGAAGTTTACTCAAGGCATGACGCTGATGGTCTAAATAGCTTTTCAAATGAGTTATAAAATCTTTGAATTGTACTTCATCCTTATCTAAAAGCCAGATGGTTTCCCTAAGCTCAGACATCGCGAAACGAGCATTGTCATCAAGATGAGTAAGTAAACCCAACGCCTCATTCTTTTCATCTCTTTTGATATGAAGGTTGCTGATTTCAATGCCGGCTATCAGATTGGTAATATGAGCACCTACATTATCGTGAAGGTCGCGAGAAATTCGCTCACGCTCTTCGTGAATTTTATTTGCCATCTCAGATTTAGCAAGCTGAATTTTAAGCGCATTTTCCCGGGTAATAATTTTCTGTTTAGTTTTTTGTTGTTTGAAAATTATCAGCGAAATCACCATACCAAAAAACAGAAAACCAGTCATCCCTGCCACCATCCAGTTTCTCTGCCTTACCTTTAACTGTTCCTGAGTCAACTTGGCGCGGTTAATAGCTAAATCCTTTTCCTTTTCCTCTGTTTTGAACTGAATTTCCAGTTCGGCAATTTTATTAGTATTAATCTCATTCAAATAGTTGTCATTGTACTCTAAATAAATTTTTTGATAGTGAAGGGCAGAGTCTAAATTTCCGGTCGCCTCAAATGACTGAGTAATGAAGTCATAAGAGGCTCTTGTAAGAGCTATATAATTTATTTCTTGTGAAATGGCCAAAGATTGATGCAAATATGGAATGGCCTGTTGCCATTTTTCCTGAGCGATAAAAATTGTGCTGATATTGTGCAGATTAACAGCCATCAGGGAAGAGTCTTTCACGGAGACACTTATTTCAAATGCCTTTTCAAGATTTTCGAAAGCATCATCATAGTTTTTTTGTAGAATATTGATACCGGCAATATTACCATATGAATAAGCCAAACCTAAACTATCCCCCAAGATCTCTTTAATCTCAAAAGAACGCTCGTAGAAGAATAAAGCACTATCTAACTGCTGCCTGAACTCTTTGATTACACCATACCAATTATAAGAATCCACAAGAGCTGCCGAGTCTTCAAATGCTTCTGAAATTGCTATTCCTTTTCTTAAATAGAATTCTGCATCATCAAGGTTTCTCCTTTTAATTGAATATCCATAACTGCTATACTGAAGGGCAGCTTCTTTGAATAAACCCAATTCTTCAAAGAGAGATAGAGCTTTAATATTATACTCTGTACTTAGATCATACTTCCCCTGATAATAATAAGCGAGAGAGAGATTCTTATAACTTTTAGCTACTGCTTCACGATAATTGAGTGAGTCTGCAAGGGCTATATTTCTTAGAAAAAGCGCTTCAGCCTCAGCAGTACGTGTGGTAATGTCCTGAAAGGAAAGCGCGTTTACTGAATCCACCTGCTGTATTAATGCACAGCGTGTGTTTGTTACTTCCTGACTAAACAGATAAGGAGAAAACCCGCTGAAAGTAAGGAAAAGGATGATTGCTCCTGTGCGTAATTGTAAACCCATTTTTTATACCCCGAAAAATTTTGAGGAATATATTTATGCAGTTTCAATAAACAAAATGCATTACGCAGTTATAATATATAGAGCCCTGTTTTGAGGGAATCATTACTCAAGAATTACTTGCGGCAGCTAACCGCTCAAATTCCTGTTTTAGAAACTGGCCTGTATAAGACTTCTTGATTTCAGCCACCTCCTCCGGTCTTCCTTCAGCTATAATTTCTCCGCCACCGGCTCCGCCTTCCGGGCCAAGGTCGATTATCCAGTCTGCGGCTTTTATGAGATCCAGATTATGTTCAATTACCATCACCGTATTTCCTTTATCAACCAACTGCTGAATTACATCAACCAACATGCGCACATCCTGGAAATGGAGACCTGTAGTCGGTTCATCCAGAACATAAAGCGTATCGCCGGTTCCTATTTTGGAAAGCTCGCGCGCCAGTTTTATACGTTGCGCCTCACCACCAGATAATGTGGTACTCGACTGCCCAAGGGTTAAATATCCCAAACCTACTGAGTTGAGTGTTTGTAGAATCCGGCTGATCGCGGGCTGTGCGTCGAAGAAATTAGCGGCCTTACTAACAGGCATTTTCAGCACATCAGAGATGTTTTTGCCCTTGTAGTAAATTTCTAATGTCTCCCGGTTATAACGCTTGCCATTGCAGGTTTCGCAGGTGACGTAGACATCCGGCAGAAAATTCATTTCGATTTTACGAACGCCATCTCCCTGACATGTTTCGCACCGGCCGCCTTTCACATTAAAAGAAAAACGTCCTTGGTTATACCCCCGGATTTTAGATTCCGGTAGCTCGGCAAATAGCCTTCTAACATGATCGAAAACTTTCGTGTAGGTTCCAGGATTTGAGCGTGGCGTACGGCCAATTGGGCTTTGGTCGATAGAGATAATTTTGTCCACATTATCAATATCCTGAATGCTTTCGTAAGGCAGCGGCACAGTTTTGGACTTATAAAAATAATTGGAAAGTATTGGCACCAGCGTGTGATTTATGAGGGAGCTTTTCCCACTTCCACTCACACCAGTTACGCTAATGAATTTGCCGAGCGGGATTTCTAAATCTACATTCTTAAGATTATGACCACGAGCATTTTTTATTTTGATGGTTTTTGTATTTCCATTTCTTCTTTTGTCAGGAACAGAAATCACCTCTTCATCGCGCAGAAATTTAGCCGTCATGGAATCTGGATCTAATTCATCGGGTTTACCAGCGGATACAATATGCCCGCCGTTTATTCCGGCTCCGGGGCCTAAATCCGCTACAAAATCGGCATGTTCAATCGTTTCCCGATCGTGTTCTACCACAATAACGCTGTTTCCAAGATCGCGCAGCATTTCCAATGATTTTATGAGCTTGATATTATCTCGCTGATGAAGGCCGATACTTGGTTCATCCAAAATATAAAGAACGCCTACAAGCTGAGTTCCTATTTGCGTAGCGAGCCGAATTCTTTGGGCTTCACCGCCGCTCAATGTTTGCGCTTCGCGATCAAGATTGAGGTAGGTAAGGCCCACATTCAGTAAAAAATCCAGTCGGTCCCGAATTTCCTTCAAAACCTGATTTCCGATAAGCTGCTGCCTTTCGTTTAGGCTAATGTTGTACAGCGTATCTCTGAGTTCCTGAATGTCCTTTTTAACCAAATCATGAATGGTAAAGCCATCAATTTTATAGGAAAGAGCCTCTTTATTGAGCCTGCCGCCCTCACAAGCCGGACAAGCGACTTTGTCCATGAAAGCTTTGGCTTTATCTCGTTGCTTCGGCGATTTACTATTCTGGTACTGATCAATGATGGTATTTCTGAGGCCCTCATACTTATGCTTATAAGTGACGGCATTTTCTTTGAAATCATAACTGACCGAATACTTCGTATCGCCGCCGCCGTGCATCAACACATCCAGCACTTCCTGTGGAAATTTCTTTAGAGGAGTTTCGAAGTCAATATTCTTAAATGTGCTAAGAATTGCATGCAGCTGTTTGAAAACGAAAATATCACGAGGTGCTCCCAAAAACCGAATTCCACCTTCCTCAATGTTCTGCTTTTTATTGGGAACCAGTAAATCCCAACTTACATCGTAGGTATAACCCAGGCCGCTACATTTTTTGCAGGCACCAAATGGTGAGTTGAAGGAAAATAAATTGGGTGCGGGGTCTTCATAGGCAACGCCGCTTTCGGGATCAAACAGTTTCTGAGAAAAAAGGCGATCCTTAACCTTGTCTCCTTCTTTAACGGCAAGAATTACCGTTCCATCAGCCATTTCCAGGGCAAGACGGATACTTTCCGCAATTCGTTTTTCACTTTTTAGGGAGATTACAAAACGATCTACAACAACTTCGATATTGTGAGTTTTATAGCGGTCGAGTTTCATGTCATTTTCGAGTTCAACAAACTCACCATCGATGCGTGCACTCACAAAACCTTGCTTAATGGTCTGCTCAAATAATTCGCGATAATGGCCTTTTCTTCCCCGAACAACCGGAGCCAGGCAGTAAGCTTTGGTTCCTTTAGGCATATCCATCACAGCGGCTACAACTTGGTCTGCCGACTGCTTTTCCATTTTATTTCCTGTTTTATAAGAATAGGGAATGCCAACCCGGGCGTATAGCAAACGAAGGAAATCATAAATTTCGGTAACTGTACCAACTGTAGAGCGCGGATTCCGGTTAGTGGTTTTCTGATCAATAGAAATTACGGGGGAAAGTCCGTCTATAAAATCAACGGCGGGGCGTTCCATCATACCCAAAAACTGGCGGGCGTATGCCGAGAGTGATTCCAGAAAACGGCGCTGGCCTTCAGCATAGATGGTGTCAAAAGCCAGAGAGGATTTTCCTGAACCCGATAAGCCTGTGATTACCACAAGTTGGTCGCGGGGAATATCAATATCTATGTTTTTAAGGTTGTGCTCGCGTGCACCACGTACTACAATATTATGTTGCAAAAGACTGCTTTTTTGATGAATCAGGAACTGCGTAAAATACTAAATAGTGGGCTCGATTGCTTTAATAGATTATTATATTTTCTTAGTGAAGTCATGATTTACTGGATTTTAGAATAGTTAGGAAGATGGTTCAATGGGAATATTCAAATCATGTTCTTTTAGATTCAACAAATATGACATCAATAAATTTTAAAGCAGGCTAACAAGAAAATATTTATGAAAGAATTTAATCAAGTACTTAAAGGTGCTCTAATATTTGCTGTAATAGTAGGATGTCATGCAAAACAGGATTCACATGTTTCTGTCGATATCACCCCGTTAATGATTGAGGATTTGGAACTGTTCCTGGATTTTGAAGAAAAGGGAATTGTGCAGCCAGAAAAGATCAATTTTTTAAGCAATAATCGAATAATGCTATTTGATCCAAAATTACAGGAACTATTTGTCTTTAACACTGAAAAGGAATTGCTGGCGAGATTTGGTGGAAAGGGAAATGGCCCAGGGGAATTAAACCGGGCCTTACATATTAATATTTCACAAGAAAATATTTTAGTAGTAGATGCAAAGAATTATAGGTTAAATGAGTTTGATGTCATGGGCAATTTTAAGAACAGTAAGCCTATTAAAGACAATCCTAATCTGCATTCCATTGCTGCCATAACAAACAATAGATATTATACAGAGTCTCTTGGTGAAGAAAACAGCCTGATCAAACTGGTAGATCTGGATGAGAACTCTGTTGAGTTCATTGGAAAAGCTTTGGGTGAGAAATATTCTATCGGAAATTTAGAGGAGGAAAGACAATTATTGGCAAATAATAAACTTCCAGAATTCTATAAAAATGTAGCTTCCTTATACAAAACCGAAAGCCATCTGTATGTTTTTCTGGATTGGTTAAGCAGACTTCAGAAATATGATTTAAAAGGTAAAATGATCTGGGATAAGGAAATTTATCTGCCAATTAATAAAATTTTGTTTGAAAGGGTTGTTGAAAGAGCCAAAAATGCACCTGAAGGTGTAGTACCATCCTTTAGCTACATTTTAAATATGAAAGTAATTAATAATGAGACATACTTATTTTGGAGTCCTGCTAAAAATCAGCCTCGATTGTTGGTGAAAGTAGACGAAGATGGTAATCTGGCTGCAATTTACCATGTCCCTGAAGACAAGCCTACATATTTTGATTTTACTATTGACCACAAAAATAATCTACTTTATTTAACGGCTCCGGAATTAGGTCAGGTTTTTCAGGCTTATCTCCCTGAATAATTATAAGTATAGGTGGGAGCTATTGGAAAATTCCTCAAGCATTAAGTTTAAAAAACCGATAGTTTCTATGTCCACTCAAAAAAAGTACTCATGAACGAAGTAGCAAGCAAAGATTGGTCGCCAACCTCCTGGAAACAAAAACCGGTAAAACAACTTCCTGCATATCCCAATCAGTCTGATCTGGATAAAAGCTATGAGACACTTCAGTCTTTGCCCCCATTGGTAACTTCCTGGGAAATTGAAGCTTTGAAATCAAAATTAGCGGATGTGGGTGCGGGAAAATCCTTTTTGTTGCAGGGTGGAGATTGCGCCGAAAGTTTTGACGCTACCAGGGCTCCAAAAATTGTGAATATGGTGAAGGTTTTGCTGCAAATGAGCTTTATCCTGATTCATGAGATGGGTGTTCCGGTTTTAAGGGTGGGAAGGATAGCCGGGCAATATGCTAAACCTCGTTCTAATGATTTTGAAACGGTTAACGGTAAGGAAATTCATAATTATCGGGGAGATTTAATTAACGGATTTGAGTCTGAATCCGGTGTCAGAACTCCAGACCCTATGAGGCTTGTGGAAGGTTATCATAAAGCGGGCTTAACGTTGAATTTTTTGCGGGCGCTGGCCGATGAAGGTTTTGCTGATTTGCATCACCCCGAACAATGGGAGCTCGATTTTATGCGCAATAACGAGTATTACAAAGATTATGAAGCCATGGTGGAATCCATCACCAAAGCGGTTCGATTTGTGGAAGCCATTGCTCCGGACACTTTTTCGACGCTGCAAAAGGTGGATTTTTATACTTCGCATGAAGCTTTGAATTTGTACTACGATTCCGCTCAAACACGTCCTGTTCCCCGGAAAAAAGGGCATTTCAATTTAAGTGGTCATATGGTTTGGCTGGGCAACAGAACCCGGGATTTGGATGGAGCACATGTGGAATATTTCCGCGGAATAAATAATCCGGTTGGAATAAAAATTGGGCCTCCTTTTGAAATCGATGAAACCCTCAAGCTTATTGAAAAACTAAATCCAACTCATGAAGCTGGGAAAATTGTACTTATCTCTCGCTTTGGCAAAGAGCGAATTGAGAAAGAACTTCCAGGCTTAATTAAAGCCGTTCGTAAAGAGGGTTTTCCGGTTGTGTGGAGCTCTGATCCTATGCACGGAAATACATTTAGTACTAATGGTGGAGTTAAAACCAGAAACTTTGATGACATCCTGGATGAAATCAAATCGGCATTTGCAATCCATCGTTCGGAAGGGAGTTATCTCGGCGCTGTTCACCTGGAACTTACCGGTGATAATGTAACGGAATGTGTGGGAGGTGCCAACGGACTTAACGAGCAGGGGCTGAACAGAAATTACGAAACGTTTTGTGACCCCCGCCTAAATTATGAGCAAAGTCTGGAAATGGCCTTTTTAATCGCCCGAGAGTGGAAGAAAAGTTATAGTTGATTTAGGTGCAAGGTGCAAGGTGCAAGGTGCAAGGTGCAAGTGAGGTATGTCAAAATTGTCTCTTCTGCTGACTCTCCGTCAAACCTCATCTGCCATCCTTTCTTTTCCTTTTTAGAACGTCTGTAATTTCAACAGGCTTTTTTCGCCCACCTGACAAAAGGATAAAATCTCTGAGGAATGGTATAGGCATTGTTTGATTAATTGTGAATTAAATAAAAAATCAAACATGTTTTTAAACGAAAGTTTAATCCTAGAAAGAGGTTTAATTATGGCACTTATAAAATATAACCGTCCCAGCACCGAACTGAAAGGTTTCAGTGACTTGATTGACGAATTCTTTAACGACTCCATGAATTATCGAAGAGATAATTTTATGCCCTCGGTAGATATTTCTGAAACGGAAACAGAATTTCAGATATCTGCTGAATTACCAGGCATGAAGAAAGAGGATATCAAAATAGATCTTGAGGGTGGCCGCTTAGTGATAAGCGGAGAAAGAAAATTGGAAAATGAAAAAGATGGAAAGAATTTCCACCGCGTGGAGTCAAGATATGGACAGTTCAGCAGAGCTTTCTATCTGCCTGACAGCATCGATGAAGATAGCATCAACGCGACTTATAAAGATGGGATGTTGAACATTACCATCAAAAAGAGTGAAGATAAAGTGAAGAAGCAAATCGAGATTCACTAAGAGATTGTTAGAACCGAAGTTGCCGGGAAGCAGCTTCGGTTTCTTTTTTTCAAGTGATGTTTATACGATACGCCTGTCTTGGGCGTTGTAGAATCACGAAAAAAAGAACGATTAATTTATCAACTAAAAGAAAATCCAATAGCTAAATGAATAATTCAATTAAGAATATTTTCGGTGTAGCCGCCGCTATTATTGTGCTTTTGAGTTTCAACTGGGTTACAAATAATAATGAGGCAATCACGCTTCCGAATAATGATACGAAGGTGGAGGTTGAGGAAAAAAGACCTGTTTCTACTCTTCAGGATATGAATGATGAAATTGTAAATATTGCCGAGAAAGCGAATCCGGCAGTAGTTACTGTTACAACCGAAAAGACAGAAGAAGTGAGAAGAACGGATCCTTTCTCACAATTTTTCGGCTTTCCTAATCAACGTGGCAATGGAGAAACACAGGAATATGTGCGGAGAGGTTTGGGCTCTGGAGTTATTGTAGCTGAAGAAGGTTACATCATCACAAATAACCATGTGATTGAAGGCGTAGATCAAATAAAAATTCGGATGTTTAATGGCGATGAAATCAATGCCGAGCTCATTGGAACAGACCCAGACACTGACATTGCCGTTCTAAAAATTGATATGGAGAATGTTCCTACCGTCAAAATCGGCGAGAGTGACGGCTTGAAAGTGGGCTCTTTTGTATTAGCAATTGGAAGTCCTTTAAGCGCTGATTTAGCACATACCGTTTCCTTTGGAATTGTAAGTGCGAAAGGCCGGTCTCTTGAAAATCTTACTACCTACGGGAATTACATCCAAACGGATGCTGCCATAAACCCCGGTAATTCTGGAGGTGCCCTCATTGATATGAATGGGGAGTTGGTTGGTATTAACTCTGCGATTGCATCACGTTCGGGAGGAAATGATGGAATTGGTTTTGCAATTCCTATAGATCTTGCGAAGCGAATCATGGATGACCTTGTAGCTGATGGCGAAGTTTCTCGCGGATATCTCGGTATGATTACAGCTGGTGAAGTTGACCAGACTATGGCACGAGCACTTGGTATAAAAAATGCGCGTGGAATTATTGTTGGAGAAGTTGAGAAAGACGGGCCTGCCGAAAAAGCGGGATTAAAAGAGCAGGATATCATTGTTTCTGTGAATGATGAAGTAGTGAGAAACTGGAGTAGTTTTAGAACAAAAATTGCTGCCTTCAAACCCAATGATGAAATTCAGCTTGGAATTATTCGAGGTGGAGAAGAAGAAACTGTACATGTAACTTTGGGCAAATTACCCACAGAGGCAACGGCTTCAAAAAGTAATGGGAATAGTGAAAATCTAAATCAAAAACTTGGTTTTACTGTTACCGACCTAACATCTGAAATGCGCAACCAGTTGCAGCTTGAAGGAAATGTGAAAGGCATTTTAGTTGAGCGGATTCAGCAATCGAGCAACGCATTTAATCGCGGCCTGAGGCAATACGATGTTGTTACAGCTGTAAAAAGGAAAAGCATAAGTACTCCAGTAGAATTTTATACTGAGCTGGAGAAAGCAACAGAAGCAGGAGATGAAGTTGTTTTGCTCTCTGTTTTAAGACAGGGTATAACTCAATATATTGCTTTTGAGTTGTAAGAATATTTGTACCCCGAAAAACCAAACCCTGATCTCTGATATGGATCAGGGTTTCTTATTTATAGAAATTGAGAAAGAAAATCAGTTTCTGATTTCTTATTTTTAATACAAATTAAGAGTAGCTTTGTTTTACTTTAAATTACAGCAAAAATCTGGGAACAATATGTAGCTTTCAGAGTAAGATATTTTATAAGATTTTGTACCCCGAAAAACCAAACCCCGAACCCTGATAAGGCTCGGGGTTTTTTTATACTATTGAACAGCTACTGTTTTAGGTTGAAGTGATAGAATGTTGTCTAAAGCCTTATAAATATCCCGCATAACATTTCCAGAGTGGGAATTTCGACCTAAACCCGAGCCCCTTGCTTCGTATATTTGAATACTGGTGCGAGAAGTATCTACAATATTAATGATAATATAGGAGTTAGCGCCAGATACATATTCCCGTGATGACACTTTATAAAAATTGATTTGGTAAGTATCATCATCAATCATATTTGCACTTTCTTTAGACAGTCTCTCTAATTCGAAAACTTCATCAATACTTTTGACCACTTCGTCAAAAGTGTTAGAATAGTAATGAGGCTCGGTTAAACTATAGCCTGTTGAAGCGCAACCTGGAAACAGTAATGTTATGAACAGAAGCACTGTAGTGGAATATTTGGAAAACTTTAGCATATGCTCTTAATTTTATTATACCCCAGTATCTGAAGTGAAAACAAAATAATTGGTTCTGCTTAATAATGGTACTGTAATTATGTCAACATTCGTGAACAGGCACGGTTTGTGTTTTTACTCATGCAGAAATAAGGTGTAACAAGAGGTAATCATGAACTTGAATAAATTTACATTAAAAGCCCAGGAAGCCATACAAAAAGCTCTGGAGCTTGCGCAAAGTGCTAACAATCAGGCGGTAGAACCCACTCATATTTTGAAAGCTTTTATGAGTGACAAAGAGAGTATTGTAAATACTTTATTGAATAAACTCGGAGCAAACACTGCCACTATAGAAACGTCGGTTGATACCCTGCTCGGGAAATTTCCAAAAGTGCAGGGAGCATCTGTTTCGGGGCAATATCTATCAAACGCTACAAAAGAATTATTTGATGTTGCTCAAAAGGAATCATCCCAATTGGGTGATGAATACATAAGCTCGGAGCATTTATTAATTGGACTGGCAAATATTAAAGGTGATACAGCTACTCTCCTAAATGAGCAAAATGTAACAAAAGAAAATATTCTGAAGGTGCTAAAGGACGTGAGAGGGAGCCAAAAAGTAGATGATCCCAATGCGGAGAGCAGGTATGGAGCACTTAAAAAATATGCCCGCGATTTAAATGAACTCGCCGAAAAAAACAAGCTTGATCCTGTCATAGGCCGAGATCAGGAGATTCGCAGGGTGATGCAGATTTTAAGCCGGCGAACTAAGAATAATCCGGTTCTTATAGGTGAACCGGGTGTTGGCAAAACCGCAATTGCTGAGGGAATGGCCTTAAGAATTGTTCGGGGTGATGTTCCCGAAAGCCTGAAAACTAAACGAATTGTAGCTTTGGATATGGGAGCTTTGGTGGCAGGAACAAAATTCCGTGGGGAGTTCGAGGAGCGGCTTAAAGCTGTAATTAAAGATGTAACGGAGTCTGCCGGTGAAGTAATTTTATTCATTGATGAAATTCACACTTTGGTGGGAGCCGGCGCTACAGAAGGTGCAATGGATGCCGCAAATATTTTGAAACCTGCACTGGCTCGTGGAGAGCTTCACGCAATTGGCGCTACTACTCTTGATGAGTACCGAAAATATATAGAGAAGGACAAGGCTCTGGAACGCCGGCTTCAAACGGTGGTAGTGGGCGAACCATCTGTGGAAGATACGGTTTCTATTTTACGGGGCTTGCAGGAACGGTATGAAGTGCACCATGGAGTTCGAATTACTGATGCCGCCATTGTTGCCGCCGCAGAACTTTCATACCGCTATATTGCTGATCGTTTTTTACCCGATAAAGCCATTGATTTAATTGATGAGGCTGCATCTCGTTTAAGGCTACAAATTGATTCTTTGCCCGAAGAGCTTGATGGGATTGAACGACAAATCCGACAGCTTGAAATTGAACGGGAAGCTTTGAAGCGGGAAAAGGATCAGTCCAAAATAAAAGGAATTGAACGCGAATTGGCAGATCTGGAAGAGCAGCGAAAATCTATGCGTGTGCAATGGGAGCAGGAGAGAGACTTTATCCAAAAAGCGCGTGAGCTAAAGCAAGCTATAGAGACTTCACGAAATGAGGCGGATAAAGCAGAACGTCAGGGTAATTACGAAAAGGTAGCTGAGCTAAGATATGGAACCATTTCACAGCTGGAAAAAGATCTGGCCGCAACAAAGACAAAACTGGATGAAATGCAGGATTCGCAGGCACTTTTAAAAGAGGAAGTTGATGCAGAAGATATTGCCGATATTGTGGCTCGCTGGACTGGCATCCCCGTAAAAAAGATGTTACAAAGTGAACGTAATAAACTTCTTTTGCTTGAAGATGAATTGCACAAACGGGTAATTGGTCAGGATAATGCTATCGAGGCTGTGGCTAATGCCGTCCGAAGATCCCGGGCTGGATTACAGGATGAAAACCGGCCTATTGGTTCGTTTTTTTTCTTAGGGTCAACCGGTGTAGGAAAAACAGAACTTGCTCGTTCTCTTGCGGAGTTTTTGTTCAATGATGAGCATAACATGATTCGTATCGACATGAGCGAATATATGGAAAAACACAGCGTGAGCCGCTTAATTGGCGCGCCTCCGGGATATGTGGGTTATGAGGAAGGTGGACAACTGACCGAAGCTGCACGGCGACATCCATATTCGGTAATTCTGTTGGATGAAATTGAAAAGGCGCATCCGGATGTGTTTAATATTTTACTTCAAGTACTGGATGAGGGCCGACTCACCGATAACAAAGGAACTACGGTAGATTTCAAAAACACCATCATTATCATGACCAGCAACATTGGTTCTCATTTAATTTCTAATGAGATTGAGAAATCCGGTGGAGAAATGACGGATGAAAAATACGAGGAGTTGCAAAATAAGCTTATCGATCAGCTGAAGAAAACAATCCGCCCCGAGTTTCTGAATCGAGTGGATGACACTATTGTATTTCACCCTCTGGGCAAAGAGCATATCCGTTCCATTGTTGATATTCAGTTCAAGAAAGTACATGTAATGCTTTCACGAAATAATGTAAAGTTGGATGTTCCCGATGCTGTGAAAGATTGGCTTGCTATTCGAGGTTATGATCCAGTTTACGGTGCCCGGCCATTAAAGCGAGTGATTCAGCAAAATATCACAAACAGGCTTGCTTCGTTGTTAATCAGTCGCGATGGTGATGGGCCGGTTCATTATGAGGCTACCCTAAATCAAAACCGGGACGGGATTGATTTTGCCGAAGTAGTGGAAGACGTAGAAAGCTGGGTAGGCTAATAAAATTTAAGATTGAAAATTCAGGATTAAAGATTAAAATTGGTAAGGGCGTAACTTTTCGCTCCAATTTTCAATTTTTAATCTATAATTTTGAATTCCAGTTCAGCTGGACAAATTCGTCTCACCTTTAATCTTATCATATTCCTCATCAACTGGCTCCCAAAGTTCAATCTTTATTCCATTGGGATCCATGATCCATCCAAACTTGCCGTATTCATGAACTTCCATTTCCCCGATAATTTCAACGCCTTCATCTTTAAGCGTTTTTAGAAGCTCTTCAAGATTTTCCACTCGATAATTAACCATGAAGTCTTTTGTGCTGGGATCGGTATACTTGGTTTCCATATCAAAGAAACTCCAGGCGGTAAATCCTTTTTTGTTGGGATGTTCGGCATGTCGCCATTCAAAAGTGCCGCCCCATTTTCCGCTCTCTATTCCTAAATGTTTCCGATACCAATTTTTGGAGACTTCGGGATCATCACTTTTAAAAAAAATCCCACCAATTCCTGTTACTCGTTTTTTCATAGTTAACCTCAGATGTTACTTTGGAAGAAGTTAGGAAATCACACCTTAATTATCACAAATGGGGATAGATTAACACCCACTTACTGCTTCATTTTCTAAACGAACGAGTGGCAGTTTGTTGATAAAGGGGTGGTGAAACGAAATTAATTTAGCTTAAAAGCTGGTCAGGATTTAAACCTTTTAAGTCATCTGCTATAAATTTCCGGCCTTTGCGAACGAGTTCACCATCCAAAAAAACATCTGCTCCAATGCACACTAAATCCCAGTGAATGTTGCTTGAGTTACCGTTTGGAGCAATTTCATAATCTTTGCCAAGAGTAAGGTGATTTGATCCATAAATCTTTTCATCAAACAAAATATCGTACATCGGACTTTCAATTACCGGGTTCAACCCAAAACTGAATTCTCCAAAACGGCGGGCACCTTCATCAGTATCAAGAATGTCTTTTAGAGCGTCATTGTTGGATGAATCAAAATCTACAACCACGCCTTTTTCTACCACCAGTTTTACAAACTCAAATGGTTTTCCCTGATAAACGGAAGGTGCATACATAATTTCACCGTTTATAGAATCAATAACGGGAGAGGTGAAAAGCTCGCCGTCTGGAATATTTCGTTTTCCAAAACAAGGAACCCAATTCTGGCCTTTTACCGAAAACTTAATGTCGGTTCCTTCTCCTTTAAGATGAATTTCATCGGTTGCCCGCAATCGTTTTTCGAGTGGTTTCATGGCTTCCTCGAGCTGCGCATAATCTACCAGGCAAGCTTTGTAGTAAAACTCTTTGAAAGCTTTTGTGGGCATTTTGGCATTCATCGCAAAAGAGGGCGAAGGATACCGCATGATCGTCCAGTTGGTATTATTAACACGCTCATCAAAATGAACAGGATGCAAGAAATGCTCGGAATAAGCTTTATTGGCTTCTTTGCTCGCCATCGAATTTTCGTAGATATTTTCAGAGGCCCGGATGCCAATAAAAGCATCCATTTGTTTCATCAAAGGCAGTTGATCAACTTTAGCCTGATTTTTCCAGAATTCAATGTTTCCGTTTTCAATCAACAGGCGTTGTGTTTCGGAGTCTTCAATTTGAACAAAAGGATGTGCTTCTTTTTTTCTGATCTGCTCCACCAAAGCACGAAGAAGCTCGATTCCGTTAAGGCCAATAAGTTGCACCATTACGTTTTGGCCTTTTTGGATTTCAGTACTATGTTCAAGAATTAACGTTGCGAGTTGTTGGTCCTTCATATGAATATCAAATTTTTTAAAATTAATCTAAAAGCATTATCTACAAACTTATTACCTGATCACATAAATCAATTTCAGCAGGATCATTTGAAGCAAGTATCACCAATTTTCCGTTCAATTTAGCTTCTTTTATAATACCGGAAACCAGAGAATGGCCTTTTTCATCCAGGTTAGAGCCGGGTTCATCCAGAAGAAGAATATCGGGATCACGAACCAAAGCAGCCGCAAGTTTCACTCGCTGTTGCTGTCCGGTTGAAAGGCTTCCAAAAAGCTGATTCTCTAAACGTGTAGTTTGAACGCGCTCAAGCAATTCTTTAAGTTTTATTTCATCGGCAGATTTTCCACCGGCTTCAATCAAAAATCTCAGGTTCTCAATCACAGAAAGTTCTGCATATAAGTTGATATAAGGGGCGGTAAATCCCGATAACGATTTTACTCTTTTTTGATCTATCTGTTTCCCATCAACCAACCATTCAACTTTTCCAGAATTGGGCCGCAGAAGATAAGCGAGGCACTTCATCAATGTTGACTTTCCGCTGCCATTAGCACCGGAAATTCCAAGTACACCTTCAGAATATTCCAAAGAAAGATCTTCGAAAATAATATTCTGATTAAATTTTTTGGAAAGATGTTTAGCTCGTAATAAAATCATGTGGCAAAGGTAGCATTTATTCCGAAAGTACTAAACGCAATCTTGTCGGGTTGATATTACACCGGGCAAGCTCGGCATAATTTATAAATACTTAATTGTATTGCGAGCTAACAGGCATTATTTTCAGTAAGCAATAATGGAGCATATGCATCAATCAATACAGAAAATCTCAGACAGATTTGTAGGAGCGGTTAAGCCTGAAAAGCCTTTCTACACATTGAAAGATTTAATTAAAGTTGGCTACCCACCATTTATCGTTGAGCTAATTCGATTGTGGCTCAACAGAAAGATTGAAGAGGGAATTGTTTTCCCGCAGACAGACTGGGCCGATTTGAATGAAGAGCTTGTGGCGGAATCGTGGCAGGATTTCAAAGAAACGGTGTACAGCAATTCCAGAATCCCCAAAAATAAACTGTCTAAACTTACTGGGGAAATTGTAGAAGAAATTGTGAAAGTGTATCTGGAACCGCGGCAGCATATGGCGGAGTATATTTACAAGGGGGAGGATGAACTGAGTTTTGAAGAGCTTAGATTGCGCACCGACCAGCTTACCATTTATAAACATTTTGGCCGCGCTATTCCACTTTACATGCAAAAAAGAAAGCTTAACACGCTGGAAAAGAAGCGATGCAAACTTCTTATTCATAAGCTGGATGCCAATTTAGTAGCCTCTTATACCGCCGAAGATTGGGCGAAGGTTTTAGGATTATTATTTGCTCTATTTGACGGAAAAATAGACTCGAAACTCTTGCAGTATTTCTTTGAAGATAAAGAGCTGTTTTTGACCGCTAAAACTTTCAATAAACTGGATAAGGAGGTTACAAAAGCGCAATTCATTGAAATTCTCTCAAAGCCTGATTTATTGAATGTAGAACTACAGGAGAAAGTAAAAGAGGAACTTCGGGAAGAGCTTGTAAATCAGAAGAATCGCTTCGATGATCCTGATGAAGAAGAGATCGTCGAAATTGATGAAAAAGAACAGAAATTGTTGGATTCCTTTCTTGTAAAATATGAAGACGAAGCGGGTGATCCACACGAGGAATCTTTAAATGCTCTGTTCAAAGCGGGGGATAGTGAACGTACCATCCATGATGAAAGGAGTAAAGGGGGAGAAACTCAACGTTTCCGCGATAATCTTACCAGTGTTTTAGATATGGCGGCCAGTTCTTTCAATAACCTTTCGCAGGAAGATGAACCCGAACAGCCGGAAGAGGAAGAAAAACCAAAGAAATCCAAACGAGAAGAAGCAGAGAAAAAAGAAACTGTAGAACCTGAAAAGAAACCAGTTCCTAAAAAGAAAAAAGCAGAGCCTGAAAAAAACAAAGACGAGGAAAAAGAAAAACCAATATGGCAGCAGTATATCAACCAGGAGCAGATGGATATTGTGATGGGCAAAAAAACGGACAAGGCAGAGGACGAAGAAACAGTTATTTTTGTAGAGGAAGACGATTTTATTGATGAATCTGTTGTGGATATTGTACCTGAAGATGAATCTGCTGCTCCGGATTTAAGAGTGTACTTGTTGGGACAGGAAGTTTTTTATATTGAAGAATTATTTAATGGTTCAGAAGAGCGATATGTGCACGCTCTTGAACGAATAGCCGTGCACGACGAATGGAAAGAAGCCGGCAAATACCTTCAAAGAGAAGTATTTTCTTCTGGAAAAATCGATATGTTTTCGGATGCGGCTGTTGATTTCACCGACATGCTGCAAGCATATTTCAAAGAATTCAAAAATTAACAACAGATATTTATGGGATCCAATCCAAAGGTAGAACGTCTTCAAAAATTACGGGAAGAAGCACTAAAAGGCGGAGGCGCAGATCGAATAGAAAAACAGCATGAAAAAGGAAAATTAACGGCACGTGAACGTCTCGACCTGCTGTTGGATAAAGGTTCCTTTGAAGAAATTGATAAATTTGTAACCCACCGCAGTACCGCTTTTGGCTTAGAAGATCAGCAGTTTTTGGGTGATGGTGTAATTACCGGACATGGGAAAATTCACGGGCGTCCGGTATATGTTTTCAGTCAGGATTTCACCGTATTTGGCGGATCTTTATCCGAAACTCATGCCGAGAAAATTTGCAAGGTGATGGATTTAGCACTCAAAAATGGTGTTCCGATTATCGGGTTGAATGATTCCGGTGGTGCGCGTATTCAGGAAGGAGTTTCATCTTTGGGCGGATACGCTGAAGTTTTTTGGAGAAACAGTATGGCATCGGGAGTTGTGCCACAGATTTCTGCCGTTATGGGCCCTTGCGCGGGAGGCGCGGTTTATAGTCCCGCACTTACCGACTTTATTTTTATGGTTGAAAACACCAGCTATATGTTTGTGACCGGCCCAAATGTGGTTAAGACGGTGACACACGAGGAGGTAACCTCAGAGGAATTAGGCGGAGCTTCAACGCATAGCACGAAATCGGGTGTAGCACATTTTTCGAGTGCGAACGACGCCGTTTGCCTGAATGATATCCGGGAGATGATGAAATACGTGCCTCAAAATTGCGAAGAAAAAGTACCCATACTGGAATCCAAAGAACCGGATTCTGCCAAAGCAAAAGCGTTGGAGGATTTAGTTCCTTTAAATCCAAACAAGCCTTATGACATTCATGACGTGATTTCTGGAATCATGGACAAAGATTCTTTTTGCGAGGTTCATAAAAACTATGCTGATAATATTGTTGTTGGATTCGCGCGACTTGGCGGAAGAAGCGTAGGCGTGGTAGCCAATCAACCGCTTTCGCTTGCCGGAGTGTTAGATATTGACGCTTCTCTTAAAGGCGCGCGTTTTGTTCGGTTTTGTGATGCTTTCAATATTCCACTGGTTGTTTTTGAAGATGTACCGGGATTTTTGCCGGGCACCGATCAGGAGTGGAATGGAATCATAAAACACGGTGCAAAGCTCTTGTATGCCTTCTGTGAAGCTACCGTTCCAAAGATGACCGTTATCACCCGAAAAGCATATGGCGGCGCTTATGACGTGATGAATTCAAAACACATCCGTGCCGATTATAACGTAGCCTGGCCAACCGCTGAAATTGCCGTAATGGGAACCAAAGGTGCGGTTGAGATTATTTTCCGAAGAGAAATTGGAAAAGCTGATAATCCCGCAGCCAAACAAAAAGAACTGGAAGACGAGTACAGCGAAAACTTTGCTCACCCATATTTAGCCGCCGCACGTGGATTTATTGACGATGTAATCCTGCCATCCGAAACCCGCAAAAAACTTATTTCTGCACTTGAAATCTCCCAGCATAAAGTTGATACCGTGCCCAAGAAAAAGCATGATAATTTGCCGTTGTAAGAAGGGGCAAGGTTTTAGGTATAAGGTTTAAGTAGGGGCAAGGTTTTAGGTACAAGGTTCAAGAAGGGCTTTAATCCATCTGACGGCTTCAGTCCGTCTGATGGATGATTTGGTGAACCTTGTTAAAATTCATATGGATGTTATTTTACGCCAGTAACGGTGCATTGGCAATGGGCTAAAGCCTCCAAGGATTTCTCTGAAAGAGCTCATTTTGCCTTAAAAAACCCTTGGAGGTTTCTTTTCACAACTGAAACACTTTTCCGAGATTACGGGGTAATCCAGGTAGGGGGTCACGATTTATGAAAATACAACTCTTAATGCAAGGCACAGCCTTGTGGATCTGAGACTCTTGAAGCTGAAAGCTTCTGAGAGCAGGAAATGTGACAATTATGGGTGATTAAGAGTTTTTAAAACAGAGACACCAGAGGGCATCACGGAGCAGATTATCGGCAGTTCATAAGCTCTACTTTATTTTTGTTGTAACCAGATCAGAAAAGACGAGAGTGTTATTAAACCGTGGTAGATAATATTATTAGTGGTTATGGACTGTATTTGAACAAAAGAACCAAAACAACCGGCTGTTTCACCTAAATCTAAACCTGAAACATAAAGTAGTGAAAGAGTAAAAACACCGGTTATTGAGAAAACTAACAGAAATGGCCATTTTTCTTTTCTAAGAAATAACAAGGTAATGATTGTGATAACTTCTATAATCGAATATAAAATAGTAACGAATAACTGTATACCTGAATCGGCATGCAAAGCTATTGCAATATATTCCATGAAAAAAGATGGATCATAAATTTTGCTAACTAATGGAAGGAGCAGAATTAAGGCAAATGTACTTCTGACAATTAGGCTTTTAGGAGAAGTAAGATAATCTAAAAACTTCATGCTATAGCTCCAATTTATAAACTACAAGAGATGTATCTGTCAAAGTATATACGCGTCCTTCATTAACAATAGCTTCTTGGGTAGTGGAAGGTACCGAGAAAGATTTCATATATAAGCCATCAGGAAGTAAATACTGATCTATTCTTTTTTCAATTTGATCCTTTTTACGATGTTGACTTAAAACAGATGCAGTGTCACCCTCAATGCTTAAATCACTCATTTTAATTTCAGGGTTGGGAGCAAACATTTGTACCTGTCTAGACGGTTTTTTTACATCACTTGTTGATGGAAAAGAAGTTTTGTCAATTAACTGTAAAAGGGTGGGCGTAAGTTCTTTATTGAACCGGATTAGATAACTTGCATAATATGGAAGGTAATATAGATCTTTATCTTTCTTGTAGAATTTGCCATCTATGGCAAGAGGGTGGTCTGTTTGATTGGCTACAAAAGAACCGAAAGAGCTTTTTTCGATTCCATCCGTACCATAGATAATAAAAGGAGTTTCTGATAAAGGATTTTTAAAGATTAGGCTATCTCCCATCGCCATAATACCTATTGGAGCTTTAACGATTAAACTTTCAATAAATTCACCATTTTCATAAAATTTTGAAACAGTTCGTGTACGATGATCAAATATCCATACAATATTTTTTTCTTTTGTAAAATTAGTTAGCATACTTAATTCCCCGGGACCGCGGCCACTACCATTTCCAATTGTGTTTATAAGTTTACCGTCCAACGATAATTTTTTGATTTGTAAGTCTCCGATATCACTTATGTAGAGGTTGCCATTAAATAATTTCATTGGGCCCGGATCATACAGCGTAACCGGTGCGGTAAACAATTTTTTAAGGGGTTCTTTCACCCAGATTCTCTCATTAGCTTCCTGAGGAATAATTCCGGCAACATTCTCATTAATTTCTAATGGCTGCCTATCTGGTGCTCGAAGAAAAAGTAGGATAACAGTGACTGTAACCACTGTTATTCCTACAAATAGCACTCGTTTATATTTCATTGGTTTTTGCATATATAATTAATTATACAAGCAAAGTTCAGTACCTATATCATCATCGCAGAGCATGGCACCGCATACGAAACCGTTTCCATCAGGACAACCTATATCATTACATGGAGAAGGATTACCTTCGTGACAAGATTGCGGATTATAGGCTTCAACTTGAATGTTAACAAAAAATATCAAAGTAGCAGAAAAACATATAGCTACAAGAAATTGGAATAATCTACTTTTCATTGTGTACCTCTTATTTAGTTAGAATTACGCTGTTAATATATATATATATGAAAGTCAATTATTATACTAATTATTTCCCCATCGTTGCAAAGCTCCGGCTTAGCAACGCAGTCTGAGAAGCTCCAGCTTCCAGTGAGAAAACTTTAACCTTGTTTCAGACCTGTCAGGTTTTAAAAAACTGACAGGTCTTAGTAATCTTGCTGCTAAACCTCGAAGGATTTGCCCGAAAAATTCTGATATGCTTTACAAATGAATCCTGGGAGGTTTCTTTCGGTTGGAGGAAGTTGAAGTCTGAATTGACAGCTAAAACTCCCTTATCAACCCTGTTACCAATCTTGCGAAAACTTCCTTTTTCTCTTCTCCGGCTCGTTTAACCTCGGCGTGATCGAGTTTGTCTTTGGTTACACCGGCGGCGGCATTGGTGATTAGTGAAACGGCCGCCGTTTTTATTTCGAGCCGGGCAGCTTCGATGAGCTCGGGAACGGTACTCATCCCAACGGCATCTCCTCCCATTTTTCGGAAGGCGTGAATCTCAGCTTTGGATTCGTAATTTGGCCCCTTCACATATAAATAGGTGCCGGTTTTAGTCTCAATCCCTAAACCGGAAGCAATTTCCTGAACCTCTTCGGCTGATTGTTCAAGATCAGAACGCCAGTTGTAGGAGGCAGGCTCCGAAACCATCATATACTGCTTTATAAAACTGTCGATAATCATCAAATCCCCAACTTTGTAGCGCAAATTTATTCCACCTGCGGCGTTTGAGATAATGAGTTTTTCAACGTCAAAAGCCTTGGCCAGCTGTACCGGTAATACGGTTTTGGCAAAAGAATGGCCTTCGTAATGATGGAATCTGCCCGAAAATGCTATGACCGATTTGTTTTCAACATCCCCAAAAATAAGCGCACCCGAATGGCCTTCAACTGTGGGCTTTGGAAAGAAGGGAATGCGGGAATATGGAATTGTTTTGGCATTCTCGATACGCTCACCGAAACCGCCTAAACCCGATCCTAAAATAATTGCGGAATCTATGGAAGGGGAGACCCCTTGATCAACTAAAAAAGTGTGAATTTCCGAGACAGAATCAGGCAGGGTTAAAGGAGCCAACGTCTTCTGTGAGATATCCGGTTTTGTCATCGTAACTGGTTAATTTAAAAATAGGCGTCGAGTCATCATGATAAGCTAAAATAGTATAACCTTCATCAAAGGCCAGTTTACCTAATTTTTCGCGTTGCGCCTGACTGGTTTTGGGATCAAAATCGTATTTGGCGGCAAATTTTCGGTTTACCTGTGCTTTGGTGCCAATCACATCTCCGGCCTGCATGTACTTTTTATTTCCGTCATCAAATAAAAGAACCTGATGGAATTCTGTATGTCCTCCTATCTTCCGAACGGTTATTTCCGGGTAAGGCTGGTCTTCTTCCTTCAGAAAATGGAGGTCGGCTTTTGCTTCCACGAAAGAAATGAATTGAGTTTTTTCCTCGTCATAATATTCGTCTTTAGCTACTACTTTTTCCCAACCTTTTTTTGAAACCCAGATTTTCGCATCCGGGAAAGTGAGTTCCCAATATCCATTTTGACGGTGAGCTAATCCCCCGATATGGTCATAGTGCAAGTGGCTGAGAAAGATATCAGTGATATCAAATTCGGTAAGATCGAATTTTTCTAAGTGCTCACGAATTACATTTGGGCCGGTATCTTCCCCGAACTCCCCAATGCCGCAATCAAACAAATATTTACGTTCTGAAGTGTGTATCAAAACGGGGTTGAGGGAAATTTTTAAAGCACCTTTGGCGGGTTTTCCGTCTCTTGGAATGCGGACAAATTTTTTATCCAATCCTACTGAAAAAGTGCCTTCATAAAGTGCTGCTGCAAAAGTGTTCATTTTTTCTATAAGGTTACAGAGTTACAAAGAGGCAAAGTTACAGAGTTACAGAGTTACAGAGATGCAAAGAGATTAAATTATTTACTTTTATCCATTTAGTAAATGTTCATCCTCATATCATCTTCTTTATAAAACTGCTCAGCATACGTTCTAATTCTCTTGTGTCATCATAAAGATTTTCAAATTGCTGTTTAACCAGATAATCGAGGTTATGTGAAACTTCCAGTTCAGTTTGAAGCTCAAAAAGTGAACCCATCGAAATGTGAAGAAAACGCTTAAAATCTTTTTGTGAGTTTCTACCAAATCCTTCTGCAATATTCGCAGGGATTGAAACTGAACTACGCCTGATTTGTGAGATAATCCCGAATTTCTCATAATCAGGAAAACTATCTACCGCAGAATAAACCTTTGTTACAAGTTCCATGGACTTTTGCCAAATCAGTAAATCACGATGTGTTTTTATCATTCTTGTAAGAGTTACAGGTTACAGAGTTGGTTAGCTTATTAATAATACTTTGCCTCTTTTTTACTTTGTACCTGCATTATCTGTTTCAAATTTCTCGTAGGCTTTGATGATATCCCGCACCAGTTTGTGCCGAACCACATCTTCTTCACCTAAATAAACAAAATCAATACCGTCAATATCCTTGAGAATTTTTGGGATGGAAATTAACCCCGATTCCTGCTTTTTGGGAAGATCAGTTTGTGTTACATCTCCGGTAATAATCGCCCGGCTGTTAAATCCAATACGGGTTAAAAACATCTTCATTTGTGTATTGGTTGCATTTTGAGCTTCATCCAAAATTACAAAAGCGTTGTTCAGGGTTCGTCCACGCATGTAAGCAAGCGGAGCAATTTCGATTACATTCTTGGCGAGATGCAGTTCCAGCCGGTCCTGATCAATCATGTCTTCAAGTGCATCGTAAAGAGGGCGAAGGTAGGGATCGATTTTCTCTTTAAGGTCTCCCGGGAGGAATCCCAAATTTTCACCGGCTTCAACGGCTGGGCGGGCAAGAATAATCTTACGTACTTTTCGGTCTTTCAGGGCCTGAACAGCCAGAGCAACGGAGGTATAAGTTTTTCCGGTTCCGGCGGGGCCAATAGCGAAAACGATATCATGGTTTGCGGTAGACTCAACGATGCGTTTTTGTCCCGGAGTTTTCGCCACTACGGCTTCTCCGTTATGAGTGTGAGTGATTACATCAGAGCTATTGGCTAAAGTTATGGGCTGGCGGGGAGCTGCTTTTTGCACTCCGCTTTTTAAAGTGATCAGAGTTTTTACATCACTTTCCGAAACGCTTTTTTTACGCTCTGCAACTTCCAGCATTCCCTCAATCACCTGAATAGCAGTTAGAACTTCCTCATGTGGCCCCGTTAATTTTACCCTTCCGCCACGGGCGTTGAATTTTGTATTTGGGAAAGCTCTGTCTAAGGCAAGAATATTATGATCGTGTAAACCAAATAAGGCAACCGGATCTGTATCTCCAATTTCTACGACTTGTTCTGTGAGTGTGTTTTCGTGTTCTATGGCAATAATATTTGATATTTTTTTCTTAGATGAAAGATAAGAATTTAACAGAAGAAATGATGTTAAGCGTTTCTCTGGTAATGTGTGAAAGCAGGCAAATGAATTTAGAGCTTAAACAGAAATTTCAAATATATCCGAAGGAATTAGCTATTCCCAAGCTTATCTCTGAGTTCTTCTACACGAGTGGTGATATTTTGAGCGCTAAATACGCTGCTCCCTGCAACCAGAATATCCGCACCGGCGTTGGCTACTTTTTTGATGTTTTTAAGACTGACGCCGCCATCCACTTCAATTAAAAAACCGAGCTCTTTTTCTTCTCGCATTGTAGCAAGCTGTTCAAGTTTTTCATAGCTGCTCTCGATAAAGCTCTGCCCTCCAAAACCGGGATTTACACTCATTATCAGCACTAAATCGACATCTTCCAGAATAGGCTCAATATTGTGCAGAGAAGTAGCGGGATTAACCACTACGCCGGCCATTATCCCGTACTTTTTGATGTTTTGAATAGATCGGTGCAAATGCGGACACGTTTCATAGTGCACGGAAATGAGATCTGCACCGGCTTCCACAAATTTTTCAACGTACTCATCGGGATTTTCAATCATTAAATGAACATCAAAGAAAGCTTCGGGTGCTGCTTTCTTTGCCGCTTTTACAATTCCCGGGCCATAACTGATGTTAGGCACAAAATGGCCATCCATAATATCACAGTGAATCCAGGATACGCCGCCTTTTATACAATCTTCAATATTTTTACCAAGTTGTGTGAAATCTGCTGCGAGAATGGATGGTGCAAGAACAGGAAGCTCGAAATTCATTTAATTTTGGTTATTTGACTGGTCATTAACAGAATCTGGAGGCGCTGTTCCGTTAGTATCGGTTGAGTCTACGATTACCGCACCTCCTTCGGTTTGTTCAATAGCGTCAAAGCGTTCTGAAATGACCAAAGTGAGCGTTTCTCCTTCCCGAAGCTCTTTTTGTTTTGGTGAGAAATCGAGTACGGTATTTGGTGCTACATTTCGTGTTGGCTTAAACTCTATTTCTCCTACTCTGAACCCTGCTTCACTTAATCTGCGCTGAGCATCAGGTAGTCGAAATCCTATAATTTCAGGAACTTCCACAATTTTATCTCCCAAACCATCACTTATAATAAGATCAATGGAAGTACCTTTTTCTACAACAGTACCTTTAGCTACAGATTGTCTCAAAATCACATTCTTAAATCTTGAAGACTCATAGCTTGTGGAACCAACTTCAAGGCCATAATTCTGGAGCTGTATTTCCGCATTTCTATAGGAAAGATTCACAACCCCAGGAACCTCAACTTGTGGTTTTATAGCAGTGTTAACCGTTAAATAAATTTTACGATCCGGTTTTACGATTTGTGTAGATGCCGGGCTTTGATCAATAACATAATCTGCGGGGAAAGCGGAATTGGCTCTTCGCTCGGCAACTTCGTGCCTGAGCCCATAGGTAGTAAGCAAAGATTGCGCTTCTTCGAGGGAAATTCGTGTGACATCGGGCACAGTTATGCCTTCATTATAATTCGTATAACTGGGCATAATTATTTTATCTACCACAAGAATTACAACAACCCCGAACAGAAGAATACCGAATAGGCTTATATATAAATATTTATTTGTAAGGAAATTTAGCATGAGGGAAAAATACAGTATATAGAAGGATGTTAAAAGTGCCAGCTTACAGAAAATTGCTCAAGCCTCAGCAAGTTGGTATCTGTTTGAATTCGGCTGTTTTTTAGCTGTACCGTAAAAAGCGCGTCAAAAGCCGATACAACATGATTTACTAACAACAGCTTAAGTATGTTCCCCGCAACACGATAGTTGTCGTTAAACTCTTCGGCACGGTCTCTTCCCTGGTAAAATAAATTGAACGGCTGATCTTGCCCATTCCACATATACCGGTATAAATCCTGGTTTTGATTATTATTCATGGTGATGGCCGCGTGCCAATCTCTCCACCCGGGCTGGTACTGATAATATTTACTTATTAGTTCGTAAAATTGCTGTGAGCCATACTTGGGTAGCTCGTGAGAAAATTCGCTCGCCCGTCTGCAATTATCAGGCTGACAACCTTGTGGATCATTAAAAATAAAGTGAGTTCGATTCTCGATTGAGTGCAGAAGATTGATATCCACTTTACTCCAATCGTTTGTGGTATTTGTGAAATCCGGATTTTGCCCGGCAATCTGAGCTTCAAGAAGTTCCCAGTTATTGTCAAGATTGTACTGCCTTGAATATTGAACTAACCATTGTGAATACGCAAGAACGCTCCAGTTTTGATGGGTGAAATTCTCGTAAGATCTTTCCTGCCTTCGGGCTTTGGCATTCCTGTCGAGGTGATAAATTATTCCCACAACTTCTGCGGTAAAATAAATTCCCGCCCGTACCCATTTTCCATTAGCAGCCTGACCCGTTCCGGGAATAATCGCTGAAGAAAGAAAAGCTATCCCTGGTTTAGTTCGTGGAAGGTCTAAAAAAGAGTTTGAGGAAAGATTATTCTGCAACGTGAAGTCCGAAATGTGAAGAGGAGGGATTTCAGATTCTTTAGCTTCATTTTTGAAAATATCTCCGGTAAAATTTAACACCGACTGTGAGTGAGCGGTGTTGCCGAGACATCCCCAAATAAAAATAAAAAAGGTTAGAGCTCTCATAGCAGGTCAAAATCGAACGTTAAACCGAAGTGAAACAGGAATTCGCGCCCGTAAGTAACGCGATTGTTATCGGTTCCTGTCACAAAATCATCAGGCAAAGTAAGCGAAAATCGATCAAATCCATATGCGGTGCTCACAAAGAGCTTGAGTGGAAACAGGTAATACCCGTTAAGAGCGAGCCGTAGTTCTGCGCCAACACCAGATTTCAGTTTATCTCCGGTATCATAAGGGCTTTTCCAGCCATTTCCGGTTTCAAAAAAGAAACGGGCATATAATTTATCGATGGTGTACGGCCCTACTTGTTTGGTAATATTTTTAACGATGGGAGTAAACCATGAGAAACTGGCGAAAGCTGTAGTGCTGCCACCAAGAGCGAAAAACGGATAGCTTCTCATGCCTAAGAATCCTCCGATATAATCTGCATAAAAAGAATCGTTGGGGTTTTTGAAGTAATGAAAACCCCGCACCCGTGCCTGGAAAGCCTGATTCGAAAATGCGTTAAATCCATAACGAAGATGCAACTCCGTGGAATGATTATTCGAGTTCTTATAGACGGGCAGAAGCGAACCATCCTTAATTTCGTATTCTTCAAGTAACTTCGACGGCTGATATTGATAACGCAAATATCCTTTCATCCCGATAGGGGCGATATCCGCGTCGTTGGAAAACTGGTAATAATCGAAAGTGTATGAGGTGGAAAACGTGGTTCCCCGGAAATATTGAGAGGATGACCCGCTGACTTGTTGCTTTAGCTCGCGAGAATAAAAATTGTCGGTAGAGACGGTATAAGGGCTGTAACCGATTCCAATTTCCAGCAAACTTCTGCGGCTTAACTTACTTCTTAGAAATAAACCCGCTTCCCAAATATCATACGCGATATCGGTGGTTACTGTGTCTGGAAGACAAGAAGTACAGGGAAATTCTTCGATGGAAAGACCGTCTGCAACATTTCTTCGGAGGTTATAGACTTCGAGGGCAACGGTGGGAGACCAGCTTCTTTTTATGAACGGAAGTCCACGATGTTCAACAATCATAAAAGCGTCTCTGTCGAGGCCTAAGAGCCGGTCGGGACGGAAAAACCCACCAATACTTTCCGCTGGTTGAGATGCAACGCCTACCATCACTCCGCCAAAAATGCTGAGCTTGTCTATCACATCCCGGGATGAAAAATACACTCCGGGCTTCATATCACGAAGCAAGTTTTTACCCAAACTTCCAAACTTTCTGTTCTTAATAAGAGTCCCATTATTACCATTTGGTTTGGAATAATTGTCAAAACGGAGCAAAGGGAAAAAGCTAAAACCCGAATAAGTATCTTCGTATTTACGGAAGGTTCTTTCCGTGTTTGGAGCTAAAGAAAGCAATTGAAACGCATAATTTCCGGTATCTGCTATGGCGATTACATCATCGGAAAAGGGATCGATATCTTTGTCGTCGAATTCATTGAGCGATTGGATGTACTTGAAATCTTTGGTGGGTTCCATCAGGTCGTCGGGGAAAGGTGGATCGTAAAATCCCATCTCGCTGGAAGAGAGTAGCTCGTTAATTCCTGCAGATTTTATTTTATATCCGCTGGCTTCAAATTCAGAAAAGTAAAGCGCATTGTCTTTGTTCAAATGCGGCATAAAAGCTCCGCCCACCACGCTTGTCAACTTCTGTTGTACTCCGCCCGAAAGCTGCTCTCTGTAGATGTTAAAAATGCCGTCAGGATTTGAAGAGTAGTATAAATACTGGCCATCGTCGCTCAAATGGGGATCGCGAAAATCAACATATTGATCTTCAAGTACAGCAGTTACAGCCTCTGTATTCACATCATACACATGAATATTCCGGTTTGAACTGGAAGCTGTGGCAAAATAAATTTTTGTGTCATCAGAGTTCCACTCAGGTGTGAAAACCGTTTCGCTGTCCTGATTGTCTGTTAGTTTTTTAACTGAGTCGGGATGATTTGGAAATAGCAGAACCAGGTTTTGAGTTCCTTTTTCGTATTGAACGGCTGCAATTTTGTCCCCTGTATTATTCCACTTGGGAGATTCTATCCGCGCGCTGTTAGTCAGGCGCTCGCTTTTTTTCGACTCAATATCATACATAAAAATATCCCGGTACGATTCTCCATACTTATTTTTCTTGTTGATGGAGTAGGCAATTTTATTTCCATCTGGCGAAAAAGAATAGGAGGTAGCCAGAAAACTGATTAATGGTTTGAGAGCATCCGCGTGATTGCTGGGTTCGTTGAATATTTTATCATCAACTTGGGCGATTTCTACTTCTCCATTATCATCAACCAAATAAAGCGAAAGCAAACCAAAATCGAATCCTTTATTAGACAAGTAAGCAAGCTTGGTTCCATCCGGGGAAAACTTGGGATAAAAATTAAAAAATCCGGACTTTTCTTCAGTTTCTGCTTTTGTTGGGGTGATGCTTTCCATCGCTGTTTTATAAAATGCTTTTCGCTCGGTAATCCAGTTTTCAAAGACATCTTTACCGGGAATTTCGGTAGCTACTTCAATGGCATCCGCGACATTATGCACTCCTTTTGTTCCTAAAGCTTCGGTGATTTCCCGCAGAATTTCTTCTCCAAAAGTATCGGCAAGATAGATGACAAAAGCATATCCCTGGTTATATACCGTTTCACGCTCAATGCTGCTTTTTGAGGAGAAGGTTCCCATTTCATCCAGAGAAAAATAGGTGTCGGAAAGGATTCTTGTTCGCAGCACCATATCACGATGTGCATCCCAGGTATCATATAATAGCCCCGAAGTTTGAAACTGAGCGGTTCCTTCGGCAAGCCATGCCGGAATGTTTACCGTTGCAAAGGGGAGTGTCACAATTCCGTTTGGGAAACCATATAAAACATCCGGCCGCCGCACATCCTCATAAGATAAAATTTGCAGGTAAAAAGCTGGAATTTTTCGGCTTCTTTTCATCCCTTTCTGAATTTGAACAATGTGCGTGTATTCATGCGCAATTACCCCGCGAAGCCAATTATGCGTTCCGCGCAATGGAGTGTCGAGAGCCGGTAGCCAAATATCAATTTTGTTGTCGAAAAAGTAGGCGGCGCCGTTCGAATAATCCTCACGGTCTTTGAGCACAATGCTCACTTTTCCATCCGGTTGATACTGATAGAGATCGTTGATTGGCTTATAAACTTCTTCGGCAATGCGAGAAGTTACCTGCGCAGAACGGCTGTTCCCTTCTTGAAAATGAATCAGGAAATGCTCGCTTTCAATCGTATACCAGTCCAGATGATTTTGAGGATAATCGTAAAAAGTTGGATCGGTTTGCGCATTCACCAACAATGGACAAAACATCATCAAAACGAGAAATATGTAACTGAAAAACTTCATTAATGAACCACTCCAATTTTAACGAGTTTTGTTTCTGTAGCGCCATCCACCGTAGCTTTTATAAGGGCGACATATCCGCCACTGCCCCAATTTGAGGTTTCAACCTGGATTTCCTGGGGGAATCCACCCGAACTTTGCACCTTCTTTTCAAAGAGAATACGCCCGCTCATCGTAATTATTCTAACTTCTACAGTTCCGCCTGGCGGAGCGATCTCGAAACGGATATTCGTAACCTCGTTTGCGGGATTAGGCCAGTTGTAGGTTTCCGTGTCATTCAGAATTCCAAAGCTGAGATTTGTATCAGGTGAAGTCTCACTAACACGGGCAGTTACTTTATTGAAGATAGTATTTCCATATCTGCTGCTCCATTTTGCGTCGGTAACCTGTGTTAAGTTCCAGGCTTTCACCGTGCCTTTATGACTTACCGCGTAGAGCGTACCATCAAAAATTATGGGATGAATGGGTTGTGTAGTGCTGCTTATTGCTCTTCCCACGTATAACGGAAATCCTTCAACGGGATTACCTTCCGAGTCATAAGCGTAAATATTCTTGGAAAGACTATCCTGACCTACTACTAATGCGGCATAACTATTTCCGGAATTCAAGAGATCAGCATACAAAGGAGTGCCAATAAACCGAACGCCATCTGGAGCTGGTATTGGTGTGAAATCTGTGATGCCCCCAAGACGATTTTCCCCCACAATTTGATTTCCTGTTTTATCTACTCGGAGAATCGAAGCGTCATCTAAAATGGCAGGCCATTCGGCTTCGGTTTCCTCAAACAAAACTACAGGAGAATCTTCTTGGGGATCGATGATTGAGAAACGGTTTTCTTCAAAAACATAAAATAAAAAACGATTTCCTAAGTGGAGCAGCCCGGTAAACAGCCGGTTTGTCTGGTTTTCGGGGATGAAGTCTTCGGGAGCTGAATTTCCACTAAAAACCACAATAGATTCGAGAGCTGTTGAGTAAGCTGAATTAACGATTTCAGATCGTTGAAAAGGCAAAGTGCCTAAAGTTATACTGTTACCATTTTCGCTAAGAATTCCTTCTGTAGTAAAATCCGCATGCAAAGTATCACCATTCTGAGAACTGATAAAACCTTTATTTCGGGGAAGGGTGTTCGTCCAGTTGGTGGTAAAATCGGAGGTGTTAGAGTCCCAGCTAAATGATGAGATCTGGATTTCTTCATCAGTGCCGGGTTTTTCTGCAAGAATCAATTCATCGCCAATAAAAGGTTGCTGAACGGAGTAGTTAGTGATCTGATAGTGATTCTCCGGTTCAGAAATATCAACAGCTATTACCGAACCATTGGCTGGCACAATTAGAAAAGTATCTGTAGCTGTCTCATAAACGGAGAGTGAAAGCGGGTAATAATCGTAGTAAAAATCTTTTGTGGTGAAATAGTTTAAGCTGGAATCGAGTTGAACAGAAAATTTGGAGGTAAAAATATCCTCAGATGGTTCTATAGACTGAATACGAAAGGTGGCTTCCGGCAGGTTATCCGAAAAATCATAAAGCTCGAAAAAAGAAGGAGCACCTGAATTACTTTTGTTATCCGGCTGGGTATCTGCACCAAAACGGTTTTGGTACAACTGCGTCTCTCTTCCTGATTCTGCAATTACCCGATAATTATTTCCGCTCCACCAATAATCAAAGGCTGTACCGAAGGCTGCACTGTTATCAATAGCACCGGGAATTCCAGGGCCAATATCTTGTGCTCCATCGGCTTCTTCCAGGTCAATACCTCGACGATTCCGGTCGGCATTTACTCTTCCGGCTTGCAGCTGAGACTGAATCATGGCTTCATCAATATGCCAAATCAAAATTCCGCCATTCAAGTAACGATCATCTTCAGTGCCTTCTTCCTCATCCTCTCCCACATCCAACCCGCCGGGCAAACTGAAATCGAAATTGTCGGCATTTACAAATGCACCGGCTTCAAGCAATGTATCAAAATCCGCTTCCTGAAAAACGAACTCTTCATCATTATTGGTAAAAGTCTGCTGAACTTCGCTTCCATCTGGTTTTCTTATTGTGATGGTGATGCCTGAATTATCTGGATCGCGATGCCGGTTTTCAATCAAAAAATATTCAGAAGAAGAAAGCTCAACTTTGGCAATACTGTTTGGCTGATTCAATGAACCGGCTGGCAAAGAAATGTCGCCGGTTGTGTTGGCGTCTATTAAAGTAGGGTTTTCCCAACCGAGGTAAATTTTTTCCCACGCGGATGGTTCAGGAGGCAGAAGTCCATTGTAGGAAAAGAACCCGGCGCCATCCATCAAACCAAATCTTCCAATTGCGGGATCTCCGGTTTCGGTATTGAAAAGATCGGGAAGACCCAAGTGGCTGCCTATCGAGGCAATTACAAGTCCGTTGATAGAGAGCGGGAATACAAATTCGTTATCCTGAATATCCAATCCCCGGCGCGATTGTGTGCGAGGAAGAATCATAGAGTTTGTAATTCGAAAGGTGCCATTATTGACGGGAAAGCCATCAAAAGAGGGATCTCCCGTTAGATCCCGGATATCATCTTTTCGTAGATAAATAGATGGAATATCATAAGGGGTGATGTCCAGATTTGTGCCGGTTAATTCAATATCTCGGCCAATTCCGGCATGAAAAATAACAAAAGCCGTAGTTTCAGAATCGAGTCCAGTGGCATCAAATCCGCCGTTATCTTCCACTTGTTGCCATGCATCGCGGGAGAGTTCTGCTATTTTCTCATTTGTGAAGGTTTCGCCGGTTGGGGAATATTCCTCCATCTTTTTTGGGAGGCGATACACATCAGGCAGCACGCGGTAATCTATTGTAAGTTGATTGTCTGAAGCTTTTTCGTAGTAATTTTTAGCGAATTCGAGATGAGACTCGAAGTAGCTTTGATTATGGGGAAGAGGTTCAATCTTGAAATCAGGCTGATTTTCGAGGTAAGGTAAACCGCCTTCCCCAAAAATTCCTGTACCTGAAGTTAGCCGGTTATCATCAGGTTGAAATTCAACCATAATAGCGACAATATTTAAAGTACCTGTAGCAGGTTGTTGATTGTGTTGTGGGGAAATTTCAGCAATAGCATGAGAACGCTGGATTTTAATATCCTGAGCGGCTAAATCCTGTTCCCAATAAGTAAAAAGCATGCTAATGAATAACATGCTTTTCATGAAGTACTTCAAATTGTACATGATTTAAAAATCCAGAAGCAAACTAAATCTTAAGGTGTTCGCGAGCGGGTGTTCCGACTCAAGTGTTTTTATATAGCTGAAATCAACCCCAAGGAAATTGTACCTGATTCCTGCACCAAAGGTGATATATTCACGATCTCCGTTGTTAGGATCTTCATAGTAATAACCACCACGGAGCGCAAACTGGTTCGCATACCAGTACTCAATACCGGCTCCAATCATGAATTGCTGCATGAGTCCGAGATTTACGGTCTTACTTCCATCAAAACGTTCGAAACTATCCCAAGAATTAAAAATGGCTTCCAACGGCCCTGCGGCTATATAAGTTGTATCGGCTGAGCCATCGGGATTGGTACCGAATTCTTGTTTTTTGCGGGCCATTACCTTTGAAATATCGTTGGCAATAGTAAGTTTATTATGCTCATCCAGCTCGATATCAAAAGCCCAGCCAAAACGAAGGATTGTTGGCAGGGGATCTTTTTGGGCATTATCGGTGTACTGAATTCCAGGGCCAATATTAGAAAGATTGCTACCAACACTGAAGCTGGCGTCTCTTCCACCTAAATCAAAAACATCGGTTTTGTACAGGAATGACAGGTCTAATCCCACACTTGTTCCGGGATTCACCTTTTGAGCGCTAATTCCGGGGCCACTTACGCCACTTGCTAAACTGGAGTAGATTAACCGTAAGCTGGTTCCAAGGGCTAAATTCTTACTCACATTAAAGCCATAAGACCCCCCCAAGGCAATCTCATAACTATTGAAACGGGAAATTACTTCTGGCCCGTCTTCAGCTGTTTGAGCTTGTTCACCCAAATTTAAAAAGGTAAGATGAGCGCCAATGGTGCCAATTCCTTCCACGTAATACTTCCCTACAACGTAGTCGTAGAAAAGGTCGGTTACCTGAAAATTGGGCAGCCAGTTTGAGTGGGTAATGCTGGCTTGGTTTCCTTTTTGGAAAGCCAAACCGGCGGGGTTCCAAAATAGCGCCGATGCATTATCTGCAATGGCTACACCGGTATTTCCCATGCCGGCACCGCGCGAATCCGGTTCTATTTGTAGAAAGGGTACCGCTGTGATGGCAACCTGTGCATTTGATATGGCTGGGAAAAGGAAAAACAATCCCGCCGCTATTGTAGATATTGTACGTTTCATAAACTGTCTGTATTAGCTATGTTGAATATAAGAGATTCAAGTTGAATTATTATCGGGTTACCTGATAATTACGAGCTTTTCGATTTGCTCTGCTGTTTCTCGTCCTTCGGAGGTATTTGTTGTAACCCGAAGCACATAAATATAAGTACCGTTACCCAGGCGATCATAATCCCGGTCACGGCCATCCCATGAAATACTGGCATAAGAGCTTGTAGTTATGAGTTCTTCTTTAAGGTGTTGAACGGGCTTTCCACTAAGTGTAAAGATGCGTACTGAAACATCAAGTGGATTTCCCGGTTGGTTATGTTCGAAAGTGAATTTGGTGGCATTATTCATCGGGTTGGGATAATTATAAACACTTCTGATGCTTAAATTTTCCTCCGATGCCACTTCAAAGAAAATCTCTTGCTCTGAAGGGTTATTATGCACATCCCACGCTCGAACTTTAAGGGTATAGCTACCTTCCGGAAGTTGATCCAGAGGGTACTCGATACGCCCCCGCGTGTAATCGTTTAAACTGCCCTCATAAAAATCGTTGAGGACTATGGATTTTTGTGGCTTTGTATCGATAGTAGCAATTATTTCATGTCCAACTCCTGTTCCTGTAGTGTTAATGCCTGATTGATCCTCAAGCTCTATTATTAAATTTGGAGAACCGTTTACCAGGCTCCCGTTTACAAATCGTTCATCGTTTAGGAATACGTTCAGCTTCGGCCCGTTTCCATCATTAACCGCATCGGGATTGATTCCCGAGAAATTTATTTTAGCAAATGAACCGCCTGCGGAATTCCCAGCGGCATCCGCAAAGAAAATGATGCGGCCTGTTCCTGAAGAAAAGCTGATGTCTTTCGGTACAATAAAAGTTGACATAAAAGTACCGTTATTCACCGCCGCCTTCCCTTTAAAAAGCACATCGTTTTCTACTTCGTAACTGCAATCATCTATGGAGTCACGATTTCTCATATAGCAACGGCCTTCGGCTACCCAATTTCGTGTCATAGGTAAACTTACAATTCTTGGTGCATCCAATACTGTGATGGAAGCCTCACCGGAGTAATCAGTTAGAGGGCTGTTGTCGGGCCCGGAAATTTGGCCGGTTAACGTTACCTGATCTAAAGCCCGGATGGTAAGAGTGGTGTCTTCACCGGCTTCTGTGTAACCATTTAGAGTTTCGAGAGCAGCCTGATTTTCTGGTAAACGAAATCTGCTTGCGGGGTCTCCAATTAGTATAAATTTTTTGCTGTTTCGTGAAGACACAATCAGAGAACTACCAATAGTAGCATTTTTGGTATTTCGGTAAATATCTCCCATTCTAATTGGGCTGCCATCTGTATTTCGCTCAAGCATCTGCTGCGAAAGGGCAACATTCAATCCAAAATTATTAGTTGCTGTAACTCCTGAACCGGTAAAAACGACACGGGTGGTTGTGAATGCGGCGACAACTCCGCCGTTTTCAGCAAAGAAAAGTTTTTCAGCTCCCGATTGCTCGTCAATATCATCGTACCGCCCAAACTGACAAGTAGCGGTAACAAGTACCGATAATTTATCTTTGTTGGTAAGATTTGGAATAAAGGATGAATTGAACAGCTCTTCGTCTGAAAGAGTTTGTTCATTTCCGTGGCCGGAATAATTGAGAACTAACGTTCCATTATTTAGCGAATTCATGAACTCTTCTGTAGCACCGGGAATTCGACGTCCCGAACTGGTGATTTCTTCCGGATATGCGAACTCATAAACCTTATTAAGCCTGATTCCAGGTTCTATAATATTCATTCTGTTCGCCGTCTCATCCGCGTTTAGGGTATGTAAGTCACGATTAGTTTCTACTTCAGGAAAATCATCATCTGCCGCAAAAGTGAAAAGATTTTGCCACAGCCCGGTATTTTCGGGATTCTCGTAACTCTTGATTTTCTGAACGGCTATGGCTGCTTCTTCTGTTGTTTGGGATGGAATTCGCCCAACGCCTATATCAACTAATTCAGAACTACCGGTTGAACCCGTTCCGAGTGCACCTTCGTGATCATCCAAAAACCCAAAAAAATCATCTGTGGCATAAGAAGAAATTCGGTGAAGAGATTCTTCACTTTGATAAGTGACAATGTAGTTTGAAAGACCGTTGGTTATAATGTTTTTATAGTCGAAAGTGGTGTCTCCAAAAAGCAGCAGATACTTTGGCAAAGGCTGGTCGGCAGCTATTGCCCGGTCATACAGAAACTTCACATAATCCCGAATCGCAGAAGGATCTACCGCCCCACCAGAAAATTCGTTGAGAATCTGATCTTGTGTGACGATTACGGGAGTCAAGCCATCCATTTCGGCTCGGTACGCGGCAAGTTCCTCAGCGGAGGATCGAAAAACATCAGTGGTTACAATAATGTAATCAGGATAGCCTGAGATTCCATGCAAATTTGGTGTTTGAATTTGCTCGCCTTCGCCCGGTATGTAGAAGTTTGACTGAGCGATAATCTGTAAGTCATTTCCTGAGAAATAGTTCACATTGTATGTTGAGCCTGAATTCGCAGTAGATAGTAATTTTGGATTAGTGACTTCAGTTACATCCATAACAACAGGTTCTTGAGAGAAACCCGAAATTTGATACTGTGCTATTTCATTTGATGCTCCATCAGCAGGAGAATAAAAATACAGGCGGTTATTTTTAGCAACCAAAGCTCTGTCAACAGTTATACGAATGTAGTCTACAAACCCGGTAGAATTTGATTCATTATGATTGAAACGGGCGCCTAATTCAATGATGCCGTTCTGAACTACAGGATTTACCGTTGAATTAAAAGTACGAGCATTACCGGCACTGCCTGTACTGCTGATGTACTTTGCAATTGCCGGTATTGAAATTGAAGTGACCTCTATGTCATTCAGTTGAAAATCGAATGAAGTTGAACGTTCTGAACGGCTAACGAATCTCCCGCTAACTTGTATCTCAGGATTTTGAGAGAGTCCAGGTAAAGTATCCTGCAAAACATTTACCATTGTACCATTACTGGAAGCCTCAAAACGTTGGCCTAACCAAAAACGCCCAGACTTAATTTTTTCTTCCACTTTATATCGCTCTTCATCTTTCCAGATGAAATCTCTGAATGAAGTAATGGTTCTGGACGGAGACAAGTTATTATTTACCGGAGACAGACGAGCGCCATTTTCCTGGGCAACTGTAAGAAATACAAATTTTTGGTTACTGTAAGGGTGAATGTGATGTGTGAAGTTAATGCTGTCTCTTTCAACTTTATGAGGGCTGTTTCCATAAAAAAGCACCCGGTCACTGGCATTAAAGTTGCCGTCATTTTCACCCTGAACAATTATCGGGATTTGTGTGAATTGTGATCGTGCCTCACTATTCGCCTCCGGTAACTGATAACCATCTGTTCCCCAAAGCTGAATATTGCGTGGGTCTATGGAGTTTATATCTATCCCCAGGTTAGAAAGATATTCTGAATTCAGTGAGTAGATTCCGTCTTTTTCAATAGGAATTTTATACCAGGTTCCTGAAGAAAGGGGATGTTCCGTATTAATTACTTTTGTAGCAGATGCGAAAGTGGTTCTGTCGCCTTCTTTATAAACCCGCAATCTTAACTTTCTGAGTACTTTTGATTTGCTTCCATCTGCCCGAACAATATTTATACTCAATGAACTGGTTAGCCGGCCACGATTATTTGCGGGTTCTGAGACATGAATAAGCGGGGCGTCCAAATCAGACAAAGCCATAACAGCAGCTCTTTCGGGAGTGATGGGAGTATTTGAATCAACCACAGATTGCTCTAATACCTGATAGCGGGGGTTGCCATTCAGAACCGGCACCGTAATCTCATACGGAGAAAGTATGGAAAGCTTATCATTGATAAGCTCATAATCTCTGAAAGATTCAGTTTCTGCTATTACTTTGAATTGCTGAGCTTGTACCTCCGAGGCAATCAATATGCAAAGCAGACCACTAAGATAAAGTAGCCTGGATACCATGTTAACTTAATAATTGAACATATGCGCTGTACAAACGCTTCTAATTTTGTAACAATGTATCTATAGGAATAGAATTTTTAAGTTGACCTGTTATAAGATAAGTAATAGCTGGTGCTATTGAGTTTATCGCTTTAGTTGGAGAAATCGTAACGTTGTTGCTCTATACTCGTTTTTTTTGTTTCAGGTCGAACCATATAATAGGTCGGTGGAAAAGAAATGTCAACAAAAAAAGAGCATATTTGGAAATTTTCCTGTAGAAAATTTTAAAGCATTTGAAGAACAAAAGCAGAAGCACCGCCACCGCCGTTACAAATGCCTGCACAGCCATAGGTGCCATTGGTTCTTTTCAGGGCATGAATGAGTGTAACAATAATTCGGGCACCAGAACACCCGAGAGGATGTCCAATACTTACTGCTCCCCCATTAATATTCACTTTTAATGGATCCAGCTCTAAAAGTTGATTATTGATAAGTGATACAACTGAAAAAGCTTCGTTGATTTCAAAAAGGTCGATATCATTAGTACTTAGTCCGGCTCTTTTCAATGCAATGGGGATAGCGTCGGCAGGGGCGGTTGTAAACCATTCCGGAGCTTTAGCCGCACTTGCGTGGCTGATTATTTTTGCAAGAGGAGTAAGGCCTAATTCTTTGGCTTTATCCGCACTCATTAAAAGTACAGCAGCGGCACCATCATTGATGCTTGAGGCATTTGCTGCGGTTACGGTTCCTTCTTTTTCAAAAACCGGCCGGAGCGAGTCAAACTTTTCGAACCGGACTTTTTCAAGCTCTTCGTCTTTTATAACTTCAGTAACATTGCCCTTTCGGTCTTTAACTTTCATCTTGATGATTTCATCATCAAAATATCCTTTTTCGAAAGCCTCAATAGCACGTTTGTAGGAAGTTACCGCATATTCATCTTGTTGTTGGCGTGAAATATTGCACTCTTTAGCGCATAATTCAGCCGCGTTTCCCATCAGGAAATTGTTATATACATCCCAAAGCCCATCCTGAATAATGCCGTCTTTAGTTTCTGAATGGCCAAATTTTGTTCCGAATCGTTGATTTGGCAAATAGTAAGGAACATTACTCATGCTTTCCATTCCCCCGGCTACAATTATGTCGGCCTCGCCCAAACGAATCTGATCCGCAGCTATCATAATAGCTTTCATACCGGAAGCGCATACTTTATTTACGGTAGTTGAAGGAGTTTTATCTGAAAGTCCGGCTTTTAAAGCCGCTTGTCTTGCCGGTGCCTGTCCAATGCCAGCGCTCAACACATTTCCCATTACCACTTCCTGCACAGAGTCAGCTTTGATGCCTGCGGTTTTGATGGTTTCAAGAATGGCGGCGGCACCAAGTTCAGGTGCTGTAAAGGATGAAAGATTGCCACCAAATGCACCTAATGGAGTTCTTTTGGCCGCAACTATTACTACTTCTTTCATAGACTTAGATAAATGATAAGATTTGAATTTGTAAGCGCTTTTCTAACGAGCTAAAGATACGAAAATTGAACAGGAGGTTTGTGTTAAAATGCCTGTTTTAAGTCTTCGATAAGATCTTCCTCATCTTCAATTCCCACCGAAATCCGGATCAATGAATCTTGAAGTCCTGCCTTTTCTCTAATGTCTTTTGGGATAGAACCATGAGTCATAGAGGTGGGATGACTAATCAAGGATTCTACCCCGCCTAAGCTTTCCGCTAAAGTAAAAATTTTAGTGTTGCTCATGAATTTCACCGCAGCTTCGATACTATTATCCTTTAGCGTAAAAGAAAGCATGGCTCCAAAATCGCTCATCTGTTTTTTAGCGAGCTCGTGCTGGGGATGAGAACTTAAACCGGGATAAATTACCGATTCTACTTTGGGATGATCTTCAAGGAAAGCGGCAATTTTTTTTGCGTTATCAACCGATCTTTGAACGCGAATATGAAGTGTTTTTATTCCACGAAGTGTAAGGTAACAATCCATAGGCCCGGGAACAGCTCCAGACGTTTTAGTTTGAAACCGGAGATTCTCCATAATTTTTTTATTGGAACTTGCAACGGCTCCATGAATAACATCCGAGTGGCCGGCTAAATATTTTGTAGCAGAATGCAATACGGCGTCTGCCCCAAGCTCCAAAGGCCTTTGTAAATATGGAGACGCGAATGTGTTATCAACAACTGTGAGGATTCCGGAAGGTTTAGCGATTTTTGCCAAAGCCCGGATATCTACAATGCGAAGCAGGGGGTTGGTAGGTGTTTCAATCCACATTAGCTTTGTTTGTGGAGTAACGGCTTTTTTAACCTGATCTAAATCCGTCATGTCTACAAAACTAAACGAGATTCCATAAGGTTCAAAAACGGTAGTAAATAACCTGTAGGAACCTCCATATAAATCATTGGTAGTGATCACATGGTCTCCAGGGCGTAACATTTTCATCAAAGCATCCATTGCTGCAACACCGCTGGCGAAACATGCAGCCTCCTCGGCACTTTCCAAGCCGGCAATCATTTTTTCGAGTGCGGTACGGGTAGGGTTCCCAACACGAGCATAATCATAACCTTTATGCTTATTGGGTGCTTCTTGTGCGTAGGTTGAAGTTTGAAAAATGGGAGGCATCACCGCACCCGAAGTTTCCTCTGGGTGCTGGCCGGCATGAATAGTTTTGGTGTTGAAGCGCATATAAATATCAGTCGGGTATGGTTCGGTTTTGTTTTAAATTTTTAAGCCCATCAAGCTTTGAATTATACTCCTGATTGCTGGGTTCAGCCTCTACCAGCTTAAAATAATACTCGATGGAAAAATCAATCAACGAAAGGGCTTTGTTGTTTAGTTCCTCTTTGTCATTTTCAAAGGCAACATCAAGCAGAGAAAAATATTGGCCGCCTAAATTATTATAAAAAACGGCAAGGCTTTCGAGATATTCAGTATTTAAAGTGTCTCTTTTGTATGCTTCAACCAGTTGATTTTCAGCCTGTTCACCCATGCCTTCCGCTTCAATTTTAATCTGATCAACTAAAACGGAATCATTATTCCTATAGGCAGATTTCAAATCATCCACTATCTCAGCGGTGATGTTATAAAGCTGGGTGCCATACACATTACGAAGATTCGCGTTTTGTGGATTATTTTTTATCAATGGCTCTAAAAATTTTACGGCTTGTTCACTATTTCCAGCAGCGATATAGGCGTTCACCAGTCCAAACGTAACATTCAGGTCTTCTTCCAGATTTTTATTTGCCAATTCGTAGTAATGAGTGGCTTCCTCAGCATCTCCTTTTTCAAGATGAAGATATCCAAGGTTTTCATAAATAGAGACAGGTGGATCTTCGGTATAATTTAATGCAGATAATAAACTCTCTATAGCTTCTTCAATTTTACCCTGATTAAATTGTGCGATGGCAAGATTCTGGTACGAACTGATTGCCTCTTCCCGCAAGATTATTGCATTTGAAAAGTGAGTAGCTGCACGTTCATATTCAGCAGTTTCTTTTTCTGATGCCTGTAGTCCGGCATTATGTTCATCTTTCCAATATTGTTGTCTTAGGCTGTCAATAGTAGATTTCTGCGAGTCGGTTGCTCCATATTGATCGGCGGAATCAAAATCATTGGTGGTATTAACATAAAATTGAGCTCTTTCTTCAGGCTCCACTTCTTGTGCAGCAAGAGCACTTATTTCGGCCCGTTGTAAGTATAAATCAGGCCGGTCAGCTTCTTTTTCAATCATTTCGTCAAGCTGATTTAAAGCCTGAGTATATTGATTGTTTTCAACTAACTCGTCAATGTTGAGAGTTGATCCGCAGGAATAAAAAAACCCGACTGCAAGAACCAGTCCTGCAAGTCGGGTAAAGAGAGATATTTTCATTTTTGAATTATAATAGGATTAAAGCTATGAATTAGTTTCCAGCTTTTTCTAAGGCTTCTTCCGCTTTTTCTCGCATATCGAGTGTGTAATAAATACTGGAAAGTGACTGCCATGCGTCCCTGTGGTCGGGGTTGATTTCAACTACATTCTCATAATGCTCCATGGCTTTTCTCAGCGCGTCTTTAGCCTGACTATCATATTCTGAGGCCTCGGCATCATCCGTTGTATAGTTCCGCAAGTCAAAAAGAGCAGCGGCTTTATTCTGATAAATGATACCAAGAGCGTTATAAGCATTCTCTGAATTAGGGTTTAGCTCCGTGACTTTTAAAAGCTCTTGCTCTGAATATCCGGCTAACTCGTCAATTTCAGCCTGTAGCAATTGGTTCTCATTTTGAAGCTGAGTAATCTGCTCTTCAATCTTTTGGCGCTCAGCGCTTGAAGCATTACGTGACTCAGTGTCTAAATCAAAAATTTTCTCATAGTTAGAAGATATTTTATCTGCCATGTTTGTGGTAGCCTGCAGCAACTGGGTTCCTAAAGCAAGGCGGTACTGAGCATTATCTGGCTCATTTTCAATCAAGGTTTCAATAACAGCGATAGAACTGTCTCGTTCTCCAATCTGCATATAAGCATCAGCTATTTTTTGAGCCAATACAATACTATCAGGGTAAATTTCCATGCCTTCCTTCAAAGTTGAAATAGAATTACGAACCTGATCACTAGTTGCGTAATAAGCAGATAACCGGTCATAGTCTTCTGCGGGAGGAGGATTTTTCAGCTCCATAGATTGTGATAGTGCTTCAATTGCTCCTTCAACATTTTCATTCATAAAATGAACCTGAGATAATACATCATAAGACAATGTGCTGTCAGGATTTACAATAATAGCATTTTCAAGATGAGCTGCGGCATATTCTAAAGGATTATCCATGCTAGCCATTACACTATCGTTTGTTGCGTATTCTATGGCCGCATTGTGTTCTCTGCCCCATGCGTTGAGAACAAGATTATCTACTTCTCCCGCTTCTGCAGGGACTTCTTCTTCTTGAGCAGCAAATAATTCTCTTGCTGTTTCAATAGACTCACGAAAATTCATGTAGATGGGTTTTCTTTCAGATGGTTCTACGGTATTGGCAGCATGCTCGGAATAGGCCATTGCTTTATAAAAAACAGGAATTCCATCATCTGGGTTAGCTGCAATAGAACGATCAAGTACAGAATAGGCAGAATCATAATTCTGCAAAACAATATAAGTTTGAGCTTCCTCAATTAATGGATCAGAGGTTTCACAACTTGCAAGTATTCCCACAAAAAGAAATACCGATAATAAACTCTTTAGTAGCTTTTTCATATTTTCGAAATTGAAATTGGTTGTATTGTAATGGATTTAATATGTTCCAAAAGTAACTATATAAAGAGCTTTCTGCAATTAATAGGCCGGACACTTTTTTGTTTAATTATTAACTAATATTTATAAATATTCGCATGAAAAAGATAATATCTACAGAAACAGCACCTGCAGCAATTGGCCCTTACAGCCAAGCAACGGAGCATAACGGGGTTATTTACTGTTCTGGGCAAATTCCATTGCACCCCGAAAAAATGGTAATAATTGGGTCTAATGCTGAAGAGCAAGCAGAACAGGTGATGAAAAACCTTTCAGCTGTGCTTGAAGCTGCAGGCTCGGATTTTTCTAAAGTGCTTAAATGCTCAATATTTTTAGCAGATATGGGAGATTTCGCTACTGTAAATGAAGTGTATGGCTCCCGCTTTAAAAATAATCCGCCCGCCCGAGAAACAGTAGCGGTCAAAACTCTACCCAAAAATGTACTGGTAGAAATTAGCTGTATCGCTTATAAATGATAAATTAAGCCGGAATCAATTTTCAAAGAAGGCTCCACCTTTGTTTCCGGCTTTATCTTCTATTTTGATATGAACTTTATTTGAGGGCAAGGGAGTAAACCCAGGCAGGTAATAGATAATCTCGTTTTCTTCGTAATCGTATTCTGCAATACCACGCACATCATTAATCCAGAATTCAGATTTCTTTGAATTTATTCCCGAGAGATTATCCTCCACAGAAACCACCCCCAACCATTGGCCATATTCAGTTTGTCTTAACCGGAAATTGTATACCAGGGGAGGATCATTATCCGCTTTTATTACAAAATCCCCCAAACCAGAGGGATAACCGTGTATTGTTTTTCCTATCAACTGAGATTTTATGTATGATAACCTGTTGCCGTTATTTATCCGGAATAAGCGGTAGTTATTATTTTTATCAAAATTTTCTCCTAAGTAAAATTCAAGTTTAAAATCTTTCTTAGCAGGAAGCATCTGCGGCTGAATTGAAATAACTGGCTCGTCATTTTCTATCCTATAAGTTGCAGCAACCGTCAACGTGTCAAAAAAAACATCTTTGTTGAAATGTATCAATAAATTGTAATCTGGAGTGCGTATTCGATGTTTTTTACCTGGTATTATTCTTGAGAAATTGGCTGGTATTTCGTGATTGATGAATATTAACTGTTGGTTTTTCTTCCATGGGAAACCCAATGTATGATGGGTCAGGTCAATCGTGTTTACCAAATCGGGAGAAGCCCAGTTTTCGCTCCAGTACCAATCTTTTAGAGGGTTTGCAATGCCGGGCTCCTGCGAAATTGCAGGCAACTCTTTTCTAAGTGTGATTTTTGCTTTAGAAGTATTGCCGAAATAATCCGACGCAACAATATGGTAAGTCGTCAGGGAATCAGTAGGTTCAAGAATGGAAGCATCGGAAGAATGCAGGTAAAAAGGATTGTTCACTCCTTCTTTGGCATGCAATCTGTGGTGGCCTCTTGTTGTTGAACCAAAAGGGGCGATACGATCCATAAACATTTCTGAGCTGCTATCATAAGTAAAGGATTCCAGCTTCTGATGGAATAAGGTATCCGTATCCTGCATTAGTGAAAGGCTATAGACGGCATATTTATTAGGAACACTGTTTGCTAAATCATACACATCAACTGCTAAACCCGTTTTCCCACTTATTCTTACTTCGCCAAAATCGTAAACGTTATCGTCGTCCTTTTTAGCCCTTATTGTAGTCGGATAAGGATTACCTTCAACTTTCGAATTAATTTCTATGGGTTCAATTATGAGTGAAGAGAAAACAGGCGAACGATCGTCCATTAAAGAAAAATCTGACATTAAGGCATTTACAGGATTATCGAGCGAATCACGAATTTCAAAATGGAGGTGAGGCGGCCCAATTCCACTTGAGCCGGTATAGCCAATAATGTCTCCCTGATTCACTTTTAGGTTTAGAGAATCGAAACTCATTTCCATCTCAAAGGAATAATCCAGAAGCCTTATTGAGTCGGCTAAAGCTTGCAAATAGGGATTGAAGCGTTGTAAATGTGCATAAACCGTAAAGCTGCTGTCTGCATGTTTGATGTAGATTGCTTTACCGTAACCCCTTTCAGTAATTAACAGCCTGTGAATAACCCCATCCTTTGCAGCAAAAACGCGATAACCTTCACGTCCCCATGTTTTAATATCTAACCCTGCATGAAAATGAGCCGCGCGTGTTTCACCAAAAGTTGAGCTTAGGAACCGGCCCGAATCAGTAGGCCACAAATATTGCTGAGCCTGAGTAGATATTGGAAGCGAGAGCAAAAAAAGTATAAAAAGAAGTACGTAACGATGCAAAATCTTAACCAATCTTCACAGTTAAAGTTATGATTCCGTTCTCAAGCATCACTTCTAAGCGATCGCCCGATTTTACAGGGCCAACTCCGCTGGGCGTTCCTGTAAAAATAAGGTCTCCTGGATGCAAGGTAAAAATGGTGGAGAGAAATGAAATCAGGTAATCAACGGGAAAGATCATCTCTGAAGTATTTCCGTGTTGCTTAATAAAGCTGTTTAGGAAAAGCTTTAAATCAAGGTTATTTGGATTCTCTATTTCCTTGGCCTTTATGAAATCACTTATAGGAGCAAATTGATCAAATCCTTTCGCTATTGCCCAAGGCAGTCCTTTTTCTTTTGCAGCTTGTTGGAAATCACGGGCAGTAAAATCTATTCCAACTCCATAACCAGCCACATAATCAAGAGCTGAAAAAGTCGGAATATTTTTTCCTGATTTTGAAATAGCCACCACCAGTTCTGCTTCAAAATGAACCTCTTTGCTCTCTGGCGGGAGTGAAATTTCAGCATCATTATAGCAAATGGTGCCCACCGGTTTTATAAACACAACAGGAGAAGTAGGAACGGCATTCTTTAGCTCTTTGGCATGGTCAGCGTAATTTCTGCCGATACAATAAATTGTTCTAACGGGTAGCTCAAGGCCTGGTATTTGAGGATTTTGCATGGCAGAAGATATAAAAAAAGCCTTAACTCCAACTGGAATTAAGGCTTTAATTTCTATCAAAAAGTGAAGTTAGTTCAGTGGCTCTACATTCACATGCTTTCTGCCACCTGAGCGCACAGCAAAATTAACTTTGCCATCAGAGGTAGCGAAAAGGGTATCATCACCGCCACGCATAACATTTTCGCCGGGATGAAATTTAGTACCTCTTTGACGAATAATAATACCACCGGCACGAACAAATTCGCCGCCGAATTTTTTTACGCCAAGCCGTTTAGATTGTGAATCACGACCGTTTCTTGTAGAACCTTGACCTTTCTTATGTGCCATAATAGTAGGGTTTTAAATGTGAATTATTTTAAAGCTTCAATTAGTTCTGCTTTTTTCAAACTCGAGTATCCTGTAAGGCCTTTTTCCTTTGCAAGATCTCTCAGTTCAGCAACTGTCATTGAGTTTAAATCAGCCGAGGCTTGTTTAGATTTTTCTTTTTTAGGAGCTGTTGCCTTGCTCTCAGAAGTAGTTTCCTTCTTCGCTTCTGTTTTCTTTTTAGAGCCAGAACCTGAAACAGAAATGCTCTCAATTTCAATTTGAGACATTACCTGTCGGTGGCCATTCAATTTCTGATATCCTTTTCTTCGTTTTTTCTTGAAAATCAGAACCTTATCAGATTTAACAGTATCTAAAAGTTTAGCTGTTACTTCGGCACCTTTAACAACGGGTGTACCAACTTTAACACTTCCGTTACCTTCTTTTATTAGCAACACTTTATCAAAAGTAAGCTTTCCACCTTCGGCGATTTGTTTGTCAACAAACAACACGTCATTTTCTGCTACTTTGTATTGGTGTCCGCCGATTTCAACAATAGCGTACATATTCTTAAATTCTTTCTTTGTGATTTATTCAGAGCTTGAAAAGATAAGGTTTGCACGTTACAAAACAAAGCAATTCTGTAGTGAAAAATTCAAATACATGAAGTAACTTTGAGAAAATAAAAAAAATGGATTATGAAAAAATTACCTTCATTTCACGAACAGGCATTCAAATATAAAAACACGAAAAGATTACAAAGAGACGGCGGCCGGGCCTGGATAAAAGACTCCCAATTGCATGAAGCCAGAAAAAACGCGAACGGCAGATTTGTGACTATGCCCGACTCGGTTGAAGTACCAAAGAAAAATTAACAATTCTCTCTCACCTTGAGTGCAGTAGAGGTTATTGGACTCATAAGAGTTAAATAGTAATTAAGCTACTTTTGGTACCGCCCGCTGAAATCCCTGCCGATTTACGTGGCCAATGTATTTTCCGATAATTCGCACTTCCTCAAATACATCGGGAGTGATGGTGATGTTGTCATACTCTTCATTTGCAGGTTCTAAACGCAAGCCGTTATCATCCCAGTAAATTTTCTTCAGGCTTGTTTCTCCATCAAAAAGTACTGCGCCAATATCTCCATTCTTTACATCGGTATCCATCAACAAAACAAAATCTCCGTCATAGATACCAACATCTTTCATGCTGAATCCCGAGACGCGAAGCGCAAAAAGCTGATCTAAATTTGGGAAAAGAGAGTCCATAGTAATACTTCCTAAATCTGCTTCAACCGCTTCTTGTAAATAACCAGCAGCAATTAATCCCCGGATTGGAATTTCATTCAGATGCCCCATATCATTCAAAAGACTTCTTTTTTCGGAAGGCAATTCATACTCCTCGTCATTCTTTTTGATCAAATAGCCTTTTTTCAGTAGAGCCTGTATATTTTGTGTTACGCTATTAGGTGAGCGATAATCAAAATGTTCGGCGATTTCACGATAAGTGGGCCACACGTCATTCTCTTTTCGGTAGTCTACTATGAAATTAAAAAACTCGTGCTGTTTTCGGGTTAAATGTGCATTATCCATGGCGAAGTTATATTAATGTGTAAAATATGTGTAATAAAAGGAGTTTGGTGATGAAGGTCAATAACAAATGTGTAAATAATATGTGCAAGTATTTTTGGGTGTTTCTGCTTCCGCTTGTATTTACTTCATGTACACCATCTTCATCTACAGTAATGATGACTGAGGATTATCCCAGTTTATATCAGGCTATTTATGAGCGGGATGCTGATGCCATTCTTCCTTTCACCGAACACGATTTTGAGGCGGTCAGGAAGCAGGCTTGGCGAGCTCTTATCAGCACGCCGGTAGACAGTTTGGACAAGTTTATTGAGGCAGTAAAAACTTCCAATACCGAAGAGGCCTGGGCTGCTCTTAGTACAAAAGAGTTAACGGAGGAACAACTGGCAAGCCTGATGACAGACTGGGACCGGGTGGTTTCTTTAAGAGCGGGAATTAGCCAGGTTTTGGGCCAGCAGGGAGGAGAGGAATCTTTAGCTTTTTTAGTGCGAAATTTTGAACAGTTTATTTTTGAACGCTATGAATTTAATGCAGCCTTAGCGATTAGCAGGCTGTTAATAAAACATGAAATTAGCAGTTTTAACGAAGACCTGATTATACGACATGCAGCTATTCAAGATGATCAGCAATTATTGATAGCCTATTTCTATGGTTATTTTCGGGGTGGAAGAAAGATTGAAAATGCCCAGTCTTTAAAAAGTATTTGGGATACTTATCTGGATTCTGAAGATCCACTTATTCAGCAATACATGTTGAAAATCGCATTCCAAAGTGATTTGGAAAACTCCTTCAAGAAACTTGATTTATCGGGTGTAGAGCAGATGAATGTGCAACTTGCCATTGAACTGGCGGGTTTTCTGAACGAATTGGAGTGGAGCGAAAAACTGGCTGATGCTTTTACAAAGTTATTGAATCACCAAAATCCGGTGGTTAATGAAGTTGCATTGAATCAGTTGAAAAACAAAATGGATAAGCCGGAGCAATTTGATTCGGTTATAATATCGAACATTGTAGAAAATGAAGAAAAAGAAGCTTCGGTGAGGTTGTCGGGTATTTCGGCTTTAAAATCTGCCGATGAATTCCTGGAATTAGCCAACACACTTTCTACTGGAAATGAATACCTGCTTATCAAAAAGCTTAATATTTTCAGGGGTGAATTTTCCACAGGTGAGTTTTTATCAGAGCTTGAAGTACACATAAACAGCGATAACAGAATGGAAGTTTTATTTGCTGTTCAGGCTTTAAATAACTGGTGGCCTTCACTTCCCCAAACAGAAAAAAGCGCGGCGCAAAATGAAAGGGTAAGAGAACTACTTTTTGAGGTGCTGAACAAAGGAGACAGGTCGATAGCCTACTCAGTTGGAAACTTATTAATGGACACAGATTTGATAGTTGTAAGCGACTATGAACGTTTTGAGGAGATTCTTGCTCAGTTTCGGCTTCCTGAAGACGTGGAAGTATATCAGGGAATGGGCGGTTTTTTGAAGGAAGAGTTTGAGGAGCAGGCAAAACCTCTGATCGATTCTTTGGCTGCAAAAGGGAATACGGCTCTAAATAATACTTTGCGAAATCAGGGCTGGGAAATTCCTGAAACTGAAGGAGGGGAGGTTACATTTCGGGAACCGAATTGGTCTCGCCTTTTGGAATTAGGCTTCAATCCCGTTTGGGTGCTTGATACCGATAAAGGAATCATCAGGGTTGAAATGAATGTTCTTTCAGCTCCGGCTACTATTTCGGGAATGGATAGCTTAACTACTGCGGGCGCATATGATGATGTGGCTTTTCACCGGGTGGCACCAAATTTTGTGGTGCAGGGCGGTGATGTTGAGACCGGAGATGGTTTTGGCGGCCCCGATTATGTTGTGCCAACCGAAGCTTCAGAAGAACAGTATTGGCGGAGCAAAGTGGGAATTGCGAGTGCGGGAACCGATACAGAAGGCAGTCAGTACTTTTTTATGCATCAGTGGGCTCCGCACCTGAATGGCCGTTATACAATTGTGGGTGAAGTTATTGAGGGAATGGACGTAGTTGACAAAATGATGGTAGGGGATAAAGTGAAAGCAGCTTATTGGGAGAATTTTACGCCATTATAAAGTCTCAAAAACCCAATTCCGAAGAACTTCCTTAAAACGGAAAGAGTAGTTTTTTTCGATATTGCCATTTCTATTGTCTGAGCAGCTGTCGGTTACTTTAAAATAGTGATTGGCTCCCGATACAATCTCAATGGCGAAATTATCCGGAATAGAACCCGGGAAAATTTTATTCAGGTAATCGATCGACCAGTCCGGGTAAACCTCCCCGTCATTTTCCCCAAAAACGAACAGCGAAGGAATGTTTAAATGTTTCAGTTTTTCGGCGGGATCAAAACCCTGCTTCATTTTCATATGGCGCCATCGTTTTGTAAGAGGAAAGATGGAAACCCAGTTTTCATGGGAAATAGCTTTTTGTTCGGCTTTTATCAAAGCTTCTGCACTATCCTGGCCGGTACATAAATATTCATTGTAGTACTGATTGGTGAGCAGGGTTTGCGCATCAAATGTCGGGCCGGCAAGTGAAGCCATCATTTTTATCTCATTGGGATTATCTGCGGCAACTATCTGAGCAACCCATCCATCTTCTCCGTGTCCAATTATGCCAATACGAGAAGAATCAATTTCTTTGCGTTGTTTGAGAAAACGGATTGCAGCTATAGCATCCTCAGCAAATTCGGAAAGGGTGGCGCGATGCCAGCGACCAGTTGAGTTTCCAATTCCTCGCGGATCATAGTACAAAACAGCTACTCCATGCTGGGTAAAATACTCCAGGTTTTCTGTGATAAAAGAAGAGCGCATTGGATGCAATTCACCGTATTCATCAACACCTCCTATGAAAATAAGAGCCGGTGCATTATTAGATTTTTCAGGCAGAATCAGGACCCCGTTAAGGACAATATCTCCGTTTTTAAAAACCACTTCATCTTTTATAATTTCCTGAGCAAAAGCGGCAGACGGCCAAAAAAGGAAAAATGCGATGGTAACTTTAAAAACTAAGCTCATAAATGTATAGCGCTACTTATTTATTGTGATAATTCTTGATGTTCTCAACTTGACGCATGTGCCGTTCTGTGTGTAAAATACTGAATTTAACCCATTCACTCCGGGTCAAGAAACCATAAATAGGATGTTCAAATAGCAGGCAAACTTCATACAATGAACCCTCCCCGATCAAATCCCCAATAGCTTGTCTGTTAGTCCGGAACTTCTCAATTAATCCATCTTTGTCTTTTTTTCCCGGTGTCGGGCTAATAATGTCAGAAGCTTTCATCCTGGAAGGATTTGACAACCGCAGCTCAAACTCCGAGACTTTCGAATCTGGTTCACGATCTTTTAACGGAGAAGTTTTTCCTTTAAACAAACGGCTGATCCCAAATTCAGACCGATACACATGTTCAGCTACACCTGCCGGTGACCAAGAATTTTCATCTGGCGGGGTATTAAATAAATTATCAGGAATGTCTTTAACTGAACGAATAAAAGCGTCTGTATTTTCTGATAAGCGTTCTTTGAGAGTCATTTCTTGTAAACCTAAATTGCGCGGCTAAAGTAATTGAATGAAAGGACAAATGCTTAAAAAGAACGAACCGAAAAAAACAGTTCAGTTTCGAATTATGAATTATGCCAAAGCTAAGAAGCAGCCAATTATTCGTCACCCTTTGGTGTGAAAGCTTGAATTCCCGTTATCTCTCTTCCTAAAATTAACCCGTGGATATCATAAGTGCCTTCATAAGTATTTACCGACTCCAAATTCATTACATGATGAATCACCCGATATTCGCCAACAATACCATTTCCGCCGTGCATGTCTCGGGAAATTCGGGCGATCTCTAAAGCTTTGCCGCAATTATTTCGTTTTGCGAGAGAGGTCATTGAAGGATGATCGCGTCCTTCATCTTTTAATTTACCGAGGCGGTAAGCCAACATTTGCATAGCCGTGATATCGGTCATCATATTTGCCAGTTTAGTCTGAATAAGCTGATTTGCAGCCAATGGCTTTCCAAACTGCTTGCGGTCCAATACATAATTTCGTGCTCTTTGATAGCAAAACTCAGCAGCACCAACGGTTCCCCAGGCAATGCCGTACCGCGCGGAATTCAGGCACATAAAAGGCCCTTTCAATCCCTTAATATCTGGGAAAGTGTTTTCATCAGGAACGAACACATCATCAAAAACCAATTCGCCGGTTTCTGAAGCCCGAAGGCTCATTTTGTATTTGGTGTGAGGCGCGGAAAACCCCTTCATCCCTTTTTCAAGCAAAAAGCCACGGATTACGCCTTCATCATTTTTATGCTCTTTCGCCTTTGCCCAAACTACGGCAACATCTGCAATGGGAGAGTTGGTGATCCACATTTTGGCGCCATTCATAATCCAGCCGCCGTCTGTTTTAACAGCTGTTGTTACCATTGATCCGGGGTCGGAACCGTGATCGGGCTCGGTTAGTCCAAAGCAGCCAATCATTTCACCGGAAGCTAATTTGGGAAGAAATTTTTGTTTCTGATCTTCCGTCCCAAAAGTGGAAATAGGATACATCACCAGCGAAGACTGCACACTCATAAAAGAGCGGTAGCCGGAATCTACACGTTCAACTTCCCGAGCTACTAAACCATAAGCGGTATAGCTGGCGTCCGAACCGCCATATTTTTCAGGAGTGGTGATTCCCAACAAGCCCATTTCTCCCATTTCGAGAGCAATGCTTTTATCAAAATACTCCTCAGTATTTCCTTTTAGCGCGCGGGGCTCTAATTTGCTTTGGGCATAATCACGGGCGGTTTCCATGATGAGGCGGTCTTCCTCGTTAAGCTCCGATTCAAAAAGAAAAGTGTCGTCGATGTTGAATAGATTTTTGGGCATTGCTTAGGCGGGTTTTTAGATTCTTCTTCGTTGAGTGAATGTAGAAAATAATAGATTGTGTGAAAATTTATGTACTAAAATTAAATTTCTGGAGTAGAAACTTTATACCTGTAAATAATTGGTGATGGATCGGTTTTAGTGACATAAATAACTCCATTTTCATCTACATAACTGAAATCTCCAATTTCAGGCTGATATCCTTCAGCTTCCTGCGAATACAATAATTTACCATCTGGGTTGAAGAAGTCGAGCGTGTTTCTTGTAATTACTTCCGGTGCATTTCCATTTATTGAATCTCGTAAATATTTATCAGGATCAGATACATTTACAGGCCACTGCGCTGTTATAAAGAAATATCCGTTTGGTAAAACTTTAGGTGCATCTACTCCTCCAAAGCCCCGAATACTTTTTGAGCCTTCTGAACTATAAACACCCGGACGTACAATTTTGTCAAAATCCCGGGTGATCGTTTTTTCGTTTTCGCCATCAAGGTTAAATATACTAATGGAATAACCGCCAACACTTCCAGAAATAATCTGATTGTTTACTATAGATAAGGTTGCGCTGGAGTTCACACCCTCAACAGCTTCGAGCCCGTTAGATTGGTCAAGTTCAAATTCTGAGAGTACATCTATGGAATCTTTATTGGTTTTTATAATGAAGACATTTAACCCAAAACGGCCCCAAACTGGGGTAGTTACTATAATATTGCCATCTTCTGTTACACCCTTGTAATTAGAAAAAGAAATTTCTTTAGGCATGGTATGGCTTGAGATAAACTCACCATTAAAGCTAAACCTGTCCATCCTCGAACCTTGAATGTTACCAATAATCAGCTGTTCTCCATCCGTTATCATGCTATAAGCATTTTCAAAATCACCGGGTCCTTTGCCTTCTTGGCCTGTGATCCATCGAAATTTACCGTCTGCCGCAATAGAGATAAGTTTTGACTGCCGCCGATCCATAAAATACATATCGCCATTTTCATCAGTTAGAAAAGAGGAAAAACCGGATACGATATAATCATCAGGAATTTCTACCGCGATGGAATCAATAAGTGTGAATTGAAAGGGTGGATTTCCTGAATCCTGAAACTCGCCATACTCAGGATTGCTTATTACCATTCCTTGAGTAGCATCATCTTTGTTCTCAGAATTATTACAGCTTATAAAGAAAACAGTTATTGAAAATAGCACCATTACTTTTAAAGTCGCCTTCATGAATCAATCAGATTAGTTAATAAGAGAAGGGAAATATGTAGAATTAAACTCAATAAAAAAAAGCTTATAACATATGCTACAAGCTTTTTTCAAATAAGAGTGAAATAATTTTTTAAGCCAGCGTTTTTTTCAATTCGCGTGCAATTATTAAGCGCTGAACTTCGGAAGTTCCTTCTCCGATGGTCATTAATTTAGAATCACGAAGAAATCGCTCTACGTGGTATTCTTTTATGTAGCCATATCCACCGTGAATTTGGATTGCCTCGAGCGATGCGCGAACCGACAGTTCCGAAGCGAAAAGTTTGGCCATGGATGCTTCAGTGGTATAGCGCTTACCATTTTGCTTTAGCCATGCAGCGCGATGAACCAACAGCCGGGCCGCTTCAATTTCGGTAGCCATATCCACCATTTTGCCTTCCATATATTGAAAGTTTCCAATGGCGTTTCCAAACTGTTTTCTTTCCATAGAATATTTGAGCGACTCTTCCAACGCTCCGCGCGCGATGCCAACTGAAAGTGCTGCAATTCCCACACGTCCGCCATCCAAAACTTTCATCGTGTCGACAAAACCTTGTCCTTTTTCGCCTAATAAGTTTTCAGCGGGCACTTTCACATTTTCAAAAACCACTTCTGTTGTGTCGGATGAATTCATGCCAAGTTTATGCATGCCCGGACCCGGTTTTACTCCTTCCCATTCTCTTTCTACGATGAAAGCAGAAATGCCTTTGGTTCCTTTATCGGGATCTGTTTTTGCAAGCACTACATACACGTCCCCGACTGAACCTTGAGTAATAAAAATCTTAGAGCCGTTTATTACATAATGATCATCATTTTTGATGGCGGTAGTTTTCATTCCAGAAGCGTCACTTCCGGAGCCAGGCTCTGTGAGGCACCAGGCTGCAAGTTTTTTACCGGATGCAAGATCCGGCATATATTTCATTTTCTGATCATGAGTACCAGCAACGGCAATATGTCCGGTTCCAAGAGAAGTATGTGAAGCAACAGTAAGTGCAAGAGAAGCATCCCAACGAGCAATTTCCTCGATAGCGAGGCAAAAGCTTACAACATCGAATCCGCTACCGCCATATTGTTCCTCATGGTAAATGCTGAGCATTCCCAGATCCCCTAACTGCTTAACTATTTGATGTGGAAATTCTTTGCTGTTATCCCGTTCCATAACGGTAGGGGCTACATTACGCTCTACAAATTCTTTAACGCTGTCGCGAATCATTTTTTGGTCTTCAGTAAGTTCAAAAGAAAGCTCTCTTTCTAAAACTGCATCCATGTTATTATTTTTTAACTTATTAAAATTATTTGGTGGAACCGCTTCCAAAGATAACGGTTTAAAATTTAAAAATCGTTTAAACTGTGGTTAAAATTTTGTTAGAAGTGGTGAACACCTAACACAAAAGCATCTGCTATCGTTGATGTTTTAGCACTTGAATAAATGTGCTGGACTTCAGATAAAATTCTCTGAAAGAGTAAAAAAAATGCTTAACAATTATTAAAAAGCAGAACAAGTTTAGGAGTTTGAGGTATATACTTTTAAGCTGAAAATATCAGTTTAATAAAAAATAAATCAAGAGAGGCAATTCATTATGTTAAGTAAAAGAATTAACTATTTATTAGTATTCGCTTTAGTTGTAGGACTTACTTCTATCGCCATGACTAATTTTCCCATAACAGACAATCAAGATTCTGCAATCGCGCTTACCCTGACAGGTACAGTTACCGATGCTGAAACAGGGGATCCTATTCCAAATGTGGAAGTAGAGCTTGAAGAGTTAGCAATGACTGAAACCACAGATGAAGAAGGTAAATTTGAAATCCGTGACATTCAGGAAGGTGGAATTTATACGATAAAAATTGACCACGAAGGTTATGAGCCGTATGAAGAAACTCATGAAGTAACTGATCAAACCACACAAACAGAAACCGATCAGCAACAACAAGATCAACAGTACATGCAAGACGAAGGTGAAAATGAGATCGAAATTGAGCTTCAACCTACCACTCAATTAGACTAACATTTATTAAGGTGAGATTCCTTTCACTTTCTATTTAAGGGAGCTTCAAAAGAGGCTCCCTTTTTTTTATCCAAAATTCCAGGTAATACCACGGCCTATCTCAGGATCGGGATAATTCCAATCCACAGCGCCCTGATCACAGGCATACATGCACGTTCCGCACTCAATGCAATCTTCCACTTGAAAATGTACAATTCCGGCCTCGTCAACGGTGTAGCAATTAGCCGGACACACATAGGTAGTGCACAAATGAGGGCACGTTGAATTACAAATATCAGTGTCTACAATTATGTGGGGTTTGATTTCTGACTTCGCCTGATTTCTATAGCTCACCAGGCCGAGGCGTTCGCTTAGGCTTAAATTTTTCATAAAGATTTTCCTGCTTTAAATCCAAGTTTTGCCAGTTCCCAAACCGATGAATGTCTCTTTATCGCTCCCTTTAAAATTTGTCGAGACTTTGGTGTAGCCTCACTTTTTATAGTGAAGAATTCTCTTCCGAAATCGCAAATCAGATTGGGCACTTTTTGCTGCATGGTATCGGTATGAAGAAGGTGAACCGCATCCTGAAAACTGTTGATATCTTTCATCACGTAACTGTCATCAAGTGCAGCGCGATATTCTTTCAACGTTTCCGAAGTGAAATCATTTTTTTCTTTTGCCTTGATGATGGTTTCGGCCGCAAGAATTCCTGATCTCATTGCGTAATCCATTCCCTGAATTGCTTTTCCAGCATTCATTAATAGATTGGCGGCCTCTCCGACTAAAAGTACTCCGTCTTTATAAAGTTCTTTAGGCATGGCTCTTTTGTCGCCCGAAGAAACAACATGTGCGGAATACTCCACAATTTCACCACCCTTGATACAATCGGCGATAACCGGATGAGTTTTAAAATGATTCAGAACATCGTGCGGACTCTTATTTTTTTCCCGCATGTCTTTTATACCGAGAACCAATCCGAGGGAGATAGTATCGCGGTTCGTGTATAGAAATCCGCCGCCCTCAACTCCATCGGTAGCCCATCCCACAAACTCATTCGACATTCCGCTCAACCCATTCAGCTGAAACCGGTCTTCCAGCACTTTCTGATCAAAACGAATAATTTCTTTTATGCCGGTTAGCATATGATCTGCGGGTACATATTCATCCTGAAGTCCCACACGGCGGGTTAATAAATTATTTACACCTTCAGCTATAATTACCGAATCCGCATGAAACTCATCTTCCCCGGTTTTGATTCCAACCGCCTTGCCGTTTTCCATCAGCACATCATCTACCTTTATATTGGTAGCGATGAAAGAATCCATAGCAAAATCGCTTGCATCAATTGCTTCCTGTACTTTTCCCGAAAGCCAATTATCGAATTTGGAACGGAGGATTACAACTCCGGAATAGGGAGGTTTATTGAAATGAGAGGATTTGAAATCCAGCGAAAATGTTGATTGTTCATCCATGAAAGTGAGCCGCCGGTGGTTTATGAAACGCTCCCAGCCGCCGTCTTCTTCTTCCCAGTAATTTGGAACCAGTTTGGAAAGATCGCTTCCCCATAAAACCCCGCCCGATACATTTTTTGATCCGGCAAATTCTCCGCGCTCTATAAGCAGAAACTTCATATTATTTTTAGCCAGAGTCATGGCTGCGGCAAGTCCGGCAACGCCGCCACCAATCACAATACAGTCAAATTTTTCATCCATTTTTTAGTATTGAGTATTGAGTATTGAGAAATTAGATCCAGCCTTTATAACCTAATACATTGGTCATCAGGTGGTGGAATTCATAATTCATAATTCAACATCCAGAATTAATTCTTAATTTTTTTGAGTTCTTCAATAAAAGGAGGCAGGATTTTGTACAAATCCCCAACAATTCCATAATCAGCAACTTCAAAAATAGGGGCGTCGGCATCTTTATTGATGGCAACAATTACCTTGCTGTTTGCCATCCCCGCAACATGCTGAATGGCGCCCGAAATACCCACGGCAATATAAAGCTGAGGAGAAACCACTTTCCCTGTCTGCCCGATTTGCAAACTCGGATCATAAACGCCAGACTCTGTTAATGCTCTGGAGGCTCCGATTCCGGCTTTCAAGACATCAGCTAATTCTGAAATCAACTTGCGGCCTTCTTCGTCTTTTACTCCACGTCCGGCTGCAACAATGGCTTCAGCTTCGTTAAGATCAACGGCATCTCCGGTGGATGATATAATTTCTCTGAGTGTAGCTTTGAGCTCGTTTTCATCCATGTTAAAATCAACGGAAACAACTTCGGCATCGGTGGGAGATTCTGCAAGGTCATAAGAACCCGAACGAACAGAAACCAGCACCTTTTCACCTTTAGCCTCTGCGTTAGCCAAAACTTTAGCGGCCATAACGGGGCGAGTTCCTTTTATGCCGCCATCAATAAGTTCAAAAGAAGCTACATCGGATAAAACGGCTGCTCCCTGATTGGCGGCTAAGGCTCCTAAAATGTCTTTCGTACTTTCTGTGGAAGCAAAAGCGAATACCTCAGGTTTTGCCATTTCCATCACCTTAACCAAAGCTTTCAAAATTGGGGTGTTGATATGATTTTTGAAGATGGGATTTTCAACTACATAAATTTTGGAGGCACCATATTTTTTTATCCCATCCACATAGTTGGAGGCATTTTCGGCTACTACAACAGCTTCTACAGAATGCCCGTTTTGGTCAGCCAGATTTTTGCAATGAGAAAGAACTTCCAGAGAAGATCGTTTTATTTTGCCGTCGGCAATAGCGATGTGAGTTAAAATAGTGCTCATTTATTTCAGTAATTTTTGAATAATGTTTTGATTTTGAATGCAGACAAACCGTTCAAAATCGAAATTCACCCTTTATAATTTTATAGTACGTTTGCTTCGGTGTCTAACAGCTGTGCAACTTGGCGGGCAATTTCGTCAGCTTCTCCATCAAACTTTTGCCCAGCCTGACGCTCCGGCTTTGCGGAATAAGAAAGTACAGCGGTATCGGCAATTAACTGATTCTCGTTCATCCCCAAAGAAGAAAGCTCAACTTGTTCAAGCGGTTTTCTTTTGGAAGCCATGATTCCTTTTAAATTCGGAATTCTTGGTTCGTTCATGTCATTGGAGCAGGTAACCACACATGGAGTTGGCAGTTCGATCATTTCCTGCCCAAAATCGCCCTGACGTTTTACAATCAGCTTCTCGCCTTCAATTTCCAGGCCTACGGCGTTTGTTGCATAAGGGAGATGCAGAAGCTCAGCAATCATACTTCCGGTTAAACCGGCATCAGTATCCTGAGATTGTTTGCCCAAAGAAAGCACATCATATTCCTTATTATTGAAAAAGTTAGCGAGAATTCGGGCGTAGGTGCCGGAATCGTATTTCTCCTGCCCGGTGGTGAGAAGATGAGTTGCTTTATCTGCTCCCATTGCCAACGCTTTACGGATGGTCTCGGAGGCTTTTTGCGGGCCAATGCAAACCACTTCAACTTCCCCGCCATGTTTTTCGGAAAGAACCAGGGCTTCTTCAACCGCGGAAGCATCGTAGGCGTTTAAGATCATCCGATCTGCATCCTGAATTAATTTTCCTTCTTTTATCTGGATTGGCGCGTTAACATCGGGCACCATTTTTATACAAACGTAGAATTTCATGTGCTATAATTTCCAGTTATAAATTTAATTGTGGAACCGCTTTTCCGGGGCGGCTAATATACAAAACCAAAGCATAAATATTTTAATTCTGCAACCTTTCGTACTCCGATAAATGCCCCTGATCTGTTTGCTGTAACACATTGTAGGCTTCCAGTCTTACCGTGGGTTCGGCGGCATCAAAAACGGCTCCGATTTCGCGAGCTTTGGCATCAAAAAATAAATCATACAGAAAATTACTGGTAGATCTTCTTTTGTTGTCACGAATCGATTTCAGCGCTTCAAGGATTTCTGTCCGTGCTTCTTCTGGCTTGCTTCCAAACTGGTCGAGCCCTAACCGGTGATATCGGTAATAAGCAGTTCGCAGCGGTTCATAATTTGTAGATGAAATATCGCTTACCAGCGTGTAACGGTTTTTTCCATTATTGGTGTTGCGAGTCCAGCCGATGGCAGAAGTTGTTTGTGCAAGATTAAGAATATTTTGCGCTTTCGAAAAGTAAGGATCCCCACCCTGATTCGAAAAGCTGTCAAAATCATAACCTAATATCATATAGATAAAGAAGTCGACAAAGCCGGTTAATGCGTCAAATTGGAGTTCGTCATGGATAAGGCTTCTTCCTTCCGGGTAACTGAACTGCCAGGTATTATCACTAAGCAGAATAGAAGTGGTTTTTGAATTAGTACTATAAATGGGGCGTTGCGCCTGGAAAACGGCTTCGGCTGCAAAAGTAAAATCCTGACTTCCACTATTCAGCACAATCTGAATTTTGCATTCAATGCGCTCTTCTTCCCGAAAATCCTGATCCGTCCATTTAAACTCGTTGATATAATTCTCAAGGACGGGCTTTAGTTCGTCAATATAATCAAAGGAAGATCCCGTGAGTTGCTGGGTATTAATAGTTACCTCACAATTCATTTCCTGGGCTTGCAGGGAAAGCGGCAAAAACACCAAGACGAAGGCAAAAAAGCCCCAGATATTTTTAAGTTTTTTATTTTGTTTGATATATATCATATTGCTGAAAATATTAGCTTCCTAATGATACGAATACGAAGCATTCTATATAAAATTTCTTTCGGGATATTTTTGCTGTTTATTCCTTCAATTGGTTTCAGCCAGTTAACAATGGGTGCGAGAGCTTTAGGCTTGGGCCAGGCTACTTCAGCTTTACCAAATTATGAATGGGCTCTTTTCTCCAATCCTGCCCTTGCCAATAACGAACAACTTTCCATTGGCTTTTACGGCCTTCGAAATTATGGTTTTGCTGAACTAACCGATATGTCGGCTTTCGGAAGTATTCCAACAAATTTTGGCGTGGGTTCAGTCGGTTTTCATCGCTATGGAGACAACCTTTTTAATGAGACGCGAATCAAAATCGGGTACAAAAATGGATGGAGAAACCTGCACTTCGGAGCTGCATTCAACTACAACCATATTTCTTTTGGTGCAGATTACGGTGCGGGCGGAGCAATCGGGATTGATGCGGGAATCGCCGCGGAAATCACACCTGAGCTTTGGATTGGCGCAAGAACCACAAACGTAAATCAGCCAAAATACAGCGGAATCGATGAAGACTTAGCCCGTGAATTAGCCATTGGTTTTTCGTACAACCTGAACGAACTCGCATTATTTACGATGGATGTGGTGAAGGATGTTCAGTTCGCAGTTTCCTACCGGGGAGGCCTTCAGGTAAAAGTGATTGAAGATTTGAAAGGCCGGATTGGAATAACCACAGCGCCCGTTACCTATGCTTTTGGCCTCGGCTACGGTAAAGCACTTTGGGAAGTAAATTTTGCCATGCAGAAACATTCTTATCTCGGCTTTAGCCCCGGCCTCGATTTACTATTCTTCTTTTGATGAAGCCGGGAAACCTTCACATACTCCTCTTTTTTTTGGTGATGATTTCTTGCCCACCACTTGTGTCCGCACAGCAGGATACCACCGCAACCGAAGTGGAAGAGCAGCTCGAAAAAGCCTTCGAAGAACTGGACTCTGAAGATTCAGGAGCTGATGGCGAACAGCTGGCTCAATTCTTGGAAGATTTGGCAGCAAATCCAATCAACATTAACAGTGCCGGTTTGGACGACCTTCTTCAAATCCCCGGCATCAATTTAAAAGTAGCCCGCGCTGTACTTGACTACCGCAGCCAAAAACCCTTCGAAAGTAAACAAGAGCTTCTTCAAGTTGGGGGAATCGGGGAAGCAACCTATGAGAGAATGCAGCCTTACATCACCATTGGCGGTTCTTCGTCAAGGTTCAGGGAAATGTACATGCGTCCCGAATATTGGCTGGCAAATAATAAGTTCGACATCTTTTCGAGATACCAGCAGGATTTACAGAAGCAGCGCGGTTATCGGATTCCTGCCGAAGAAGGAGGTTATCTGGGAAATCCAATGAAGTACTATCAGCGCATCAAAATGCACAGTAATCACCTTTCCCTGAGTCTTACCCAGGAAAAAGATCCCGGCGAAACACTGGATGGAATTACAGGTTTTGATTATACCTCCGGCCACATTGCCTTCACCGAAAATGGGAAGCTCAAAGATTTGGTGATAGGAGATTACAGTTTAAGTTTTGGTCAGGGTTTGGTGTTATGGACTGGGGGAGCATTTGGAAAAGGGCGGGAAGTAACGGGAACCATCAACAAAAATGAACGTGGGTTGAACGCTTATTCATCAGCGCAGGAAACAGATTTTTTTCGGGGAATGGCAGCCACTTATGGTGAGAAACTGGAAATAACCGGATTCTTCTCTTCAAGGCCACGAACCGCTTCCGTATTGCAGGGCGACACTACCCGATTTCCGTCCTCATCAGGATTTCACAGAACCATCAACGAAAATGAAAGGCGCAATAACATTGATCAGACGGTAGTTGGCGGCCGGATTCGGCTGGATACCAAATTCGGGCTTTTTGGCGCAAGTGGATATCACAATACGTTCAGCACGCACATCTCCAAAGCAACCTCATTAAGTAGTTTGTATGATTTCGAAGGAAAAGAAAATTCCGTTTTAGGAGTAGATTACCGTGGCTTAGTCGGAAATACTTTTGTGTTCGGGGAATTTGGCCGAAGCGAAAACGGTGGACATGGAGTAGTTGGAGGAATGGAAGCGCCCATCGGCGATAATACGGAACTGGCACTTTCGTATCGCAATTACAGCCGGGATTTCCAGTCTTTCCTGGGCAGTGGATTTGGAGAATCATCATCCGCACCACAAAACGAAGAGGGTTTTTATGCCGGAATACGGCACGTTCTAAATCCCAAAGTAACCCTAAGCGGCTATGTGGATCAGTATAAATTTGCCGCTCCCCGATTCGGAACCACTCAACCCACCGAAGGATTCGATGTATTAGCTTTAATTGAAGCCGAACTGATGCCGCAGCTTGATGTGTATGTGTTAATCAGAAATGAAACCAAAGACGATGAGTACGTCGTTTTGAGCGACCGTGGCACAGAGCAAATATTATTAGGTAAAGAAAAGCGGGCGAGTATTCGAACAAACCTGGAGTATTGGGCGAGCCGGGAAGTGCGGCTGCGTTCCCGTGTTGAACTGGTTCGGAATCAGGAAGCGGGTGGAGAATGGGAATCCGGTTTTTTGATTTACCAGGATGTGCGGCTTCAGCTTTCCCGAAAACTTCGGGTGGATGGGCGTGTTACCCTTTTTGAAACCGAAAGCTTCAATACCCGGGTCTACCAATTCGAAAGTGATTTACTGTATGTTCTTTCCAACGTGATGCTTTCCGGGCGGGGCCAACGAGCTTACGCGGTCGTTAAATATGACGCCACTAATTTCCTTGATATCTGGCTGAAATACGGGCTCACTACTTTTGAGGATGTGCAGATTATTGGGAGCGGTTTAACGGAAGTGCAAAGTAACCGGCGAAACTCCATTGGTGTTCAGGCAAGGTTTCAATTTTGATTGCAGCTTCGGAAAATTCTGGGGGAGAGGCTAAATCAAAGAATCGGCAATATTCATTTTCCGAATAAGGTGAGCAGGGTTTCTTCAAAAAACATCGGAAAGAGGTTATATTTTTTCTATTTTCATCCTTATTACAGCTTCAAATAAATTTCATTCATGAAAAAAGTATCAGGGATTGTATTTGTAATTTTATTCTTCATTGTGGGCGCTGATTTTGCGGAAGCTCAGGGAAGACAAACTCCAACATCACAACAATTCCGGTTGGGTGAGCGGGTCATTCGGATTGCAGAACCGGGGCAATTGGCGGATTCTGTAAATGTGTGGGGAGATGTAGGCAGTTCCGGACGATATTTAGTACCCCGAGGCACTTCCTTGCCACTATTGCTTTCCTATAGTTACGGCCCTCAAACCCTTCGTGATGGACAGACAAATTTGGATTGGTCAAAAATGCGGGTTGAAATTAATATTCAGGAGTTTGACAGAAATAATAAAGTGCAGAACATCAAAAGATTCGATTATCGTTTCGAAGAGCCCTTTCCTGAAGGAATGAATAACTTCGTTGTCCAGAATAACCAGACGGTAACTCTTCGGGTGAAAAGAAAGGCTTCATTCCGTGATTACGTAGGGGTAATCGCACCGGCAATTTCCGCCATTGCAACCTCAATTCTTATTATTGACCGGCTTTCCGGCAATTAATATATGAGTGAGAAGGAGCCAAAAAATTTCGCGTTAACCGGCCTTGCGGGGTATATAGCTCCAAGGCATCTTAAAGCGATAAAAGATACCGGAAACAAGCTGGTTGCCACGGTAGATCCAAACGATTCTGTCGGTATAATTGATAGCTACTTTCCCAAGGCAAGCTTCTTCACCGAGGTTGAACGTTTTGACCGCCACCTCGAAAAAATTCGCAGACAGGATAAAGGTGAAAAAGTAGACTACCTCACCATTTGCTCCCCCAATCATTTGCACGACGCTCACATTCGTTTGGCCATGCGCGTTGGAGCCGACGCCATTTGTGAAAAACCACTGGTTTTGAATCCCTGGAATCTTGATATGCTTCAGCAGCTGGAAGAGGAATATCAGCAGCGGGTGTGGACGATTCTGCAACTCAGGGTGCATCCTTCACTGATCGCTTTAAAAGAAAAACTGTCGAAATCCGATAATCAGAAAAAGCATAAGGTGCGGCTGAGTTATGTTACGTGCAGGGGACTTTGGTATCATTATTCCTGGAAAGGAGATGAAGAAAAATCCGGCGGAATAGGCACCAACATCGGGATTCATTTTTTCGATTTATTGATGTGGTTATTCGGAGCTCCGCAACTTACCGAGCTGCATGTAAAAGAGAATAACAGGCTCAGCGGTTTTCTTGAGTTGCCAAATGCAGAAGTGGAGTGGTTTTTATCTTTGGAAGAAGAAGACCTTCCCGAATCGGCAAAAGAACAGCGAACCTTTCGTTCTATTACTGTGGATGGAGAGGAGATTGAATTTAGTGGCGGTTTCACCGATTTACACACCCGCGTTTATGAAGAAACACTTGCCGGAAATGGTTTTGGAATTGAAGACGCGCGTCCTTCCATTGAGCTGGTTCATCAGCTCCGCAAAATGAAGGTAACCGAAAGCCCAAAAGGCACTGTGCATCCCGCTGTGTAGCGGCCGTTTTTTTTTATTATTGAAGCATTTCACAAAACACTTATCAAAATATGCCAAGACAAGACATTCCTATCCTTGATCTTAATCCTGAGATAAAATTGCTGCGTGATGAACTGAATGCCGCCTACCACCGGGTGATGGATCACGGGCAATTCATAATGGGCCCCGAAGTGAAATCCTTTGAAAAAGACGCGGCTGAATTTCTCGGAACCAAACATGCGATTGGCGTGAATTCGGGGACAGACGCGCTTGTGATTGCTTTAAAAGCGGCAGGAGTTGGAAAAGATGATGAAGTAATCACCACTTCTTTTACGTTTTTTGCGACGGCGGAATCTATTGAAATGGCAGGGGCTAAGCCGGTTTTTGTTGATATTGAGGAAGGCACTTTCAACATCAATCCCGAAGAAATTGAAAGAGCCATAACCGGCAAAACAAAAGCCATCATGCCGGTTCATCTTTATGGAAGGCCGGCAGAAATGAATAAAATTTCGGAGTTGGCGGAAAAGCATAACCTGAAAGTTATAGAGGATTGTGCCCAGTCTTTTGGGGCCACATACAAGGGAAAACAAACCGGAACGATTGGCCATGCAGGAGCTTATTCCTTTTTCCCGTCCAAGAATTTGGGTGGATTCGGAGACGCCGGTTTAATTGCCACAGATGATGATGAAATCGCTGAAATGAGCCTGAAACTACGGGCGCATGGTTCCATAAAAAAATATCACAACGAGGTGATGGGTTACAATTCCCGCCTCGATACGTTACAGGCTGCCTTGCTGCAAGTAAAATTGAAGCATGTGGATCAGTTCAATGAAAACCGGCGCGAAATAGCGCATCGCTATATAAAAGCTTTCGAAGGTTTGGAGCATATCGCAGCTCCCGCCTTGCCGGATGAGGGGCATGTATATCACCAATTCACCATTCGCGTAAAAAATGGATTGCGGGATGCTTTAGCTGAAAAGCTTGGTAAAGAAGGTATTGGAACCATGATTTATTACCCGGTGCCCTGCCACAAACTTCCTGTTTACGAAGGCCGGTTTGATAACCTGCAACTCCCGGTGTGCAATCGCCTGACAGAGGAAGTCCTTAGCTTGCCGATAAGCCCTTTTCTAAGCGAGAAAAGTCAGCATTTTGTGATAGAAGCGATTAAAAGTGGCTCCCCTGTGGGCGTTACTCCCTGATTAACAGCTGGCGAGGGTCGCTAAACCCCCAAGGTCTGCCAGGCCTTGGAAGTTTATATTTGTTGAAACTAAAACCGGTGGAAATTGGAACCCGTTCTTTCAGCTAAAAACCTCTCATTCATTCACGGCCAAACTTACAAGAGCATTCTGCACCACATTTGTTACACTTTGTCTGGCACTTTGATAAATTTAAATAAGTCTATAAAAATAAGTAGGTAAGAGAATTTTTTTAATTGACTTTTCAAGAGGATTTGTCGTGATTAGGTTTTATTCCATTGTACCCACACCTCGGATTTGATTCTTGTTAATTAAAGCACTCACAAATATGATACACCCACGGTTCCAATTATTCTTTTTCGCTGTATTTGCAGGAGCTCTGCTGGGCGGGTGCAGGTTGTTCGATTCCGATGAGCGATATTCCATCAATCCCAATATTGTCAAGATCAAGGATTGCTGTAATCAGTCGCGGATTTACTACGGGGAAGTTTTTTACGGGCACCAGAAAGGAGACCGAATTTATTACAGCGGGGCCGGACTGGGATACCTGGAGATGGAAAACACGGTGGAGGTGGCTAAAGATTCGGTAATTCCGCTTGAGGTGTATATGTTGCACATGCAGGGTATACTCTTTACTTATCAGTCGGCGGTGAATTCCAGTAACCGTTCGCTGATTGTACGCTCCGGTTACTCCCATAAATCGGTGGGCCGCCTGTATGAATATGATCATGAAACGAATATTTCTTCCTTAGTCAAAGACTCCGCCTACCACGTTTCAAGTGCGATGTACTGGCGCGGGGAGGAAAACAAACTGGTGTATTACAGCTACGGCAATGATCAGGGGCTGCAGGCCGGCTACTATCTGCACGATAAAACCACCGGAGCCGACAGCCTGCTGCTGGGCCACCTCTCCTCGTATGGTCCGGAAGAAATGCTCAACGGCTTCGACCTGTCCCCCGATAACCAGAAGCTACTGATTCCCAATGTACGTGTGGAGGGATATGAGCTGCTTACCCCACAGATCATCGAATATACCTTAGCTACTCAACAAGCCGATACCTTTGATACCGAATTTGATATTTCTTTTGCCCGCATCAGCTTGTGGCTGCGCTACAGCCCGGATGGCGGTAGTATTTTATACTGTAACTATCCCTGGGGAGCGGTAGGAAGCCGTACCAATGATGACAGCGAAATGGGGATTATCGAGCTTCCCTCCCGGCAGAAACGCATACTGGACGCCAACACGAATGAATTTCGCACCCAACGTTCTATTCAGCTGGCACCTACCTGGAGCCCCGAAGGAAAGCATATAATCTATGGTAGCGGACCTTTGAGAGAAAATGGCGGTAAAGGGACATATTCTCTGTATATACTACAAAACGTGGATGATCCACGCAATTATAAATAAACATGGTATGAATATGATACACCCACGGTTCCAATTATTCTTTTTCGCTGTACTTGCCGGGGCTCTGCTGGGCGGGTGCAGGCTGTTTGATTCCGATGAGCGATATTCCATGAATCCCAATATTGTCAAGATCAAGGATTGCTGTAATCAGTCGCGGATATACTACGGGGAAGTTTTTTACGGGCACCAGAAAGAAGACCGAATTTACTACAGCGGGGCGGGGCTGGGATACCTGGAGATGGAAAACACGGTGGAGGTGGCTATGGATTCAGTGATTCCATTTGAAACCTATCGCCCTCTCCTTGGTGGGAAAACCTTTACCTATCAGTCGGCAGTGAATTCGTCTGAACATTCGCTGATCGTACGCTCCGGTTACTCCCATAAATCGATAGGGCGCCTGTATGAATATGACCCTGTGCAAAATCTCTTTTCCCTGGTCAAAGACTCCGCCTACCATGTTTCCAGTGCGGTATACTGGCACGGGGAGGAAAACAAACTGGTGTATTACAGCTACGGCAATGATCAGGGGCTGCAGGCCGGCTACTATCTGCACGATAAAATCACCGGAGCCGACAGCCTGCTGCTGGGCCACCTCTCCTCGTATGGTTCGGAAGAGATGCTCAACGGCTTTGACCTCTCTCCCGACAACCAAAAGCTGCTGATTCCTAATGTACGTGTGGAGGGATATGAGCTTCTTACTCCACAGATTATCGAATATACCTTAGCTACTCAACAGGCGGATACCTTTGATACCGAATTTGATATTTCTTTTGCCCGCATCGGCTTGTGGCTGCGCTACAGCCCGGATGGCGGCCGTATTTTATACTGTAACTATCCCTGGGGAGCGGTAGGGAGCAATACCAATGATGACAGCGAGATGGGAATTATTGAACTCCCTTCCCGGCATAAACGCATACTGGATACCAACACGAATGAAGCCTACACCAAACGCTCCATTCAGCTGGCACCTACCTGGAGTGCAAACGGGCAGCATATTATTTACCCAAGTGGTTCCCTACATAACAGGGGACAAAAAGGTACATATTCTCTGTATATACTACAAAACGTGGATGATCCACGCAATTATAAATAAACCAAAGGAGAACCAAGATGAATAAAATAACAGGTACTATTATAATAATGGCTGTATGCAGCCTGTCGTTGTGTATTTCTGTACAGGCGCGGCAAGCGGAACCGGCCCCGAAACCCTCGGTGGAAATTGAAGAATACCGGGTTGTTGGAGAAGCAAAGCAAGGAGATACTTTCGATCTCCTGGTTCGCTACAAAACAGGGGTTAACAGCGCCGGCACGGTAACCTTTAGGGTACCGGAACACGTGAACTTAAGCGGGGCGAATGACGCACAAAACCTGACGGTTGAGCGAAGCTTCAGCCAGAACGAGGTATATACCGAGCGGTTTACCGTGCAGGCAAAGGAAGAAGGATATGGGTTATTTTTAGTTCAGATTGCAGTTGATGATGCTCCTGTTGGGTATGGGAAAAGAGCCGAGCGATGGATTAAAATCAGGTCCGGGGATCAAGACTTTGAAATTATTGATCCGGCAGTTCAGGAATATCCTAAAGAAGTAGTGTGGGATAGCAAACCTCACATAGCAGAATCGGTGGAAAACAGCAAAGCCAAAAGTCAATTAACGAACTATTCCTTATCGGTTAACGGGAAAATTCGATTCGATGATTCCGGATTAAAAGGTCTTTACGGCACCAAAGTTAAGCTTTTTTTCCGCAGGAGCATCAACCCGGATCCCGGCCACTGGTACCACCCACTCAGCGGCTCGGTGCAGGGAACGCACTACGACCTTCTGGATGAAGAAGGAAATTTTTCCTTTGATTTTAATTTCACTGATAACCTGAGCCTGTACGGGATAGATCAGGTAATGGTAATCGTAACTAATGAGAACAGTGCGGTAGCCACTACGTTGCCTATAGACGGTTATACTGCGGAAGGATATCCCTATTTCCATGAATCCGACGGTATTATTGCTTCTATCTCTCCCTCGCAAAGCACTATAAATGTGACTCAAAATAACAATAGCTTTCCTCCCGAACACGGCAGGATAATGCGTTATGCGGAAATTTCCAGGGAATATGTGCTGGAGCTACATTCGGGTTCTCCGCCTTTTGTACTGCCTAAAGTTGCTACCTTTATTGATCCTATATTTGACTGCGCAGAGTTTTCATATAATCATTTACATGAACTTAAAGTTAATTTAGATCCTGCTCCTGCTTGCTCTGATTTTGTAAATGTAGCCCATGAGTACGGCCATTACACGAACTACCGGATGTGGATGAACTACTCCAGGTATAGCGGGGCAGACACCGACCTGAAGGAAGGCTGGGCTATTTTCCAGTCTTTTGCCTCCCGTAACTATGGAAACCGGCAATATGGAGATAACTTACAGGATGCTAATGATAATCCAGAGAAACATCCTTTTGTTGTAGACAACAATATCCGGTATATAGGTATTGGTTATGCGGATCCGTCCTCGCCAAATTACAATAAAGAAGCTGCCGCTTTTTCAGGGTACCTGTGGAGCCTGTATGATAACCCACAGGATCCTGTATTTCTTTCAACAGATTATAACCTGGGAGATAATGATGATATAAGAGACCGTTCGCTGCGGGTGTTTTCAAGAATGAGCAGCCTTGGTTCGGGCAGCTTCGGCACCAATACACCTGACTTTCACAGCCATTTTAAATATAACTTACCTTCTGAAGAGCAAGTCTCAATTAATAAGGTATATAATTTTATGTTTGACACTTTCACTTCTATACCCAGTGAGAGAATGCGATCGGCGCAGGTTCAGAATTTTACTGCAAGTTTTATCGATCCTAATTCCATCAAATTTGATTGGGAAGAAGGTTCATATGATATAGGAACATATGCAAATGAAGAAACAGAGTATTATTTATACAAAAAGAATGGAAGCAGTTGGGATGTTATTGCAAGCTTTCCTAACCACATTACTAATTACACCTATACTCCATCTTCTTATCAGGAAACTTATAAAGTCACAGCATATAATGATAATGCTGACGGAGCTACAGACGGATTTTCCGTAAATGCACCTGAAATAGAGACAGATAAAACAATTAAAAGCGGTGATATCAATTCTTCTGAAAATTGGTCAGGCTTAATACATCTTACAGGGACTACAAATTTTTATGCCCCGGTTACTATTCAGCCAGGTACAACTGTACTGCTCGATCCGGATGTATCTTTAGTTGTTCGCCCATCAACAGGTAAAATCATTGCCGAAGGAACTGAAGAAAATCCGATTCGCTTTATCCGCGCCGATCCAAATGAAGATTGGAACCGAATTTCACTAAGCAGCAGCGCAGGCAACAGTATAAAATGGGCTCTGTTTGATGGAGGCTATATTAACTTATCCATTGCTTCCAAAAATAATGTAATTGAACACAGCACCTTCCGAAACGCCACCTTCCGGACCATGGAGGGATGGCATAACCAGGACGGAAGTGGCAATGCCGGGGCTGTATTGTCTCATGTTCATATTGAAAACAGCCCTACCGTAGGATTGGTTGCTCAATATATTGATTTAGACATGAGCTACTCCACCATTGAAAATAATACACAGGCGGGTATTTATGTAAACTCTGCCACTATTTATCCTTTTCATCATAATAAAGTAACTGGGAACGGTAGTAGTTCACGAGATGGAGTTGAAGTTATGAGCAGTGGTACCTTCTACATGCATGATGAGAGTCTGAGTGCAGGATATAATGAAATATCTGATAATGCAGATGATCAAATCTCCGGTTCCGGTGATATGGGTATTGGATTTTATTATCCAGGTGATGGAGGGTATAACAGCATTCACGGAAATTACTCAGGAAGTAAATACCTGATAGATAATAATAGTGGATCGATGGTCTATGCAGAGCGGGTATGGTGGGGAGAATATCCTATATCTCCCGGCATGTTTGATGGTTATGTACAGGCAGACGCTCTTATGTTGAATTACGATCCCACCGATGGTGTTCCTCATGGCTCAGGTGGGGAAGTACCTTTTAAAATTCAATCGAGTGAAGAAAAGGAAATAAATTTTACTCAGATATATGAAGAGGTTGAAGAACAACTCAGCGAAGTCGAGACAAACCAACAAATCCGGTATCATTTACATATGCTCTATCAAATTTCCGGGTTCGCCAAAAAAACAAAGCCAGAGCTTCATACCCGCTTTCGTCAGTTAGTGAAAAATGCAGCAGTCGGTGCAAAAAGTTTATACAGTTCTTCGAGTCAAAACAAAAGCCTTCGTAATATAGCCAAGGTATTATATGCCAAATCATTCATAAGAGATGGAGAATATGGGGAGGCAGGTGCTTGGCTCAGCAAAACTGAAGCCGAAGAACTGGAAGGTTACGACCGCCGGGACTGGCTGCACCTGAATATGGTTACTGAAACGTATCGTGGCGAATATGAAACGGCCTGGCAAACGCTGCAATATTACTATACATTCCAGGAATCGCAGGGAGAAGATATGGACGAAGTGCGAGCGCATAATTCAGTGATTGAGGAAGATCTAAAAACACTCATAGAAGCCGGGGAAGGCAAAAGTGATGAGCGGGAAAAACAAAGCGATGTAGCAGCCACCAACGAGGAACTCACTCTTGGAAACTACCCCAACCCTTTTAACCCAACCACCAACATACGTTTTACCTTACCCGAACAAGGTCAGGTATCGCTGGTGGTGTATGACATGATTGGGCGTGAAGTGGCCACCCTGGTAAATGATGTGCTTCCGGCGGGGGATCAAACCATCCGCTTCGATGCTTCCAGTCTGGCAAACGGCATATATCTGTACAAACTCCGTGCTGGTACTCAGGAAATTGCCCGCACAATGACGTTGATTAAGTAACTTTGATTTCATCTCTCATCAAACCTCCAAGGTCTTAGAGACCTTGGAGGTTTTTAATGTTATGGCAAATAAATCCTCAAAACATATAGCCGGCGGTGAAGTAAATTCCGACTCCTTCGTCTGAGAAGCCCACATCCCCCCGGAGAATAAAATCAGGGGTGAAGAATGAGCCGGTGCCGCCAAAACCGAAGGTGTATTTAAGGTCGTTGAAGACATCTCCGAGAGCCGTTTTGTTGGGAAATGTTCGCCCGATATCCATAAACAACGTTCCTCCCAGGCGAGTGGCGTATTCGGGGAATTCAAAAAGCCAGGTTCGGAGCTCTGTGTTTAGAATGAGAGAGTTATTATCGAGAAAGCGGTTTTCAGGATAGCCGCGCAATGTCTGTTCGCCGCCCGCTTCAGCCATTTTCCAATAAGAAATAGAACCGGAAGTGTGCTCTATCACTAACCGATTTGCAAAGGTGACTTCCCGAAATAAATAGAAGGAAGTATACGCCCGAAGATCACTTTTTAGCGCTAAATAATTATAAGAGCTCCCGAAAAACTTTTGGCCGAATTCCGCGGTGGTTTTTATATATGTTCCGGCGGTGGAGGCAAACTCATTATTGCGGCCTTCCCAGATAAAACCGGTGCCAAAAGCGGCGGTCCTTGCTCCTCCATATCCCAGAGGTTTTTCTTGCTCCATCAACCGGTCATCACCATTATCGAAAGGGGTTTTATAATCGAATATTACCAGGCCGAGAATGTCTAAATACTTCCCTTTTTGTGTGATGAGAACAGGCCGGCGCAAAGTGACTTCAAAACCTGTAGAAAAAGACTTAAACAGATAGAAATCCGGCTGGCCTTCGGGAGCGTCTTGCAGTTTTTGATAATTACCGATTCCGTAATACTGACTTTGCAGAAATCTTGAGATATAAGATTCGGAAGTGATTCTGAGGTTGGAATCAAAAACATTTGGTTTGTCATGAAATACGGAAGCCTGGAAAAAACCTTTAGTGGAGATAAGCGCCGAAGCGTTTAAATACGAATAAAAAGGCACCTGATTTTCCTTGTATTGATACCTGCTGAATAATCCGCCGCCAACTAAACCGAGATCGGTATTAAAAGTGATGGCCGGTAAAAACGCGGTAGTTACCGTATCTATAGTAGACGCAGTTTGAGCCTGGGCTGAGTAAAATCCCCCAAAAGAGAAAAACAGCAGAAACAAGTGAGTAAGAAATTTGTGCGCTTTCATATTCAAAGATTGAATGTAAATTAAGAAGGGGAATACCGTAAAACACGTTCAGTTTACAGCAATACAATAAGGCTCACAATCAAAAAACTAAGAAGGATTAGCCCTAAGGCCAGGTGCAGCGGAGAAGTGAATCCATCCGTATATACCGGACTTTTGGGTGAAGTTGGCAGCATATAGTTTAAAGGATTTTTGGAGACATCGGCAACTCTATCGACAGCGGAGGCTACTTTTTTTTCAGCGATATCAAATATAAGTGCGGGAAATTTCACGAAAACCGTAAACACGAGATTGGCAGGCTTGCGGTAAAACCAGTCGGTATCAATGGTGGTAGAAGGGGAGATGTTGAACTTGTTGCGGAAGAGCCAGAATCCCACAAAAGTGAGCAGCAGAATTTGCGTCATTTCTACAAAATTGTACACGCTAAACGGGGTGAAGTCTATCGCGTAAGGCAAATTGCTGTACAAGAGATTTGGGAATAAGCCCAAACTCACGCAAAGGAAAGCTCCCATCACCATAGCGGCAAGCATATTTTTTGGGATATCTGAAACCTGAATTTCTTCTTTATCCTCTCCGAACCAAGTGAAATATGGAAGCTTCAATCCCGTGTGCAGGAAGGTTCCGATCGTGGCGATCAACAGCAGAAGAATCACCATTTCGAGATGCGCCGCATTAGCCGCACCGGTTATCATTGTTTTGCTGATGAAGCCGTTCAGAAGCGGAGCCCCGGCAATAGAAAAAGCGCCGACCATATAAAGCCCCACAATCAGAGGCATCTTTTTGGCGAATCCTCCTAACTCGCTCAACCTGCTTTTTCCTGTAGCGTGAATAACCGCACCGGCCGCCATAAATAACAATGATTTATAAATTATATGATTGAAGGCATGAGCAGTTGCGCCGTTTATAGCCAGTTCCGAACCAATACCAATTGCGGTAACCATATATCCGATTTGGCTGATGATACTATAGGAAAGAATAGCCCGAATGTCATCAGAAAGAAGCGCGTAAATAGTTCCGTAAATTGCCATAATTACGCCGGTCCAAATGAGGATTTCCCAGCCCGGAAAAAGACGAATCATGATGTAAACGGCAGACTTGGTAGTTAGGGCGCACATAAACACCGCACCGGTAATGGTTGCTTTCGGGTAAGCGTCGGCAAGCCACGCGTGCAAAGGAGGAACTGCGGTATTCAGGGCAACTCCCAGTAATATGAGAACATTGGCAAGAGTATAATCCTGCGGAAGGGCATCTATCAGGAATGAACCTCCGCTGTTGAGATGGAGTAAAATTCCCGTAAGGAGAAATCCCCCGCCCACAATATGCGCCAATAAATAACGCATTCCGGCTTTATCGGTAGTTTCGGTTCTGCGGGCCCAAATCAAATAAGTAGATGAAATGGCCATTATCTCCCAAAAAATAAACAGCGAAAAATAATCGCCGGCAAAAGTGACGCCAAGCGCTCCACCCGCATAGGCAAGTGCCGCGGATTGCTGTCCCAGGTCTTTGATGTGAAAAGCGTAAATTCCGCCAATGATGGTAATCAGGGCGAAGATAGTTCCAAAAATTCGGCTGAGCGCATCAACGGTTAAAAGATGAAGCTCGTAACTCGCAAAAGGAGCCTGAATATGGCTGCCTTCGGGTAAAGTCCAGAGAACGGCAAGCGCAATGGCTGGAAAGATGATGAAAGACGAACTTCGCAGGCGTTCGGGAATAAGGGGAAGCGCAAAGGCACCCAAAAGGAGAATAATTGCAGGTATTGAAATCAGCTCAACGATCATAGTAATCTTCGTCGCTTAAAATGAAAAGTTTGCCTAACCACCGGGAGATAAATATGACAGCAACACTCCCGATAAAGCCCCAAAGCATATAAAAAGCCGGAACGCTGTTCCACCAATGGGAATCATAATCCGCAAGCAAGGTAAACTCCAGAACCAGCGTGATTGCCGCGATTACTCCAAGTGCTATCCAATGCCATTTCTTCATATTTACTGGGGATTAAAAACGCTTGATGCTATACTTGTTGCCATATCAAAAAAGTGAAAAAAGAGGTCGGGGAACATCCCAAAAATAACGGATAAAACGGCTGTTCCCATTAACGGAACTACCATAAACGGCGAGGCTTCTCCATATTTACTCAATTCTTCGCCGCCTTTCTTAAAATAGGCTCGATGAATGATCGGGAAGAAATATCCGATATTCAGAAACCCGCTTATAATCAGGATTAAAACCGGTACAATCATGTCGCCTTGCAAAGCGCCTGAAGCGAGATACCATTTACTTACAAAACCGTTAATGGGCGGAACTCCGGCAAGCCCTAACGAGCCGATGGTAAAAGCCGCCATTGTCCAGGGCATCACTTTCGCAATTCCATTCAGGCTGCTGATATTTTGTTTGTGAAGGTTCACGTAAATAGCCCCGGCACAAAAGAAGAGGGTGATTTTCATAGTGGCGTGCGTGGCAATGTGCATGATGCTTCCGGTGAGTCCCAATGGAGTAAGCATAGCCGCACCCAACACGATATAAGACAAATGCCCAACCGTTGAATAAGCCAATCGCCTTTTTAAATTATCCTGATTAAAGGCGAGCAAAGAAGCCACGATAATGGTGATTCCCGCTATAACCATGAGGATTTCATTCAACCCAAAATTTGCCATCACATCGGGACCGAAAACAAAGCCAACTACGCGAATGATCGCAAAAACTCCAGATTTAACAACGGCAACGGCATGTAATAATGCGCTTACAGGAGTAGGAGCCGCCATTGCGGAAGGCAACCAACTGTGAAGCGGCATGATGCCGGCTTTCACTCCAACACCACCTAAAAAGAGCATGAAAAGAGTAACAGCCATTGTTTTGGTAAGTTCAACATCCCCAAAAATGCCACCTGCTTTGAAATCAAGGGTTCCGGTGATGGAATAAGTAACACCCAAAGCAGCGATCAGAAGCAAGCCGGCAGTAAGTGTGTAGGCGAGATATTTTCGTCCGGCGCTGATGGCTTCCTTGCTCTCATTATGAATAACGAGCGGATAGGTTGCGATCGTCAGCATTTCGTAAAAAATGAGGAAGGTCAACAGGTTACCGGAGAAGGCAATCCCAATGGTGGAGGAGAGACAAATAGCGAAACTTGCGTAATAGCGAGTCTGCTTTTTCTCACCGTGGCCGCGCATATATCCGATGGAATAGAAAGAGGTGAAAATCCAAAGTCCCGAGGCAATTAATGCAAAGAACACTCCAAAAGTATCTACACTTAATTTTAAGGGGAGATTTGGGGCGATTTCAAAAAGAGTAAGTTCAACAACTTTGCCCTCAAGGGCGCCGGGTAATAGAGACAGTACAAGCAGAAATTTTACAACGCCGGCAAGAACCGTCCAGAATTCCCGGAGGTTTGGTTTTTTTCCGCTCAGCAGAATGAATGGAACCGCCGCAAGCGATACAAGAACAGCAAATAATGGTATGTAACTAATCTCCATGTTCAGTGTTAATTTCTTGGTTTAAAATCCTGCGGGAAACATTGTTGTAATTGCCGAAACGATGTACACATTCAAAATCCCAACCGCAATTAGTGCGAGTGCCATAATTGCCATTGGATATAACATCGATGGTTTTACCTCATCGCGCGGAATGTCTGTGCCGGTACTTTCATTTTCTTTAGCGGGATTTTTGAGGTAAATCTTTTCGATGATGCGGAAAAAGTACACCGCATTTAGCAGCGAACTAATCAAAATAATGGCTAATAAAAACCAGTTGCTGTTATCGATGGTGCCGAGGGCGAGATACCACTTACTGAAAAAGCCTGCAAGCGGCGGAAGCCCAACCATGGAAAGTGCGGCTGTTGTGAACGCGGCCATCGTCCACGGATATTTTTTGCGATAGCTGTCATCAAATTCCAGAATATTGGAATGCCCTTCTTTGAGGCGAAGATTTCCCGCAACAAGAAAGAGGCAGGCTTTCATCAAAGCGTGATTAAGAATGTGCAATACCGCGCCAATAAAGCCAAAGGGATTCGCAAGGCTGATTCCCATAATGATATAGCCTATTTGTGAAACACTACTGTAGGCCAGCATTTTCTTCAGTTCGGATTGAGCGATCGCCATCACAGAACCAAAAAGAATTCCAATACCCGCTAATACGCCGATAATTTCTGTAATGGGAAGGTCGGCGTTAATAATTTCAGCCCCGAATAAAAACAGCAAAACCCGCAGTAAAACGTAAGCGGCTACTTTTGTGCCGATGGGGGCGATCAAAGCCGAAGAACTGGAAGAGGCGAAAGTGTAGGAATCGGGCAGCCATCCATGAAGTGGAAATAAGGCGGCTTTAATGCCAATACCGATCACCATTAAAACAAGCGCCGTAATTACGGCGGAATTCCCAAGAACCTGTGGCAGCATTTCGTGCATGTCTATGATGTTGAGCGTGCCGGTAACGGTGTAGAGAAAACCAACGCCTAATAAATACAGAGAACCGCCAACGGTTCCGATAATCAGGTAACGGAAAGCGGAATAAGCCGCCCGTTTTTCGCCAATCGCGATAAGTGCGTAACTGGAAAGAGAGGAGATTTCAAGGAAAACATAGAGGTTGAATAAATCACCCGTTAGCACCATTCCGTTGAAGCCAAGCATCAGCAGCATGGTTACGGAGTAGTATGCGATTTTTTTATGGGGAAATTCTGCGGTGGCAATATGGCGGGAGTGAATTAAAACCAGGAATGCGACCGTATTTATCACCAGGATTACAAAAGCGGCAAGCCCGTCGTACACAAACTCGATGCCGATTGGTGGCTGCCATCCCCCAAACAAATAACGAATAGTTTCGCCGCCAGATAAGTAATTGATGAACCCCGCAAGAGAAAACGCGGATGCGAGGCCGGTTCCCAAAACCGCAAGGCCGTAGGAAAGTTCACGTTTCCAGAGTCCGGCGAGGGGAATCAGGACGGCAAAAGCAAGGTATATAAACGGAATTAACGCCGGTAAATCAGGTCCGATCATTGAATTTTCTCTAACAGTTCTTGTTCATCCAAAGTGTGATAGCGATTATAAATGGCAACAAGAAGCGCAAAAGCTACTCCTAATGTTGCCACACCAACTACAATTGCGGTAAGCATTAAGGTGTGGGGAAGGGCATTCATGTAATTAGCAACATCCGAAACTGGAAGCGCGGCATCTTTAACCGGCACTGAAGCTCCGTGTTTACTGGCTATTGAAACGAAAAATAAAATTACCCCGGCCTGGAAAATGGAAAGCCCGATTACTTTTTTTACCAGGTTTCTTTTCATCAGCATGCCATACAAGCCAATCGCTAAAATGATAATGGTAAACCAATAGGCGTAGTGACCCATAAAAAAATCAAGCATAATCTTTGCCCTCCGGTTTAAAATCTTCCCCTAAAACCATATTGTCATAAATGGAAACCAGCGCCGCCATAACCGTAAGGCCGATTCCAAGTTCTATAATCAGGATTCCCCAATAGCGAAGATCTGCGCCTTCTACACCGGGAAGAGGCAGCATTTCATAATCCAGAAAATACCCGCCGGCTATGACCGCCGTTAATCCAACTCCGAAATAAATGAGGATTCCAATTACAGCCAGTGGTGTTGTTAAATATTCTTTGAACTGAATGGCCGCTAATTCCCTGCCTCCGGAAATGCGGATGAGCAATAAAGAAGCCGCCAGCAAAGTGCCACCCTGAAATCCACCACCCGGACTATAATGGCCATGAAAAATAACATACATCCCGAAAACCATGATATATGGGCTCAGAAAACGAGAACCTAAAAGTATGATCGGGCTGTGTCCGTTACTCGTCATCTTTTCTCCTGTTTCTGAGGATGAGGATTACAATGAGGCCGGCGGTAAAAACTACAATCTGCTCGCCAAGTGTATCAACGCTTCTGTAATCACCCAAAATTACCGTTACAATATTAGGAGTGTGCGCGTCTTCGTAGGCGTTTTGGATGTAGTAATTTCCCGGAACGGGTGTGCCGGTAAGGCTGCTTTCCTGATGCATTTGGTTATCAGGATTTCCACGATAGGGCAAATCCGAAACTGCAAAAAGCAGAATGAATGTAAAAGCGATAATTAAAAGTAATTGTACGTATTTCAATCTACTGTCTTAAATGTGGTTTGATAGATTGCAATGATCAATAAAATGCCCGTAACACCGGCACCAACAACGGCTTCGGTGAAGCCAACATCAACCGCGCCCATGGTGGTGAAAAGCAGTGCCATCAAAAAAGAAAAAAGAGTAAGGGTAACTACCGCGATCAACAGGTCTTTTGCTTCCAGGGCAATGATGGCTGTGATCAACAGAAAGACAAATAATATGAGTTCGAGTTCCCAGTACATGGTTTATTTTTGATTCTTTTTGTCTTTGAAAAAAAGTGGTTTTAAGCCGGATTCATAAGCCGCGTTCGCCAAAGCGTGAATTCCAATGGGATTGGCAAGTGATATAAACAAGAGAATAAGCAAAAGCTTGAGGCTGTTAATATGCAGCCCTTCATAAATAATTAATCCCACAATGATAAGCATGATGCCAAGCGCGTCACTTTTACTGACGGCGTGGGTGCGCGAGTAAAAATCGGGCAGGCGAATGGTGCCGATGCTGCCAATCAACAGAAAGAAAATTCCTGCTACAACAAAAATGATGGTGAAGATGGAAGTAATATCAATCATCGAAATGCCCTTTAGAAGATGAAAAATATTTCGCGATGGCCAGCGAGCCGATAAATCCTAAAATGGCGTAAGCGAGGGTGATGTCGATAAACATGTCGATGCGGCCAAATAAATAACCAATAAGGCAGATTAAGGCGATGGTTTTTGTGGCGATGGCGTTGGTGCCAATCAGGCGGTCAAAAACGGTGGGGCCTTTCACAACTCTATATGCCGGCACTGCAATTATAGCGGTAAGAATGACGGCGCTGTACAGAAAAAAAGTTTCCATCAAAGTTGCTCCGCTGAGTTTATTATTCTTACATCTGAAACCACCGGGTACACTTCTTTAGTAAAAAGCTTTAACACCTGGCGCGGCATGGAATCGTCCACAATTCCGGCAAAAGCCATGGGGACAAGGGAATGCACCAAGAACTCATCGCCTTCGATTGCGACGGTAAGAGTGCCTGGAGTAAGAGAGATGGAATTTCCGAGGATTACGCGGGCATGTACATTGGGCAAATTCACTTTAAAACGAATCATTTGCGGCTGAGCGGTTACTTTTGGGAAAAGCAGGATTCGCGTCACCTGTATGGCAGAGACTATAATTTGGTACAAAAGCCAGGCCAGGTAATAAGGAAGCTTGATAAGGCGAAGCTCGTTCATAACATCGTTCTCGTCCTCAAAAAATCGATGCTTTTTATACCGATAATTCAAAGCCAGCACAATAGAAACACTTATTACCCCCATAATTGTGTGTATGATATCGAAATAGCCACTCATGATGAACCAAAATGCCATCAGGCTTATAAAGGAGAGAAGGGTACTTTTTACAGAAAGTGACTTCAACGATTGAGAGGTTGTTTAGCTTTTTTTGAACGGCTCGAAACATACAAATTCTCCAAATCAGCCGAAATAAATTTCGGTCGATTTATGGAAGTTTGCAATTCTTTACTAAATCTGCCTCGATAAAATTTTTATAGACATGTCAGGTTTTGGTGATTATTAGATCCATTAATACAGAATTATCAGCCCGGCCGGGGAATCAAGCATACCCTCGTCCTTGAAATGCAAAAAAGTAAAAAGCTAAACCACTCGTTTTTTTAGACATTCATTCGTCCCCGTTCTATTCATTTAGGGAGGGGATTTTTTTTGGGAATTTTCTTAAATGTTTCATAAAGTTTTATCAGCCGATTTATATGAACTACTTTATGGAACATTATTTCAATAAATACTTGATGTGCAGTAACTTCTTAAGCATTATTAAAGGAGATTATATACATTTATCCCCGATGAAATGTTCATCATTAATATGTTAGCCAACTCGAATAAACTTAATCTAAAATCATATGTTCTCACCAAATAAAGGGAAAAATTATAGTGATCAAGAGATTACTGAGGATTTAGAAAATGAAAAATTTCTCAATCACTATTTTTTAAGAGTAACGGCAAAAGGAAAAACCTTTAGATCTGTTGATTTTAGATATACCATTTTTGACCATTGTTATTTCAGAAATAGTAATTTTGATTCGTGTGATTTTACAGGTTGCAAGTTCATAAATACAAATTTATATGGAGCGAAATTCGAAGGCTGTAACTTTTCTTACACAGATTTCAATAATACCATTGTAGACGAAGATATCATAGATACTTCATGTCCGCCTTACGAGAACTTAAAGCTTAAATTTGCACGTACTTTAAGAACTAACTTTGCCCAACTTGGAAATTATGATGGGGTTAATAAAGCCATTCTTGTTGAACTTGAGGCAACAGAAGTGCATTTGAAGAAAGCTTGGCATTCAAAAGAATCTTACTATAGAAAGAAATATAAGAGCCGTAGCACTCGCTTTATCATGTTTCTTAAATGGCTTTGGTTTAAATCATTGGATATTGTTTGGGGAAATGGAGAAAGTGCATATAAACTAATGAGAACTATTGCATTCATTCTAATTTTTATAGGATTAGTTACTGTTCTTAACAACTATGATCCAATGCATCTTTCATCTTACATGAAAGCAATGATTGTGTCACCACAAATCTTTCTTGGAGTTGACGTCGACTTAGGAATTCCAAATTCTTTTTTAGCATTTATCACTTTTTTGAGGCTACTAATGATGGGTTTTTTCATTTCAATACTAATAAAGAGATTAAGTAGAAGATGAATCATGTTTACGTTTTTGGCTCATTGGTAAGAGGTGATTATGACAACTACTCTGACATTGATCTTTTGGCCTTAGTAAGTTCGTATAACGAAAAGTATGACATAAATAAGTTTTCCATTTATTCATATGAAAGAATTAAAGAGTTATGGAATCAAGGAAATCCATTTGCTTGGCATCTTTCAATTGAGAGTAAACTAGTTTATTCGAGTGATGGCAAAGATTTCATAGCCGAATTGGGGACACCTTCAGATTATAAAAATGCTGTACATGATTGCAATAAATTCTTGACGCTTTATTTGGACTCAAAACGTTCTTTGCTTAATAATACAAATAGTGTTGTTTTTGAGATTTCAAACATTTTTTTAGCAATTAGAAATTTTTCTACTTGTTTTGCTCTTTCAAAAGGTGAAAATATTTTTTCAAGAGATTCTTCGAAATTGTTGGGGAAAAATTCACTTAATATATCAGAAAGCACGTATGATATTTTAGTTAGAGCACGAATTTTAAGCACTCGTGGCACTGGTGAAATATTATCTGGAACAGAAATTCAGAAAGTAAAAACCTCACTACCACACATAGATTCTTGGTTTAATTCACTAAACATGGAGATTGATAATGGACGAATTTAATAGCCGAATTGATGCAAAAAGAAAAGTATTGCAAATTGTAAATAGTTCTGAATCTTTCACAGAAGAGTTAATGGACTTATCATCTAAATCAATAAATAGATGGCAATTAAACAATGAAATTGAAAAAGACTCTTTAATTACAAAGAAATTAAGGTTAATCGCCAACGATCTGTTTTTTCTATCCAACATCAGTCAACAGCAAATCTCTGATAATTACATTCTTAAATCCAAAGAAATTAATGAGCATATCAGAGAGCTTTACCAAATCGTCAGTCAAGAGTTTGGCTAACAAAGCAAATCAAGCGGACGCGTTCACGTTTAGTTGCCTTGTATTCAAGTACTTAGCCGCGCCGCTTATTTGCCAAACCGTTAGGGCGCGTCAGGCGCATCACGTTTGGGTAAAAATCATGGGTACATTTTGGTGGCGGTTTTTGGTCAGGTAGTCGGTTCTGCTCGTTGGTGTGGGTTGCCCTTTTTTTAGTTTCTCCCCAGAATCGGGGCGCCACGAATTCGGTTCAGTTTTTTTGATCTTATAAGGCTGTGGCGCTTTGCTTTTTTCGGCATCCTGCTCCACCTTTTTCCCGTGCGCCTGCCGCCTGGTTCCAACTTTTTAGGCGGGTAAATGCTGCGGTGGTTTTCAGGTTTGGGTTTTCGGTTCTACCTGCCTGGCCCTAACAAAGCGTTTCAAGTCGGACGCGGACGAAGTTTTTCCGGCTTGTTTGTGTGGTATTAATTTCGCTACTTCAAAGAAATTATAATCTCCGCGCCGCTTAAACGCGGTGCCGTTATGTGTTTAAACAATCAAACTTTAATTTAAATTGGGGTATTTAATCATGGTAAGAAAAACAGGGAAAATTAAGAAAGCGGGTGAACTAGTCACTCTTTTTCGGGAGTTGATGAGTTTTTTTGAAGAGAAAGGAGAATTTATTTTTGAGCTCACAAAAAAACAATTCCATAAACTGAAACTCAGATTTCATGGAAAAACATTTGCAGTAATCGGTGCTGGAGAGTCTGGAAAAACCTCTTTTATAAATATCCTACGAGACCCCTCTTATGAAGTTGACCCAATGATATATTCCAAAACTACAAAAAGTAGAAGAGTTTAAAACTCATATTATAAATTATAATATTCCAGTAACAGATGAATCATCAGTTAGTAGCATAAAACTAAAAGTTAGAAAGCCTAAAGATGTAGGAGGTGAAATATCTTTTCGGGATAATGGCGAGTGGGCAGAAGTATGCAAGGATGTTGACTTTATCTTTTATATGTTGGATGCATACGAATATGATACAAATGTAAAAATGAAAGATCGTTTTAAAGATGATATTGACTGGATTTCTTCCAATAATCAATTATATGCCCCAAACTTTGGTATAATTCTATTTGTAAATAAAATGGATAAAATCTCTTCAGATAAAAATAAAAGGGAAGAATGGGCAGACCGAAATTTACCTGAAATTGAAACTCATATTAAAGAGAGTTTAGATGCTTTTAATCAGCATTTTCTTTTAGCAGCCCCTATAGCTTTAGTATCAAAGGATAGTCGCCCAAATGCGATTTCTGCTGCTTTACTGAAAGCAGTTGAAAAATAATATGGAAAAAATTTTCTACATACCGGGAATAAGTCCATATGAAGATTTGAGAATTATTTCCTTAAATAATGAGACTATTCAGTATGATGACTTAAAACAAAAATTGGGAAACAGTTTTAAGTACTTGAATCTAAATTACCCCATTGAGCTTCAAGAAAGAAACTTTTATTCAGCATCAATTCTCTCCTTTTATCGAGACGGCAACCAATTATATTTGGCTCAAACAATGATAAGTGATAAAGAAGAAGATGGGCGAAGAATTCCAATAACTAAAATATTAGTAGTTTCGAATATTTTTTTTCAAAAGGCTTGGCTTAAAGAATTAAAAAAAGGATTTGAGCAAGTTAATTATCCTAACTTTGAATTCGATTTTTTCACCAAAACATCTCTTGACAAAAATAATAAATATATCAAAGGGGTAGAAAATTGGAGCAAAGAACAAGAACATGCCTTCGTCTTTATATTGAATAAAATTCATGAAAACAGATCAGTATCAGGGAAGAGTATGGTCTTTAATGAAAAAGAGAAAGAACTTTATGATACTTTCATCTTCTATTCAAAAAAAAAGTATTCTAAACAGCTAATACTTTTATCTCTTTTAATTTTAGCACTTTTAATAGTACTTGCCATTATCCTTTTAAACACATAACAAGCGCATCAACTGGGGACGCGGACGTGGCTTCGATTTACAGTGTTGCTTGTTTTGAAATTTTAGCCGTTAATTAACTCATAATCTCCGCGCCCGTTATGCGCAGGGTCGTTATAGAACTTCTCAAATAAACCAGTTTCATGAATCAAAAAGCTCTTTTAGTAGGTAATGACATAAATAATATTTCTCATTCTTATTCTTGGGCTAATCTTATTATAGGATTAAAGGAGTATGCAAAAAGTGATCCTGAAATTGATACTGACAATAATAACAAGCCATTTCCACTATTGTATGAAGAAATTTATTTAAGTGCTTTGAATAGGTATGGTACTTCTGAAAACAGAATTAAAAGTTTTATTGCCTCTCAAACAAGAAAATTAAAACCAAACGAAATTCATAATTCGATTTTAGATCTTGGAATACAAAATATCTTCACCACCAATTATGATTTGACATTTGAAATAGCAGCACTCTTAAAAAAAAATGAGTGTGTTAATAAAGGTATAATTAAAGAGAGTTTATACAGTGTATTTAGATACCATCAAACAGATCAGCATAAAATCTGGCATATTCATGGAAGTGAGACTTCACCAAAAACAATTACATTAGGCTATGAACACTATAGTGGATATCTCCAACAAATGAGAAGTTATGTGGTATCTGGCTCTAAAGGGGTGTACAAAAAGAGAGAATTTGGTTCTATTAAAAAAAGGTTGTTAAACAACTCAATAAATTATGATAGTTGGATTGATTCTTTTTTTATAGATGATGTCTTTATTCTTGGATTAAATTTGGATTTTGTAGAAATGCATCTTTGGTGGTTGTTGACATACAGGGCTAGAGCAAAGGCCGAAAAAAGCTTCCCAATTGATAATAATATTGTCTATTTCTACCCAGAGAAATATAAGAATGGTTCAAAGCACAAGCTTCAAATGTTTAAAGCTAATGGTGTGGAAACGATTCCTGTAACTTTTCGTGGTGAAAACAAATCTGATTACTACAATAAAGTTATTGATAAAATTCGTCATGAATTCATCGGGTAAGTTCTATAACAAGCGCATCAACTGGGGACGCGGACGTGGTTTTGGTTCCCAGTGTTGCTT
>JBBEBR010000006.1:0-437514 GCA_040882225.1 Balneolaceae bacterium | reverse complement strand
TCATACATAGTAACTAAGTTAGTACCTTATTCAGGTCTTAGCTACTTCAGCCCCATATTCTAACTTAAAAAGATATTTCTTATAAACATCTAAAAGGGTTAAAAAAGGAGATTTTTGCTTTTACTTAAAGTAGAAGGGCTATATCTGGTTTAGGGCTTAGATGAAAATCTTATTTAGTTAAAAGAAAAAATATGTGGCCTCAAAGATGTTACTACGAAACCTTTGTAAGAATCTCCTCAATGGTAGGAAGAAATTAAGAAGCACTTTTTGTTGAATTGTGGAAATAATGAACACTAATAATAATCAAAGATATCCTGCGGAAGAAAATTATATTGGGAACCAATTGAAGCAGCGATTAGAAATAGATGAGGCAACTAAAGAGTATTTGAGTGATATACGCCTTAAGACATTAGTAGAAAATGCACTCGATGTTATCATGATTTTAAATACTGATGGAACGATCAGGTTCCTGAGTAAATCGGCAAAAAAGATATCAGGTAATGATCCTGAACAAATAGTAGGGAAAAATATAATTGATTATTTACATCCCAGTGACAAAGGAAAATTTAAAACACGCTTTAGCGCATTGATTCAAGACAAAACAAAAACAGACTATTCCAATTTTCAGGTAAAACACAAAAATGGAAAGTTCAGGTACTTTGAAAGTATTTCGAAGCAAATAGTTGATCCGGAAGACGGACCTTGTGTGATGGTAAATGCAAGAGACGTGACAATTAACGCTTTCAGCCAACAAGTACTTGAGAAGAGTAAGGAGCAGTTATCAGTAGCTCAGAAAATTGCTCAGGTAGGTAGCTGGGAATGGGATTTAAGGCAAGATGTAGTGCGTTGGTCTAAGGAGTTGCAGCGAATTTATGGAACATTAAAAGGTAGGCTTATTACAGATTACCGGGGTTTTATGAGATATCTGCATCCGGGCGACAGGGAGTATTTCACAAGTATTGTTAACAAAGCTTTGGATGATAAAAAGCAATTTCAGATTGAGTACCGAATTATTCGTACCGATGGTGAAGAGAGAAAAATACTTGCAAGAGGTGAGGTGATTTTAGATGAGAAAAACGTGCCGGAAAAAATTATCGCAACTGGGCAGGATATTACGGATTTAAAGAATGCGGAACGGCATTTAATGGAATACAGCGAACAGCTCAAAACATATAATGCAAAACAAGATATGATTATTGAGAACGAACGAATCCAAATTGCCAGAGATATACATGACGAACTCGGACAAATGTTAGCTGTTCTAAAAATGGATGTTTTCCTGCTTAAAGAAAATGCGCAACAGGCAATGGGAGAAAAACTAGCTGCTGGATTCAATGATGACATTCGCAGCATCTTTGGAAGATTTGATACATTGATAAACTCCGTACAGAGAATAACTACAAATCTAAGGCCGGAAGTTATTGATGATTTGGATTTAGTTGAGGCTGTGAAATGGCAGTGCAAAGAGTTTGAAAGACATTACTCTATTGATTGTAATTTTGTGAGCGATTATTCTTATAAGAAAGACATGATTAAAGAGTATAAAAATTCCATTTTCAGGATTTTGCAACAGGCATTAAAAAATATAAGTGAGCATGCAGAAGCTACAAAAGTAAAGGTCAAAATTGCCATGACTGAGGATCTGTTTACCCTGAAAGTATGGGATAATGGAAGCGGAATTAAAGGCGATGAAGTAATGCATCCAAATTCTCTTGGCTTATTAAGTATGAGAGAACGCAGCCATTACTTAGGCGGAGATGTCACCATTGTTGGAAAAAAAAATGAAGGAACAACCGTGACTTTGGAAATTCCTGTAAACGAGATAATTTTTAAATATTAGATAAATAATAGATTTTTAATAACTCATATAATAATAGAGGTAAGGTATGATTAGAGTAATGATTGTGGATGATCACCCTTTAGTTCGTGAAGGACTAAACAAAGTTCTTACAAAAGGAACTATTGATATAGCCGTAGTAGGAGAAGCTTCAAATGCTTCGGAGTTATTAAACATGCTTTCCAAACAACGCCCGGATATTGTTATCCTGGATATTGCAATGCCCGGCAGAAGTGGGATGGACGTCTTAAAGGATGTGAAAAAACTGTATCCACAATTACCGGTACTAATGTTGAGTATGCACCCGGAAGAACGGTTTGCGGTGAGAGCCCTTAAAGCCGGAGCTTCAGGTTACATGACAAAAACAAGCATTTCGGATGAATTGGTTTCGGCCATTCGCGTTATTGTACAGCAGAAAAAACGATATATAAGTCCTGAAGTTGGTGAGCAACTCGCCCAACAGATTGACAGCAACAATAAAAATACCCCACACGAAATTCTGTCTGACAGGGAATATGAGGTATTATGTATGATTGCATCAGGGAAAAAAGTGAGCACCATAGCGGAAGAGCTTTCACTAAGTGTGCAAACTATCCATACCTATCGTGCCCGTCTCAAAGACAAAATGAACATGAAGTCGAATGTTGAACTTGCCCGCTATGCCATTCAACAAGATCTCATTGATTAAAAGAGATTTAGCAAGAAAAATTTATTGAAAATTTAAGGCTGATATTTTGTAGTACCGTATTTTACTACAAAATTATCAGCCTTCTTTCTATATCTCAATTTAATAGACTCTGTTACCTTTATTCACACAAAAATAAAGTCCTAAAAATGAGTCAAGTTATCGTCGCCGCTTATCATCCCCTTGTTCTTAAAGGCATTTGTGAAGCAATTACAGAGGAACTTCCAACAGCACAAATAGTTGCAACTGCAACCGATGTAAAATCTTTTATATCGCTGTTAAAGCTTCATAAACCAGAAATTGCTGTTGTAGAGGTATCGGTAACATGGAAATCGGATATGGATTTAATGGATGAAATTTATCGGGTTCAGCCTAATATCAAAATGCAGTTTGTGAGTGTACATCCTTTTGATCAGGGAGTTCAGGATTATCTTATTAGTAAGGCTAAGAAAAGGTATCACCAGAATAGCATTGGGTGTTATACGCCGAAGTATCAAAAGGGAACTCATTATGAGAATTCCTTGGCCGAAAATTTCTCCGGCTATAACGTCTCCAAAGTAGAGGAAAACATTTTTTAACCAGCTCCAAGTTAAAAAGGTTATTCAGTACGCAGAAATTATAAGATACCATATCCCACGCATTCATCCGAGGAAAGTACAATGAGCTATATGTGCGAGGCTAACTTGGTGTTCCGAGAACTCTTGGTTTATTGTCAAACAAATATTGTTTGTGAAAAAAATGCTTGTGTAAAAAATTCCCACTGAAAAAACTCATCAAAAACAAGAAATGAAAAGCAGCTTGTCTTTTCAAATATGGCCTTAATAATGCCACAAAGATGGAAACTCAAATTGATACTTCTAAAAATTACGACACTCTTGTAAAAGAGTATTACATAGGGAGAATGAAAATTGAGACACGCATATCATATTCCATTCTATTGGGCTTCGCAAAATTATGCAATATGTTGAGTCATATTTACAGGGCTAAAGATTAAAATAAACACCAAGATGAAGTTAGTGATAGTTGATGACCACCCATTGGTTAGAGAAGGGCTAAAAAGAGTGCTCGCCGATAATACCAAGGTCTCAATTATTGGCGAAGCATCTAATGTTAGCGAGTTATATGATTTATTGAAAACCACCCGGCCGGATCTCATAATTTTAGATTTAGAGCTCCCGGGAATTAGTGGTTTAGAAGCGATAAAAGGGTTAAAGAATAAGTACCCTGAAATACCAGTACTAATTTTTAGCATGCATTCTGAAGAAAGATTTGGTGTCAGAGTTTTGAAAGCCGGAGCATCCGGTTTTATCACAAAAACAAGTATTCCTGAAGAACTGAATAAAGCAATGAATGTGATAATTGAAAAGAAGAAAAAATATGTTAGTGCAAATGTGGCGGAAGCCCTGGCAGATCAGGTGAACAATGATGTAAGCCAGCCCCTGCACGAAAACCTGAGCGACCGGGAATTTGAAGTTATGTGTATGATTGCGTCGGGTGAAAAAATAAGTGATATCGCTGAAGTTTTAAACCTGAGTGTACGAACTATTCATACCTACCGAAGCCGGTTAATGGAAAAAATGAACCTGCATTCAAACGTTGAAATTGCCCATTACGCAATTATCAACAACCTGATAACCAACCCCGAAGAAAAATATAAACCTGTAAGAGATTAGTGTCTATTATGCAACAAGCCGTTAATGATCCAACAAGAGAGAAAACTCCACGCAAACCGGTTTTCATCACCAAAAACCCTTTAATGCAAGACCTGCTTGCCAAAATTAAACTAGTTGCCAGAACGAAAGCCACTTTATTAATTACCGGTGAGAACGGAACAGGTAAAGAAGTACTTGCCCAGATGTTTCATTATTACAGTGCGCGCTGCAAAAAGCCGATGGTAACTATTAACTGTGGAGCTATTCCGTCTGAGTTGGTGGAGAGCGAATTATTTGGCCACGAAAAAGGAGCTTTCACCGGGGCGCATACGCGCAAAGAAGGTTGCTTTGAGCTCGCCAATAAAGGCACATTATTTCTGGATGAAATCGGGGAAATGCCTGTTGATATTCAGGTGAAATTACTTCGTGCCGTGGAACTTGGTTCTTTCCGCCGTGTAGGGGGTAAAGAGGAAATTCAGGTAGATGTAAGCCTTATTTCAGCAACCAACAAAGTGCTTATAGATCAGGTGAAGTCTGGTTGTTTTCGGGAAGATTTATTCTATAGAATTAATGTAATCGAACTGTACGTGCCTCCATTACGCCATAGAAAAGAGGATATCCCTTTACTGGTTGAATTCTACATGAACCATTTTACCGATTTGTATTCTTTAGATAAAGTTGAGTTTAACGATGAGTGCATGTCGTTATTTATGGCTTACGACTGGCCTGGCAATGTGCGGGAATTAAAAAATGTGGTTGAACGCTCAGTCGTTCTCTCGCAGGGTAATGAAGTAGATAAAAACATGATTCCGGCAAGCATCAGTAAAAGCGATAAAAAATTTCCATCTTACTCAGGAGCAGACTTCAAAAATATGATACAAATTCCGATTGGCCTAAGCCTCGAAGAAGTGGAGCGGCGGGTGATAGAACACACCTTAAATTCAGTGGATAATAATAAAACCGAAGCGGCCAAAATTCTTGGTTTCGCACGAAAAACTTTGCATAACAAACTGGACAAGTATGGCGAAGAGTTGGTTTTGTAAAACCTGAATTCGATTAAAAAAACCGTTATTGACCCGAAGGGAACACTGCGTGTCAATCTCCCGTAAACTACTTTTCAGGCGTTCCAGGGAGATCGCTTCGTCGACCACAATCTGACTCTAAGTCTATAACAAGCCTCTCTCGCGAAGACGAGATAGTTTATTAATCGAAACAGGATGATGCTTTTCAAATACATTTTCTAATCGAATTCAGGTATAAAAAAAAGGCTGCCCCATTTCTGGAGACAGCCTTTCCACTACTCGAGAGACAAAGATGTTTTAATTGCTTTCAGAGATAGCGTTGATGTGATTTACGAAGCTTGTATACAGCTCCTGATCTTGTCTGCCACCTGGCCAGCAAATGTTTCCGCCATACTCCGAACATTTGGTGTAATCAGCGGTGAATTGCCAGATTAAACTTCCATCCATTTTGATTTCTTCGGCATAATCCCAGAAGTCATCGTAAACAGCTACTACTCGCTCATCGCCCCAGCCTGGATAACCATACTCACCCATTACAAAAGGTTTTCCTGAGTTTTCAGCAATCTTAACGTGATCATTCATCCATGCATGCTGAGCTTTAATCAGGTTTGTTTCTGCGGTTGAATTATCGCCCCACGAGCTTACGCTAAATCCCCACTCGCTTGGATACCAGTGTGCGGTACCGTAATCGATTTCAGGGATGGCGGTATTTAATATATAACTTGTTCCTTCCTGAGCTCTCAACACATACGTATTGGAGTATTGATCAACTGAATAGTCAGATGGCGCTCCATCATCAAATCCTTCTTCACCGGTAGAAACCATGTGGTTTGAATCAATAGACTTGATGTACTGTGCTATATCCTGATACCAGTCGCGAATGTCAGAAGGGTTGTAACCTCTGTTACGGCCTTCATTCATAATTTCCCAAGCAAAAATAGCAGGCTCATCTTTATAAGCTACGCCCGTTACTGTATTCACTCTGTTCAGTAGCATTGAAATATAATCTTTAAACCATTTCTGCTGTTGCGAACCATTAATGAAGGTATTCATCGCACCGCCAGAAAGGTTGCAATTACTTTGTCCGGCCCATTCGTTGTATTGGCAAATACCACCTAATTGAGTCCAGAAGTTTGAAAAAGCAACTACAAATTTAACATTATGCTCTTTTCCTTTAGCAATCATTTTGTCGAAGTGTCGAAGGTTTTCTTCGCTATAAACACCAGCACTTGGTTGTAATGTAATATCACCGCTGTATTGTGGAGAACCGTCGTAAAATCCCCAGGTTCGCACAACGGTAACACCAGCTTCTTCAAAAGAATCAAAAGCGCTGTCTACAACTCTTGAATCAATTTTTTCATAGTTAGGCAGGTGATAAGCATTGGTTCCGGCGTAGCGGTAAACTTCACCATCTACCACAAAGTTGCTGTTTTGTACACTTACGAATCCAGAGTTTGAAGAGGGTGGAGGAGTCGTCTGCTGCTCGGCTTCTGTGGTGAAGGTGAATACTTCTGACCAAGTTCCGGTTTCATTATTTAAAATGGGAGAAACACGCCAGTAGTATTGCTTTTCCACGCTAAGATCGAAAAGGTCTAATGAAGTATTTGCCACCACAGAATCAATAGTAGTGTTATCAAAATCTTCATTTTCTGACAATTGGAAATGGTAATCATTACCACCTTCAGCTGCTTCCCATTCAAAAGAAATGTCTGCAGGATCTACCTCTTCATTATTGGAAGGAGAGATCAAGAGAACGCTGACAGGTTCTTTCTCTACAGTTGCGGTAGAGAATTCCCAGGTATCAGACCACGGGCCGGTATTTCCGTTTCTAAGTGACCGTATTTTCCAGTAATAAGTGGTTCCGGTTGTTAATGTATCCGTATATGAAGTTTGCTCTGTAAGCTCGTCAACTAAAGTTGAATCAAACTCAGGAGTTTCAGACAGCTGAATATTATAATGCTGTGCTCCATCAGAAGATTTCCAGCTTAATTCTGCCGACGTAGACTGATTACCTGATCCGTTTCCGGGAGCAATAAGTTCGACCTTGGTTAATTCCTTGTGGTCATCGAGAGGGAAATCAGAATCTGTAGTAGAACATTGAGTTAGTACTAATAGCATAAGCATACTGCTTACGTATAGTTTGAGATTAGATAGTATCATTATAAAACTTTGATTAATGATTATTAATTGAGATAAACAGTTGGTAATGTTAAACCTGTAAGGCTTTTTTTACCTATTAATAAAGAGAACTCTTGTGGTGTTGCTTATTGATTGGTTGTAATAAATTTTATCGCTCTCTTGTAATACAATGAAGTATAGACCCAGCTGGATTTTTTGTTCCTACTTCTCCATATTTTTTCACGGCACCTACCTTAACCTGATTTTGTATTCCTCACGAAATTTAAATTCAAGCTAAAAAAGCATCTTTTTACACAATGAGTGTATTTTTTTAACAATGATTTATTTTTCTGCCGGTGTAAATATTTTCTACTGAAGGCAAAATCTGCAAGAAAAAAGAAAAATTTTAAAATTATTTTTTAACAAAAATTCAGAATCTGTGAGCATCACCCCATTCTGTTTTCGAAAAATGGAAATTACCAGAACACAAAACTTAAAATTTACTACAAATTTTGAGGAGCATATTTTACAGCAAGTTCAAATAAGCTTCTATGTTTGCTGAATTCATAAACCAATATCATAGGAGCAGATTAATGAGGTAGATAAACAGTTAATAACAGCGCTGGAATTGAAGCGCTGTTATTTTTTAGAACCTGAATAAAATAAAATGAGAAGAAGACAGATACTAAGTTTTGTAGTAGTACTGATATTAAGTACTCAAATAGATGCTTTTGGAAGTACTAACAACGAAAACGACAAGCTAAAAAAATATATAAACGATGTGGTTCAAAAAGTTGAAGAAGCCGAAAACGCTGAGGAAAAACGAGCCCTTTTAAATACATCCTTCGATAAACTCATTACCACTTTCGAAAAAGTTGAGAAGATGAAAGGATTTTCCGAGGAAGAAATAGCCCAAATTGGAGTCCTCAAAAGCGTTATTACGGATCGCAAAGATGAACTGAATGGTGATAATGGTTTTGCAAAAGTAGAGAATAATCAGCTCAACAATTATGCGAATTTTGTACAACAAAACATGGAACAGGCACAGAATTATATCACCATAAGTGCCGGCTTAGCTGTTGTTATTGTACTGCTGCTATTACTTTTATAAAGATTGTACCCTAAATACCCCGAATGAATAAAAAAGCGTAGATGATATCTGCGCTTTTTTTTTGCCTGATAATTTCACCGGGCAGTAAAGATATCAAATATTATAATTCCTTAATATTCAGTAATCTAATCGAAACTTAGCTCGATTTATCCTTTTTTAAACCCGGTATTTCGGGTATCACAATAATTTGTTTTCGAGCTACACAAAATTGCGATTCTCATGTAGTACTCCTCTCTGGAGGAGATCAATCTTAATTACTAAAGAAGATTACATGAACAAAGCAGCAACTATTCTATTCTCAGCTTTTATAGTTTTAATTTATTCTGGAAGTGGTTACAGTCAACAAACCTGGGTTTATGATTTTGGGACAGATACTGTTAATTATACAGAGGTTGAAGAAGTAAATCCTTCTACATTCCCTTCAACACAAAATAATGGGGGAGATATACGGTTAAGGATAGGGACTGGAACAGGGGAAATAGCACTTCAAAATCCTGTAGAAAACGAGCTTGGAACCGGCAGCAACATTAGAATATTAGCTCCAACAAATACTTCTCAAAACCTTTTTCAGATTTATGGCTTTGATGGAAGAGCAAGTTTTTCTGTAAAATTTAATCTGAGATTATCTGGGAATAATTCTGGTACTCTTAGTTTTTTATTTGGGAGTGGCGAAAGCTTTGGAGGCAACACGGGTTATATAGGTGACAGTTTTTCTGGGTTTAGGTCAACCTTTCAAGGAGATTCATTATTTACGGAAAGAAGGACAAGTAGTGGCTGGTCCAAAGCATTTGGAATAGATACTGTTTTTAAGAAGGATATTGTTTACGAAATAGAAATCTTTGCTAATAATAGTAGCGAAGGGATTCAGTACTTTCGGAATGCCGAAAGCAACTTGTTGGATTCAAGAAATTGGGAGCTCTGGATAGATGAGGAAAAATATGATGATTTTGGAAGTGTAGGATTAAGTGAGGGTGAAATTATAGATGGCTTTATGTTTTATGGTGAAAGTTCTTCAGATAATTCAGCCCAAATAGAAATCGATGATATTGTTTATTCAAATGCGCTGCCAGGTATGCTAACCATTGATGGCGCCGAGGGTTTTCGGCTTATTTCTTCCCCGGTTGTTGAATCGACCATAGAATCCTTGTTATCAGAGAACAATATTTTCACTCAATGTTTCACAGGTGCGGATTATGAGAATGGAATATGCGGCACTAATGACGTTACAGAGAATGTGTTTTTCTATGGAGCAGATACCTGGACTCCCGCAACAAATATAACAGACCCGATTTCACCAGGCACCGGAGTTTTAGTCTATGTTTTTGAAGACGATGATCCAGCTCAAGAAGGAATCACCGGTGGTTTTCCTAAAACCATTAACGTGAGCGGAGCCGAAAATTCAGCGGATATTACTCCAGCCATAAACGAGAACGATAATGGAACAAATGAAGGGTTTACGTTGCTCGGCAATCCTTTTAACACTGCCATTGATTTTAATGAACTTGATAAACCTGATATCGAAGATGCTATTTATATTTGGGATGTGAATGATGAAACAGGGATAGAAGGGGGAAATTCCGGCGCGGGAAGTTGGAAAACGTATGCATTAGGAGCAGGCGATATCACAGATGGAGTAATTGCTCCTTTCCAAGGCTTTTTTGTCCAAAACTCAGGTTCTTCTACGGGATCGGTTTCTTTTACAGAGGGTTCCAAAACTGTGGGGGGTGAATTCTATGGAAAACAAGTAGTTAAGCATCTGGTTCGGCTGGAACTAAGTGGAGAGGGAATGAGTAATTCAGCCTGGCTTCGTTTTTCCGACCAGGGCTCTTTTGATAAAACCAACGGCGATGCGCTCCAGCTAAACCCACTTTCAAATAATTACGCTCTTATGGCAGCAAGAAAATCAGATGATGTTTTAGTTGATATAGGTCATGTTCCTTACCCAACAGAAGATTTTTTATTACCGATAGAAATTGAAGTTACAAAGTCGGGTTTTTATTCTATTTCGGTAACTGATCTGAATTTAGCTGATGGGACTGATCTCTATTTTGAAGATCGGCAGAAAAATATAAGTCTTCTTTTGGATGATGCTTTTACCTACAGCTTTGAGTTGGAATCCATGGCTAAAGTAAATCCAAATCCCCTTGCAAGAATAAAGGAAGGCAATATGCTTGCGAAGACCACTACCACAGGCCGATTTGTTATTACTGCCAATACATCTGTAAGCAACGAAGATGAAACTTCAGCACCAACAGCTTTTTCACTCCATCAAAATTACCCCAACCCATTCAACCCTACAACAAATATTAAGTATAGCATTGCGCAATCTGGAGGTGTAAGCCTGACTATATATAATGTGATGGGGCAGAAAGTCGCAATGTTGGTTAACGAAGTGAAATCAGCAGGAAATTACCAGGTGAACTGGGATGCAGCCAATATGGCGAGCGGTGTGTATTACTACCGCCTGCAATCCGCCGGACAAATTAAAACCCGACAAATGACTCTTATAAAATAATTCAAAATTATAGATTCAAAATTAGTGGACATCCATCCTAATCTTGAATCTCGAATTTTAAATCTTTAATTCCAGAACTATGAAAACTTCTCTACTACTTATCGCCGCTGTACTACTTGTTCTTGTGTTAACATCCATAGTCATGGCCCAGCCCGGATTACCCAATCCTCCAAGTCAAGCGCCAATAGATGGCGGACTGGGATTTTTAGCCGCAGCCGGTGGGGCATATGCACTTAAAAAGCTTCGTGATAAAAAAACAATGAACGAGCATTAAGCTTCAGACGATGCCATATTTTTCGAAGAATCTCTTTTGAACTTGGTAAAAGTGAACAGGAGCAGAACAAATAACCCGAGAACAAGAAAGATATTCCGTTCGGTTTCAAGATCAGCAAATTGGAATATCCAGGGGCTTATCACTAATAAAATTCCAAAGAAAAGTTCAATTATGCCGTGCATGGGAAAAGGTATTCTTCTAAAAGCTCCCACTTCATAATCTGTAGTGATAGCTATCAAAAAAGCTAAAGTGGCCAAAACATATATATAGGAAGTTACAAAGCCGCTAAGGTCGAGAAAGAGGGGGATGAAAATCAGAACCACTATAAATAGATAGTCTATAATTCCATGAATTTTGCTGTTAATGAATTTCATTTTGGACTTCTCTTTTAATCCATTCTGATTATTTGTTGTATAAACTTAGGAGAGGCGGGATTCATTCAACCCAAAATGAACAGAAAGAAATAAACAAAAATTACTACGCAACATATTCTAAAAAAGGATAACTTCGGGGCTTCTAAATAATCAGATTTAAATGATTGAGAGCAAAAAAGAATCGGTAGCATTTTGGGACAGAGTTGGAATTGGATTATCCGGCCTCTGTGCTATCCATTGCTTGTTAGTTCCCGTTTTTGTTTCATTAATTCCGTTGTGGCCAGCTTTCGGAGACTTCCACGAGTTTACTCATCTGATTTTCTTTTTAGCCATTGCTCCCGCTGTTATTCTCTCTATAAAAAACAGACATAATATAAAATCGGTATCGGGATATTTGTTTGCTGGATTGGCCATTATTTTTGTGGCTTGGTTTTTTAACCACGACCTGGGAGAATTTGGCGAAGCAGGTGTAACTTTAGTGGGTAGTATTTTACTTATCCGGGGACACTGGTTAAACTATAAAAGCAAAATCAGGCGTTAATTTTTTCGGGATGATTCAGATTTTGCCCTCAAGAATCGATAGAACTTCTTCGGCGCATCCCCAGCTTAAAGTGACTCCCGCACCGCCGTGCCCATAATTGTGAATGAGAAGTTTATCGCCGATTTCCCCAGCCTCCAGTCTTAGCCCATCTTTCATAGCACGTATATATCGGTAACCAATTTTCACCATCCTTTTTGGATAATCATCAAGGTTAATACCAAAACTGCCGGAAATAATTTCTTTATTCATCCTAAGAATTCTGGATGGTGCGGCAATCCCCTCTATCATTTCTGTGGGTTCATCCGATTCTTCACCAATCCATTTTCCCGATTTGATGATTCCCTTTTGCCGGCTGCCTCCTAAAATCCACCCGTCTTTTCGTGGGTAACAATAAACATCCGTTGGATTTGAACCCTGTTCCTGATGCGAAAAATTATAGGATACTCTTTGGCCTGATTTGTTCTTCAAAATTGGAGCATCAGAAACCTGAATCAGGTGTCCGCGGAACAGGAGAGGGTTTTCGTCCTCAAAAAGTTCAGAAGCTCCGGCTCCGGTGCAATTTATGAGGTATTGGTATGGCAGCTTGATAAGAGAATCCGTATTGATAATGGCGATTTCAAGATTACCACCTAAATCAAAAAACTCCTTGAGAACTGTTGGGAAATAAATGCTCCAGTCTGCAAAGAAACAGTCAAATTTCCATCCGCATTTTATTTCTATAGATGGATGTTTAGGGTGCCAGTCTTCTTCGTAGGATTCCAGGTTTTTTAAATTGGAAATCAGCGGGGCATAATCTGGAATCTTATGCTGAAAATTGAATAGTTCGTAATGTTCGTTAATCCCAATACCCGGATATTCTTGCTGATGAAGTTCTTTAAAATGAAGTTGGCTTCTTTCAAATAAAGGGATCAGGCGGGAGGAAAATATAGAATGGGGAATGACAGAAGCGGAAGGGAAATAGCTGGCGTATAATGGATCTGAATTTTGTTTCCGGGGATCATCCTTTGAAATTATTGTGACCTTAAACCCGGCTTTCAAAAGAGAAATTCCGCAGCTAAGCCCAGTTATTCCGGCACCGAGTACACAAATATTTTTATCAGCTTCCATTAAAGAAAAATAAAGGTTTGAGACGTGAAAAATACGTATAGTTATGCATATTCATAGAGATCAAAAGTTTTATTTTAAGGTTTAAATTGAATTATCATCAAACATTGGGGCTGTTAGCAGTATTAGTTTTCTTTTCTTCTGCCGCCTGTGGTTTACTTTCGGGAGAGCAAGATAATTCGGGGGAGTATCCAACTCTGTATCCTCGTTTCGATATTACCGAAGTTGAGAAAATGACATCCCAATATCAGTCAGAAAATGGTGGTCATTTGTGTTCCACTCTAAACGAATTCGGTTTCACAGGCTATAGTGAAATTTTATTTACGGAAGGAGAAAGCCCCTGTTTATCGAGAGATGTGGTTCGTATAGAAATACCTGAACAGGATACTCTTATTCAGGCAGCCAAAAAGATTTTGATTAAAAACAGCAGTTATACGGGTGTGGAAGATACCTCCGCTTTACAAGTTAAAGAGAAAATGCCTTTATACGGCTGCACAATTTGCGATGGTCCTGACGTGGATAATGTGCCGATTGAATGGAAAATTACTTTTGCTGAACAAGAAATGGATTCTGTACAAATAAAGAATACCGAAATCACCATTTTTATTGATGCCAAAGGAGTGAACAGAATCTGGGGAAATTGGTACCTCAATTTCACCCAGCCCGAATTTATCAACTATGGTTATGTTCAAGTACAAAACGGCTTGACAGGATGGAAAATAGATATGAGAAATTTTACAGGAGAAGAGAGTATTTATACCGTTTTAGAAAGAGACTTGAAACAAAACCCATTTTTATCGTATCTACCGTTGGAAAATGAAACAGGGCTTGAAATTCGCAAATGCTGGGTAGTGCCAATTGAATATAGCGATGGGGAGTTTCCCGGTTGGTTTGCTTATGTTGATGTAATGAATGGTGAAGTATTGAAATTCAATTCACAGGAAGTGTTTAACAAATTTTAATCGCTGTTTCATCTTGTAAATGGGTTCAGTCAAAAATTACTCTTAATTTAAGAGCAAAATAAAATTAGCAGGTTAGTTTTGTCAATAAAAAATATACTTATTGTCGAAGATGATATGATAATATCATTAGTAGTCGAGAATATGATCAAAAAACTGGGGCATCAGGTTGTGGGAAAAGCAGCATCAGGAGATGAAGCCATTGAATTGGCGCTCCAGCATAACCCTGATATTATCTTAATGGATATCCGTCTTAAAGGGGAGATGGATGGAATAGAGGCGATAACAGCCATTAAAGGTAAAATTTCAACAGAAGTTATTTATCTAACTGGGAATTCCGATAAGATAAATTATGATCGTGCAAGAGCTACAAATTGCATAGATTTAATTTCTAAGCCATTTACCATTGGTGAACTTACAAGATCTTTAGAGATGGCATCTTAAGCAGTTCATAATGTATCTTTGCTTAACTTTCCACGTAAGCGCTCTGGCATCAAAATGAAATCAGCTATGAGTACAAAGTTTAATAACTTAAAAAACGATTTAGAAGACCTTGAAGATGAAGGCCATTATACTATTGATGGGAGTATAAAAAGTGGCGATCAAAAAGGAAGTTCCAAACTGGCTAATTATATACTTCTGTTTGCCTTTATCGCCACACTAACTTTTTATGCGGGCTCTAAACTGAACTTTTCTACATTTGAGTTTAATCCCATTAGCGAAATTGTACAGGAACTAAACCAGCCGGATACCGACCTGTTAAACAGAATGGGAGCCTGGATGGAAGAAATGGGCTACGGAAGCTTAACACATGAAGAATTAACAGCCCTAAGAAGACAGAGTGTTACTGCTACCTATACCTCACAAATCAGAGATGTTGGTTATACTGATGTAACTCTCGAACAGCTTGTGGATTTACAACGGGCAGATGTAAGCGCCACTTTTGCCAGAATGATGAAAGAATTGGGTTATGAGCTGACAGTTCAGGACTTAGCTACTCTCCGCAGAAGTGGGGTAACAGCCTCCTTTACAAGTAATATGCTTGACCTCGGTTATACCCTCGATGAACTCACCCAAGAAAATTTAATTCGCCTCCGCAGCGTAGGTGTAACCCACCAAAATGCTGAAAGTTTAATAGAATCCCGTGGTTCCAAACCCACTATTGAAGAGCTTATACGCTATAGAATAAGTAATCAATAATATTAATATTTGGAACCATACTCAGAGTTGATTGTTTATATTAAGGAAGAATAATTAAACCCCTATTACCAATGAAAAAATTATTAACACTATTCTCGTTTTTGATTATCTCTGCATTTTCTATGCAGCTTTTAGCTCAGGAATTTATAGTTCAGGATCGTTCCGGTTTTGGGTTCCGTCTGGGATATTATGAAGCTCAGGATGCAGATGATGGAACCATGTTTATCGGAGTTCAGTCAAGAACACGCGGTGAATATGTAGGTGCAGAATTTGCGGTTGAATACCGTGGTGATCAAAGCTATTCTGCCACCGGTGGAGACATTACAGTACGGCAGATTCCTGTTACAGGATCATTACTTGTTTTCGCTCCAATAGCGCAAAACTTTGCGCCCTATGGATTAGCCGGTCTTGGCGCTTATTACACTCTTTACGATTATAATGATGGTTTCCTTGAGCCTGGAGATGATTCGGAGTTAAATTTTGGATACCATTTCGGGATAGGGGCAGAGGTGGCACTGTCAGAAACAGCAATTATTAATGTTGATTACCGCTATTTATTTTTGGACGGAAATGACGAAATCATCGAAAATGAGTTTAGCGGAAATGTGATTACTGCCGGACTTACCTTTTATTTCTAACCAAATAAACCTTATTTTATTAATCCCGCTCTCTAACAGGAGCGGGATTTTTTTGTGTAAACTATAAAATGAGTTAAAAAATGCCGGAAATAGTGGTACCAGAAGTAGAACTGAATATTTATTCTCCAAAGAATCCTACCGAGATAACCGTTGTCGAAAATTATGTATGCACCAGCGAAAACAGCCCTAATTTTGTGCGCCATATAACATTCGATGTTTCGGGAACAGATTTAGAAGGCCGGGTTCGAATAGGCCAGTCATTGGGGATTCTCACTCCGGGAACAGATGACAGAGGAAAACCACATAAGCTCCGGCTTTATTCCGTTTCGTCTCCAACTGTAGGAGAGGGTGGGAAACCGCACTTAATTTCTACCACTGTAAAACGCACTATCGAAGAATTAGATGGAAAACTATACACCGGTGTGTGTTCAAATTATCTTGCAGACCTTCAGCCAGGTGACAAAGTTCAGGCAACAGGCCCAAGCGGAAAACGATTTTTATTGCCAAAAAACGCCAAAGATTTTAACTATGTGTTTTTTGCCACAGGTACGGGCATTGCTCCATTCAGGGGAATGCTGATAGAGTTATTAGAAAAAGATGATTATAAAGGTACCATTGCATTAGTTTTTGGATGCGCCTATCGCACCGATCTTATCTACTCTGATTTTTTATACGAAATGGATAAAAAGCATCCTAACTTCCATTATATAACTTGTGTATCAAGAGAAAACCGGAGAGCAGACGGTACAAAAAATTATGTTCAAAGCTCAATTGAGGATTGCCAGGATCAGCTTAGTCCTATTTTTAAGCAAGAAAATACATTAATCTACATTTGTGGTTTGAAAGGTATGGAGAGCGGAATTTATCACAACTTGGCTAAGCAGGGATTTATGGATTACCTCGAGCTAAAAGGAGAACTTGCTCAAACGAATCCAAATGAGTGGGAATGGGAAGACATCAGCAAAAAGATAAAACCCTCTAACCGCACCTTCGAAGAAGTTTATTAGGGAGAAGCTTTTTCCAAATTTCCTTCAATCAGCCTGAATAATCTTAGCGTGAAATTACTTCCATTCTTACAGCAAAGGGAGTAATATCACTCTTGAGTTTTTGTAACACCACCGGAAACAATGAAGCGCATAAAATTAGTAGCATCCGTTTTTATTGGAGTTACTTTATTTTTGGGCACAATGTACAGATTCCCCGAAAAATTGTAAGAGTGAGGACAATAGACGGCAACATCTTCAGATAACCCAAGGTGTAGCAAAGATTCCTCAGTAATAAAACCAAATCGTTTTATTCCGGGCACGCCAAATTCAACATATACCGGCTTATTGAACTTCTTCTTTTCTCCAACCAAAGCTTCCGTTAAATCTTTCAACGAAGAATAAACGATATTCACAAGAGGAGTACGAATTATCAGCTTTTCAAAAATATGTACGATGGGTTTTGCAAATGCTCTGGAAACTAGAAATCCTATGAATGAAATGACCGCAAAACCTGTGATAATACCCAAGCCCGGAATTTCATAATCGAACCAACTGTAAAAGAAATTATTGAAGATATTATTAATCCATTTGAGGATTCCATAAATAAGATAGAATGTAGCAGTAAGAGGAAGCACAACGAGCATTCCCCGAAGAAAATATTGCAGAATATTTTTCATATAAGATCAGATTTTAAAGCCACCAGCTATTTGAAAGTGGCATTGGGTCATAATTAGAGAAAGATTTTTTCTATCTTCCCATCCTGAAAAAAATAACAGTTTTATTCAATATTAATGCCTAAAAAAACATCATCCCAAATAAGACAGGAATTTCTCAATTTTTTTGCAGAAAAAAATCACGCAATTGTACAAAGTGCGCCTGTAGTTCCAAAAAATGATCCAACTCTTTTGTTCACTAATGCAGGGATGAACCAGTTTAAATCCATCTTTTTGGGTGAAGAAAAATACCTGAAGCACGAAGGTAAAAACTGGAGCCGTGCGGTTGACACTCAAAAATGTATTCGTGTAAGCGGAAAACATAATGATTTGGAAGAAGTTGGCCACGATACTTACCATCATACGCTTTTTGAAATGTTGGGAAACTGGTCTTTTGGCGATTATTTCAAGAAAGAAGCGATTGGCTGGGGATGGGAGCTTTTGGTGGATAAATGGGGATTAGATCCCACTCGGTTGTATGCAACCGTTTTTGAAGGAGATAAAAAAGACGGACTTCCCGTTGATGATGAAGCCATAAATCTCTGGAAAAGCGAGACTTCCATCAGCCATGAGCATATTCTGGAATGCGGCAAAAAAGATAATTTTTGGGAGATGGGTGAAACCGGCCCATGTGGTCCGTGCTCTGAAATCCATATTGATTTAAGGTCAGATGAAGAACGCGAAAAAGTGCCTGGCGCTTCTCTGGTAAATAAAGACGACCCCAGGGTGATGGAAATCTGGAACCTGGTTTTTATTCAGTTCAATCGAAAAGCAGACGCATCGCTTGAAAAACTTCCCGCTCAACACGTTGATACAGGCATGGGATTTGAGCGGGTTTGTGCAGTACTTCAGGGGAAAATATCCAACTACGATTCTGATGTTTTCACTCCGCTACTGAATAAAATTTCAAAAATGGCTGGCCTTACATATGGCAAGGATGAAGAAAAAGATATTGCCATGAGAGTAATTGCCGATCATATTCGGGCGGTTACTTTTTCTATTGCTGATGGCGCTTCGCCTGGAAATGACGGACGTGGTTATGTAATCCGCAGGATACTTCGCCGGGCAATTCGGTACGGTTGGGATAAACTAAATTTCAAAGATCCATTTTTCTACAAACTGGTTGATGTTTTGGCCGATCAGTTTAAAGAAGTATTTCCTGAAATCGAGGCTCAAAAAGAATATATCGTAAATGTAATTCGTGCGGAGGAAAAGAGCTTTTTAAAAACTCTTGGACAAGGAATAGAGCTGTTTAATGAAATGGTGAAAGGCAAGAAAAGACTTTCCGGCGAAGATGCTTTCAAACTTCACGACACCTACGGTTTCCCCATCGATCTTACGCAGCTTATGGCGCGCGAACGTGGCGTGGAAGTAGATGTAGACGGCTTCAATAAATACATGAACGAGCAAAGAACACGAGCCCGTGCAGCCGGTAAATTTTCGGTAGAAGAGGTTGAAATAGCTAATTGGAATCCGGTCAGTAATAGAGGATTAACCCTCAAATTTTTTAAGGGTTATGATCAAGAGGTTTTGGATACCCACATTCAAAGCTGGAAAAAAATTACCAGTGATAGATTTGTTATTACTTTACTAGAAACTCCTTTCTACGCAGAAAGTGGAGGACAGGTAGCTGATATCGGGAAGCTAATTACTTCAACTAATCAAATAATAAATGTCTTAGATGTTAAAAAGGAAAATAGTGAACATTTTCACTATACCGATGGAATTCCAGATGATGAATATGGAACATTAACAGCTAAAATTAACACGAAGAGAAGAAGAGAAATTCAAAAACATCATTCCGCTACACATTTGGTTCATGCAGCGCTTCGCGGAATTTTGGGGGATCATGTTGCTCAGAAAGGTTCTCTTGTAGATGAAAATCACCTGCGCTTCGATTTTTCTCACTACGAAGCAATGACTGACGCCCAGCTCGATGAAGTGGAGGAACTGGTGAATCAAAAGATTCAGGAAAACATCGAAGTAAATATTAAATCGATGCCCATTGGAAAAGCACGGGAATTGGGGGCCATGATGCTTTTTGGTGAGAAATACAGCGAAAATGTGAGGGTTGTTACTTTTGATGAAAATTTTTCCATTGAACTTTGCGGAGGAACTCATGTGAAAGCTACCGGCGAAATTGGCTACTTCAGATTCACCACAGAAACTTCCGTGGCTGCAGGAATTCGAAGGATAGAGGCCGTTTGTGGAAAGCATGCCGATGAATTGCTTCGGGACGAAAAGAAACTGCTTCAAAAGATCAAAGGCGTAGTCGGGCAAAGTAATGATCCTGCCGCAGATGTAATGAAGCTTATCGAAGAAAAGAAAATGCTGGAGAAGCAGCTCGATAAAATTCAGATGCAAAATACCGGCGCCAAATTAGATGATCTTGTAAAAAACCCGGAATCATTAGATGGAGATATCCGGCTGGTGAAGGGTGAAATTCCGGGTGCGGATATGGCTGCTCTTAAGCAATTGGGTTATGACGCCCTTCAAAAAACAAAAGAAAAAACAGCGATTGTTTTGGGCTCTAAAGATGAAGCCGAAGGAAAAGTATATGTAATGGTTGCTCTTACTGATGATCTGATCAAAGAAAAAGGATTGAAAGCAGGCACCTTGGTTGGTCAGCTTGGGCGGCTTGTTGGCGGAGGAGGTGGCGGGCAGCCAAGTCTTGCTACAGCCGGTGGAAAAAACCCCGAAAAACTTGATGAAGCGTTAAATAAGGTAAATCAAATAATCACTGAATCAATTCAATAAAGCAATCACGAAATCTTCCTAAAAAATGGATATATTTGCAGCCTTTCGAAGATTACGTTCACAAAAAATACTATGGCTAAAAAGAAAACAGACGATATAAGTTTTGCACCCAAAGGAATTGGAGACGAAAATGACGGTGCCGTCCAAAAAGGTGTAGATTTACCCGCGGCAACCAAAAAGAAGCACAAGGCGCTCGGTTTAAGCGAAGATGATGTGAAGGCAATGTACGAGCAAATGGTTCTGCAACGCCGGTTCGAAGAGCGGGCAATGCAACAATATCAAAAAGGGAAATTTGGGGGATTCCTCCACTTGTACATCGGTCAGGAAGCAATTTCTACCGGAACTGTTTTTGCATTGAATGATGATGATGATATCATTACCGCCTATCGGGATCATGGTTGGGGATTATGCCGTGGTATTTCTGCGAATGAAGGCATGGCTGAACTATTTGGCAAAAAAGATGGCTGCTCTAAAGGAAAAGGCGGCTCTATGCACTTCGCTAAAATTGAGAATCATTTTTGGGGCGGTTATGGAATTGTAGGCGGCCATATTCCTATTGGTGGCGGACTTGCTTTCGCGAACAAATATAATGCAAATGGACGGATTTCGGCCTGTTTTTTCGGTGATGGAGCCGTTGATCAGGGAGCGTTGCACGAAACGCTAAACATGAGTCAGCTTTGGAAACTACCCGCTGTTTATGTTGTGGAAAATAACGGCTATTCTATGGGAACTTCAGCCCGCCGGCATACAGTGAATGAAATTGTAGATCGTGCAAAAGGTTATGGCATGAAAAGTGCTGTGATTAATGGAATGGATGTGTTTTCGGTATATGAGAAGATGAAGGAAATTGCAGAAGATGTTCGCAAGAATTCTGAGCCGTGGTTTGTGGAGATCAGAACTTACCGGTATCGCGGACACTCCATGTCTGACCCTCAGAAATATCGTACCAAAGAAGAGCTCGAAACTTATCAGAAAAATGATCCTATCGAACGCTTGAGAACCTATCTTCAGGATAATAAGATTTTGAATGAGGAAGACATCAAAGCAATTGATGATAAGGTAGAACAGGAAGTGCTGGATGCCATTGAATTTGCCGATAATTCCGATTTCCCGGACGAATCCGCACTTTATGACGACATGTTTATTGATGACGAACCTTATTTTCACAAATAAATAAAGAATATTAGTAATGGCTGAATTACAATTTAGAGAAGCAATACGAGAAGCGATTGACGAAGAAATGGGCCGTGATGAGAAAGTTTTCATCATGGGCGAAGAAGTCGCAGAATACAACGGGGCGTATAAAGCAACAGAAGGCCTTTTGGATAAATATGGTTTTAAGCGGGTGATAGACACGCCGATTTCAGAGCTTGGTTTTTCGGGAATTGGAGTAGGTGCTGCGATGAATGGCCTTCGCCCGATTATTGAGTTTATGACTTTCAATTTTGCCGTATTAGCTCTTGATCAGATTATAAATCATGCATCCAAAGCGCGCTATATGACTGGTGGGCAAATTTCAATGCCGATCGTATTCAGGGGCCCAAACGCATCCGCGGGACAATTAGGCGCTACTCACTCGGTTGCATACGATACGATGTACGCTCATTTTCCGGGGCTTAAAGTGATTTATACTTCAGAACCAGGCGATGCTAAAGGTTTGTTAAAATCTGCTATCCGTGATGAAAATCCTGTGATTTTTATGGAGTCGGAACAGATGTATGGGATGAAAGGCGAAGTCTCTGATGAAGAAGATTATATTATCCCAATCGGGAAAGGTAAAATTAAGCGAGAAGGTTCTGATGTAACCATTGTAGCGCATGGTAAAATGTATCATGTAGTGAAAAAGGCTGCCGCGCAGTTAGAAAAAGACGGTGTGGAAGTTGAGATCATTGACCCCCGTACAGTGAAACCTTTAGACCTGCCGCTGATTATTGACTCCATCAAAAAAACAAACCGTTGTGTAGTGGTTGATGAAGCGCATCCTTTTGCGGGATTTGCAGCCGAAATCGGTTTCCTTATTCAGCGGGAGGCATTTGACTATTTGGATGCTCCGGTTCAGCGTGTTACACTTCCTGATGTGAATGCCCCATTTGCGAAAAATCTTTTTGATAAATGGCTGCCAAGTCCCAAAGATGTGATTGATGCCGTTAATCAAGTAACTTATAGAAATTAAAAACCTACTCAGCGAATAGAATTATGGCCATTAAGATTGAAATGCCCAAACTTAGCGACACCATGGAAGAAGGGGTGATCGCAACCTGGAATGTTAAAGAAGGCGACACCGTATCCGCGGGAGATATTATTGCGGAAGTGGACACCGATAAGGCAACCATGGAAGTGGAAGCTTTTGACGATGGAACCGTTCTTAAAATTCTGGTGGCGGAAGGTGAAGCGGTGCCTCTCGGTGGATTGATGGCTGTTCTTGGAGAAGAAGGCGAAGACATCAGCGATATTCTGAAAGGTGCTGAAGGCGGAGCTTCGAATAAAGAAGAAGCCAAAGAAACTTCATCAGAAAAAGAAGAGAAGGCTTCATCCCCAAAAGAAGAAACGGCAGAAAGCACAGACACTAACGGAAGAATAAAAGCTTCGCCGCTCGCTAAAAAAATGGCTGAAGATAAAGGCATTGATTTAGAGTCGGTAAAAGGTTCTGGGCCAGAGGGGCGAATCGTCAAAAAAGACATCGAAGATTATAAAGGAACTGAAAAGAAAGAAGCCCCAGCCGCCGCTAAAACTTTTGAAAGCCTGGAAAGTAAAGATGTGAAGGTTTCTCAAATGAGAAAGGTAATCGCACGAAGACTTTCTGAGAGCAAATTCAGCAGTCCGCATTTTTACGAGACTATAGATATTGACATGAAAGCAGCAATGGCTTCGCGCGCTTCGATGAATGAAGCTAACGATGTTAAAATCAGTTTCAACGACATTGTTGTGAAAGCCTGTGCGATTGCACTAACACGGCATCAGTCTGTGAATAGCTCCTGGCATGGAGATATCATCAAAGAGCACGGAGATGTGCACGTAGCCGTTGCCGTTGCGATTGATGATGGATTAATGACGCCGGTTATCCGCCACACAGACAAAAAAGGGCTTTCTCAAATTTCTGCAGAAACACGCGAATTAGCCGGAAGGGCACGAGATCGTAAACTTCAACCCGAAGAGATGGAAGGCAGTACGTTTACCATTAGTAATTTGGGGATGTTTGGTATCGAAGAATTCACGGCTATTATCAATCCGCCGAACGCCTGTATTTTAGCTGTTGGCGCAATTCGGGACGTTCCGGTTGTAGAAAACGGCGCTGTGGTTCCGGGCAAGCGCATGAAAGTTACCCTTTCAAGCGACCACCGAATTGTAGATGGAGCGAAAGCTGCTCAATTTTTAAACACGGTTAAGACCCTGTTGGAAAATCCACTTTCGATGTTGCTATAGAAAACAAATCACTTTCAAAAAAGCCGAAATCTTTGATTTCGGCTTTTTTTATGGGAAATTCACAGAACGGGAAGTTTTAGATTACCCGATTAGGAAACCTGGAATTTAATATCACTATCTTCGAATGGATAAATTGGCTGTTCGGTTTAGTGAATCAAAATCAAAATTAATTACAAATCTTTCATGGTTTATCTGCTATTCGCTGTTGGTTTGATTTTATTACTGGCTGGTGCCGAATTCCTTGTTTCTTCCTCCTCAAAAGTAGCTGTACGCTACGGTTTTTCTCCGATATTGATAGGCATCACAATTGTAGCATTTGCCACAAGTGCTCCAGAAATCGCTGTAAGCGTGGGCGCGGCCTTAGCCGATCAATCAACAATAGCGATTGGAAATGTGTTGGGAAGTAACGTCGCTAATATTTTGCTGATATTAGGCCTTAGCGCGCTTCTTGCTCCCGTCACCATCTCCAAAAGGATCATCCGGCTCGATATTCCCCTGATGATAGGCATCACTCTCATTGTGTATCTGCTAAGTTTAGATGGAGCAATTAGCCGGATAGATGGCATTATTCTGCTTTTGGTGTTTGTAGCTTTTATGGTTTTACAAGTAAAACAGGCTCGAAAAGAAAAGAATGCTGCCGATATTGAAGAGATAAAACCAACTTCAAAACCATTGTGGTATCAAATTCTTTGGTTTCTCTTAGGCCTGACATTATTGGTGGTGGGAGCAGATTTCCTTGTAGATAATGGCGTTTTAATTGCCAGAACATGGGGGATGAGCGAGTTAGTGATCGGACTTACCATAATTGCCATTGGCACATCATTGCCGGAAGTGGCTACTTCCGTACTTGCTTCCTATAAAGGCGAACAGGATTTGTCGGTGGGAAATGTAATTGGGAGTAATATTTTCAACTTGCTGCTGGTGTTGGGAATAAGTTCTGTAATTAGCTCAAATGGACTTATAGTTCCGGAATCTTCTATTGTATTCGATTTTCCATTCCTGATTGCAGTTAGTGTTGCCTGTATTCCCATTTTCTTTACCGGATTTGAAATTGCTCGGTGGGAAGGGGGAGTTTTTATCGCATATTATGTGGCCTATCTTTTATATCTCATCTTAGAATCAACACAGCACGACTTGCTTGAAGGATTTAGTTTAGTGATGGGAGTATTTGTAATTCCCATAACCGTACTCACAATTCTGGTTTTGGTATTCCGCTTCTGGAAACGAAAAAAAAAGTAATGGGGCTATAAGCCATTCCCATTTTAATATAAAACACTTATTCTCCGGTTAAGTATTCACCGATTCTGATAAAATGAAAATTCAACCAGTACTTTTATTACTTGCGGCTTCACTTCTGTATTTGATCCCAGCCGGATTACAGGCTCAACCCACCTCTGATGAGAGTGACGTAAAACAAACCATAGTTCAACTTTTTGATGGAATGAGGACGAGTGACAGCTCTATGGTAAGTACCGCTTTTACTCCTGATGCTATCATGCAAACCATTGGGAAAAATGAAGAGGGAATGACCATTGTGCATAATGGAAGTTTGGAAGGATTTCTAAAAGCGGTTGGAACGCCGAAAAAAATTATATGGGATGAGCAAATTTCAAGCTATGAAATCAAAATAGATGGAGAATTAGCTTCCGTCTGGACTCCCTATAAATTTTTTGCTGGGGAAAATTTTTCTCATTGCGGGGTAAACTCTTTTCAGCTCGCTAAATTTGAAGAATCCTGGAAAATCTTCCATATAGTGGATACCAGAAGAACTACTAACTGCGGCGAATAATCACTAAAAGAGAAAACATGAAAAATATTAACGCTTTTATACTTTGTTCCTTATTTCTGACCAGCTTTTGTTTCGGCCAGTCTAAGGGAGTGGATTACAGTAAAGACGTGGAAACCATTGATGGAGTTATCGAAGCCCTGTACGCGTCAATTTCAGGCGAGAAGGGAGAAGAAAGGGATTGGAATCGTTTTCGTAATCTGGTGCTTCCTGAAGCACGTTTAATCCCAACAGGAAGAAACAGTAATGGGGAACTCAGGTACACCGTGTATTCGCCAGAGGAGTTCATAGAGAATACCAATAGTTATTTTGTTGAGAATGGCTTCTACGAATATGAGATTCATCGCGATACGCAAAATTATGGCCACGTAGTGCATCTTTTTAGCACTTATGCTTCTAAGCACAGCGAGCATGATGCGGAGCCATTCAATAAAGGAATCAACAGTATTCAGTTATTCAATGACGGTGAGCGTTGGTGGGTTGTAACCATTTATTGGTCGCATGAATCTAAGGAAAATCCTATCCCCGAAGAATATCAGGGAACGGATTGAGTTTGTTTCTGCGATCTTAAAAGCATATCGATTAATCTCGCTTTTTCGGGGTCTGCATATTTTCCGTAACCAATAACCATTAATCCCTTCATTCCGGAAATAGATTGAATAGCGTAAACGGTTGCATCGGTTCCAGGGTCTGTCTCTCTTTCATGCCGGTAGGATTCTAAAATTCTTAAATCGTCGGGAGAGTAATCCACATTCAGGTCTCTACAAGCTATATGATCGTTATCCAGTTCAAATGTGTGAATAAAGCCTTTCTCTTTTAATGTTTCTACGGCATCTGCTAAGTCTTCATACATGGGTATTCTCTCTCTTTTTTTATTCAATATTTTATTCTACAATTACAAAATCCTCCTCAACTTTCTCTCTTGGAAAGGCGTCAAAATGCCACCATTCAGAGCGTATAGTTTGGAATCCTGCGTCTGTCATCACTTGTCTCAATAACCGCCGGTTTTTCACCTGCGTTTCATTTAGCTCGCCTTTTTTTATTAATTGTTCTTCCTGATTAATATGGGCGATTTCTGAGAAATCATCATAATCGGTTCCCATATCCAGCTCGTTTCCGTCTAAATCAGAGATCGTTAAGTCAATCGCGCATCCATAGTTATGGATGGAGCCTGTTTTTGGATTGGCTACATAAGTAGATTTTTCATTTTCGGGTAAATCCACGACATCCCACAGAATTTGCTGCACACTGCGGGGACGGGCTGCATCATAAATCATTAACCGAAGATGGGGGTTTCCCTCTTTTAAAAGAGAGGAAGCTTTCTCAAGTTTTTCCATAGCCTCGGGTTGCAGATAGGCTTCTTCGAGCGTACCATAAATGTCTTTACCTGTAAAATTATTGGTTGTCGAATAGCGAAGATCTATCAAAATAGTGGAATCGATGCCGCTAACTTTCACTAAGCCCTGCGAAGTAAATAGAGAATCCCAGTTAGTCATTTGATGTTGTGTCTTTTGTTTAGAATCAACTTTAGTGCATTCTACGGCAAATAGAAAGATTACCAAACTAATTATGATGGCTGCTTTTGAACTCATTTTCCTTCCTGTTCTAAAAAGTCATAACTCCACTTTGCAATGTCAGCCGCGGCATCCCTGACCGCTTCTGTATCCGGTGCGTTTTTGGATAAGAAGACAAGCACAAAAGCTTGTCCATCCGGTAAATAAATGATCCCTGAATCGTGATGCACATTGGTTATCCAGCCGGTTTTGTGAGCGATTTCTGTTCCCTCAGGTAGTTTTACAGGAAACATATCATTATGAACCTGATCTTTTAAAATAGAGAGAATGCGCTCGTGGGAGTCTTTGCTCAAAAGGGAATAAGATCCAATCTTATTAAAAATGATGAGCAAGTCTTTTGCGGTTGTTGTATTGCTAAGCCCCGCCTCATAAGCTTTCAAATCTTCTACACCGCGCAAAACATCAATACTATCGGCCCCGATTTCTCGCATGGTTTTATTCACATTTTCAGGCCTAACAAATTCAATCAAAATATTTGTGGCAAGATTACTGCTCTGCGTTATCATTTGATAAGTTAGATCACTAATCGAAGCCTTCTTACCAATAATGCCATACAAATCTTCCTCACTATCTTCCGAAACCACCATGGAATAAGGGGAGCCATCCACAATACTTGCAAATTCATTTATAATAGTGATAGAATCCTCAAGAGAAAAAAGACCAGCCTCTGCTTGTTTGAAAATCTCGATAAGCAGAGGAGTTTTCATTGTGCTTGCTGCATGGAAACGATCATCGACATTAATTAGAATAGAAGCATCAGGATCATCAAGGCTTTGAAAGGCGACTGCAAAATCACCTTCAAGTTCCGATAAACGGTCGTTAATCTGCTTTTTGAGATTATCAATATTATTGGGTGATGGAGATGTACAAGCGGTTATTGTCGCGAGCAGAACTACAATGGGTAGATACTTAAGTTTAGGCATGAATGTATTTTTATGGTAAAGGAAGAAAGAATCTAATATTCTTAGGCAGGCATAGCAACCCCGCAGAATGGAAGTTACTTTCAGGCTTTTCTGAAAGTGACCTCTTATGGCCGAAAATCTGACCGGTCTTCACCCCGGCCAGTAGCAGTAATTTATAAGCAAAAAAAAAGCCGCTTTAAAAGCGGCTTTTTTAAAAAATAGTAGCGTTACAAAATTAAGCTTTATTTTTCGTGTCTTGGATTTCAAGACGGATTTCCTGAGCTAATTTTTTCAGCTCTTGAAGGTTTTTACGTGCACGAGTACCCGCAGCTTTGTTTCCTTTGTCGTAGAATTTTTCCATTTCATCAGTTGCGGATTCTACAAGGTTTTTAATATCGTCAACTCTGCTCATTTAATAGCTCCGTTAATTTGTGTTTATATTTTATTCTGTTTTCAGAAGTGCGTTGAAGCTATAGATTCGGACGTATTGAGTCAAATTAAAAAATGCATTTTTAGCGTTAAATTGACTTTTTTTTAAAAAAATCAGCTGATTTTGGTCATTTTTTTCAAATTTGGCCAGTTTGCAAAATCTGTAGCGGTAGTTAGCACCGCCGGATAATTGAAGTTGATGAATTCTTCGGGCAGGGTATTTTTCTCAAAATCGGAAGATATTTCTTCCCAGCTAACGTCTTTTACTCCCGATGATGTCAGTATTTCGTCTCTTTCATTTTTTGAAAACAAGACCACTTCTGCATCTTCAAATGTATCTGAAAACAGCCGCGCTAATTCTGGCAAATTAACCGAAATTGTTTCCTCTTTTTCCTCCGCTAAATTGGAAATCAGTAAACAAGGAGTTGAGTGTATTGACTGAAGCTTCTTTTTATTTAGCAGAAGTCCGTTTTCAGTTTTTGTAACCAATCCCTTTTGAAAACCATGAATTCCAATAGTTGAAACTCCATTATCTGCGAACAAACCTACCAGCCTTCGGTTAAGGTCTTTCGCTGCCCGTATTTGCGCATCCTCCCGCATCATTCCGGTCTGGATTAACCGCTCGGTGTACTCGCTGTCTCCATGAATAATAATCCCCCGTCTGTTTCCTTGTTTTGCGAGTGATTTCGCAAACGCGGTTAGAAAAATGGTATTTTCAAGGTGATGGCGATCCAGAAAAGCTAAATAGGGACTCAACGTATTATTTTTTTAGAGCTGTAGATTTAAAACTGAATGGAAGAAGATCAACTGTTAGATGTTCAGAAAGCGTTCCATCGGCATGGTGCATTTTTATGGTGTGATAGGGAAGGTGCTCTAAAATAACTTGCCGGCAAGCACCACAGGGACTGCTTATTTCGCCCTTCAACGTATGAACCTCAATACGCTGAAACTTGCGGTAACCCGCAGCATAAGCTTTCACAATGGCTACACGTTCCGCACAAAGCCCTTTGGTCCATTCACTGACTTCAACATTCACTCCGGCAAAGCATCCATCCTCAACAAATAAAATGGCTGAAACCGGAAAATCGGAATTTGGCGTAACGGCTTGTTTAAGCAACGTCTTTAATTTCGTAAGGACTTGTTCGTCTTTATTAAACTCATGTTTTAATTGCTGAAATTTTGCTTCCGGTGGATGTTCTGTCACATTCACTTGTAAGTCAAATTCCTGTACCCAAAAATTCAGTTGCTCAAAATCCTGATTTTTAAGATAGATTTTAGCGGGAGTTTCACCTTCACTCAAACAAATAGAACAGGCCGCCTGAACAGCAGGTATGGAAAGGGGATAGGAAATATTCTCAACACGAACCCCGGCATAAAATTTCCCACTCTTGCTCTCTACAACGCAAGCCTTTGGGAGGCCTGAATATGGCGCATGCGCATTATTTTCTAAAAGTTTCCAGTTCATTTTTCTGGGGTGATGGCGGCGGAATAAGCGGCATCTGCTACAGCAGCTCTAATCCGGCTAATGTTTTTCCCATACGAACGGTAGGGAAAGGTTCTGTTAGTTAGTAAAATTACGGCCATATTTTTTTCGCGGTCAATCCAAAAACTGGTTCCTGTAAAACCAAGATGCCCAAAACTATCCATACTTGCCAAACTGCCGGCTGTTGAAAATCCATTGCTGGATTTTCTGTCAAAGCCAAGGCCTCTTCCGCTAAATTCTGATTGCATTCCCGTGAAAAGTCGCACCGTTTCTGGCTTTAGAAATTCTATTCCTCCAAAGGAGCCGTTATTCAACAGCATAGTGCAGAAAATGGCTAAATTTTCTGCGGAGGAAAATAAGCCGGCATGCCCGGCCACTCCATCCATGAAATAAGCTCGTTCGTCATGAACTTTCGCGTGAACTAATCCCCGCCCAAACACAGTATCTATTTCGGTTGGCGCAATACGATTGATGAATGAAAGGCTGGAATCGCTCGGATTGAAAAGTGTTGAGTACATCCCAAGCGGCAAATAAAACTGTTTTCTCGCATATTTATCCAGAGGCAAACCAGAGATGTGATGCACAATTTCACCCAGTAGAATCATGCCCAAATCACTGTAGATATATTTTGAGGCAGGTTCATAAATAAGGGGTTCATTTTTGATGGCTTGCACAATTTCGGCTCGGGTTTTTAATGAATCCACATACATCCGAAATGCCGGCAATCCCGATTGATGTAAAAGTAAATCCCTAATCCTGATTTTGGACTTCTCTGCGTTTTCAAATTCAGGGATATATTTTGAAACCGGTTCTTCCAGACTGAGTTTACCTTCATCAAATAATTTCATCGCGGATATAGTTGTGGCCGCAACTTTTGTGATGGAAGCAAGGTCAAAAACATCCGAGGCTTGTACCGTTATTTTTTTCTGGTAATCCTGATACCCAAAGGCTTTGTTATAAGCAAGTACACCATTTTTAACTACTGCAACTACGGCTCCGGGGAAAACGGAATCCTGAATTGCTGAATGAACAACAGAATCAATTGCTGATAATTTTGCGGTGCTTAAACCAATCTCTTGCGGCTCTTGATGCAGTACCAGGTTGCCGGAACTTGAAATTGCATCCGCATTTTGTGCGGTGATGGAAGTAGTTCCTGCCATCAGGAAAATAAAAATCCAGTTAAGTTTAGATCGAAATTTCATTGATAAGGTGAATTTTTTTGGGTTGAAATGTAGAATACTATTCTCCCGGTTTTAACTGCATTGTGTTGAATTCCACCTCGTTGAAAAAGGTGCTGTCTTGATATAACCAGCGATACTGCCCTTCAAGCCAAAGATTGGTTTGATCTCCATAGAAATCGGAGAGGGGATTCCCGGATTGGCCGGTTGGCATTACAGATTTTGTTCTGCTTAAATCAGAGAAATCAACAATTCTTCGAAGAGATGCGCCCAAAGTCATATCAAAGTTTCCATCCCAGGAATACTGCCCGCTATTCACGCTCATTCCATGCCCCGGAACCGGATAGGGCCCTTTGCTCAAAATATTATTCACAATAAGCTTGAGTGTGCCTGGCGCATTTTTTTGTTTCGCTGCCGTTCCCAAAAATGGAGGTTCAAGAGTAAGGGTATGAAGTTGCTCCCAGCGCCATTCAAATGGTTCGCTGCCGAGCGAATCACTTAAAAAATAAAGAGCATCTTGCATACTTTGCAGTATAATATCTTCTTTGTCTTCAATTTCATCTGTGTTTATATCATCAAAAAAAGTACTGTTGGTTTGCATGAAATTGGTGAGAGTGTGAACGGGAATACTCTCCAGGTGAACAAAACTGTCGAACACTGTTTCTCCAAACTCATCTTTGAACGTATTCTCCGCAAGTTTTGTGAAGAATACATCAAAAATGGAAGCTGCCGTGGAGTTTCGCTCATATTTGAAATCCCAGTTATCGAGATAGGAAACGGCTAAATCAAAATTGTACGATTCCTGCGATTCGATAATATCAAGAATGATGGGCGTTAATCTTGCCGCGAAAGCGGAGTACGTGTCGTTTTGCAACTCCGCGAAACTTTCCGGGGTTAGAATTTTATTTTGATTTAAAACCTGCTCAATCCTTTCTATTCTTGAGGGCGGTTCCCAAAAAGTAGCGATGTAATAAGGATAACTGTCGGTAGTTACTTTGTTATTTGCGTTGGCAATCCACCCTTTTTCAGGGTTGATAAGCCGGGGCATTTCTTCAGTCGGAATGAAGCCCTGCCAGTCATTTTCGGGATTCCAGCCATTGCGAAAGCTTACCGGGTATCCGCTGCGAAGTGGAATTTTACCAACCGAATACATCGCGATATTTCCTTCTACATCACCATAGAGCAAGTTCAAACCCGGAACCCCAAATCCCGGAAGAGCATCTTTGAATTGCTGGAAACTTTCAGCCCAGTTTATTTGATAGAGTGTCCGCATTTCGTTGGTACTTTCGTAGCCCGTCCAGCTCATAGAAATCAACTTGTCTTCTGTTAACTGCTCAGTTGGATAGATATCAGAAATCACAGGGCCATGTTTTGTATAGCGAACTTCAAAAGCTCGGTCATCACTATTTTTAACTTTAATGATTTCTCTTTCTCTGGTGAATGATTCATACACGGCTGTGCTGTCGTTGAGTGAATCGGCTACATAACGGCCTCTGTCTTCGGGATCAATTTGCTCCAGGAAAAAGTCGGTATCATCGCTCATAATATTGGTAAAAGTCCAGGCGATGTGATCATTCTGGCCAAGAACCACAACGGGTACGCCGGGGATGGTTGCCCCTGAAAGATTTTTGCCATCCAGGTTTAAATGCACTTCGTACCATTTTCCCGGCATGTCGAGCCCGAGATGAGGATCTCCGGCAAGTAAAGGATAGCCGGTATTGGTTTTTGAAGCGTCAACCACCCATGCGTTACTTCCAACATGAGAGCCTTCAATTTGCAACAATTTTCTTTTGTTGATTTCCTGTTGCAACATGGGCATCAACGAGGAAGAAAGCCCCATTGATTCCGCATCATCAAGCGAAGTAGGAGCGTCATTGGGATATTTTAGCTGGAGTTCATCCATAAGTTCGGGCGGTAAAACGGATTTAAGATATCCATAGGTAACTTCACTCCACCAACTAATATTCAGTTCCCAACCTAACATCCGGTTCATTGCCATCGAACGGGTTGGATTCCACCGAATGGGATCAATGCCGGTTAAAGAAAACTCAACAGGAAGGCGATTCGCATTGTTATCGATAAAAGCATTAACTCCATTTGAATAGGATTGTAGAACCGAGCGATCTTCATCATTCAAAACCTCGCGCTCCAGTTTTTGCGCGATTTTCCAGAATCCCAGCGTTCGCTGATATTTATCCAGATTGATGAGGTCTTCATCATCCCCAAAAAATTCAGCGAAGCGGCCTTCGGCGGCAATCTGCGAAAGGGTCATTTGCCAAAGACGATCCTGAGCATGCACAAAACCCAAGGCGAAATATAAATCCTCTTCCGTATCGGCGTAAATATGAGGAACCCCATACGTGTCCCAGTGGATATCAACTTCTGTGGATAATCCGTTTAGGGTGATGTTGGCGTTATAATCGGGGAGAGGCTTGTAAAAGGTCCAGTAAAAGGCGAGGCCTGCAAATCCAATGAGTAGAATCAGGAAAAAAATCAGCAGTTTGAAAAAGGTGTTCATAGGGGATTTGGTGTTGGAAAATGATCTATGACAAATTAATTAATCCTTAGCCCAGAAAGAAGGGTAGAAAAGGCTCAGGGTGTAAGGTTCAAGGTGCAAGAGTTTTACTCTCACTTGCACCTTGAACCTTACACCTTGAACCTGATAACTATCTATCCTGAATCTCAGCCAGTTTACTCATCGCCCGGTCTTTTAGATTCATGAAATTACCCTCAGAAATATGGCCACACGTATACTGGTGATAAAGCCAAACGATATACGTAGCCATCACATCTTCATAGCAGTAGTGCTCGATGAGCTCCAGCTCACCCCGCAAAAACATTGGAAGTACCTGATTACCCTCGCCGGTTTTCTTGAAAGGAATTCCGATCAATTGTCCTAAATGCTTGAGTTTTGGCCATGAACTTGCTCCGTAATTGCTGAACTCATCAACCAAATCCACATTATGGCGGCTGTAGCGATAGCGGATATCGTAGTCGCTCATACGCACAGGCATCTGCAGGCCGTGTTTCATGGCGCGATAAGTGAGTACGGGAATGTCGAAGCCTTTGCCGTTGTGATGGATGAGCCCGAAATCTTTATATGTGCCTATTGCCTCAAAAATCTGCTTCAGGCCTTCTTTCTCATCTTCTCCATTCCAGGAGATTTTCTGTTTTGGGCCTCCGGTTTGTTCAATCCATAAACCTACCCACGAAACTACGCGATGGTACATTGGCGGGAGAAATCCGACTTTATTTCGGGCCAGTTCTTCACCAGCAATTTCGAGAATAGTTTCATCATCCGATTCATGGTCATCCAAAACGGTACGGACAAATTCAAAATCGGGAACAGTTTCTAAATCAAAAATAAAAAACATAAGCAGATATTAGGTTCAAGGTGTTAGGTTCAAGGTGTAAGTGCAAGCATTTTATTAAACCTTGCACCTAAAAAATTGAACCTTTTAAACTGTAAGTTCTCCTGCCAACGATTGTTGGAACAACCGCTCAATATCGGTTTTGGAATTGTAATGTGCCAACAAAAACATAAGTTTGGTAAGGGCCGCTTCCATTGTCATGTCCCCACCGCTGATGGCTCCATGTTCGAGTGCAGCCCGCCCCGCCGGATATTGTGTTAGGTCAACGGCATCGAAATCTGCCTGAGATACAATTGCCACGGTAACTTCATGATCCTGGCACTTTTTCAAGAATGGAAGCAAGCTGTAGGCTCCCTTCACGGGGAAATTTCCGCTGCCATATGCGCGGATTATTAGCGCCCGAAGTGAAGTTAAATCGAGATGGTCCAAAAACGCGGGATCTAAATTAGGATATACCGTAAGCACAAATAACTTATTCGAGAAGGCGGCTTTATTCTGAAGCTTCTCGTTGTGTGGGATCATATTTACCCTTCGCTCAATTTGAATCCCGATATCAGCGAGAGGGGCGAAATTTGGGGAACCAAAAGCGTCAAAATCTCCGATGCTCATTTTTGTTGAACGATTTCCACGATAGAGCGCATCATTAAAACAAATACCAACTTCAGGGAAAGACATTGTCGCTAATTCGATCGCATTTACCAGGTTTCGGCGAGCGTCGCTTCTAATGCTGCTCATCGGCAACTGACTTCCGGTAAAGATTACAGGTTTGGCCAGGTTTTTCAGCGCAAAACTCAGAGCCGACGCTGAATAAGCCATTGTATCGGTTCCGTGTAAAATCACAAAACCGTCATAGTCCTCATAATGTTGCTCTATGCAGCCGGCAAGCTCGATCCAGTGGGGAGCGCTGAGGTCTGAACTGTCTTCAAAAAACAACGGTAAGGTTTTGATTTGAGCAATATCACTCAGTTCTGGAATCTCAGCATACAGAACTTTTGCCCAAGCGTCTGGGTTAAGTTCAACACCGGAACCTTTGGCGCTCATGGCCACCGTTCCGCCAGTTTGTATGAGCAATATATTTTTCATGTTGATTTATTCCTTTGTCCTTTTAAATTGTTGCTTCACATTCTTTTCACATAAATGTGACACTGTTCATTGATTTCGCTGCGCATCTGGAAGCACGCTATATAATATTTAAACCTGTTAATCAAAAACCATAAAAATCCTCTTTAGGAATTTGTGGCAGATAAGAAGGAGAACCATGAAAGTTTACAATCCCACCCACATCAGAAATATTGTTTTGCTCGGCCATGCCGGCTCCGGGAAAACTACGTTGGCAGAAACAATGCTTTTCGAAGCCGGAGCAATAAATCGCAGAGGATCTGTAGAGGAGAAGAATACCATATCGGATTACCATCCCCTTGAAAAAGAAAAGGAGAAATCCATTTATTCATCTTTTATGAATCTGGATTGGAGAGGGCATAAAATTAACCTGATTGACACGCCCGGAACGTCAGATTTTATAGGTGAAGTAGCTGGCGCCGTGCGGATTGCAGATACCGCAATTTTTACTTTGAATGCTGAGCAGGGAGTCGAAACTGCTACCAATGCTCTATGGAAGTATGTGCAGAAATATTCGGTGCCATCCATATTTATCGTTAACAAACCCGACAGCGATCAGTCAAATTTCTGGAAAACGGTAGAACAGGCTAAAGAAAATTTTGGGCGGGAAGTAACGGTTGTTCAGTATCCTTTTAGTGAAGGGTCAGATTTCCACGCCATAATTGACGTGCTGAGGATGAGGATGTACGAATTTCCCGAAAATGGCGGCAAGCCTGACAAACTTCCCATTCCCGATAGTGAGAGAGCCCGTGCCGAAAACCTGCATCAGGAGTTGGTGGAAATTGTAGCCGAAAACGATGAAACCCTTATGGATATCTATTTTGAATATGGCGAACTCGATGAAGATCAGTTGCAGGAAGGCTTGCATCTTTCGCTGGTGAAAGGGCATATTCACCCACTATTTTGCGTGTGCGCCGCACGCAATATGGGAACTGGGCGAATTATGGGTTTTCTGGATGATGTGGCTCCAAATCCATTACAGGCAAATCCTCCTAAAGAGGAGAAGGGCAAAGTATTTTCGCTGAATGAGGATGGCAAACCGGTGATGTTTCTATTTAAAACTCACTCTGAATCTCATGTGGGAGATTTGATTTATTTCAAAGTGTATGGCGGATCTGTTCGTCCGGGAATGGATTTAGTGAATAGTTCCAACTCCGCTTCAGTAAGGCTTGGAAATCTTTATTTAACGGAAGGCCACAAAAGAATTGAAGTCCCTGAAGTTAAAACTGGGGATATCGGCTCAGTTGTGAAACTAAAAGACAGCGAAGTAAACGATACGTTGCACGAAAAAGGAATGGATGTAAAACTTGAGCCGATTGAGTTTCCGCCGCCAACCATTCGAACCGCTGTAAAACTTAAAATTGAGGGTGATGAAGATAAACTGGGGCACGCGCTGCATCAGATTCACCGTGAAGATCCGTCTGTGGTTATAGAACACAGTCAGGAATTGAGGCAGGTTATTATCCACGGACAAGGAGAGGAGCATCTTGGAGTGATTGAAGATCAGCTTCGGAATCGCTTTAAACTGGATGTGGAATTCATCACCCCGAAAATTCCATACCGGGAGACCATCACGCAGCCAAAACGTGCGCATTACAAGCACAAGAAACAATCGGGTGGGGCAGGCCAATTTGCGGAAGTTCACATGCTCATTGAACCTTTTACAGAAGGAATGCCGACTCCCAATGACATGAAAGTTAGAAGCACAGACGAACATAATTTACCTTGGGGAGGAAAACTGGTGTTCCAAAATTGCATTGTTGGTGGTGTGATAGACAATCGTTTTATGCCGGCAATTCTCAAAGGAGTGATGGAAAAAATGGAAAGCGGGCCCATGAGTGGTTGCCGGGTTCGGGACATCCGTGTTTCGGTTTACGACGGATCAATGCACTCTGTTGACTCCAACGAGAATGCCTTTAAAACCGCCGCCAGAATGGCTTTTCGGGATGGATTTATGAATTCTTCTCCGCAGCTTTTAGAGCCCATATTTGAGATTGAAGTTATGGTGCCAACAGAATATATGGGTGATGTTTTGGGAGATCTAAGTACCCGCCGAGGACAAATTCAGGGAATGGATGGAGAGGGTTCGCTTCAAAAAATAAAAGCGAATGTTCCCCTGGAAGAGCTGGATCATTATTCAACAAAACTTAAATCACTGACTCAGGGAAGTGCAACGTACTCAAGGAATTTCTCCCATTATGCGCCCGTTCCACACGATGTTCAGGACCGAGTGATAAAAGAAAATATAGAACTGGAAATAGCTTGACAGTGAACAGATGCTGAATTACTAAATAAACCAATCTCTCAATAACTAAGCTTCTAACCAGCATCAGGTTCTACGTGGATTAGGATATCAGCGATTTCGGGGAGATGTTTTTGGATTTCATCTTTGAGGAGGTGGGCTATTTCGTGGGCTTTTTTCACTGATATTTCCCCAGAAACGATGAGATGCAAATCAACATGAAAAACCATTCCTGTTTTACGCACAATACATTTTTCTGTACCAACCACGCCATCTACGTTCTTCGAAATTTCTCGAATTTCAGCTATTAACTCATGGTAAACATGCTCGTCCATTATTTCACCAAGTGCGGGACGAAAAATCAGATAGGCGTTGTAAAGAATAAAAATGGAGGCAGCCAAAGCCGCCCAATCTTCTGCCTTCTCAAATCCTTCTCCAAAATATATAGCGATTGAAATACCTACAAAAGCAGCTAAAGAGGTTATAGCATCACTTCGGTGATGCCATGCATCTGCTTTCAATGAAGAGCTATTAATTTCATCGCTTCTTTTTGATACAAAGCGATAGAAAAATTCTTTAACAACAATAATAATCCCAAGAACAAGAAGAGTGTAACTTTCCGGAGCCTCTTGTGGACTTTGGATGTTCTGGATAGCCCGGTAAGCAATAATGGTGGCGGAAATCACCAGGAAACCTACAATTGCAAAAGTGATAAGCGGTTCTGCTTTTCCATGCCCGTAAGGGTGATTTTCATCAGGTGGTTTTGTGGCATATTTTAACCCGAACAGAACTAAAACAGAGGAAAATACATCGGTTGTTGACTCAATTGCATCGGCTATCAGCGCAAAGGAATTTCCTAAAATTCCCGTCACTCCCTTAACAATCGCGAGTAGTGCATTTCCGAGAATGCTAAGAAAAGCGGTACGAATAGCTTTCTGATTGTTAGAGTTCATCCTCTAAAGTCTCATTATTTGTTGGGTAAATCATCCACCAAGCCTAATTATTCATTTCTTTCAGAATAAATTTTTTGTCCGCATCTCGTTCCAACTTTCCTGATTTAGCGTGAATGGAATGATAAAAAAGCAGACAGGCTTCCTCTTTCACTGCCTGCCGGAGAAGCAGTGTTTTCGCTTTTTTGGATTGAAGAGGATCCACATCCATTTGCTTCATGGAGTAATGGTTTAGGTGATGTTCGCTTGGCACTAAATCGCCCAGGTAATAAGCGGTTTCGCCACCATCCTGAATTTTCACAATTTGATGTCCGGGTGTGTGGCCACCGGTTCGGATTAACTCAATACCCGGTAGCAATTCAAAATAGGTGTCAGTAATCATCGCCAATGAGCTTGTAAAATTCATCAAGATTATAACCGGCGCCTTTGAATGGGTTTTTCTCTCCAACCTGTGCCAGGGCATGGTGCCATTCTTTCTTCTGAATAAAATAATTGGCATAAGGCATGGTCGCTTGTGTGGAAGTATTTTTATTCACAAACGTAGAACCGGCTGCGTGATCAAAATGTAAATGACTCAATACAACATGAGTAACATCAGCTGGTGAAAGCCCAAAAATATCAAGGTTTGTAACGAGATTTGAAGTGTCGGCATACCGGCTGTTGTGATCTAAACCCCATCCAAGGCCGGTTTCCAAAAGCACAATATGCTTTCCGTCGCGGATTAGAATGGGATTTATTCCAACTTGGGTTGTATAAGATTTTCCCAAAGTAACCTGTTGCCTGGACGTGATTTCAGCAGAATCTGTCTTCTGAAAAATTCCGTCTTCGAAGGTTTCAAAAATACCTTCACTTAGCTGTTCTATTTCAAACCGGCCAATTTTCATAAAGTGAATAAAATGTTTTCAGCATTAGCTGCTTTAAATCCTAACAAAAAAAGAAAGAAGCAGATTCGAACAATTTAACCTGCAAACAACTTAATAATTCTTTGCTTTCAAACAATTCATTTTATCTTTGAAGCATGGAAAAATATGATGCTATAATTATTGGCTCAGGGCATAATGGCTTGGTTACAGGATGCTATTTAGCAAAAGAAGGGCTCAAAATTCTTGTGCTGGAACGGGATGATACAATCGGTGGTGCTGTGCGAACAGAAACCATGTTTGAGTCTGATGAAAATCCGCATGGTTTCAGAATGGATGTTGGATCTTCGGTGCATATTATGATTCACCAAACGGGAATTATTGAAGAACTTGAGCTCGAAAAGTATGGCCTCGAATATATTGAGATGGATCCTATTATGTCGTATCCGGTGCCGACGGGAAAAGGAGTAATTCATTTTTTCAAGGATGTGGAGCGAACGTTGGAGTCTATTTCGAAAGTGGCTCCCGAAGATGTTCGGAACTACAAAGACTTCATTAAATTTTGGGGAAAGATTAACAAAAGTGTGTTGAAAGCTTTCATGACCACTCCAACCGCAGGTAATATTTTCGGAGAGATGGCAAAGGCGCAGATCAAAGACGGCTCTATATTCAAAAAAGGAGAGCAGGCTGCCGGGCTTCAAAAAATTCTTTCCAGTTATGGGAAAGTGGTGGATGATGCTTTTGACAGTCCATATATGAAAGCGGCAATTTTATGGTTTTCGGCACAATCGGGTCCTTTGCCAGATCATTCAGCTACGGGAGATTTTGCGGGATGGCAATCGATGCTGCATCAAAGTGGGGCTAAGCATCCAAAAGGTGGAAGCGGAATGCTGACGCAAGCCATGAAAAACCTGATTGAAGCGCACGGTGGTGAAGTTAAATCCCATCACCCCGTAGAAAAAATATTGATTGAAAATGGCACTGCGATTGGAGTCAGAACCGAAAATGGTGAGGAATTCAGAGCCGAGGCCATAGTTTCAAACGCGCATGTGCAAACAACTATGATGAAGATGGTGGGGCGGGAACATCTCGAAGATTCCCTGTTCAAAAAGGTGGAGAATATTAATGTAGGCAACGGCTTCGGGATGGTAATTCGCTGCGCGGTTGAAGAACTTCCTGAGTACGCCGCCGCCCCCGGCGATCCATACATTCACAATGGAATGCAGTTGCTTGCTCCATCCGTTCAATACATGCAAAACGCAATTGGTGATTACACAAAAAAACTTCCACCGGAAAAGCCCGCGGTGTTGTGCATGACTTTCTCAAAAATTGATCCTGAAGTAGCCAAAGATGGAAAACACACGTTGTTTGCGTGGGCGCAATGGCATCCGTATGGATTAGCGAATGGACTAAAATGGGACGATATTCGGGAGCGGGAAGCAGATAAAATCTATGATGTGGTTGCGGAATACGCTCCCAATATGAAGGGGAAACTGATTGACCGGTACATCCAAACTCCGCTCGATATTGAGCGAAAACATGGATTATTAAAAGGAAATGTGATGCATGTGGAAATGAGTTTCGACCAGATGTTTATGTTCCGCCCGATTCCAGAGATGAGCAGGTATGAAACACCTATCAAAAACTTATTTTTATCGAGTGCTTCCTGCCATCCCGGTGGTGGAGTGTTCGGAGCTGCGGGATATAACGCAGCCAAAGTGATTCTTAAAAAGCGAAAAAAATTATTCTTTATCTAAACAAAATTACGTGAGCTCAACATTATTAATAGACCTAAAAAAACTCGATCATAATCTGAACGCGGTAAACGAACAGCTTCGAAAAGGAGTGCTTCGAATGGCCGTTATAAAAGACAACGCGTATGGCCACGGACTGCTACCGGTTGCCCATCACCTTACAGAAAAAGTGGAATGGTTTTGTGTGGCGCGGGTTGATGAAGCTGTTTTGCTCAGGGAAGGCGGCATCAAAAATCCGATACTGGTATTTGAGATTCCGCCGGTGGGAAAAGAGGGGCTGTACATTAAGTATAATCTGACTGCAAGTTTAGCCGACCTCTCCGTTTTTGACCGGCTGGAAAATGGAACAAACTGCCATTTAAAATTCGATACCGGAATGGGGCGGCTGGGAATTATGCCAGCGAATGCGGAACAGGCAGCGGAAAAAATGAAGCAATTTCCACGGCTAAATTATACCGGCGTATTCACACATTTTGCAAATGCAGATGTGTTAGATCATCCGCATGTATGGCAACAGCTTAAAATTTTCAAGGAAATCAGGGCGAAATTTCCTGAACATCTTATGACCCACACCGCAAATAGCGGCGCCATATTTTATTATAAAGATGCGGGTTTACAATTTGATGCCGTACGTCCCGGAGTTTGCCTGTTTGGTTATGCTCCCGGTGAAGTGGAAGTTCCTCAACTTGAAGCTATTGCTGAATGGAAAAGTCATCTTGTGCAGGTAAAGCGCATAAAAAAAGGAGATGTTGCGGGATATGGCAGCAGGTGGGAAGCGCCAAATGATGGCTGGCTGGGATTAATTCCAGTTGGTTATGCGAATGGGATTAGAAGAAATCTGAGCGGAAAATTCCAGGTAGGAATTGGAGGTAAACTGTTCCCCCAGGTTGGGACAATCAGCATGGATTATTGCGCAGTTTTTTTGGGTGATTCTTTCTTCGAAAATGGGGAGGAAGTCACACTTTTGAAAAGCGGCAAGTTAACTGTTCGAAAATGGGCGGAAGCGCTGGGAACCATTCCCTACGAAATTGTAACCGGCATTAATTCAGAAGTAAATAGAGAATACCTGAAATAAATTAGTAGGCAATTTCATCCAGTTCAACATCAAACCTCAACGTGTCATTACTTAATTGATGAGATGTACCACCGTATCCTAAATTTGGGGGAATAATCAGGACTTTTTCCCCACCTTCTTTCATTCCTATCAAACCTTCCCGAAAGCCTTTTACAAGAGTGCCTAATTCGTTAAATGTAGCTGGGTTGGGATTCCCATTCCTATAAGAGCTATCAAAAATCTCACCACTCATTTTTCTACCGGTATAGAAAACACTAATGGAGCTTCTTCGGCTAACTTCTTCACCGCTGCCTTCTTCAATAACATAATATACAAGGCCGGATTCTGTCTCTACTTTTTCGGCACTGTCGATGGAGAATGGTTCGGGAGCTAAAGAATAGTCAACTTGATATGGGTCTGTAGTTTCACAAGCAGCAGTGAATACAACAAGAGTAACAAGCAAAGCAGAAAACAGGGAATTTAATAATCTCATTATGGGGTCTTGAAAATGTTTTTCTATTATAAAACCTAAAGATCCGAAGAACGGAGGGTGGAAATCTTTATTTTTGATTTCGGAACAAAGATACTGGTTGCAAAGGATAAAATCATTGATAAATAGATATCGTTCTACTTTTGTGCAACTCCTGTAATGGCTTCATCCAGTTCTTGTTTTCGTTTACGAACCGCAAACCGGCTAATCCAGATCGATAATTCGTACAGAACGGTAAGCGGTAAGGCAATTAGAATCTGAGAAATAGGATCGGGAGGTGTCAGCATTGCGGAAATTACCAGTGTCATCACGAGAGCGTGACGCCGGTATTTCTTCAAAAATTCAGGGGTCAATATTCCAATCTTAGAAAGGGAATAGCTCACTACCGGAATCTGGAAAATTATACCACAGGCAATCACCCACATCGCAACAGAGCTGAAATATTCGTTTATATCAAAATCATTACGGATAATATCTGATATCTGAAATTGCGCAAAAAACTGAAGTGCGAATGGCACCAAAATCATATATCCAAAACATACTCCCAGCAAAAAGAAGAAAGTGATAAAAAAGGTGCTGAAATAAGTTTTCTTCTTTTCCGAAGATTCTAAAGCCGGTTCTATAAAAGCCCACATCTGGTAGATAAACACGGGAGAGGCAATCACAAATCCCATCACAAAAAGCGTTCCCCAAAAAGTAAAAAACTGCCCGGGAAGCCGGCGACTTTGCAGCTCAAAATTAACCGCTTCAACCTGAAGCAGATCATACATGAAAAAATCTGCGCGGGTGGGGCCAAGCATCACATCTTCAACGAAAAAATCAGAGAAAATGAAAGCTACGCATACACCAATCAAAACCGCTACAAAGCCCTTTACCAATCGCCAGCGAAGTTCTTCCAGGTGCTCCAAAAAAGACATAGAGCTGGTGCGATTTGCAGGCTTTTTTGCCTTGGGAGGATCACTTTGCATAACTTGACGTTCTTCCAAATTAATATCCTTAGGCTGTTACAAAATTATACAGGGGAAAACGATCGCAAAGATCACGTACTTCCTGCTCTACTTTTTGGTGCATGGCTTCATCTTCGGGATTCTGAAGTACCCGGTCCATCAACACTGCAATTTGCTCAAATTCAGCTTCCTTTAGCCCGCGGGTGGTCATGGCTGGTGAGCCAATTCGGATTCCCGATGTCACAAAAGGGCTTTCGGTATCAAAAGGAACCATATTTTTGTTTACGGTGATGGCGGCTTTACCAAGAGCTTCTTCCGCTATTTTACCATTCAAATCTTTGTTACGAAGGTCAATTAACATCAGGTGATTATCGGTTCCACCACTTACCAGGTTATAGCCTAAATCAACAAACTTAGCGGCCATTGCTTTAGCGTTTTTCTGAACCTGAATTTGATAGGTTTTGAAGTCGTCTTGTAAAGCTTCACCAAAACAAACCGCTTTTGCTGCAATAACATGCATAAGCGGCCCACCCTGAGTTCCCGGAAAAACGGCTGAATCTAATACTTCACTCCAGTTTTTTGTTCTGCCTGATTTTGCAGCAGTGATACCTAATGTGTTTTCTTCGTCTTTACCGACTAAAATCATTCCGCCGCGTGGTCCGCGTAAAGTCTTATGGGTAGTGGTTGTGACTACATGCGCGTGGGGCAGAGGATCGTTTAATAATCCTGCGGCTATAAGTCCTGCGGTGTGCGCCATATCCATCCACAAAAAAGCGCCTACTTCATCGGCGATACTTCGGAAGGCTTCATAGTCATAATCTCGTGGATAAGCCGAAGCGCCAATCGAAAGCATTTTCGGCTTCACTTCTTTTGCCCGCTCACGGATTTTGTTCATATCAAGCCGGCCGGTTTCTTTTTCAACGCCATAAAATTCGGCGTTATAGGTGAGGCCGGAAAAGTTTACCGGCGAACCATGCGTAAGATGCCCTCCATGCGAAAGATCCAATCCCAAAAGCGTTTCTCCGGGTTTCATAAAAGCGAGATAGACCGCAGCATTAGCTGAAGCCCCCGAATGCGGCTGAACATTCACCCAGTCGGCACCGAATAATTTTTTAGCACGATCGCGGGCAACATCTTCCACAACATCCACCACCTCGCAACCGCCGTAATATCTTTTTCCGGGATAACCTTCGGCATATTTGTTGGTGAGTACGCTTCCCATAGCAGCAATAACAGCCTTGGAGGCAAAATTTTCAGATGCGATCAATTCAAGATTATAATTTTGACGATCGGTTTCTTTTTCAAGCAGGCTATAAATTTTTTCATCTTGCTCTGGAAGAGATTTCATCGGCGGCTGTTATTTTTTTGTTAGGGATTCAATTTTTTCAACACGGCGTTGATGGCGGCCGCCTTCGAAAGTTGTGGCAAACCAGGATTTTAAAATTTCTTTGATCTCGGAATCAGATAAATCACGGCCGGGCAAACACATGATATTCGCGTTATTGTGCAGCCGGGTCATTTCTGCAACTTTTGGCGAATACACCAATCCGGCTCGAACTTTTGGGTATTTATTGGCAGTCATACAAACTCCCTGACCACTCCCGCACACTAAAATCCCTTGCTCATGCTCGCCAGAGTTAATACGTTTGGCTACTTCAATGGCGAAATCAGGATAATCCACGGAATCTTCAGAATGTGTGCCGTAATCCAAAGGAGTAAAGCCTAATTCTTCCAGTATTTCCTTTACTTTTTCCTTGGCTTTATAGCCTGCATGATCGCTTGCAATGGGGATTATCATCTACTTGTATTTGATAAGAATTAAAAAATGAATATCCGCATTTTTAGAATGATATTAAAGTTCCAATAAGTAAATCCATTGTATGAAATCAATAAAGCAGTTCTTTTAGGAATTGCTGTCATAATATCTGCTTAAGATTAATAAAACTGTTAAACAGGAACATTACATTTAGCCATCTGGTTTAACCACATAAATTTATACCATGAAACTATTTCTAAAGATTTTAGCCGGCGTTCTCATTTTCTTTACAGTTGCTTTAATTGCGCTGAATTTATATTTCACTGATGAGCGACTTAAATCCATGATTCTTCCTGAAGTCCGTGAGGCTGTTGGAACCGAAGTTCAGGTAGAAAATATGTCGCTCACCTTCTTTAAGACTTTCCCGCGACTTGGGGTGGAGTTAACCGAATTTGTACTTCCCGATCCAAATGGAGAGGAGGTGGTAACACTCGAAGAATTATTGGTGGGAATTGAACTGTTTCCGCTGATGCGGGATGAAATCTCCATTTCCGAATTAATTCTGAATCAGCCGGTTTTGAATTACAGGATATTTGAGGACAATACCACGAATATCGATTTTTTGTTAGCATTGGCTGGTTCACCGGAAGAACCTGCCGAAGATGAATCGGGTTATTCTATCGCTATTCCCAATTTCACCATACAATCTGCCACTATAAATTACCGGGATGAAGCCGGAGATATGCAGATTATGATGAGTGATTTGAACGCCGATATTTCTCTGCAATTCGCCGAGTTAATTGAAAGCAGAATTGAAGCCGATTTGGGTTCACTTAACGCCGTAGTTGAAGGAGAAAACTATGTAGAGAATCTTTCACTAAGCCTAAACCAAACCTCTACCATAGACCTTGAAAGGGAGATCATTGAAATCACAGAAGGAATATTTTCCATCCGCGGATTGGCACTGAATTTGAATGGATCGGTAAGTTCCTGGAGCAGTGAAGCTCCGGTGCTTGATCTAAGTTTTTCATCCAATTCAGAAAATTTCGGAGAACTTCTACGTTTAGCTCCACCTGAATTCGACGAGTACCTGACTGATCTTGAAACTCGTGGTGCTCTTGTTTTGGAGGGATCTGTTTCCGGTTCGTATACCAAAGATCAGTTGCCGGAATTTGATGTTGTGCTAACAGTGAACGATGGATATTTGAAAAATCCGGAGTTGCCGGATGCGATTGAAAATATTCAGATACAATTGTCGGCAAATAATGATTTAGTAACCATTCAGGAGTTCCAGGCCATTGCGGCGGAGAATTTGATATCAGGATCGGGAACCGTTGAGCGTCCTTTAGAAGAAGATGGCGTTTTTTCTGTGAAGTTAAATGGGGATGTAGATTTAGCCACTGTCAGCCGTTTTTATCCTATCGAAGAATTTGACATCCGTGAGCTTCGTGGATTATTAACTACCAATATGGAGGCAAATGGAAGCCTTGAAAATCCAGAGGAAGCTTCCTTTTCGGGAAATTTTACGTTGAGTGACGGAATGCTTCAGTACGCCGGAGTTTCTCAGGCCATTGAAGGAATTAACGCAAACGTAGTGGCGTCTCAGGATCTCATCACCATAAAAAGCGCGGAATTCAAAGCTTCCTCAAATACTTTTTCGATGTCAGGTTTGGTGAGAAATCCCTTAAAAGAGGATTCCCGCACGGTTGATCTCACCTCAAATTTGAATTTTGATCTCGCGACTATCAAAGATTTTTACCCTATTAATGAAGACACGTTAAAACTCCGCGGAAAATTAGTGGCCAATGTCGTTCTTCGGGGAAAAGCTGATCCCGATCAAATAGAGAAAGTAATTCAGAATAGTACCATCAATTTGCAGAATGGCTATATAGAACATCAAAAAACAGGGAAACCGCTTGAAGATATTACGTTGGTTGCACAGGCAAACGGTACGAAATTAACGATTAAACAAGGAAGTTTAAAAACAGGTGAAAACGAACTTTCCATGAATGGATCGATAACTAATTATCTCAGCGACGATCCACGTTTCGATCTTTCACTGAAAGGAGAAGCAGTGCTGAGAGACATTTCCAATTACTACTCAATGGAACCGTGGATTCAGGAGCTTTTAGGAAGCGCGAACTTGAACCTGCGTGCTCAGGGCCCGGCTGGAGATCCACAGCAAATTAAACTAAACGGAGCCATGAATTTGGCTGATGTTCATGCTTCAGGAGATTCGTTGCCACTTCCGGTTAAAGACCTTCGGGGTGAATTATCTGTTACTCCGCAAGCCATGAACTTGAAAGGATTTTCCATGAAGTTCGGAGAATCGGATATCAATCTTGAAGGAAAGCTACAGAACTATCTTAGCCTTTTGGATGAAAATCCCTCAAGAAATTCTTTGCCCGCCGTAACCGGAAGCTACAAGAGCAATTTGCTAAATATGGATGAAATGATCGATTGGGAAGATGAATCGGAAGAGCCGGTTTTAATTGAACTGCCGGATATGACTTCGTCCGTCACAGCCGATATTAAGCGAATGGTAATTCTGGGTTTAGATATTACCAATATTTCAGGAAAAGGAAGCACCACGCCAAACCGGATCACCTTAGAGAATGCGAAAGCCACACTTTTTGGAGGATCGGCAACCGGAAACATGGTTTGGGATGTTCCCAGGCCTGACCGCACTTCGATTACTTTCAAAGGTGGATTGAAAGATTTGACCGCGGAAGCATTTTTCAGGGATACCGGCTTTTTGGGTGAAAATAGTACGATTCATCAGTATTTAACGGGGGCTTTTAGTTCGGAGATTTCCTACTCATCTACGCTGGACGAAACGCTTTCTCCCGATATTTCTACGACAAATGCAGAAGGTACTTTTGGCATGACCCGTGCCCGTTTATCCGGCCATCCGATCCAACAAGAAGTAGCTGATTTTCTAAAAACCAGCGAACTCGCCAGCCTCGCACTGGATGCCTGGAACGCCACCTTCACCATAAAAAATGAAGTGCTTACTTTCAGTGATTTTAATCTCACCAGCGAAGGCATTGGCCTTGAACTGGACGGAACGCAGCATATGGTGAACGATCAAATCAATTTTAAGGCCACTCTTTCACTACCTGAGAGATTCAAGAAAGGCATTGCCTCTGTACTGCCTAATCAAGCGGCGGATGCTTTACAGCGCGAAGATGGAACTATTGCTGTCCCTTTAAGAATTACCGGTACATCGGCCAAGCCCAAAGTAACCCCCGATAATGAGGTAATTAAAAGTATTGTTGAAGACTATCTGAAAGATAAAGGTGGTGATATTATTAACAGGTTTTTTAGAGGAAATTAGACGTTTGGGAATCAAGGAAGTCGATAAAATCACATAGAAAAAGCAGAATTATTTGTACATGAGATACTCGGAAGAATTAGAGACGGCGAAAAAAGCGGCAAGAAGTGCTTCAAAAATAATAAAGGAATTTGCGGGAGATGCATCTTTTGACATCCGCCTAAAAGGGAAAAACGATTTGGTAACCGATGCAGACTTAGCTTCTGAGAAAGAGATTGTGCGTATTATTGAGGATGTTTTTCCAGATGATGAAGTTCTGGCGGAAGAATCAAACAGCATGAATTCTCTCCCAGACGGGCGGGTATGGATTATTGATCCTATAGACGGAACTACAAACTTCGCCCATGCTTTCCCAATATATTGCGTTTCTATTGCTTTATGGGATCAGAAAAAACCAAAAGTTGGCTTGGTGCTGGAAGTGGTGAACGATGAAATGTTTACCGCCGTGGAAGGTGAGGGTGCCTTTTTGAATGATAAACGAATTTTTGTTTCTGAAAATGAAGATCCGTCTTCGTCTTTGATTGGAACAGGATTTCCATATAACAATCTTGGTTTGGTCGACAATTACCTGAAGCTGTTTAAAACTTTGATGGAAAAAACCCACGGAGTTCGCCGGCCCGGTTCAGCCGCCTGGGATTTATGCAACGTAGCCTGCGGCCGTTTCGAAGGTTTTTACGAGTATGGGCTAAGTCCCTGGGATGTAGCTGCCGGTTCGCTCATCATAACTGAAGCAGGCGGTGCAATTTCTGACTGGAGAGGAGAAGACAGCTGGATTTTTGGGCAGCGTGTTGTAGCCGGAAATCTTGCCATTCATTCATATTTGAAAGAAGAGATAGCAAATCATTTTGAGGAAGCTGAGTTGGGTATCTAATCTTTTTTGCTGTATCGATTTAATTTTCAGGATGTATCTATCACTCGGAAATTGTGTAATTTTGCTCTTCAAAAATCTAATACTAAATGAACATTTCAATCAGAAGATCAGAGCTAAGTGATCTGAAACTTTTGGAGCAAATAGAACAGAAAGCTTTCCCGTTATTTCAGCAGAGTTCACGCAGAACTTTGCAGCGCAGCCTCAAGAGTAATTTTCAGGAAGCCTGGATCGCGAGCGTTCATGAGGGAGATGAAATTGTACCCGCTGGGGTGCTGATTCTGTATTTATACGAACAGTCGGTGCGGATTTTTTCAATTGCGGTAGTGCCTGAATTCCAGGGAAAAGGGGTGGGAATAGCGTTGCTAAATCAGGCTCGCGAAATTGCCCTTAAACGGAACAGCAGGCGAATTTCATTGGAAGTGAGTGTGGATAACCGCAAATTAGTGGAATGGTATAAGAAGGCGGGATTTTCATCTACAGAACTTTTAACAGATTATTATGAATCAGAAAAAGACGGATTACGCATGGTAGAAGAATTGCCGGTGAATTCAGGGAAGAACAGAATCTCGAATGTGATTGTGGTAGACAATCCTAAAGAATGGAATCTTGATGTGAAGAATGCGGAAGTAATTTCTTCACAAGATTATACTTCCGATAAAGACTTGTATTCTGAACGCCCGTTTCGGGTTTTTAACCTCTGCAACTCCTATAAATATCAAAGTTTCGGGTATTATGTTTCGTTGCTGGCTTCGGCGAGGGAGCATCGTGCCATTCCAAATGTTACCACTATTCGGGATTTCCGGGATGTAAGCGTTATCCGTTCTATCGCGGATGATATTGACGAACTCATCCAAAAAACGCTTCAAAAATGTGAAAGCGATAAACTGGTGCTCAATATTTATTTTGGGCAGACCGTAGACAGTTCCTATAAACTTCTGGGGCAAAAACTGTATCAGATGTTTGAAACGCCCATGTTTCGGGTTCATTTTGTGAAAGGATCAAGATGGGATATCAAAAGAATTGTGCCTTTAAGCCTCAATAAAGTGGAGGAACATGACCTTGAAATTATTAAAAAATTTGCCACGAGTTATTTTGAGACCAAGCGTTTTCAGCGAAGCCGGCTTAAAAATTATAAGTATCACCTGGCTATTTTGGTGAATCCTGAGGAGAAGAATCCTCCTTCAGACAAATCCGCATTGAAGAAATTTGAGCACGCTGCCGATGAGCTGGATATTTACACGGAATTCATCACCAAAGAAGATTACAACAAACTGTATGAATTTGACGCGCTTTTTATCCGGGAAACAACCGATGTAAATAGTTATACCTACCAATTTGCACGGAAAGCTTACGCTGAAGGATTAGCGGTAATTGATGATCCCTGGTCGATTCTTCGCTGTTCTAACAAAATTTATCTGAATGAGCGGTTGCGGAATAACAACATAAACACTCCTAAAACGCAGGTGTTTTTTAAAGGAAGGGTGAAGGCATCAGAACTTCAAAAACTAACCTACCCGTTAATTTTGAAGCAGCCCGACAGCGCCTTTTCGATTGGAGTTACAAAGGTTCAGGATGAGCACGAAATGGCGGAATCGCTGGAGAATTTGTTCAGGAAATCCGACTTGATAATTGCGCAGGAATTTCTGCCCTCAGAATATGATTGGCGGATAGGAGTTCTGGATAATCAGCCGCTTTTTGCCTGCAAGTATTTTATGGCAAAAGGCCATTGGCAGATTTACAACTGGAAGGGCAAAAAGAAAGATCAGACTGGAAATTCTGCTACTCTGCCCATTCATGAAGTTCCTCAAAAAGTGTTGAAAGCTGCGGTGAAAGCGGCATCATTGATGGGAGACGGCCTCTACGGTGTAGACCTGAAAATGATTGGCGATAAAGTGTACGTAATTGAGGTAAACGATAACCCCAATATTGATTCTGGAATTGAAGACAAAGTAATGGGAAAAGAAATCTACAAAAAGATAATGCAATCGCTGCTTACCCGGATTGAAATGTCCAGAAATATAGAACGATTTGTGAGTATTGAGCCTGACTAAATGCGAAGGTTTTTAATTTAGGAATTTTCCCCTTCAAGCCGCATATTCCGCGTGTAAATGCTAAAAAAGCCCTTTTATCTCTTATGAAAAAAATTATCTCAGCTATTTTTCTGCTTATGATGGCAGTAAATTTCACACACGCTCAATCTAATCAGGAACTGTATTTGAATGCTTTAGATGATTGGCACGATGGCCATTATCCCCAAGCTCTTACAGCTTTTAATACGATTATGAATAGCTCGGAATCAGGTGAGTTTTTGGACAGGATTGCCCTGCAAACCGGCGAGCTTTTTGAGGTTACTGAATTGAGCGATGATGGAGCAAATATCCGCTTTTCGGATGATGGTAAATTTGCCATCTATGAAAAAAATGAAGAGGGGAAGTTATTCACCGTTGTGCACGATGTAACGGGTAACAAACGCGTGATGAAAATTCATGGAAAAAAGCTGATTGTGCTGAAAGATGGCTCGGTGATATTTGAACAAGTAGACGAAAATGATGAGCTAAAGAAAGCTGCGGAAAAAAGAAACGTGGATGTCCAAAAAGCTTCCGAAACTGGAGACCGTTCTCTGTGGAGACAAGCATTGAATGCCTACGCTTTTGTTGAGGCAAAAAACACAAGGCTTTTTCATTTGGATAAAGCCCAAACCAACCAAAAGGACATCACCCCCGAAGAAATAATAATGGGAGAGAAGCTGATTTCTTCGGATGAAAAGAAGCTGTTTTTTGTGGGGATGAAGCCCGGTTCGGAGTATTCAGATATTTTCGAGTTTGATATTTCTAAGGGGGAAATGAAAAGGTTAACCGACTCCCAAAATTTCGAAAGTAACCTACATTTTGCTGATGGCGGTTCAAAACTGGTTTTCAATTTCAATCCAAGAAATACTATCGCTTCTCCGGCGATTGTTCAGGCAGAAATCACCAATAAAACAGGTGTCTTTGATTTATCTGCATCGAAACTCACAATTTTGGAAGGGCGATTACTGGATGTGTTTGGAAGCGAGGTTTTACTTCTTCAGACAAAAGATAACGAAAGTAAGCTGCTGATTTCAGGGCTTAGTGGCGAGAAAGAGCTTAGAGAAATTTTCTCAACGGATAAACCTTTAGCCGACCCTATATTATCACCTGAAAGGAAGAAGGTCGCCTTTTCATTGAAAGAACAAGATGATTTCGAAGTGTACACCGTAAATTTGGAAGATGGCGATTTGCATCGTGTGAGCAGAGAAATTCAACACGACCGTTTTCCAGTTTTCCTTACAGAAAATAAAGTGGCAGCGGCAAAAGGGGAGGGGCGCCACAGACGATCATTTATGTATGATTTGGAATCCGGCGAAGAAATGAAGCTGTTTCATAATAACAGCATCAGAACCATTGCTCCGGAATATGAATGGGTTTCAAATTCAACAGGAGATAAACTGCTTATTGTAGCGGAAAGAGACGGAAATACCATTTCGCCCGAACGCGGTGTTTACGTTTTGGACTTCAATAAAAAGATTTCAAAAGAGACACTTTTATCGCGGATTGAAAAGAACCTTAATGAGGAGCTGGCTCTTCGGGAAAAAGGACAGAAACTGTTCGAGCAGATTTCTGATGAAGTCAGGGAAGTGGTAAGTAAGGCATCAGTAAACCGCGTATATACGTATGAAAACGATCTATATAAATTCGATTCAAAATATATTTCTAAACCGGGAAACGATAAAGCCGCTGAGTATCTCTATAATACCTATAAATCTTTTGGTTATGAGCCGGAATATCAGTGGTTTACTCCCGCTGGAAGAGATGTGTATGGTGGCAAAACAGCCAATGTAATTGCCACATTGAAAGGAACCACAAATCCTGAATTGGTTTATGTAGTAAGCAGTCATTATGATTCTGTTGAACGAGGCCCCGGCGCTGATGATAACACCAGTGGAACAGCCGCACTTCTGGAAGCAGCCCGAATTCTGGCGGATAATCCCCAGCCGGCAACGATCATTTTCGCATCATTTACAGGCGAGGAAGCCGGCCTGTTAGGAAGCCGTGAATTTGTACGGCAAGCTCAGGAAAAGGGGATGAAAATAGTGGGCGCTTTAAACAACGATATGGTTGGAATGGCTAATGACAGCCGGCTCGATAACACCATCCGATATTCAAATCCTGGCATTCGTGATATTCAACATGCTTCCGCTTTCTTGTTTACTGATATGGTTACTTATGATGCGCTCTATTACAAATTTACCGATGCGCACGCCTACTACGAAGCCTATGGCGATATTGTAGGTGGAATTGGTTCTTATCCTGTGCTCGGGAATCCCTTTTATCATCAGTGGAATGATAACCTGGAAACCATCAATCATCAGTTAGTAACGGAGGTAGCAAAATCAACAGCTGCTACGATGATGTTGCTTGCTTCGAGTCCATCCCGCATCAAAAATGTAGCAGTTGAGAATGAAGGAAAAAATAAGTTTTCGGTGGACTGGGAGCTTTCTCCTGAAGCCGGAATCAGCGAATACATCATTCATTACCAAAACACGAAAGGAGAGTTGAAAACAGTTAAAGCCAAAAAACCCGGCCTTTCAATCTCGGATGTAGCGGCCGGAAATACCATTCAGGTAAAAGCGGTTAACTCAAAAGGTGTTGATGGCTGGGACTGGGCGAGTGTGGAATAGAATCTTATTCAATGACCAATATTCAATATCCAAAAAAGAGTCTTTTGGATGCGATTTTGGTGTACTCGGGTGAAGTAGGTTAATTAAAATTGTAATTTTCTTATAAACCAAGCGAAAATTTTCGCACAGTAGGCAATGTATCTGAAAGCTCTAAAAGGTAGAAATTATCCTGCTCGTCTTTCCAGTTCACAAGAGTCAGAAATGGTTGACTGCTTCGTTCAAAAGAAAATAGATAACTTTGATCTTCCAATTTCCACTCCTTATTGAAGATTTGAACACTCAAATCTAAAAGATTGATAGAATCTGATTTCACGTCCGTATTTCTCCATTCTGCTCTGAATTGAACGAATCGCTCATCATTGAGCTGGTAAATACCTGCATCGAAGCTTAAGACTCTGCCTGAATGAGGGTAATCTTCTCCATAAAAATGGCTTAGAGCGCCTGGTAAATCCTGATGTTTTTCATACTCTTCCTGCGAGTAGACAACATAAGGATCAGAATAAGGTTCAACTCCTTTCACTATTTTTTCTAATTGCCACGTATCTGATTGTTTGTGAAATAAATACATGGAACCATTATAGATACTCGGGGAATAGATAATTTGACTTCCATTCTCCATCATAGAAAAACTTCCCGGATATCTCATGAACTGAAGCCAGCTATATGTATTTTCATCTCCAATATCTTTGTACTGAAAAAAGGTATCTATTTTATTCTGAAAATCATTAGAGTATATATGGAATAATTCTCTTGGATACATAGGTGAGTAAGAAGGAGGGTCACCGCTTAAAAATAATCCCACATTCCTGTTATCAATATATTTAACCGAAGCGGGGTAGTATTGTTCTTCAAATACATAAGGCGTTGTCGTTACGCCTTCACCCTCTTTTGTGATCTCAGAAAATCTAAGATTTCCTCGATCTAAAAATATAAAATTGCCATTGGCTGTTTTATCCATAAAATGAAAATCATAAAACTCGGCGGGGCCTCTGCCTCGCCCGCCGATGTAATGTAAATATTTTCCATTTTTATCAAACACTTTGATTTGTAAACTTGCACGATCGGCAATATAAATATTCCCTGTTTCATCGGTACGAACGGCAAAAGGTTTTCCGAGTTGATGTTCAACAGGCTGTTCATTAAGGCCAATTATAACTTGAGTAGCCAAGGAGATTGTCCTTGTTCTATCCAAAGTATTAGATGCATCTTTTTGGGATGTACATGAAGTAAACCCTACTGCAGAAAGAAGGCAACATATTACCAGTGGTTTTATCAAAAATTGTGTTTGAAAGATCATAAGTTAATGTAATTATTGAAAGGTCTTCATGTCACACCCATTATCACATAAAGTACCAGTTAGATCACAGTCTCCCGTACATTCTGACATACCACAATAATTTGCTTGTACACAGGGGCCTTCAGGTGTACAAGTAAAACATGAAATGGATGAAGCTTCCGGCGTTTTATTCAATTCAAGAGAGGGTTTTAAAGTAAATGCAGCAGTAAATAAAAAAACTATTGCTGAAAATAATACTATAAGTGTACTCATTTTTAGATTTTTCATGATTATTTCTTGTTTTTGTTAATGATTATTTAGCTATCCATTTTGAGATAGATTCTTCTATTGTACTACTTTTATGCTCTATAGACGTAACAGCGTTAGGTATCACAAAATTATAAATGGCTTTATTAGATTCCCGATCAACAAAAATCAAATTTTGTTTTGCTTCACTGAATATAGGATCGGCTACATCCGAACTTAAAAGCTTCAAAGGAATATCCAATCCTCTCGTCTGAACAAAACGCTCTACTAAAGGTTTTTCCTCATCAACAAAAATTAGTACAGGCTCAAAAAAATATTCATTTTGTTTTATCAGCTGAGCATACTCAGATACATTATTCAAACAGGATGGGCAAGCATCAGTGGTCAGTACTATGAATGATAGGATCTTTTTCTTGTGGCTACTTTTATCAGTGCTTAAGAGATCGTCAAAAGCTTTCAAATCTATTTCTGCTATTCGTTGAGTTGTTACACTCTCATTACCCTGTGGGTTATAAACAAACATTATTAGACTTGCTCCTATTAGCAGTAAAACACTTATTAAATATTTTAATTTATCCAATATCAGGTGTTTAAAAATAACTTTAGGAGAATAACTAAAAAAAAAAAAGAAAAGCAAAAACTATTTTTGGTTTAGTCTCTCGAATAAGTATTCCGAAATAGTAACGAAGTCGTGTTTGGTTACAATACCCACGGCTCGTTTCCCTTCTACAATGGGAAGACAGGAAATTTCTTCGTTTATGATGGTGTGAATGGCCTCTTCAAGGCTGGTTTCTGGCCCGGCAGTTATAGGATTGCTAATCATTATTTCGCCCACAGTAGTGGTTTCGTCTTTTTCTTTGGTGCTAATCAGGAAATTTATGATGGCGTCTTTATTTAAAACGCCGACCAGTTCGCCATCTTCAGTTTCTACCAGGATGTTGCCAATCTTTTTCCATTCCATGATATGTGCCGCAAGATCAACAATGGTGTCTTCCGTTATTTTGTACAGAGAGGTAGTCATAAACTTATGAACACGATTATAACGGTTTTGCCAGTTTCCACTTTCTTTAGGCAAAGCCGGCTCCCACAAATGCACAGGCTTATCTGATTCCTGCCTCGAAATCATGCTTGCGGTTAAATCTACCAGCGCTTCTTCTTGCTTACTTTCCTTGCGCAGGTTATCGTAACTGTCCATCATCCATCGCGAGCCTGTTTTGCCTGTCTCAACCCGCTCGTGAATGATGTCGAGGTAATGTTTTGCTTCCTTTTCCTTCACATTGGCTTTTCTTAAACCTTCGCGTGCCATAGGCAGCAATTCTTTAAGAATAAGCTCATCTGCGGGAATTAATTTTTCACCGAACCACTTAAATTGAACTTCCAGGCCAAGCTGAGCGGCTTTGAAGAAGTTTTGTTTGGCTACATCAAAAGGGACTTTCTCGTGAATTTTTTTATGCTCTTCAGGCATTCCGTTCATCATTCCAAGCCAAAAAGCAGCGTTGGCAATTTGGTCTTCCATGGTTGGTCCGGCGGGTAAAATTCTGTTTTCAATTCTTAGGGAAGGCTTATTTTCCAGCACGCCGTAGCAAACTCGGTTCCATCGGTACACAGAACCGTTAAAGTTATTCCAGGCTTTTAGTTGGGGAGCAATTCCCTGTTCAATTTGTTCGAAGGGATCTTCATAATCATCACAGGTAAAAACAGGATCATAAATTGCGATGTCTTCCTGGAAAAGTTCGAGGATGGATTTGTCAACCCATTCATTGCCAAAATTTACTCTCGATTGTTCATCATGAATTTCATTCTGCCGATTTCGCATATCCGCCGATTGCTGAAAAAGAGCAATGCGGGTTTCGTGCCAAAGCTTCTTCCCAAGAAATAAAGGAGAACAAGTTGCCGAGGCCAAAAGTGGACCGGAAATCATCTGTGCCCAATTATACTTACTGATAATATCGTAAGGTGAAACCTGGAGATGCAGCTGAAAACTGGTTACGCATCCCGCAAAAAGAAGCAGGTTATCACGAACTATAAGTTCATCAACACCACGGATATTAAATTCATAATGCTCTCCATGAAGCTCTTTCCGAAGATTGTACAGCGTTTTGAATCGCTCTTCGGGAGTCAGGGCATCTACCGAAATATCTTTTTTAGTAAGTGTGGGAATGATACCGGTAAGCAGAATACTTGAATTTCTTTTAATGGCTTCTCGCTGAAGAAACCGATAAGACCGGTTTAGATTACGTTTGAGCTGCGACAGGCTTCTTCCAGAAAATTGAATGGGATCGGAATTTATTTCCAGATTAAACCGGGCGTACTCTGTAGTTATATTTTTGGGATGTAACGTTTCATAAATTTCTGGCCCTATTGGAGAAGGGTAATAATCTGAATCAAGAAAATTCAGCTCAAGCTCGGCTCCAATCCGGACATTGTTTTTTTCGAATTTATCTAAAGCATATAATTCCTTTAGCGCTCTTAAATCCTGTAAAACACGCTGCACAAAACTACCTTTGTCCTCGGCACTCTCTATTACCTTAACTTCTTTTTCCGCCATGTAGAATTCCTACCATTTAGGCTGTTTACTCTCTCTTCTCTTAAAAGGTATGTATTAAAAAACCCTTTTTAGATACTTTTGTTCCACTATATAAAGAGAAAAAAACAGAGTAGAAAATTTTAGCAGGTACTAAGGCTCCTGAATTTCAATGTACTCAATAAATCTTCGGGGCATGTCAAAAGGCCGCTCTCTTAGCACAGGAGGCCATTGAGGCTGAATTTCTACCTCCGGTTTTTGCGGGCTCCGTTCTGGATTCCAAGAGAATCCATTCAGTTTTCGGTCTTTAAGGGCTTCATATTCCTGGAAAAAATACCCTTCATTCTCACCGGCTACAACGCGCCGTAAATCTCCCTGACGAAAATACATAGTGGTGATAGGTGAGGTGTATTCAACCGCGCCATCCGGTTCATCATCTTCATTTGTGGTATGATATAATACCTGGCTGTTCGGATAAATTAGGATGGTGGAAATTTCTCCGTCTTCGAAAGATGCAATTAGAGTATCTCCTTTAATTTGATGAAGCCGGCCGGTAACACTGTCTTCCTGAACGGCAATGGTTTTATGATACGATTTCAGCTCCTGAACTTCATTACTATCTAATCGAACCGATATGAATGGCCCCGTAAGTTGAATGTTTTTATGCCAAGCGATTGGCTTGAAAATTAGCTGAAAAATCTCAGTTTCGGAATTATACCTCAGTGTATCAGAAACCGAGGAGAACTTTGGCGACCAAACTCTCACATTTTGAAACCCATTGATTAGTGAAGTTGTGTCTTCTCTGATTAAGAGCAGTTGTTCGGCATTAATATGAGTGGTGTCTGTGGTATCGGCACTGATTCTTCGCAGGTAGGCGTTTCCGTAAACAAACCTTCTTCCGGTGGAGTCGGCTTCAATGAAATCACCCGAAAGCACAGCGTTATTGGTACTGTCGGCTACAAAAACATTGCTATACAATTGGAGGAATTTTGTACTCCTGTTGATAAATAAACTGTCGCCTTCCGCATATTGAGCTGAATCAGCGAGCTGAACCATCCCTCTGAAAATCGCACTGTCCTGATTTTGAATGTAGGTACCTTGAAGAGCGGTAAGTATTCCGTCTTCATCCTCCAGGCGAATACCCTCTCTGAAATGTGCGACCTTGGTAAGAAAATTGTAATCTACTTTTTCACCAAAAAGGGTAGTGCTGTCTTGCAAAATAATCACCCGCCCACGAAGGAGGCTAAGATCACGGTTGGTATAATAATAAAGAGTATCACTCCAGATTGTCTCTGTATCTGTTTCAATCTGGATGTTACCAAAAGCCCGAATTTCGTTTCGATTTATAAACTGCCAGGCGCTGTCGCAAATCATTTGCACATTACCGACACTAAGCTTGGCATTATATAATTTGCGGACAGGTTCTCCATCAATGGTTTCGCCCCGGGCTTCACTAAAACGCTCAATATTCACCACATTTTGCGCTTGAACAGAACTGGATAAAAAGCCGGTGTAAATCACCACACAAAGAAACAGCAAGAATAATGTGCTGAAGTTCTTTTTTTGGAGAAATATTTTTAGTTGAGCAGATTTTTCTTTCAATTTATCACCGTCCGCCCGCCGCCTTCATTTAGGGTATAATTGGTGAGATCGGTATTCCCCAAGAATCCCTGAGCGGCAATACTGTCTGGGGGAGAAATAAAAATGACAAACTCGGGAGTGCTTACCCGGTCTTTATTGCGTTCCCATTTAAGATAGTTGGAATTGAGTTTTTTGCCTTCAGGCGCCTGAACACGAACATTTCCGAACATTTCGAACTCAGATCGGTTCGGGAAATAAATTGCGCTGTCGGCATCCACAATGGTATCAATATTGCCCTGTTCATCAAAAATCTGAATAAAAACCGGCCCACGGATTTTTGTAACATTTCTTCTGTTATTTTTGATGGAAGCGGCATGGCTGCCACGAAGCTTCAGTTTCAAAAGTCCTTCTTCCAAAATTTCCATTTCCACATCCCAGCTTTCGGTTGTGGTAAAGAGTGAATCGCTTAAAGCCTCTTCAATTTGCTGGTTTTCATACTCAGAAAGCTCAGTACCGCTGCATCCAACAACTCCAACAGCAACCACAATAAGCAACGCAAACTTACTAAAGAGTGCCAAAATAGCGGTCGCCCGCATCTCCAAGACCCGGGACGATAAATGCATGTTCGTTAAGTTTTTCATCGATAGCGGCCGTTATAATTGGTACATCGGGATGATCGCTTTGAAGTCTTTCAATTCCTTCGGGAGCTGAGATTAAAGATACAAACCTGATGTTATCGGCTCCATTGTTTTTAAGGAATGTAAGCGCATGAGAACCACTGCCGCCGGTAGCAAGCATGGGATCAACCACAAGGGTGTATGCGCCTTTTAATCCCCCTGGGAAATTATGATAGTAGTTAACGGGATTATGGGTTTTTTCGTCTCTGTAAACACCGATATGGCCTACTTTGGCATCAGGCATAAAACTTATGATGCCATCTACAAGGCTTAAACCAGCGCGGAGAATGGGTATCACAAATACCTCGATGGAAGGTTTATAGCCGATTGTTTTTTGAATGGGAGTTTCTACTTCGCGTTCTTCAAGCGGGAGCATATCCAGGGCGTGATATGCCAGGATTGTACCAATAGTGCCCATTGCCCGCCTGAAGGGTGCGGTTTCGGTAGTTTTATCTCTTAATATACTCAGATATCTCTTTACAACAGGATGATCAACTACCTTTACATTCTCCATTTAGGAAACAGCCTCGTCTTCTTCTTTCATTTTCTGGAAATAAGTTTTGCTCGCAACTGCAACCGTTCCTGACAGAGCAAACAGAGCAATGATATTCGGGAAAGTCATCAGCCCGAGAGCGATGTCTCCAATCGCCCAGACCGTTGCGAGGGGGAATATGGCGCCCACAAAATGCATGATGAGATAGACAACTTTATAATAGATTATGGATTTATCTCCAGCTAAATACTGGATAGACCTGTCTCCGTAATAACTCCAGCTAATGGCGGTTGAAACCCCAAATAGCAGCACACAAAAGGTAACCAGATGTTGCCCGTAGGGGAAAATTGGGGATAACCCTTTTTGAAAAGCGAGAGAGGTTAATGGAGCACCGTTTTCAATAATGTTGGTATATAAACGGGAGATTTCATTACCGTTTTCATCTGCAATAATTGCCTGATTGCCTACTAAGGTGATGGTACCGTTAAATTCTTCTTCCTGGGCTTCATCCATGAAAAACGCGCCGGTTGGGAAGTCATTCCTTAGAACATCGCCATTCACTGGCACACCGTCTTCTATAAATATGGTGTTGCCGTTTTCAGCAATTTGATAGCTGTTTTCTTTATTGCCGGGATCAAAAGCCATATCGTGACGTTCTTCCCAAACACCTGTACTTACAATCACAAGGCCGGTCATGGTACAAACTACGAGGGTATCGATGAAAGGCTCCAAAAGGGCTACAACGCCTTCACGTACAGGCTCGTCCGTTTTAGCAGCACCGTGGGCAATGGGGGCTGAACCCTGTCCAGCTTCATTAGAAAATAAACCACGCTTAATTCCCCAAACCAATGTAGTAAGAAAAGCTCCTGAACCAACTCCAAATAACCCGGCTTCAGGTGTAAATGCGGAACTTACAATAGTACCAAAAGCGGGAATAACATCACCTGCATTCAGCATAAGAATAATAAGAGCCCCTAATACATAAATGAGAGCCATAATAGGCATCAGTCGAGCTGTTACTTGTCCAATTCGTTTAATACCTCCAATTATTACTACACCAACCAAAGTGGCGGTAACCAAGCCTGTAATCCATCCCGGAATTAAGAAAGAACTGTACATGGTGTCTGCAACTGTATTTGCTTGTACCGCATTTCCGGTAAGAAAGGAGCAGATAACAGCCATTGCCGCGAAAAAGATAGCTAACCATTTCCAATTTGCTCCCAGTCCTTTTTCGATATAGTACATCGGGCCACCGGATACGGAGCCATCCTCATTTTGAATACGATATTTAACGGCAAGTGTACACTCGGTGTATTTAATAGCCATACCGAAAAAAGCGGTAATCCACATCCAGAAAAGAGCACCCGGGCCTCCATAATGAATAGCGATTGCAACACCCGCGATATTACCAATACCAACCGTTGCGGAGAGTGCGGTTGTCAAAGCCTGGAAATGATTTACGTCCCCTTCATCATCGGGATCGTCATATTTACCCATTACAGATTTTATGCCGTGCGTAAATCTTCTGATTTGAACAAATCCCAGCCGAAGTGTGATAAAAATCCCAAACCCGAGAAGAACAACAATCATTAGGGGGAATTGTTCTGGGGTAGACCAAACTAAATTGTTTAGCCAGTTGACAACGCTTTCAAAAATTTCCATGAATTTATTTATTGGTTAAAGTATTTGAATAGGCAGGCTGAAAGTAAAAAACATTTCGGAATATTAAAGAAGAACATTACATGTTAAAACATTGAGCCGGAACGTTTTCTTTTTAGCTTTGTTTTCGATGTAGTATTTTGAACCATTGTACTTAAATAGATAATCAACTATCAGATTATGACTAAAGCAGACATTGTAGACATCATTTCTTCCTCGGTTGGCTTAACAAAAGTTGAAACAGAGGCTGTAGTTAATGGTTTCATAGAAACGGTTATTGATGCTATGAAACGAAATGAAAATATTGAACTGCGGGGATTTGGCAGTTTCAAAGTGGTGAAGCGAGCGCAGCGGGTTGCCAGAAATCCCAAAACCAACGAAGAGGTAATTGTTCCAGAACAATATGCTCCGGTCCTTAAAATGTCGAAAGAATTTAAAGAGGCCGTGAATGAAGCCCGAATGGTTGAAAAATGAATTTAGAAAACCTGTAAAATCTTCTTATTTTCACCCCGTTCGAACAACAGTATTAATTTTTAAGAAATTGTAGGTGTTACGTATGCCCAGCGGTAAAAAAAGAAAACGCGCAAAAATTGCAAAGCATAAGCGTAAAAAGCGTCTGAGAAAAAACAGACATAAGAAAAAGAAATAATTTAAAGGCTCCATTCGGAGCCTTTTTTTTTGCCGGAGAATTTGATGGAAATCGATTGATAGAAAACCTCCAAGGTCTTTAAGACCTTGGAGGTTTGTTGGGAGATGAAAGCGAATTTACTTAATCAACGTCATCGTACGGGTAATTTCCTGTGTACCTGCTCGGAGTTTGTACAGGTATATCCCATTTGCCAAACTGGAAGCATCGAAGCGGATGGTCCGATCTCCGGCGGGGAGAATATCATTTACCAAGGTAGCCACTTCACGCCCAATCATATCATATACCACCAGCGATACCTGACCTTGTTCGGGTAAGGCAAACCTAATGTTGGTGGTGGGATTGAAGGGGTTGGGGTAGTTCCCAAGAGTGAGTCCCTCGCTTTGGGCCATCTCCTCACTTTGCTTCTTTCTCTCACCACTTTCTCCTTCTCCGGCTTCTATAAGTACTTTCAGGTCTTCTTCGAAGGGTGAATGACCAGCTTTTACCTCTTCCATATCTTCTCCCTGCGATTCCTGGAATGCATAATACTCTTGCAGCGTTTGCCAGGCCGTTTCATAGTCGCCATGATACGTTTCAGTAACCATATTCAGGTGCAGCCAGTCGCGGCGGTCATAGCCTTCCAAGCTGGAAGCATTGGTTTCTTTCAGCCATGCCTGCGCCTCTTCGTATTCACCTTCTCTGGTAAAAGATTTGGCATGTAATACTTTTGCCGTATTGCTAAGAACATTATTTTGTTCGGAAGAACTGTACATATTTTCCGAACCTCTTACCGCACTTTCAGTAAGTTGACGGAATCGGGAAGTCAGTTCCGGATTTTCCTTTCTGGAAAGGCCTGCAATCTGGTACAGTTTGTGAAGGCTGTTACGTACCTGTAGGGATGAAGAAGCCTCCCGAAGCTGGTTCTCGGCTGCATCATAGGCATCTGCCAGAGACTCGGTTTCAGTGGAAGCAGAATTCGGCAGGGCTTTTGAAGGAGCTTGTCCCCCGTGCCCATGATTTACTCCATTTGTTGGATCTGAACTAAGATTATATGACGTTCCGTCCAGTGAGCCACTGAACATTCCTGAATAAATATTAGGGCCCCACCAGTTATAATAAGCTTCCACCGAATATCCACTGTTATTTTCCACCAAATAACGGCTCCCAGAGTAATTGCCATAAATATGATTGTGGCCACCGTATGGATTTAAATGATGCCAGGAACCAATAATAAGATCACCACTATTGGAAATCTGATCCTCACCGTTACCGGACACTTTGTTAAACCCTTTCAGTTGCCCCGCATCTTGCATATATAAAGTTCCGCTGCTTTTCACCTCTATGCCGTCTCTGCTCGTTCCGCCATTGCCGGTTATTAAATTGTGGTGAAAAGGATAAACGGTATTGGAAAGGATATACAACCCCGCCTGCGTATTATTTTGAATAGTGGTATAACTCAAATCCAAATCCAGATAATGGGAGACCAAACCTACGGTTGGACTGTTTTCAATCAAAGAATAAGAAATTGAGGCACTTGCATTTCCGCTGCCATCCTGGTTATGCCATCCCATCATAGTTCGGTAGGTGGCATTACGGAAGGTGCTGTGTTCAATTACATTATTTTTGGAGGCAATGGAGAGATTAATATAGCCCCCGTCAAATAGGCTCCATTTTATGCGATTGCCGGCACTGCTGTTTAGTGAAATTCGATTCCATGCAGAATCTTGATGTGCACGTTCAAACCGTATAGGTTCTTCCTCTGTACCTTCAGATATAAGTTTAGCCCCAGGACGTATAGCTAAAGTTACGTTATTACTCAAATATACTGTAGTACCGGGTAGGATAGTAAGTGTTGCATTGTTATCTACTTCGGTAAATTCATCCAAAAATATCTGCCCATCCCAGGTTGTGTTTTCAGTGATAGTGTAGGGATTATAGTTATCATAAAAAACCACTTGAATTTGTCCGTTATTTTCAAACAAAATTTTCATTGTAAGATTAACATCATTATCTGAATGAGTTAAAAATCGTGGATTAGTAATTGAAGAAATTATAGGTGAACGATCTATATTAAAACTAGAATAATCTTGGGAATCTAACCCCAAAAAGTATTTGATACATTCGGAAGTATCTTCCCCTTTAATGTATAAATTAGGCTTACTTAAAAAATAAGATTGGGGATTCGTAACTGAAGAAAATCTACCTTTAAATGAATCGCCTTTTTGATTGGGTGAAGTTTTTACCCAAGCTGGATTTTCCCCATAATCGCTACCGCAAGCACTAGACCAACTATCGACCACCCAGTCCCAGTTTCCATCCGAGACAATTGATCTTAAACTATTGGAGCTATTTACCGCTCCTTTCGCATGTAGTATAAAAATCCCTTTATCACTAATATTATAATTAGGAATATCATAGGTACTGGAAATTCCTGTTGTACTTTGAGTTCTTTGATGATTTTCGAAGTAGTAATATTCATCATTAATTTCGTCAACTGTATATCTTAATACTTCATGGTTTTCAAGGAAATCATTCAAAGTATAGGTTTGTCCCATTTGAATTTCAGTTACTTGAGTCGAATCAAGCCATCCTAACAGTTCTTTCTCATAAGCATTTATGGAATTAGTACCACTATTCCCCCCAAATATCCCCCAGTATCCATGTCCGTAAGGATGTCCAGCACCAAAAATATGATGTGCATATTCATGAATATAGCTATCATCAAATTTTGATTTTCTATCTTTTTTTCCACTTCCTAGACTCATTGAAATTCCTGAGGCTCCACCATTGGATGTGGACAACCCCATCTGAACCTTTAAACCACTATTGAGAGTAATCATATCATCCGTTAATCCATTTACAGCATTTAAATTTGCTATGCCTCCATGATTAAATATATAATTTGATTGTGGATTTCTATAAATCATATAAATGTTATCTAATATTCCATCAGAAACTTCTTGATGCCAATTTGCTCCAAGAGTTTTCCAATTATCATATTCGGTTAAATCAATATTTGGATTTGCATCTAGTGCTTCTAATATATCTATATTTACTTCGCGCTGTAATTCTTGAGCTGTTAGAGAAGAGCTATATGAAGACAAAGATGGTGCTTCTAAATAAACCGCTTCACCTATTATATTAAAATCCCCATCGGACATTGTATTGAAGTAGTTAGATATATTAAAGTAATTGTCAGAAATATTAGCAACGGAACTATTTATAGAGTTTTCCATGAATGATTCAACATCATATATGTCACTACTGTTTGGATAAGCTGTCCAGTAATTGATCGATTGATCAGTATCATCGGCAAACCTGATATAGACCAAAAGAGTTCGTACATCTCCTTGAGCAGGCGCATATATTCCTTTACACACATCAGTACTAGAATTACAAGACATTTTGCTCTTCGAATTTTGAGATAACAAAATGGAAGGCTCATTTTCCAATTGTTCTTCAGTGAGAAGATCAAAAGCACAGTGAACTTGTTCTTGTTGCTGAGCTTTTAAGTTAGAGACCATAAACAATGAAAGAAGAAATATGATATATATAATTTTCATGGTGCTATTTAATGTAGGTTAGCGTTTTGGTAGAAACATGAGATCCTGTACTTAGTTGATAAAAGTAGACCCCGCTATTCAATTCTTGTTTTACTCTCCAATTGACCGAGTAGGTTCCTGGGGTATGAACTTTGCCATTGATAAGAGATTCAACTAATCTACCTGTTAAGTCAAAAATTTTTAATGATATTTTACTAACCTCAGAAACCTCAAACTGTATTACAGTTTGAGGATTAAATGGATTTGGGTAATTCTGATTTAATTTGATCTTACTAGGCAGAAGTGCTTTGGGGTCTTCAATACTAGTTGGAATTGCATAAATTGGTATAGGTTGGTTTTCCTCATGCTTATAGATCGTTGTATTGGTTGAAAAAAAAAGTTCACCATTGTTTATATCAAAGCCCGTGATGACTGCTTCATCATTATTATATAGAATATTAAAGTCATTCCCATAATCAGACGAGAGACTTATTGAGTGATTATTCCAAGCATAAATTTTTCCGCTATTTATATCACTACTCTTAATCTTGACAGACTCGCTAAATACATTCACTAATTCCCATGTCCCAATCTCCCCAAGCCCAGTACTTTTATACAATCCAATAGCACAAGATTCATCAGGGCAAGTATTTTCAGTAGAAGGATTTTCCTCTCTCGGTGCATTTATTACATCCAACATAAAAACGGTTGTTGAATCTAAATCAAAACTCATCTCTCCTAGTGGAAATAATGTATCACTTACAATCTCACTACTTATTCCATTATCTATGGATCGGTAAAATAAATTGTCATCACCTCTAGATCTAAAATTATGACCAAATAATAAGTTTTTTCGATATGGGCTGAATGTAAGTGCTGGGATATCAATTTTGAAAGAATCTGGTATCTCAGAAAATTCAATTTGTTGTTTGGTAGGCCAAGTTAGTCCACCGTCAAAACTTTTCAAATTTTGACCACTTACTTTTGCATAAATAACTTCATTTTCAGAATTAGGTACCAAAAGATCTTCAACCCCGAATAAATAACCTCCAACTACTCTTAAAGAGTCAAATCGGTTCAAATACCCTTCACATTCGTTTGAACATTCTTCTTGTATGTATAAATACTTCTCTAAATCACCCTCAAAAAATTGATAATCTAGAATTGTAACTTTCAATTCGAAGCCATACCGATCATCGAAATAATCCTCCAAAAAAAGCACTTCCTCTCCGGTTTCTGTGTTGTATTGGTAAATATTATCCGTGAAATATTCAGTGTCTTCATATTCAGCATAAATGCGGTAGAATAGGTGCACCGTGCCCGAACTGTCGGTTATGCTTTTCAGGTCATGGATTTTTTGGGGTGTTTGGGCAACTGCAAGTGGGGCCACAAAAAAGGAAAGCAGTATGATCGTAGCTAATTTTTTCATAACCAGAATCACGTATATTTTCTTGAAAGTTCCAAGCGTTTTATTTACAAAGGTTTATTTATAGCTATTCTAAATTCCGTGCAGAAGTGTAACAAATGTGGTGCAGAATGCTCTTCATATATTTTACCGTGAATGAAGTAGGGAGAGGTAGCAGAATGAACAGAGGTCAATTCCCCGAATGAGATTCAAGCAATGCCAAAGTAATTGTGGCTAATGCTGGAACTAACTGTGAACACGAAGCTTCGGGCTACTAACACTAAGCTGCTACAGAATCATCAAGAATTTGGTCGGAAAGGAAAATGACCTTGTTTGCTTTAAGAAGCAGGTCGTGCAGTTTACGCCCCACAAGATGTTGAACTTCATTCAGGCTTTTCGGAGAATTTAAGTAGTATTGAAAGTAGGAAATGAGATTGATCGCCGACAAGTACTTACCGCTCTCATCGCCGTCTATTTCAATGTGCCAACGGGTGATGATATCGTCATCCGCTAAGTAATCATTTACTTGTTTACTGATCGATTCCATCCATCGGCTTGCCTTCTCGATGCGGTAATTACCGTCTTCGCCGGGAACCTGGGGCTGGCATTTTTCAACATCAAACAACCACGACATTTCAACATCTATAATCGGCTTAACTTCAGATTTTGTGAGTGTTTTTATCTTAAGAAAAGGATGGCCATCCATGCCATTCAAATATTTGGCCATGTTTGTTTCACGAAAACTATCCCAATCGAAGTTTATGGATAGCGAGGTCATAAAGTTGGAAGTTTTCTCTAAGCCAATTATTAATTCCAAACCGGTAGCGTGAATCTTGTTATCTTCCCAAATTCTAAACTTAGAAGCCGATACACCACGTTTTCCCAATTGTGATTCAACTGTATTAACAATAGAACTAAAAATTGGATAGTGCATAAATATTTAACTTGCTCTCTGAATTTCAATGAATTATTACGAATTAATATATCTAAAGCGAGAGCTTAAAACCAAATTTTCTGGGTGTAAAATTGAACAGGTGATCACACCCTATAAAAATTTTTTAGAGTTTTTTATTTCCGGGGAGGAAAAAGCTTTCCGCTTGCAATTCAGTGCTGCTCCCGGAAATATTGCTCTCTTTTCGGATTCCTACCGTGGAGCAAAAAAATCGAATACCATCAGTTTTTTTACTTCTATTTATGGTGATGAAATCGTGGATGTGGAAATCGCGGAGACCGATCGTTGGTTTGCCCTGATTTTAGAGAGGGGCCAAAAAATCAGGTTTCGTTTATTTAGCAACCGGGCGAATGCCTTTCTGACTAAGGACGATGAAATCCTGGATGTTTTCAAAGAGTATGATGAGGAAGGTGAGGATGCACCCGATCCCAAAAAACTGGATTTGCTGGAAGGTAAAATTGACGGAAAGAGCACCAAAAATAAATTAATCACTTTAAACCCGATGTTGCCGAGGCAAAATCTTCCAGATTTAATTCGAATTCATGACCTGGAAAATGCTTCGGATGATCAGATAAAAAACTTTGTGCGTAAAATTACCCACGAGCTGGAAGAAAACGCTGACTTCCGGCTCCTGAAAAATGGGAATACAACGTTGCTTTCAGAAGAAATGCTTCCCCTTCCAACAGAAAAAAAGTATGAAAGCGTAAATGATTTGATAGCTCATCGGTACAAAACCTACGCTCATAATCAGCGGCTAAAACAAAAGAAAGGCGAGTTGACTAAAAATCTAAAACGCCGGATAAAGAGGCTGAATTCAACCCTGAAAAATCTTGAAGATGCAGATAAGAGTTTGGATCGTGCCGAAGAGTATGAGAAATGGGGACATTTATTGATGGCGAATGCTCATCTTCAACATTCGGGCGAGGACGCTATAGAAGTGGATGATCTTTATAATGAGGGCGAGAAGGTGAACATCCCCCTGCAAGAAGATCTTGGAATTGCCGGAAATGCACAGAGATATTATAAAAAAGTGAGCAGTGCCCAGCGGTCGTATGAAGAAGCGCAGAAAAGGATTCCCAAACTTCAGAAGGAGAAAAAGGAATTTGAGGAGCTTTTGAATGAGATTGAGGAAATAACCGGGTTATGGGAGTTTCAGGATTGGGAAAGTGAGCATGGCAGTAAAGTTCAGGAATTTTATAACTCCGGAAATAAAAGTACAGATGAAAGCCTGCCATTTTATACCCTACAAATAAACGAGTATCCCGTCTGGATTGGGAAAAATGCCAAAAGTAATGATAAACTGGTACAGAGTGCTCACAAAGAAGATATTTGGATGCACGCGAGAGGTGTTGCCGGCTCTCATCTTGTAATCAGAATGGGGAACGACAAGAATATGCCGCCAAAAGAAACGGTGTTGAAGGCGGCGTCATACGCAGCTTATAATTCCAAAGCGCGCGGTTCTGGATTGGTTCCTGTTATTGTAACCAAAATGAAATACGTGAGAAAACCTAAAGGTGCGCCTCCTGGTGCTGTTTTGGTTGATAAGGAAGAAGTAGAAATGGTTCAACCTAAAAAGCCGAATTAATGCAAAATCGATCGAATTTTCAGGGTACTGTTTTTGTAACTGGCTTTATGGCATCGGGAAAAAGTACATTTGGGAAACATCTTGCTGAAAAACTTGATGTTGAGTTTCTTGACCTGGATGAGGTTATTGTGGAGAAGGAGGGGAAATCCATTAATGAAATTTTTAACAGCGCGGGAGAAAAGTATTTCAGAAGAAAAGAGCGGGAATATTTGCTGAACCTGGCTGGGGATTTTACAGGAGTTTTGGCTTTAGGCGGTGGTTCTTTGCAAGATCAAAAGGTTATTGACGAATTGAAATCCAGGGGCATTCTGCTTTTTATTGAGGTTCCGATTCAGCTAAGTGTTGAGCGGGTTTTAGAAAGTGTTGAACGTCCGGTTTTGTTTGATAAAGAAGGTAAATTAAAGCCAAAACAAGCACTTTTTGATGAATTGAAAACATTATATTCACACCGAGTAAAATTTTACAAACAGGCGCAGGTTAGTATCGAGGCACAGGCATTTTCTAATACAGACGCAATGGCTGAAGCGGCTATCGAAAAAATAAATCAATATGTCTGATTTCATTTCAGTTTCTACATCCGTTTCTGATAGCTATAATATTCATATCGGGGATGATTTGAATGCTAAGCTTCGTGAGATAACTGCGCGGTACAGCTCCAAAAAAGCATATGTGGTGGTTGATGAAGTTGTACTTCAACATCACCGTGAATTATTTGAACCCGTGCTTGGCCAGAAATTTCCACACCTGCATATCTTTGAAGTTCCAAGTGGCGAAAGCAGTAAAAGCGGGTTAATGTTCAACAAGTTGCTCGATTTTATCTTGAAGAATGGTGTTGAAAGAGGCACTCCACTTTTTGCAATTGGAGGGGGCGTTACCGGAGATCTTGCAGGTTTTGCTGCTGCAACAGTACTTCGGGGAATTCCTCTTATCCATATTCCAACCACCTTACTGGCAATGGTGGATAGCTCAATTGGCGGTAAGACAGGGATAAATCACAGCACAGGAAAAAATCTCATCGGCAGTTTTTATCAGCCAGATGCAGTTTTGGCGGATGTGCGGTACCTGGAAACCTTACCTCGCGAAGAATGGGTAAACGGATTAAGTGAGGTGCTTAAATATGGGTTGATTCACAGCCCCGAAATATTCGATGAAGTGCAGGTTTTAATCGACCAGGATAATTTCACAAATGCGCTTTCCTGGATTTCCCTCATCAAAAAGAGCGCACAAATAAAAGCGGATGTAGTTTCTGGAGATGTGCTCGAAGGCGGGAAAAGAGCTTTTCTTAATTTTGGGCACACATTCGCCCATGTAATAGAACGGGAGGGAAATTATCAAGAATACTCGCACGGAGAAGCTGTATTTGCTGGAATGGTAGCAGCCGTGCATGCATCGAATAATTTAGGCGCTCAAATCGGAATTTCTAATTTATTGAACTTTAAGCCGTTGTATAATTTCTCTTTGGCTCAGATTAACAACAATGTATCGGGTTTAGTAGATTTGATGAGGCGTGATAAAAAAGTAAAAGACGAACAAATTAACCTTGTCTTACTTCATGAAGCCGGAAAGCCGCATGTTTATAAAGCCGATAACGTTACTGTTGTTGAAGATGCTTGGAAATACATTTTAAAGACTTTTGAAAAGTGACCTACTTGCGATGGCTACATAAAACCTGGAACTTTTTCTGGACCTTTATCGGGGTGCTGATACTAACCATTGCTATAGTTTGCGGGCTCATTTTTGGCGCTTTGCAGCTGAAACCTGTAGAACAATTCATAGCCGGAGAAATTGAGCAGGAATTCAGTAAGAATTTTAACGGAGTTCTTAGCATTGGGGAGTTGGATGGTTTGCTTCCGGTGCTTTTTCAGTTGAAAGATGTTCGGGTTTATTCAGACTCCTCAGAATATAATCCGGTTTTCGAAGCATCCGCTATCGATGCGAATTTGGATTTATTTTCGGTGTTTAAAAAACGGTTGAGCATAAAAGGGTTGTGGGTAGAAAATCCTATGCTGATTATAGATCCTGACTCCTCTTTTTCAATAAAGCATGCTTTTTCCCGCGCTGACTCCCAAAGTGGAAATGAAACAGAACCCGCTCTGTTTCAGATCCTGATTCCTTCTGTTGAAGTAGAGAATGGCACCGTGCATCTGAATAATGTTTTTAAAAATGGTATCGGCGATTTAGAAACCGACAGCCTCACCATAAAGAATATCGATTTAGCGATGTTTTTTGAGTTTTCTGAAGGCCAGCGATTTTTGGATATCAGCCGGTTTACTTTTGATATTCCGGAACTTGAAGTGAACGACGGATATTTATTTGGGCAAATTTACAACGATAGTCAGTATCTCGAGTTCAATGCCTTTAATGTGAATCTCGCAAATTCAAGATTGAAATTTAGTGGCGAAGCCGATGGAGTGGATTTTTTGAAGGAAAATATTATCAATCAGTTAAGCACGTCCTCTTTAACTCTTGATATAAGTGAAATTGACTTAGAATCAAGCAGCATTCGTCGGATAATTCCCAAATTCCCTTCCTTCACAGAAAAAATTCAAGGTACATTAAGGGGGGGAGGAACTTTTGACTCATTTTGGGTGGAAAATCTGCAAATCTCAATAGGTGAAAGTTTTGTGAATGGGAATGGCTATTTACTGAATGCCTTGAATAATTCAGAATTCAGTTATGGCATTAACATAGACCGAGCTTCTGTTTTGAACAATGAGATGGCGGCATTACCACTTGATTTGACTTCCACTCAGGCTCAGGCATTCGCAGAATCATATTTGGAAGGGGAGTTGAAAGGCAACAGCCAAGAAGTTTCGGGGGAAATTATGGCCTTCGGGCCTCGTGGACAAGTTAACCTTGATGGGAGCATCAGCTTAATGCCTGAAAACAATTTTGATGTTTTTATAGAAACCGATTCTTTAAATATTGGCGGATTGATAGATCCACGCATTCAGGAAAGCAACCTGTCGTTTAGTGGCGAAATAAAGAGTTCATCGCTAAATTTTCTTGATGCTGACGGCGGCCTCTCACTCACTTTTAAAAGCGGAATGCTGGATCAACGGCAATTTGATCAAATATCAGTTTTAGCAAGCTGGAAAGATGGTTTTATAGAACCAGATGTTAACATAATCCTGAACGGCTCTAATTTAACCGGAAATGGTTGGATAGACTTAAAAGGAAGTGAGAATGAATTTTCTATTCAGGGAGAAGGGCAAAATTTTGCAGTAAATGAGTGGTTAAATCTGGATGGCATGAATAATGCTGTAGTAGATTTTGACTATAATATCTCTTTGCAGGGAAATTCTTTGAACGAGCTTCACGGGCAGTTAAGCTTTGATGTTCCACAAGCAATTGTGGGAAATGATACGTTAGAAAGTCACCAGTTTTATTTCGATTTCAACGAGCCGGGATCATCAACAAGGGCGCTTCGGTTTACTTCAACTGCATTTGACGCTACGCTTGAAGGCAACTATACTCCCAAAGACCTCATTACTTTATCCGAACACTGGGGCAGTTATTTTGTAGATAGATTTGAAGAAGAAGTGTTGCTCAAAAGTCCCGCTGTTGCAGATTCAAACCGGCTAAGTTTGCCTTCACAAAACGTAACCCTCACAGGCCGGTTAAAAAATACCAGCCTGATTAAATCCTATTTCCCAGATTTTCCCACAATCACCTCTTCAGCCAGCATAAATTCCTCGGTGAATATTAGCTCTGAAAGGCTGCTTTTTAATGCTTCGCTTCAAGATCCACAGGCAACGTATAATTCTTTCAGAGCCGATTCTTTGGTGCTACAAGTAACAGGAGGCTTTCGATATGGCCGCACTCTGAAGGAATTCTCCGGATTGCAAATTCAAGCGAACGCCGCCTATTTAGATCATGAATATCTGGATGCACGAAAGCTTGACCTTTATGCTGAACTAAACAAAGACGCCATCCACATAAAAAATACGATTGCTGAACTTGCCGGGAATCCTGAATTCCTGATTGAAACCAATGGAAAGTTAAGCCAAAATTCACTTTCTCTGTTTATTGATGATTTTAGTTTTGGCCGAAATCAATACAGATGGCAAAATGAAGGTAATCCTTCGGTGGAATATAATTCTGATCAAAAGGTTAAATTCTCAGAATTCTCATTTAGTAATGAAGACCAGCTTATCCGGATAGGCGGTACAATTAGCAGTGATATATCCGATTCCGTGCACTATGAAATAGCCGGGGTTCAGTTAGAGCGAATTTCCAGGCTGATTGGTGGCAGGCTTAGTTTTGCAGGAACTTTGGATGGCAATTTCACCACACGAACGCTTGCCAGTGTACCCACAATTCAGGGTGATATTGATGTTGAGCGCTTTGAAATTGATGGAAATATTGTGGGAGATATCAACTTGACGAGTCGGTATAATTCTGAACTAAATCGTTTTGACACCGATATTCAATTAAATACCGATTCCACCAAGTATCCGCAGTATTTCGCAAACAATGATCGCCGTGGCCAACAATTCGACATTAACGGATATGTGCTTGCTCCAGGAAATGGAAACTTTTCTGATGCAGATTCTCTTTTTCTATTCGATGTAGATTTCAAAAACATTGACATGTGGATTCTCCCTTACATTGGGCCAAAAATTTTCACGGAAGGAGCCGGACTCTCAAACGGAACAGGTAAAATTTGGGGAAATCTGGAGACCTACGATTTCCACGCCAATTTTTTGGTAGGTTCTGACGATGCCGTTTATTTGAGGCCGAGATTCTTAGATACCTATTATTATGCTCAGGGTGGAATCACCTTTACGCGCGACCGAGGACTGGAATTCGAAGATATTTATTTGATTGATCCATCTGGCGGTAATGCCATTTTAAGCGGCTTTTTTGATTTCAATGATTTTCAGCCGCTGAACTATGTGGGTATAAAACTGGAAATGAATGAATTTCAGTTTCTCAACAGTTCATTTGAGGCCTCTGCTCCTTTTTACGGAAATGCTTACGGTACAAGCACCATCACCATTACCGGTACAAATTTAGATCCTGTTTTAACTTCCGAAACACCAATTATTATGTCAGATTTCTCCGAAATCGGCATACCGCTTTTAGAAGAAACAGAGTTTAATGAGGATAATAAATTCATCCGTTTTGTAAATAATTTTGATGTAGATATTGACTCTGCACAATCACGGGCAGCAGATAGAAACCGGAATATAGCAGAAGAAACAGGACAGGAAGTTGATTTATCTTTTGCTGAACGATTTACTCTGGACCTGCAATTTGAAGCAAACGATCCGATGACGGTTCAGCTAATTTTCGATCCGGTTACCGGCGATATTGTAACCGCCGATGGAACTGGAAGAATGAGAATTCGTTTAGAAGATGAGCAGGTTACCATGTATGGGCGCTTTGATATTACCGGCGGAAGGTATCAGTTTGTGAGTGGTGATATTTTCTCGCGTAGATTCGAACTTGATCCCGGCGGCTCTATTACCTGGGAAGGTGATCCCGCAAATGCCCGGTTCAACAATTTAAATGCGGTTTATCGTGCCCGGCCCGATGTAAATACGCTTACAACAGCTCGCTCAGACATCAATCCGGAAAATTCACAACGGGTACCTGTAGAACTGGTTTTGAATATTGGGGGAACTATTTCCAGTATCGAAAACGATTTCTATTTCAGGCTTCCTGATACATTTGAGTCACGGCAAAGTTCAACATTGGCTACTCAATTGGCAGCTTTAAACAGAGATGAAGAACTTAAACTTATTCAATCCGCTAATTTTTTGTTAATGGGAGATTTTATCCCCGTTTCGAACGCCCAGACCAATTTTGGAGAGAATTTATCGGGAAGTGCGGCGGTTTTGAATCCGCTTTTATCGAGTCAGGTAATTAGCCCATTGCTTTCAAACCAAATGAACTCGTTATTGAATAGTGATTTAAGTAGCTTGGATGTAGATTTCAATTTAAATACTTACAATCAGGTAGATCTTGGAGTAGCACTGCGGTTATATAATGATAAACTTATTTTGAGAAGAGAAGGACAAATTACAGGAAGACAATCTAATATTGGGGATCTTGGTGCAACCTACCGGATAAACCGTACCTTTTCGGTAACAGCCTTTCACCGGCAAGACCTGTCATTTGGAAGCCTCAGCAGTACAGAGCAGTCGCAACAATCTCAGGATATTAATGGATTGGGAGTGGAGGCAAAAGTGAATTTTAATACATGGAAAGAGTTTTTTAACAGAATAGCTTCACCGTTTAGAAAGCTGTTTGGACTCCAAAAATCAGAAGAAGAAAATTTAACAGAAAACAGAGAAGGTAATAGTCCTTCGTAAAGGGTATAAATGAGTAGAAGTAAAAGAGTAAATAGTTTTGACGAGCTTGTAATTGATTTAATCAAAAACAGTCCTGAAAACTCCCTAACAAGAGAACAAGTTTTGAGTGTTTTACGGCTTCAAAGTAATAAAGAAATAAGAAGGCTGGATAAGTCTTTAAACAGGTTAGCCAACAAAAACATCATTCACAGAAATGGGAATAAGATAAACCTTCAAAAGAAATCGAAAGCCGTTTCTAATGAAAATGAGCTTGAGGGGAAAATCGATATCTCTGTTCGGGGAACCGGATATGTGATTACCGAAGAACTGGATGAAGATGTTCGTGTTTCTTCCCGGGAGATGGGGCTTGCCCTGAACAACGACCGTGTTAAAATTGTCATCACCGGAAAAGACAGAAAAAGTGGCCAGCCAACAGGTAAGGTTGTTGAAATCCTGGAACGCGGTAAGAAATTTTATGTGGGTACTTTGGCTAAAATCAGCGATAAGAATTATGTGATTGAAGCGGATCAAAAATCGGTGTACACCAATTTTTATGTGCTCCCAGAATTTTTAAATGGAGCTCGGGACGGAGATAAAGTAATATTCGAGCTGAAGAATTGGCTACATCGCAAAGCGCTCCCGGAAGCTGAAATCACATCCATTTTAGGGAAAACAGGCTCAAACGATGCCAATATTTTATCCATATTAGCAGAAAATGATATGGTCGCTGAATTTCCGGAGGGAGTAGAAGCATTCGCAGATAAAATTCCTTTAGAAATTCCGAATGAAGAATTTGCCCGCCGGCTGGATATGCGCGATGAAATGGTTTTCACCATTGACCCGGCTGACGCTAAAGATTTCGATGACGCTTTAAGCATAAAAATGCTCAAAAACGGTAATTATTACCTGGGAGTGCATATTGCCGATGTAACCCATTACGTAAAACCTTCCACCGTATTGGATGATGAAGCACATACTCGTGGTACCAGCGTTTATTTGGTAGATCGTGTAATTCCAATGCTTCCCGAAGTACTGAGTAACGGAGTTTGCAGCCTGCGCCCGCATGAGGATAAACTCACATACAGTTGTTTTATGGAAATTGATGCGCAGGGTGATCTGGTGGATTATTCGATTGAAGAAACGGCCATCCATTCAAAACACCGTTTTACATATGAGGAAGCACAGGAAATTGTAGATGGTAAAAAGCACAAAGCTGCCAAAGAAATGCGTGCAGTGGCTGATCTTGCTAAAATTTTGCTTCAGAAAAGATTCAAAGAAGGAGCCATTGATTTTGAAACGCCCGAACCCCGGTTTGTATTAGATGAGAAAGGGAAACCTATTGAGGTAATAATTAAAGAAAGAATCTTTGCTCATCGCCTGATTGAAGAATGCATGTTGATGGCTAACAAAACCGTTGCCGCTCATATTGAAAACCTTCGAAAGGAATCTGGAAAAAAAAGATCAAAAGACCTGTTTCCATTTTTTTACCGAATTCATGACAAACCCGATCAGGATAAATTAGGTGGCATTGCTGAGCAAGTGAAACCTATCGGTATAAAATTCGATTTTGGAGAGAAAATTTCACCCCGAAAAATAAATGATCTGCTTAATCAGGTAAAAGGAACCAGTCTCGAATATATTGTAAATGGCCTGATGTTGCGAGCTATGGCGAAGGCAGAATATTCACCAAACAATCTTGGTCATTTTGGCTTGGGTTTCAAACACTATGCACACTTTACAAGTCCAATTCGGCGTTACCCCGATGTGATTGTACACAGGTTGCTTAAAGGCTATAACTCTGGAGTACCTGCTTATAATTATGATTTACTGAAAAGAAACGGCGAACATTGCAGCGAGCGCGAACGTGTAGCTGTTGATGCAGAGCGTGATTCAGTGAAGTTGAAGCAAGTAGAATATCTTTCTGATAAAATCGGTGAAAAATTTGATGGAGTTATCAGCGGAGTTATGGAAAGAGGAATTTTTGTTAACCTTAAAGATGTTTACTGTGAAGGAATGATAGGAATGAGTGATTTAAAAACTGATTATTTTGTTTACGATCAAAAAAGCCATTCCCTTGCCGGCCGTAAAAGCGGTAAACGATATCAGCTGGGTGATGAAATTCGCGTTAGAGTGAAAAGTACAAACCTGCAAAAACGACAAATTGATTTCGCATTAGCATAGTCCTAAAAATTTTGTGAGACATTATGAATAAAACATCTTCAGTTAGCTTGGTAATCTTAAGCCTTATTTTGGTTAGCTCTGTTGAGGTATTCGCTCAATATTATTCGTTTGGAAAAAACCGGGTACAATATGAAGAGTTCGAATGGCGATATATACAATCCAAGCATTTTGATGTCTATTATTATGGATCCAAAAATTACGAGCTCGCTGAATTTGGTGCCAAGAGTGTAGAATCTGCGTATAAACAGCTTACCGAAGATTTCCAGCATGAAATTTCAAACCGAATTCCTCTCATTATTTATGATTCTCATAACGACTTTTCGCAGACGAATGTGGTTAATCTTCCCGAAAATGCAGAAGGTATTGGCGGTGTAACCGATAAGTTGAAGAATCGGATGACAGTGCCTTTCACCGGAGACTATGCTGATTTCCGCCGTACGCTTCATCACGAATTAGTACATGCGGTATTCAACGATATGTTTTATGGGGGCACCATCAATTCCATCATCCGAAATAATATTCAACTGGTTTTTCCACTCTGGTTCGAAGAAGGATTAGCCGAATACACCGCCCTCGGTTGGGACACCAACACCGATATGTTTATAAGGGATGCTGTGATAAATAACTATCTGCCACCTATTGAATATTTGAGCGGTTATTATGCTTATAGAGGCGGGCAGTCGGTCTGGAATTATATAGTTGAAGAATATGGCAGGCAAAAGATTGCTGAGATACTTCAGCGAATAAAATCAACCCGAAGCTTAGAAGCGGGCATGGTTCAGTCTTTGGGATTGGATATTGAGGAATTGTCTGATGCGTGGGAGAATGCGCTTCAAAAACGTTATTACCCCGAAGTAGCCACAAGAGAACGAGCCGACGTTATTTCCACTTTACTTACAAAACGCGGCGACTTTGGCAGCTATAATACAAGCCCCGCAATTTCTCCCCAAGGCGATAAAGTTGCTTTCATCACTAATAGGCGTGGCTATTTTGATGTGGTCGTTATCAGTGCTATAAATGGGGAACGTTTAAAAACTTTGATTCGGGGTGAGGATAATCCTGAATTTGAAGAGTTGAATATTTTGAATCCCAATATAGCATGGTCTCCGGATGGTTCTAAGGTTGCGCTTTCAACTAAATCAAGAGGTAGAGATGATCTTGCGTTGGTTGATTACAACACCGGAAAAATCGAAAAAATTAAGTTCAATGATATTGACGCCATTGCATCAATAGCCTGGTCTCCTGATGGTAACAAAATAGCTTTTGATGGTAACATCGGCCCGTACCAAGATATTTTTGTGTATAACATTTCCACCCAAAAATTGGAAAATCTAACTCAGGATTTTTTCTCGGATATGCAGCCAGAATGGAGCGCAGATTCAAAGTATGTGTACTTTGCATCTGATAGAGGAGATAAAACTAAACTTGCCACTTTTACAACTGACTATGACCGCTTCGGCGATGAAAGCTTGTATGAAACGGATATCTATCGTGCGGCTTTGGGAGATGAAAAGGCCACACGATTAACCAATACTCCAAACTGGAGTGAAAAAAATCCGCAGGTAACCAGAGATAACCGTCTTGTTTTTATATCAGACAAAAATGGAATTCAAAATATATATGAGCTGAACCTGGAAACCCGAACTTCAGTAGCATTAACCAATTTACAGACAGGGGCTTCGCAAATTTCTATAAGTTCGGACGGTTCCCGGTTGGCTTTTAACTCTATTAATGAAGGATATCTTGATATCTTTATGTTGAGAACCCCATTCCAACGGGCGAAACAAGAAGAGCCAACTGCTAATTATTGGGCTCAGCGCCGATCTGCTGAAAGTCAGGCTGCTCGTGTACCTGCTACTTTATATGCGCGAGAAATGTTTGATTCAGGATTAGATTTTAGCTCGAAAGGGCTTACAGTAGAAGAGTTGGTAGAAGAGGAAGAGCAAACAGAGCGGGAAGAAGAGGAAGCTGCATCTGGAAATATCGACTTCAGAAACTACGTGTTTTCTGAGGAAGTTATTGAGGATACCACGCTGCAACTCAGGGATATTGCAAACTTTAGCCCGGAAAATACCATTACACAAGACGGCCGGTACCAGCCAAAAAAATATCGCCTGAAGTTTAGTACCGACATCGCATATAATCCTACTTTTGTAGCCTCAACCTACGGTTCCTACGCACTTACACAATTTATTATAAGTGATTTGCTGGGCGATCATCAAATCTCATTAGGTACAAATTTTGTTACGGATCTGAGAAATAGCGATTACTCTTTGCAGTATGGTTATTTCAAAAACAGAACAAATTTTTTCGCCTCTTACTTTCATACTTCACGAAGATATCAAACATACTATGGTGAAATTATAAGATATCGTACATATGGTGGTGGCTTTAATGTTCAATATCCTTTCGATAAATTTAGGCGAATTGACATAGGAATTTCCGCTCTTGGTGTCACCAGAGATTATAGTTCCGTTAGCGATGCTTTTAGGGGAGCTTCTGTTCGAGAAGAGGAGCAAGAAAATGATAAAAGTGCATTTCTATATCCTGAAATAATATATACAAGCGATCATACTTTACCTGGATTTCTTACACCGAGTGGTGGCTCAAGGTATTCTATTGGTATTTCCGCAAGTCCGGGGGTTGGAGAAAACGCGCCACAATTCGCTTCTGTTTTAGGAGATTTTAGAAAGTATTTTGGGCTGGGAAATCAATATAGCTTTGCTTTCAGAGCATCCGGGGCAACCTCGATCGGAAGAGATGCACAAACATATTTTATGGGCGGCCAACTTGGATGGATTAACCAACGCTTCAGCGATAATGGATTATCCTTCGACAGGTTAACAGACAGTTTCTTCACCGTTCCGGCTTTGCCTGTGAGAGGATATGCTTACAACAGTATTTATGGAAGTAATTTCAGCTTGATAAACGCTGAGTTCCGCTTCCCGCTTTTTGCCGCAATTGTCCCCGGTCCGTTGCCAATTCTGCCATTTTATAATCTTACGGGAACTGCCTTCATAGATGTCGGAACTGCATGGGGCCAAACTATTGAATATGGCCTTTTGGATAGTAATCAAGAGCCCATCATAAATGACAAGAAGCTTGACTTTAAAGTAGCAAAAGAACGATTTAGTTCTTTTGCATCAACTCCAGACGGCCCCGTGGGTTTCGAAGCACCATACTTAGATGGTGATATCCTTATTGGTGCGGGTTTTGGGCTCCGAACTATAGTATTTGGTTTACCTTTGCGGTATGATGCGGGCTGGCCATACGACAGAGATGGATTTAAAGGAAAACCAATTCATTACTTTTCGATAGGAATTGATTTTTAAAAGTGAAGGAATTAATTAGTTATCCCCAGAGTAAAAAACCTGTGTAAACAGCAATCGCTGATATTGATAATCAGGATCTTTGTAGTACACAAAGCTCACATATTCCTGCTCTCTGCGTGTGATGGAATCACTCAGGGTTACATCATCCACTTCATCGCCATAAGCTTTAAGAGCGTATTTGTACGTGTAGGTACCTTCTTTGATCAACACCGAAGTTTCCCAATATCCTGATTCCTGATTATAGCTGAGTTTGTAATTTTCTGAAAGCAACCATTGATTAAAATCGCCAACAAGGTAAACACCTGTTGAAGAACTAAACTCGCCTCCATCTTCAAAGCGAAATCGAACATTCGCGTATCTTGCATCCCGGCCTGATTTTGGTACTCCGAAATTCGAACTCCAGTTTGGCATAGGATCGGCAGTAAAATTCAATACATCTTCTCTCAAAACTGCTTTTGGTGGAGTAAATTCAGGCCGCCATTCTATGATTTTTCCGCCTTGAGAAAAGTTGCTCAAATTTAGCCCAATGAAATCGAAATTGGCTGCAAAGCCTTCATCCCGGGGCAAGTAATATTGGGTTTCTCCGGGAGTTGCTACATCAAAAGCTTTCGTTTCTTTGGTTTTCCCCCAAAAGCGATTTTGGGTGAAGAAAAAGCTTAAATCAAACTGTGGAAACTCCACAAAATCCGGATACTTGAAATTACTATAAGGCTGATCAATCGCGGAATTTCTTGGCCCTGCATTAAAAGCCGTTTCCACCCAGGAGGTCATTTCGCCTTCATTTTCAGTTACATAAAATGGAACTGAAAAAAGACGAACTCCAGAGGAAAAATCAGAAACGTGCAACATAAAGTTACCACTGGTTAAAAACTCTAATTGGTCATTCGGGAATTCAATGGAATAATTAAAATAATCTGGCTCTGATAACCTGTTTTTTGTACCTCCACCCAAAATCAGTTCATTCATTCCTCCTAAAAACCAATTTTCAGGAATATTACTTTGCTCCCAGTTTTGGTTGTGGTGAGAAAAAGTGATCCGAAACTGGCCAGATAAATCAGATAATTCATCAAAGGAGAGTACCAGTTTTTGACGGGAATTTAAAGAGATAATGGGAGGATTATTAGCCGATCCCTTTCTATAAAGCTGAAGGCTTTTGATAGACTGGGGAGGAGGGAGTTGTCCTTCCACTAAATAATTACTTATAAAATTAGCCGTAACCCTGTTGTTACTTCCAGAATTTGGTACGATTGTAGAGCAGGAGGAGAGAAAAACACCCAGTGTGCACCATACAAAAAACTTAGCGTAACGTAACAATTCCTTTGAATACAAAATGTGCGGGTCCGGTTAAAATTAAATTTTGATAGATATTTGATTGCGGAGCATAATCAAAAGTGGCTTTGAGTAGGCCGCCTTTCATATGTACTTCATAAGTCGAATGCAGTTCTCGATTCTCTTGAACATTATGTGCCGCAATTGCCGCTGCTAAGGCCCCTGTACCACAAGCCAACGTTAAATTCTCAACTCCTCGTTCATATGTCTGAACTTTTATGCTTTGATTATCCAGAAGCTGAACGAAATTCACATTCGTGCCCGGAGGATTCATTTCCTTGTGCATTCGGAACTTTCTTCCAGTCTTCAGAAGAGCATTCTCATCGTCAAGAACAGACTGCTGAACAAATTTTACCAGGTGCTCGGTGGCGGCATCGGCTTTGAGGAATTCCTCACCGTCCAGTTTAAGGCTGACAGGCTTTACCTTTACTGGAAAGTGAACGCTAACTTCATCTTCTGAAACCTCAGCTTTGTAAATATTGTCGTGCACATTAAAAGAATGTTTTTTTGGGAATCCATTTTGGGAAGCAAATAAAGCAAGGCATCTGCCACCATTTCCGCACATTCCTGCATCACTGCCATCGGCATTTCTATAAATCATGGTATAATCTGCATTGGGATTTGATGATTTTTGTAGCACTAACAAACCATCAGCGCCAATGCCAAATTTCCGGTCGCACAGTTTTGGGGTGAAGTTGATAATTTCGTTTAAAGCAAAATTATAGTTTCGATTATCAACCACAACAAAATCGTTGCCGGTGCCTTCCATTTTATGAAATTCTAAAGTTTTCATTATTCTACGAAAGCGGGTAAATGTTGCCAGTGCTCATCTTCAGAGATAACAGGATTGAGTCCTCGCATCAGGTTTGAAAAGCGCAATGCGAGTACAAGAAAGATCAATTTTGGGGATACATTCTGTAACATCATTGGCCGGAAATTATCCAGATGGGTGATCATTTCTTCCAGCCGGGCATCACCTAAAGAGGTAACAAACTTGCGAATTGATTCAATCTGATCAATATTAGCAATTAGATTCGGTTTTTGGGTTTCCCGATAAACAATCAAATCCCTGATGTACATTTCCAGCAAATTCGAAATAGATATAAAACCTTCAATATTATGAGAACTTTGCCAATCCTGAACCAGTTTGGAAAGGCCTATAGCATCCTGACTAAAAGCCATTCGTAAATATCGAACTACCAGTTCCCGGTCTTCTTTTAACCTTTCAATATCAAAAAAACGAGTCATCGCATAATTTCCATCCGAAATGCGGGCCAGATAAGCGGCTTCGTCGGGGGGAATTTTATCGAGCTCAATTAACCCTTGTTTTACCTCCTCATCTTTTAGCTTCCCAAGCGGAATATGCTGACATCGGGAAGTGATGGTAGGAAGCAGATTTTCATAACTTTCAGTGGTTAAGATGAACATCAGACGGTCGCTGGGTTCTTCAAGGAGCTTCAGAAAAGCATTCGCCGTTTCCTTTCGCATTGTTTCTACCTGCGTGAGAATTATTACAATACGATTGCCTTCATTTGGTTTCAGCTTTGCAATGGGGCGTATATCATCCCGAAAATAATCGATAGGATAAAAAGCCTGTAGGTTTTTTGAAGATTCATCTTCAAGCGAAGGGCGTTGCGAAAAACTGATAATTTCGTATGGATCTTTGGCAAGAAGTTCTTGCCTTTCCCTCAGCTCTTCTATTTTTGAGGATGTTGGTTTTGGAATGAACACATGAATATCGGGATGAGTAAACCAAGAAGATTTCTTTGAGGAAGTATGACTTCCAAGATCACTAAGATTTGAAACTCCATTCACAGCCTCTGCAAAAGCGAGCGCGAATGCTGTTTTTCCAACTCCGGCGGGCCCCGAAAGTAAATACGCGTGGCTGATTCTCTCAGAAGCTAAAATGCGCTCAACATGTTCTTTAGCACGTTTTTGCCCAATTATTCTGCGATTTCCAAATTCAATTTCCATGTAATCTCACTCCTCCCAAATATAGTCGAACAATAAAATTCCTGCTGTTATGGTAACTCCGGCAAACCCAATCAATGCTGTCAGGGTATTTAAAGATCCATCATCACCACTAATAAATGCTGTTTTGCTAATATCGGTTAAGAGCAAAATAAGCGGCATAAAAAGCGGAATACTTAACACTGAAAAAATAGCTCCTTTTCGGTCAGCCTGGGAAACAACGGCCGCCGTCATTGTTGCAACGCCTGAAAGTCCTGCGGTTCCAATTATCAGCATGATCAAAAAAGCGGTCCAGGACTGTATGGTTAAATTCGCCAGGAAAATATACGCGATAAAAGTAGCTGTATTTATGAAGAGAGTGAACACAAAGTTGTAAAACAATTTACCCGAATATACCGATGATCCGGGAGCGTAAATTCGGAGAAGATCATACGTTTTTTTATCGGTTTCGGCGATAAAACTTCTGCCTAAAGCGGATAGCGCCGCGAACAAAATCACAATCCATACTAAGCCCGATTTTGGAGCCGGTTCAAGCTGATCGGCTCGCAGAGTGAATATTACTAAAAGCAGGGACGCGGCAACAAAAGCAAGCACCATATTTATAGCAAAGCGAGATCGCAGTTCTATAAACAGATCTTTTTTTATGATAGAGCTTGTACTTCTAATCCATGACATTACCAAGTTTAAGCATTTCAAATTCCTTTTGCAGGATTGGCGAAATTAATCTTACCAAAAAGCGATTCAAGAAGCATTACACAATTATACAGGAATTTATTACATAAAAAGATGAGGCTATTGTATAGTTTTATTTAAAAATTATAGGGCTTTAAAATTAATAATATGAAATTTTCTGATACAAGTGAGAGAAGTAAAGGAAAGCTTAAAGCAGAAAATATATTTTTTGATAATAAAGAACTCCAAGAAACTTTTCAGCAGGTTAACAGGCTTTGCTGTCAAATATGTAGTTCTTCCGTTTCACTTATTAATTTGCTTGATGATAAGTACCAATACACAATTTCTAAATGTGGGAAATGGAGGATATCCAAGTTAACCAGAAAACAAAGTGTTTGTAATTTTGTCGTACAAGAGGGTAGATTATTGGTAATAAACGATCTTAAAGATGACAAAAGGACTCGGAATTTGCAATTTCCTGAAGATCATCAAATACGTTTTTATGCAGGTATTCCGATTAGAAATAATTCGGGGGAAATTTTAGCTACGTTATGTTTGATATGTTATTATCCAAAAGAATTGAGTGAAGAAGAGCAACAAAATTTTTTGCTCTTGGCAAAGCATCTGGAAGTTCTTATTGATGCTTTCGAAAACCAGCTTCAAAATGAAAGAAATACACAGGTGAGTGTAGAAAAATATATAAAAGATAAAGAGGTTTGGCTTTTAGAGATTCATCACAGAATAAAGAATAATCTCGCTGATATTTGTGGAATGCTTCAGGTAGAAAGGTCGGAATCGGATGACCCCATCATAAAAAAAATATTGAGCCGAACGGAAAGCAGGATTATTGCTGCCCTCAAACTTCATGAGCTGCTATATGAAGCACACGATATGGTTCATGTGAATTTGAAGGAATATATTGAAGCTTTGGTTGAGCGAATCAATTCGGTGACCAAAAATGATGATACGCTTATCAATTTTAATCTGGACGTGGGTGAAATTTCGCTTGATTTCAGCCAAACTTTTCCACTTGCGCTTATTATCAACGAATTAGTTACCAACTCTCTTCAACATGCTTTTAAAGGTAAATCTGGTTCCATTTCAATAGGAATACAAGAAGAAGAAGGGGCCATAAAAGTTCGAGTAGGTGACGATGGTGAAGGCATTTCTGGGGAGAAGTATGACGAGCATCATTTCGGATTTAGATTAGTAAATCTGTTAGCCAAGCAACTACAAGCCGAATTTAAGCTTGATGGAAAAGAAGGAACCAAATATGAATTGAGTTTCCATCCTCAGACTAACTCTTCTACTGCGTATTCACCCTATGATGTTTGGCAAAATCAAAATCCAAAAAAATCGCCTGCCTACACTTAAAAAAGAGTGAGCAGGCTGTAATATTTAAGGATGCATTAGGAAGTCTTTTTATGAGCTTGGTCTTTAACGTCACCCTTTACTTCCTGGGCCATTTCTTTGAGGTCTTCTTTCGCTTCTTGGGTTTGTCTTGAAACATCTCTCTTTGTTCCTTCCATCCGGTTTTTTATTTCGCCTTTAGCGTTCACAAACTTAGACTTTCCCTCTTTTATCAAGTTTGAAGCGTCGTCTTTAACATCCTTAAGTTCTTCTGAAATACCATAATATAAATCGCTTATGCTTTCTTTTGCATCGTTAGCATAATCGTTGCTTTTTTTGGATATCATATCCCGAGTTTCGGAGCCTTTTCTTGGTGCAAATATTAGACCTATTAACGCGCCTGCTGTTGCACCTATAAGTGCGGAAGGAATTGATTTTAAGATTTTCATAATTTTCCTGTTTAATGTATATGTTAATATTAACTATGTTTATTAGTATATTTTCTATTAGTTAATGCATTAACTGAAAACAGCAATTAAAGCGATTACTAAAAGTACTTGAATAATCATGCCTTTGCTATAGATAAAGAAACCTAAAATTCAGATTATTACAGCCAAAATTGCAAGGATGTATAAAAATTCTCCATTAAATAGCTTTTTATCTTTTCTTTCTTTCTGTTTTAGCCTATGCATTCGAGCTTAATAATGAGGATATAAAGACGATGATTCGTTACATAATTTTATATAAAAATTATATTTTTTTGTTCCCTTTTTTACCGATTCATTTAAAATGAATTAAATAAGTAGTTATTTTTGATACAATGAATATGAATTGTGAGAATGTACAATTCAAATATTTTATTACAGAAAAATCTTATCAGTTTTCACATATTAAAATAGAATATGAACGACAAGATTTAACAGGTGGAGAATGTGATGAAAGCAAGAATACTAAGCTTATCCTTACTTTTAATTTTTTTAGTTTATGGATGCGGGTCTTCTGGAAATAGTGCTGAGGGTTTAGAGCGATCAGATAATGCAGTAGAATCAATGGAAACAGTTTATGAGAATTTGAAGGAAACCCGGTCATCTATAGAAGGGGTAGAATCTTCACTAAGAGAATTGACTCGTAGTGGCCAATCGGATATTAAATCCGTATTTGAAGTATATAGTGAAAATGTTTCAAAGCTTGAGGAGCAGGGAAATCAGCTGCTCGAAAATAAAAGTGAAATGGAGAAGAATGTAGATAATTATTTTGCTGCGTGGGAAAATGGAGCTGAATATGAAAATCAAAGGTTGCAGGAACTCAGCAGAGAACGCAGAAACGAACTGAAGGAAATGTATAATCAGGTAAATGATTCTGGTAATGGAGTAGAGGAGGATTTGAATAATTTTATATCAGATACCAAAGAAATTCGGGAGTACCTTTCTAATGACCTCACCTCAGCCGGTATTAGTGCGGTAGACTCCTTGACAACTGATATTATGTATGATAGTGAAAATTTAAAATCGTCTTTAACTAAAATGCAATCGGCCCTGGATGTTGCATTAAGCGAAATGGCCAGAAGAGGTAATTAAAGACCCGTCTTTCTTTATCATTTTTCTATTAAAATTGCGGCAGCAGGTTAGCAATTCATTTACATTTTTTTCAGAACTACAGCTTTTTTAAGACTGAATAATTGCGGTTATTTCGGCACCTAAATCAAAAAATATTTAACAGGTGCTATGAAAAAAAGATCGACACTCTTAGTGCTGCTGTTTTCGGGTATGATATGTCAGGCAAGTTTTGCCCAGACTACTCCGGCACATGCGCTAAAAAATGTTACACTTCATTCGGCTGATGGCTCTGTCACCCAATTTGCTACCATTGTGTGGCGAGACGGCGTGATTGAAGCTGTTGGAAATAACGCAACTATACCATTCGATGCTTTTGTGATTGACGGAGGCGACAGCCTTCATGTTTATCCGGGGTTTATTGATGGCTATGCAACTTGGGGAAGCCCCGAATTACCAAAAGACCTTAAACCTCTGGATGAACCCGGAAACCCTCCCTACGATCGGGCAGGTATACAACCCGAACGCAAACCATCGGAGCTTTTGGATACTGACAAAGCATTCGAAGCTGGAATGAAAGCCGGCTTTACTACTGCCGCTTTGGGTTTAAAAGGATTTATGCTGCCAGGTGGAGTAGAGGTATTTTATTTATCACCCGAAAACACCAGAGATGGTTTATTTAAAGAGACGATTGGTTTGGCGGGTTCTTTCAGGGAAGCCCCTGGTGGCTGGGGAAATGGCGCTTACCCGTCTACAATGATGGGCGTGATGGCGAAATTTCGGCAGGTTATGTTCGAGGCTACAGCGCTTCAGGAGCACATGAATTATTATCGGGAAAACACCGAAATGCCTGCACCAGATCGTGATCAGGTGCTTGAGGCAATGTTTCCCTTAGTTAATAAATCTGCCCCCTTCTATTTCGAAGTTGATTCAAAAGAAGACATTGAGCGCCTTTTTATGCTTCAGGATCAATTTGGATTCAATACCGTTATTGTATCTGGAAAAGAGGCTTATGCCAAATCCGATGAACTTAAACGCCGGAATATTCCTGTTTTAGCCAGTATAGATTTTACTGAGATGCCAAAATGGTATGCTAAAACAAAAAAAGATGAGGATTCCGAAAAAGAGGAAGATTCAGATGAAGAAGAGAAATCAGAAAAAGAAGAAGTGGTGACTGACGAAGAGCAAGCTTATCGCGACCGACAGATTAAAGCCTGGAAGGATGAAGTCACCAACATCAAAAAATTAATAGATGCGGGAGTTAATGTTGGGTATTCATCTTCAGGGATGGATTTAAAAGATCTCACCAAAAAGCTGGAAATACTTCTTGATGAAGGCGGGCTCACAGAAAAGGATGTGGTTGAACTTATGACCACAAGAACCGCACAAATAATTGGCGTAGACAGAAGCTTCGGAAATGTGACAAAAGGAAAAAACGCCAGCTTTACCGTTTTTGATAAGCCGATGTCAGAGAAGAAGGCGAAAGTGCTTCAAAGCATATCGAACGGTGTTATTCATGAATTTTAAAAGGAAGCTCAAAATGAAAAAACTAAGTTTAATACTTTTACTCGTTGTTTTTGGATTTCAGGCTTATGCCCAGGAAAAAGGCTCAGTTCTTATTCAAAATGCAACAGTAATCACCGTTACAGGCGATGACCTGGAAAATACCGACGTGCTGATTCGAGACGGCATAATCCGTGAGATCGGCCAGAATCTGAACGCGCTACGTGGCGTGGAAACTATTGATGCCTCCGGAAAATTTGTACTGCCGGGAATTATTGACGCTCATTCGCATCTCAATGGCGTTGATATTAACGAAGGCCGTAATCCTGTTACCGCCGAAGTAACAATGGAAGAATCTGTGAATCCAAACTCCGTTGGTATTTATCGAGCGTTGGGAGGAGGGGTAACTTCCATCCATTTAATGCACGGTTCTGCAAACGTAATTGGCGGACAGGGCGAAACGCTGAAGCTTCGGTATGGCACTAATCAAGAACAAATGCGTTTTGAAGGAGCAGCCAGAACCATCAAATTTGCTTTAGGTGAAAACCCCACTCGTGTGCACGGGCAAGGAAATGGCGTTCAGCCAAGAACCCGAATGGGTGTAGAGCAGGTTGTTCGAAATCATTTTGATGAAGCCATTGATTACAAGCGAAACAGAGAAGCTTATCTCCAGAGAAAAGGAGAATATGACCGCCGTAAAAGAGGAGTTCCGCCCGTTCCGGTTGCACAAAATTTACGCTACGATGTGTTGAATGATATTATTGAAGGCAACATCCTGGTTCATTGCCACTCTTACCGGGCAGATGAAATTCTTATGTTGATGGAAGTTTTTAAAGACTACGGAATTAAAAATTACACTTTTCAGCATGCAAACGAAGCGTTTAAAGTTGCTCCTGAACTTGCCAAAAATGGTGCGGGAACTTCGGTATTTGCGGATTGGTGGGCATACAAGTTTGAAGTGTATTATTCCACCGCGTTCAACGCTTCAATCCTGAATGCGAACGGAGTTACAAATAGTATTAATAGTGATAGCGGTGAATTGATTCGGCATCTAAATCATGAAGCAGCCAAGACAGTCCGGTACGGAATGACTTCCGAAAACGACGCGCTTCGAATGATAACCATCAACCCGGCAAAACAACTCGGTATTGATGACAAGGTTGGAAGCATAGAAGTAGGAAAACAAGCCGATTTAGCAATCTGGAGTGGACATCCTTTAAGTATTTACAGCATAGCTGAGATGACTTTTGTAGACGGGCATAAATATTTCGACCGGGAAAATGATGCCGATGATATGCGCATCAGCGTTAATGCCGGCACCGATTTTGATGACACAAGTAATTTCGAGGAAATCATCTCCGGAAGAAGTGACGACGCGTGCATGCAAGACACTTTTACCTTAACTGAAGCAAATCATCAACACTAAGCAGAAAGAACAATGAAAAAACTATACACCTTTATTTTCGCATGCTTTTTGATGATTGGGATGAATCCCGCAGAAGCACAAATTACAGGCAAACCCGAATTCGGAAAGTTTGCCATCATGGATGCCACCATTCATACCGTTACAAATGGTGTGATTGAAGGCGGAATAATTTTGATCGAAAACGACAAAATTACCTTTGTAGGTCAGAACGTTAAAATCGCAGATGGCTTCACAATCATAGATGCCTCTGGCAAACATGTGTATCCGGGATTTATCGATTCCTGGACAAGTCTTGGCCTCGTGGAAGTTTCTGCCGTTGCGGTTACTGTAGACGATGCTGAATTAGGTCAATTCAATCCTCATATGTCTGCCGCAACAGCATTCAACCCTCATAGCGCGGCCATTCCGGTTACGAGAGTGAGCGGTGTTACAACCGTACTTTCCAAACCAAGATCCGGGTCAATTTCTGGTAAAGCTGCTGTTATGGATCTCTGGGGATATTCACCGGATTCTATGGCAGTGAAGAAAAACGCTGCATTAGTGATGAGCCTGCCGGTTTCAACAAAAAGGGGGCCGTGGGATAGCCGTGATGAAGACAAAATAAAAGAAGAGTACGAGAAAGCGATCAAAGAACTGGACGATTTTCTTGATAAGGCGCGCTTCTATAATGAAATGATGAATGCTTTCTCAGCTAACTCGAATGGTAAAAAACAACCCGATTATGACCCACGAATGGAAGCCATGCGGGAAGTTGTAACGGGAGAAATCCCGGTAATAGTTCAGGTAAGCAACGAGAAAGAAATACTGAATGCTATCGAGTGGACAAAAGTGCAGGAAGATATGCGATTTGTATTTGCAGGAGTTTCTGAAGGATGGCGGGTTGCTGAAGAATTAGCAGAAGCTGGAATTCCAGTTTTGGTTGGGACGCTTCAAACGCCATCTCGACAATACGATAATTATCAGCGGCCGTACCAAAATCCCGGAATAATGGCAGCAGCAGGTGTAAAAGTGGCTATTGGAACCGGCGATACTGAGAATGTACGTAACGCACCTTTTCATGCGGGATATGCCGCTACCTACGGCATGGGAACCGAAGAGGCGCTAAAAGCCATCACCATAAACGCCGCAGAAATTTTTGGTGTGGATGATAAAATCGGTTCATTGGAAGCAGGTAAACTCGCTAATCTTTTTATCTCTGATGGAGATCCTTTCGAGCCACTTTCGCAAATAGAGCATGTTTTTATAAAGGGAAAAAAAATCCCGATGGCCAGCCGACATACTCAGCTTTATGAGGAATTTCTGGACAGAGACGCCGTGAACAAATAGTAATCCTGTTTATTTTCCTTTTTCACTATAACCCGGTTGGAGACAACCGGGTTTTTTTATGGGTAACAGTTTAAAAAAAAATGGATTGAAAATGACCCACCTAAAAATAATTTTTCGTATTGTTTAAAGAGAGCTAAGATTTTTCGGGTAATTAACCTTGCCAAGCCCCAGGAAGTGCAGCAAGAGCTATAAAAGCTTAGGAGATTAGCTATCTACAATCATAAACAATGATTTTTCAAAACTACATACTTCGGTGGTGTTTTTTTGGTACAAAATCATTTGTTTCTGTAAAATCCAATAAAATAAATAGACATGAGACTACGGATACAAGTTCAACTGATGTTACTAACGTTTGTGTTAATTTTTTCAGGAAACACATTTGCTCAAACCGAAATTTCGGGTACAATAAATGGTGACAGCACAACGGTATGGGCTCTTGCTGAAAGTCCTTACATAATAACCGGGAGTACAACAATCACTGATGCGGATACCATTTCCATAGAAAACGGTGTGGAAGTCCGATTTGCGGATAACACACAGTTAACAATTAATGGGAGCTTGATTGGGGATGGCATCAGTTTTACAGCTAACGTAGGAAGTGGCCGAGATACCTGGAATCGAATTTATCTTAATGATCCAGATTCCAGGTTAACACTTAGTAACACCACAATTCAGTTCGCTGATAATGGAATTGAGGTCAATAATGGTATTGCAACACTTGAAGATGTAACAATTTCTGATTCAAACCGGGGTTTGGTTGTGAACCATCCTGGCGAAGCAGCTCTCAACTCTGTTAATATTACGAGCACTAATTATCCTATCTATTTTACATCAGAAGGGGCTATAACATATGAAGGTACCAATGATTTTACCGGAAATGATAATGATATGATTTATGCCTCGGTAAGTACAGTTGATAATAATTGGACTCTTGGTAATCCGGGAATACCTTATTATATCTCATCCAGTATGCAGGTTTATGCAGGTGATACTCTTACTATTGATAGTGGTAATATTTTGAAATTTTACTCCAACAATGAAGTTTATACACAAGATGGAGGGGTAATCTATGCTGTTGCGGATGAAGGGGAAGTCATTGAATTCACGTCTTGGAAAAACGACAATATCGGCGGTGATACGAATAACGATGGAAGTGCCACTGGGCCAACTAATACAGATTGGAACGGGCTAAGAGCTGTTGGTAATTCTGCAACAAGTACCTTCAAAAGAGTAAGTATCAGCTATGCGGGTTATCAAAATACTTCGAGTGGAGATTTCAGAGGTGGAATAACCTTAATAAACAATCAATCAGAGATAGACAGTAGCGAGTTTCAGAACAACTTATATGGTACGGTATTAAGAAATGGTTCTGATGCGATTTATACTAATAACACTATTGGAACAAGTGGAGTAGTACCCGTTGCTTTAACTTTCGATAGTAATCCAACTTTTACAAATAACTCTTTTTCATCTTCAAATAATGAATATGACGCTATTGGCTTAATTGGAACCACTATATCAGGTAGTAATACAGTTCCAAAAAGAGATTTCACTTCTATTCCTAATGTTACCTATCTATTACTTAGAGAATTATATGTGGATACTGGCGCAACTCTTACTATTGAAGAAGGGGTGGTTATAAAATCAACGAGTTATGGAATAAGGGTAAAAGGAACTCTTATAAGTGAAGGTACAGCTGATGATAAAATAGTATTTACTTCTGTGAAGGATGACAACATCGGCAATCCAAACGATACCAATAAGGATGGGAATAACACGGTTCCGGGTAACTCCGACTGGAGAGGTATCGCTTTTGGTGAAGATGCCGGAGCTTCTATAATAGATCATAACAGAATTCGGTATGCAAGCTATAACACCAGCCTTCAGTATAATGAGGATAACAATACTGTAAGTCTACGTGGTGCAATCAGTATCATGAATAGTGATGTTACCATCTCAAACACTGAAATTGCGAACACTAACTACTATGGAATTGATTCTCGCGGAACGGCTAACCCGGTAATCTCTAACAATTCATTCTCAAATACTGGATCAGTACCCGTAGCATTGGACTTATCGTCCGATCCTACTTTTAGTGGGAATACGCTGGCAAATGTGGGGTTAATTGCCATTGGCTATCATGGCGGTGATTTAACCGCAGATGGTATTATCCGGGCACGTGAATTTGCAGGCTACGAAAATATAACTTCTGTTTTATTAGCCTCTGCTACTGTAAAAAGTGGTTCAACTTTATCAATCGAACCGGGAACAGTAGTTAAGGTTGCTGATAATTCAAGCAGAAATCACTTACGGATAGAGGGAGCATTGAAGGCAGAAGGGACTGCCGACAGTACTATTTATTTCACATCAATAGTGGATGATCAGATTGGAAATCCCCTCGACACCAATGGTGATGGAGGCGCTACATCTCCTTCATCAAATGACTGGGGAACTATACGATTTATGGGTACTTCTGATGATGTTAACTCAGCGGTTACTCACACAGAACTCCGTTACAACAAACATGGGATGATTTTCACGGACGCAGCCCCTACTGTTGATAATGTAACGATATTAAGTTGTGAGTACATGGGTTTCGGAATAGAAAGTGGATCAACAGTTCATATTTCAAACTCAACTATTCAAAATTGCGGTTATGATCCGGTAGCTATTTCAACAAATTCAAACCCAACATTTTCTAATATCGTTTTCAACTCTAACGGCAGTAATGGAATTAGTTTGCTGGAGTCTAATAGCTTTTCATCGAGTACTTATGCCTTTAACACATCTAATTATTTCTATGATACAAGAAATACGGTTTCAGCTGATGCAACCGTGGAACCATATGCCTTTGCGGGTTACGACAACCTGCCCTTTATTATGAGACAGCAATGGTCTATTGGTGAGAATACTATTCTGAGCATCAATCCTTCGGTTGTGTTCAAAGGAAATGTATCTCTTTATGTGGATGGTGCTATCAAGACTTTTGGGACTCAGGATGATCCGGTAATATTTACCTCTATTAGTGATGATGGAGCAGGTGGTGACTCAAATAACGATGGAAACAATACGGTTCCTTCACCAGGCCAATCTGTGATGATATATTTCAGGTCCTCTTCTATTGAGACAGAAAATCACATCAACTACACCGAATTCAGATATCCAAGTACTGCTATAGAGTTCCAAAGCTCGGAAGCTCTTGTTGAGAATTCATTATTCCAGCTATCGAGCGGAAATGCAATCAATATTTATGATAACTCCAGCCCGGAAATTCGAAATAACAGGTTCGAAAATATTGGTAATACTTCTGGTTCATCAAGAAGGCATTCGATTTACATGGACATGTTTTCCAATCCTGATTTTTCAGGAAATGTGGAATCTAATGTCAGTAAAAAAGGCCTTGCCATACGTGGCGGAAATTGGGGAAGCGATGCTACGGTTCCTTTTCGAAGCTTTGCAGGAACAGACAGCATTACGTATATGTTGTATGGCAATTTCACAATACCATCAGGGTCTAAAATAATAATACCTGCGGGGATGGTTTTTAAATCGCATACCAGGTATGGCACGAGCAGGACTACTTACGGAAGCTTTACAGTGGAAGGAGCATTGAAAATCGAAGGTACAGAATCCAGCCCTGTTGTATTTACATCGGATACGGACGACAGCTTTGGTCAGCCAGCAGATATCTACAATGACGGCGAAGTAAATGATACATACCGAAATAACAACTCATGGCTCACTTTTACTGCAACAAGTGATGACACCAGTAATATCATCACTCACGCTATTTTCAAAAACAAAAATGAGGCTATTGTTACAAATAGTGCCGATCCTACAATCAGAAACTCAAGGTTCGAAGATGTTAATTATGGTATAGAACTTACAGGAGTTTCTGCGCCTTATGTAGAGAATAACGTATTCCATAACCTGGACAGAACGCCTCTTTTGGTTTCACTTGTTTCCTATCCCCAAACATCAACCGGAAATATTATGAGCGGAACTACCTGGAAAGCTATAGGAGTTCGTACAGAGACGTTGGTGCAGGATGTTAATCTCCCAAAAAGAGATTTTGCCGGAAAAATTGGAATTCCCTATTACATGAGTGGTACTTATACCGTAGGCTCGGGAGCAGTTTTAACCATCGATCCCGGTGTTATAATGAAATTCGAAGGTAGCAGGGGATTAAATGTAGAAAAGGGATTATTAGCGGAGGGGAGAAATCATCCAGACAGTCTTATAGTATTTACTCATATATATGATGATTTTTATGGAGGAGATACTAATAGTGACAGCAATGAAACTCAGGGAGGTACGTGGTATGGGATAACATATACCGCTACTTCACTTTCTGAGGAGTCAAAATTAGATTATACCGTTATCAAAAATGTTTCAACCGGTACAAATACGGCTGGTGTGTTGGCTGATAATTCAAGTCCAACAATTACTAACTCAACAATTTTTAACAACGGGCAGGGAGTTACCATTTGGGGTTCGGGTAATCCGGTAATCAATAATAATGACATCTATGATAATTCTTCATATGGTGTTTTCAATCGGGATGAAACCTTTGATGTGGATGCCACCAACAATTGGTGGGGTGATGACTCTGGCCCTACACACGCTGGTAATGCAAGCGGGACCGGAGATGAAGTTTCGGATGCTGTAAACTATTCTCCTTTCCAGGGAAGTGGGGCCACAAAGCCGGTATTAGGCGATGTGTCACTCAACGGGAAGGTGCAATCTTTCGATGCTTCAGGATTACTAAAGCATGTGGCGCAATTAGATACTTTAAACGCTACCCAGTTAGCGGTTGCAGATGTTTCAGGAAATGGAACAGTGAGCTCAATGGACGCTTCGTACATCCTGCAATATGTTGTTGGTTTGATAGAAGCTTTTCCGGCAGAATTAGCTTCTAAAGCACGATCTGAGGTTTTGGCCGGTTTGTCTGTTGAGAACATCAAGCTCGAATTGAGTGACCTCAAAGATTTAGGAGATAACGAATATAAAATTTCCTTAGCTCTCCATGAGGTTCAAAACCTGATGGCTTTTGAAATTGACCTTGGCTACGACAGTAACATGATGGAAATTATAGGTGTTGAAACAGGCGAAATTCTCTCCGGCGCTACACTAAATATCAACATTGAAAATTCTGATAATGTTTATTTAGCAATGGCATCTGCTGAGGAAATTACTTCTGATGGAAATGCCGCTACTATCCATTTTAAACTTAAGGATGAGAAAGCAACAAGTTCCATAAATATAAGCCGTTTTATCGCGAACGAAGTGGATATGAGTAGCACAGCGGTAAGCAATGAGGAAGTGAAGCTGAATATGCCGGAGCAGTTTGAATTGTATCAAAATTATCCTAATCCATTCAACCCAACTACAGTTATTGGTTTTGATATTTCAGAAGCAAATGTGAAGGTGACACTTAAAATCTTCAATGTACTGGGGCAGGAAGTGGCTACACTCGCCAATGATAACTTCAATGCAGGGAGACACAGCGTTATCTGGGACGGAAAAAATGATGCAGGAATGCAGGTAAGTACGGGTGTGTATATCTACAGGATACAAGCTGGTGACATAGTACAGTCAAAAAAGCTAACATTTATCAAATAATAGAGCATTAAGAGGCCTAAAGGGCCTCTTTAATCTATAATGGGAGATTATATGACACGTACTATGAAAAAAATTAGCTTGCTGATTACAGCCATTTTGTTTGCAATGCCATTATCCGCACAGATACAATTTTCTTTGCCGGATACAAATATGGTGGAAGGAGAAGACATCAAGATTCCGGTATTCGCAGATTCTACATTGACTGGTAAAGGTATTTTATCAGTATTTATGGAGGTTAACTTCAATTCCACCTATGTGAAACCTACCTCAATTTCGACAGATGGTACTTTATTGGAAAACTGGAGTGTTTCACCAAACCTTAATAATGATAACAGATTAATAGTTGCAGCTGCCGGAACAGAAGACCTTAGTGGTTCTGGAGTCCTTTTTTACATACACTTTACAGCTCAAAATAGTGGCAATGCATACATTAGTTTTAACTCTAATGAAACGTATCTGAATGAAGGTGAACCTGAGCTTATTTTTGAACCGGGTAATATCAGTATTTCACAACTCCCGACCATTAATATTGGTTATTCACCTTCCGAAGTAGTTGCGGGAGATTCTGTTCAGTTTTCAGTATCTGGTGCAGAGGGGGATATAGAATGGTCAACGACCAACCCTGGTATAGCTTCGATAGACGATTCAGGATTACTCAAAGCTTTAAGCTATGGAATGGTTGAGGTTGTAGCAGAAGACAGCCGGGGCATAACTGATACCTCAAATACCTTAAAAATTCTTGGCTTTAGTATTAATGGAAGTGATACGACCAACTATCAGGGGCAGGAGGTTTCGGTAGATATTGAAGTAAGTGATCTGACGAATTTGGGAATCGAATCCGGCAGTTTTTTTCTAAACGCCTCTCTAAACGATCAGCTTGAATTGTTATCGGTAGAGAAAGGAGCATTATTAGAGGATAATGCAAACATTACCACAAACCCACAGTCAAATGGTATTTCTGTCGCCTTTGCACAAATAGATGCAATAGAAGGAGAAGGAAGTTTGCTTACACTTCATTTCAAACTGGATGATAACTTCACTTCATACAAAACCTTTAGTTTCCAGGATGTTATATTCAATGAAGCTATAGAAGGCCAAGGGGAAAACTTTACCGTACGCTCGCTCTCTCTTCCGTCATTAAATATTTCCCCAAGTTCGGGTTCTGAGGTTTTAGTGGGTGAGACGCTGCAATTCGAAATCTCAAATAATACGGGGGCGGTTTCCTGGTCGGTGAGTAATTCTAATTTAGCTTCTATAAATTCAGACGGCTTGTTCTCTGCGACAAAAGGTGGCGAAGTTCAAATTACGGCTGAAGATTCAATCGGGGCTACTTCAACAACAGGAAATTTTAATATATACGATCTGAGATCTGATCTTCCAGATACCTCCATGATAATTTCGGATACACTGTATTTCCCTGTTCCCATCTCGAATATGGAAGCTTCGAATTCACAAGTGTCTGCTAATGATCTTACTATTAACTACAATGACAATAATCTCACTTATTTGGGATTTAGCACCGAAGGCAGCCTAACTGAAGGGTGGAGTTATTCTGAAAATCAGATTTCAGAAGGCGAGGTGCGCTTAGTGGGGGCAGGTGCAAATGCTTTTTCATCATCAGGAGATATGGTTTATCTTAAATTTAAGGCTGATGAGTCTCTAAGTAATAATGCCTATGGAAATGTTGATTTTGAGGAAATTCTGCTGAATGAAGGCACCCCAAACATAACAACAAGTAATGGACAAATATATGTTTCAACAGAGCCATTGCCCCCCGAATTGCTTTATCCTGCAAATAACGAGCAAAATATTCCTCTTTCTTTCAACTTAAACTGGAGCAATGGAGTAGGTGCAGAAACCTATGACGTTCAGCTGTCAACCTCTTCATCATTCAGCATGAATATTGTTGATGCTACAGATGTAAGTGCAACTAATCTGGGTGTTTCCGGCCTGGAAGTGAGTACAAATTATTACTGGAGAGTACGGTCGGTGAATAACAGTGGTGATAGTGGGTGGAGTTCGTATAAGACTTTCAAAACAGAAGACCCATTGCCAACTACACCGGTTTTAAATACTCCTGATGAAGGAGTAACAGACGTTTCCTTAGAAACTGAACTCAACTGGAGCAGTTCAGATTTTGCAATAAACTATAGAGTGGAGATAGATACTCTTTCGAATTTTTCAGGGCCAGTAACAGATACAACCATTGTATCTACCAGTTTTACTATTAGCGATTTAAGTTATGATAAAACCTATTACTGGAGAATATTCGCTTTGAATAATACCGGAGAGAGTGATGCTTCCGAGACAAGAAGCTTTACAACCAGTGACGGAATTCCAACCAAAGCGAAATTAATAGAACCTGATGATAATTCTACAGATCAGGATACCATAATGGTTTTCGGTTGGGAAGATATTGAAGACACCGAGAATTACCGGTTCCAGTTATCCATTGATTCCTCTTTCAATGATTTGGTTACTGATTCTCTGTTAACTTCGCTCACTTTAGAAAATTTAATACTGGAATATAGCACTACCTATTTCTGGCGGGTAAGGGGTGAGAATGATCAGGGTTTAGGGGAATGGGCAGAGAGCTCTTTTTCAACCGGTGATCCTGTTCCTGAAACACCCGATTTAATTGCCCCATTAAACAATCAGGCGGAAGTTGAAAGGCAGTTAACCTTAGTGTGGAATAGTAAAGCATTTACCCAATCATACACCTATCAGCTATCAGAAGATGATGAGTTTGGGGAGATATCTTTTGAGGGTGCAATAAGCGATACTACCGTTACATTAAGCGGTCTTGATTTAGAAACGCATTATTATTGGCGGATAAAGGCAGCCAATTCTACCGGTGATAGTGATTGGTCAGAGGTGAGGGCTTTTACTACCATAGTTACTGATCAAAGCATTCCATCTTTGCTAACTCCAATTAATGAAGCCGAGAATTTGGATACCACTCTAACACTGGACTGGAGTGAGCCTGAAAATGCCGATGAGTATCAATTACAACTCTCAAAAGACGATAGCTTCGCTAGCCTGATAGTGGATTTAGGTGAACTTAATGAGTCCAATTCCGAGATTAGTGCATTGGAGCTTTCCACAACTTATTACTGGAGAGTAAGAGCCGTTAGTGGGCAAGATACTTCCGATTGGTCCAATACATATCATTTTACCACTAAAATGGAAATCCCTGAAATTCCAATCTTGTTAGCACCGGAAGATAATGAGACAGAAACAGATACCGCTGTTGTGTTAACATGGAACCATTCACCCCGTGCAGATTCATTTACAGTTGAATTACTTTTAGATGATGATGTAATATTTGATGATACAGGGGAAGATACCACAGCCATTGTGACGGGTCTTTTGCATGATACCGAATATGAATGGCGCGTGAAATCGTCCAACTCAACAGGTGAGAGTGATTGGAGTTCTTTCTTTTCGTTTACCACAAAACAAGAAGACAATGATCCGCCTTTGGTGATTCATGCTTTAGGTGAAATTCTTTTAGAAGAAGATTTTAGCCAGGAGTCTGCTGGTGCTTTAAATGAAGTTTTTAGTGATCCCGAAGGGGAACTTCTGAGCTTTGAAATAGTGCGTTTCGACACACTTCTGTTTACTGCAAATATTGAGAATGATACTCTTCGGCTGGCATCTGTTCAGGACATGTACGGAACTGGAAATGTGGTGATAAAAGCCTCAGACAACAAAAATCAGGAAGTTTTTGATACGCTTAAGGTGGAAATTTTATCCGTTAATGACTTGCCTCAAATAACGGGCTTAGCGGATACTCTTACTTTTCGGAATGATGAAGAACTAACATTTGGCCTTGATACTTCTGTGACAGACGTCGAAGATCAGCTTTCAGATATGCAGGCGAAACTATCGGTACAGCCAAATGATATTATAGCTGAATTTGATGAGGATGACTGGACCATCACACTTACTGCCTCGGATTTTGAGGGAGAAGGCAGTCTTACTATTACTGTCACCGATAGTGAAAATGGTAAAGCGCAAGCCACGATAGTGGTTGTGGTAGAGATGGAAACTTCCAACGAGCTCGATTCCGGCATCCCCGACCAATTTGCCCTGCTTCAAAACTATCCAAATCCTTTCAATCCAACTTCACAAATACGGTTTGATTTACCTTATGCAGCAGAGGTAAAAATTGAAGTGTACAGCATGTTAGGTCAAAAAGTAGCCACTCTTACTGATAGGAGATACAATGCAGGAAAACATAAGGTGAATTTCGAAGCCGCAGCATTGTCATCAGGTATCTACATTTACAGGATTCTGGCTGGAAGTTTTGTTCAAACAAAAAAAATGACGCTCGTGAAGTAGTTTATTTTTAAATTCTTATACTTATTTATTCCGCTAAATTAAAAAACCTGCTTTCATGTAAGCGGGTTTTTTTTATTTTGTCACCCATATTTAATCAGGGATTAGAGATGTAAATCACCCTGCAGATTTATGGTTTAGGGTAAATTTTTAGGTACTTATTTTCCTTAGGTTTTATAGAAGCAAAATAGCAACGAAAGAGTAGTAGAATATGCGGAAGAGCAGTAGCTGTATCAAAAGTATTGTTTTAAATGGTATTCTCTGCTGTATGTTATTTTTTCCAAATGCCATGGCACAGCAGATAATGCCTGACAGAAGCTTTGATCAGTTTAGAAAAGACCTCCAAGAAGCTGAATCACCTGAAGAAAAATTGAGAAAGTATTTGGAGGGAAGCGTCAGTTTTTCTTCACGAATACCAGACTCTGTTTTTATTCTTGCTGCAGAAATCAATGAAATGACTGATTTAGATGAAGAGGAAAAGGAAGCTTATCAACCTTTTATTTTAGCCAATGCTTGGAGAGTATTTAATAAAGACTCGGTTATTTTTTACGCCGGCCAAGCTACTAATAAACTTCGCGCTATCGGAGCACATGAATCTTACCTGAGAATGGAAAACCTGTTAGGATTAGAGTTGACCAGGAAGCGTGAATACCTGAAAGCAGACTCTATCTTCAAAAATGCTATTTCTTATAGCCAAACGATGGAAAAGGTAGAATATCCCATTCACTTTTTCTATGGAAATTTAGGAAGTCTTTATAGCAGTGTTGGGGCACACGACCTTGCAATAACGATGTATGAGATTATGCTGAAGTCCGAAGATAATCCTGGAAATAGGTGCAATATTATTTCAAAATTAGCTGTGAGTCTTGCGGATATAAATGAAAACCAGCGAGCTATAAAAATATTAACTCCTTGTCTTGAAGTGAATCAGCTTCCACCACCGATAAAATCAATTGTGCGTTCTAACCTCAGCAGAATGTATCGGGATTCAGGTGATCTAAAAGCCTCAATTCATTTGATGAAAGAAGCTGCAAATATTAGCTCAGAAAGCCGGGTACCAAATCTGGAAGTCTCACAAATCATTGAATTAGGTGCTTTATATCTTAAGACTGGCGAAATCTCTCGGGCCGATTCAGTACGAGATATTATTGAAAACATTTCACTCAGAAAATTTACACCTCACTTTAAAATAAATAAGAACATTTTTTTTGGAGAATTAGAATTTGTTCAGGGAAACTATGTTCAGTCTATTGAATACTCTTCGGAAGCCATAAATACAGCTACAAAAAACAACCTTAATAACATGCTGGAAAATGCATATTCAGTTCGCGGTGATGCCTATGAGCAGTTAGGGGAACTTCAAAAAACGGTGGAGAACGAGCGGTTGCAAGCTAAGCTTGATAAAGAGCAATATACGCAGCGGATGGAAAAAGATATTGCAATGATGAAGGTGCGATATCAGCTTCAAAATAAGGAAAATGAATTGGTTATGGTGAGCGATGAACTTAGAACCATTAAGCTGCAACACGCTTTGGTCTTTTTACTTTTGGTTATGTTAACACTTTATATTCTGTATAAATATCGTATCCATTATCTCTTAAAAGAAGAGATAACCAAGAATAAAATTGCACAGGATTTGCATGACGACCTGAGTGGGACGCTAAGCAGTATTAGCTTTTTTAGTGAAGCGGCCAAAAGAGTAACGAAAACTGAAGACGCGTCATCACGATATCTTCAAATGATTGATAAAAGTGCTGTAGAAGCGAAAGAAAAAATCAATGATATTATTTGGGCAATAGATCCCGCAAACGATGATTGGTCAATATTTCTGAAAAAATGCAAACGTTTCGCAGCCGATAATTTCGACAGTAAGGGAATAGAGTACGATATCAATATTGGAGAGAACTTCACTGCTCCAATGCATCTTGAGTTAAGGCAAAATTTGTGGCTTATTTTTAAGGAAATGATTACAAACCTGGTAAAACATTCGACCGCTGAAAATGCGACCGTAACGTTTCTTCAAAAAGACAAAACCATATTGTTAGAATTAACAGACAACGGCATTGGTTTTGACACAAAGAAGGAAACCGATCGGCATGGAATAAAGAATATAAAGCATCGTGTCGAATTAATTGGTGCTAACGCTATTTTAGAAAGTACTCAGGGAAAAGGAACTCGTTGGAATGTGACACTGAAAATATAAACCGCCTGTTTCGGTAGTTCAATTATCCTGTATAATTCCTATATAAAGGTAAATAATGGGTATATGATAAAAGTAGCAATAATAGAAGATAACGAGTATATGCGCGAGGGGTGGAAAACCATCATCGATTTTGAAAGCGAAATGTGTGTGGTAGCAGAACATGAAAGTTGTGAGCTTGCTTTTGATGACTACCAACTGAATAACGCAGATGTAATACTATTGGATATCCAGCTTCCCGGAATGCTTGGCACAGAAGGGGTGGCTGTTATTCGGGAGAATTATCCTAATGCAAATGTTTTAATGGTAACCATTCATGATGATGACGAGCGTATTTTCGCGGCACTTAAAAATGGGGCAACTGGTTATCTTTCAAAAAAAATTTCTCCCTCAGAATTAGTTGAAGCAATTCGTGTGGCTCACAACGGTGGCTCTCCTATGAGCCCAAACATTGCAAGAAAAGTCATAAGGTCATTTCATAAAGCCTCTGAATCCGATATTAATTTAACGGAAAGTGAAAAAGAAATACTTCAGCTTCTTGCCTCTGGAAGTTCATATAAAGGCATATCAAAAGAAGTTTATTTATCTGTTGATGGTGTTCGCTACCATATCAGAAATATTTATAGCAAGCTTGAAGTCAGTAATAAAAGTGAAGCGGTTGCTAAAGCGTTGAGAGAACGATTAATATAGATTGCTCAATTAAATACCGCATATATATGTAGTGCTTCGGTAAAAATTTATCGGTTACTTCTAATCGTCATTTGATGAAATTTGATTTGGGTTTTTTGGGGTACAAATTTTTCCCAGATCTTTGACAAATGTCAATCTTTACTAACCTAAAGAACTGCAAGAAGCCTGGTGGTGAAACACCAGGCTTTTTTTGTTTCAAGATTGAAATTAACTCCACATACTCATGCAGTTCATTTTTAATTTGCAAAAGCTACCATAAAGCTTAATTTTTCAATGCCAATACGTTGGCGAGTAAATTTAATTTTAATAAACAGGGGTTATTATGAGTATAAAAATCACGAATAGAAAAAAAGAAAAAATTGAAGTTGGCGGTTCAATAAAATGGCCTCCAACCAGCATTCCTTATCAACCTTTAGATAGAGGTCAGATGGAACCTCTTAAAACAGATACTGAATACATGGTGCTGTTAGTTCCTAATGGCTTGCAGTTTAAGTTCAAGGTGAGTAATGATTTAGTGGTTGAATTTATCCAGGTAAAACCCCGGGATTCAAATCATCAACATAAGGACACTTATGTATTTCGGTTACATGATGCTTTAAAGGCTGATGATGAAATGCCAAGTGGAGATATAGAAGTAGAAGATCCAGATGATGATGAACCACCATTCATCGGCAACGGAAATTAAAGAGAAAAATAAATAAAGGCTGGTTTTTCGCCAGCCTTTATTATTTTATAAATATGAAATTACTTTTTCTTAAAGTTTTTTGGGTTTGTTTTCTTTTTGTGATGGGCGGTGAAAACCTCTATGCACAATTCAGCAGTTCTGACGGCTTGCCTTTCATAAGAAATTACTCACCGGAAGAATATAACTGGCATATTCAAAGCTGGGGGTTTGCTCAAGACAGCAACGGCGTTTTGTATGTTTCGAATCTTGCCGGTGTAATTCGCTACGATGGTGAAAACTGGCAGCAAATTGAGATCCTGAATGCGCGCTCATATTCAATCAAGAGTGATGCAAAGGGTAAAATATATATCGGGGGTGCGAATGAATTCGGCTATCTTGATAATTCCGAGAAAGACAGCCTAACAGGACCCCAATACTATTCCCTGAGATCTCATATTCCCGATTCAGTTACTTTTGGACAGATTTGGGATATAGAATATGCAGAAGACGCTATTTACTTCAGGTCAAACACCCATGTTTTTAGGTACAATGGGAAAGAGGTAACAGTATATAATACGAAAACCCGGTTCCCCGGATTATATAAAGTTCAAGATGAAATCTATCTGAGAGAAAGTTTGGTAGGCATGCATCAGTTTATTGATGGCGAGTTAGTACCAGATAACAGCGGCGACTTTTTCATGGATAAAGCATTAAAAAGTACGATTAGCATAAATGGGAAAGTATTGTATTGCTCAAATCAAAAATGTTATCAGGTGAGGGGGGATAGCATAACTGATTTTGATACGGAAGCAGATGAATACCTTGCTAAGAACTCGATTGATGAAGTAATGGCACTTTCGGACGGTACTATATTATTTGCTACAAGAACCGGCGGAATTGTAAATGTGGCTGCAAATGGAAAGTTAATTCATATCATAAATGAGAAAAATGGATTAATCAACAACACGGTATATGGGCTATATGAAGATGATAACGGTAGTGTATGGGCGGCCACTGTAAATGGGGTTTCTCGCATAGATTACAACGTGCCTCTTAGATTTTTCGGGAATGATTATGGAATCACTGAAAGTGTGAATAAGGTACAAGTTTACAGGAGCCAGTTAATGTTTTCATCGGTTAGTGGGATGTATAGTTGGCTGCCAGGGAATTATTTGCCTCAAAAAATTGAAACAGGTGCATCCTGCTCCGAAATGATTCAAATAAAAGAAAGGCTGTACGTTTCATGTGGTGGAAGCCTTTATTTGAAAGAAGGAACTGGGTTGAAAATAATTGAAAATGTATTGAGTGTACGGGAAATGGTCGCTTATTCTGATCAGGAATATTTCTTTTATGGAAATGATCGAGGGTACTATTTGGTGAACTTAGACAATGATAAAGCGGAAGTACTCTACGAAATTGATGATATAGGAATCAATCCCAGTTCTATTTATGTGGATTCACACCAAAATATCTGGATTGGCACAGATACGCATGGGGTTATAAAACTGAACATATATCGGGAAGGCAATAGCTTTCGACATCATACCGAAACACTGCTTTCAGATGTGCAAAGCATTAGTACAAATAAACGGATTCATGTTACAGAGTTGAATGAAACCCCTGCTTTTCTGACCTGGGGTAAAGGCATTCAGCGATATAACTATGAATCCCGCCAAATGCAGCTTGAAACAACCTTTGGAGAATTATTTTCAGATACCACAAGACAATACTTTTTGGCTGAAGAGGATTTGCAGGGCAACATTTGGTTTCGTTCAGGAGAAGAATATCAATCTGCGCTTTTACAAGAAGACGGCAGTTACAGTACTTATGAAGGAGTGTTGAAACTTATTCATCATCGCCAAAGCAGCGATATTTTTCCCGACAATTTCGGCTATGTTTGGTATGCCACCGATCAGGGTTTAGTTCGTTTCGATAAAAGCCACACTTTTGATCATACAAAAACCTTTCACACTCAAATAAATGAAGTGTTTGTTCGAAATGACTCGCTCTTAAATGGAGGAAATGGCAACAATCACAATATCCTGAATTACAGGGATAATGAATTGCGATTCCGTTTTGCGGCGACAAGCTATTTAGAATCGGAGAAAACCCAATACAGGGTAAAATTAGAAGGATTTGACACTAACTGGAGCCCGTGGAGCAATGAATTCCAAAAAGATTATACCAACATCCCAGAAGGTAATTACAATTTTACAGTTCAGGCTAAGAATACTTTCGGTGTTGTAAGCAGTTCAGCTCCATTTCAGTTTTCTGTGCTTCCTCCCTGGTATCGAACCTGGTGGGCTTATTTGCTTTATACAATCACTCTTGTTGCTTTGTTTTACTCAGCATATAGAGTTCGTTTAAATCAAATATTAAAAGTGTATCGAATTCGGAACAGCATTGCCAGCGATCTCCATGATGAAGTAAGCGCCACGCTCAGCAGTATCAGCTATTTTGCACAGGCTATTAAAAGCGATGCTATAAAGGGTGACAAGAACCGGTTTGTTACTTTGATATCAGATAGTGCGGGAGACGCGAAAGAAAAAATTAGTGATATAGTTTGGGCTATAAATCCAGAGCATGATGAATGGCGAGGTTTTCTCTCAAAATGCCGCAGATACGCTTCTGATTTATTGGAAAGCAAGGAAATGAAGTACAGCCTGAAAATTACTGAGGATATTCCTGGTGAACTTGATATGCAGCTACGGCAACATTTATGGCTGATCTACAAAGAAATGGTAACAAATGCCGTTCGCCATTCCGATGCTAAACAACTGGATGTAATCATCAACCATAAAAAAGGAAAACTGAATATTGTTGTGCAGGATAACGGAAAAGGTATGGATGTTGATAAAGTGAAAAAGGGTAATGGCTTGGTAAATATCAATAAACGGGTTGATCAAATAAACGGAGATATTACTTTAACATCAGACGCGAGTTTTGGAACACGCTGGGTTCTTAAACTGGAGCTTTGAAGCAGCAGTAAAATTTATAATAAACTTGAAGTCAGCAATAAAAGTGAAGCTGTAGCAAAGGCCTTGCGTAAGCGTTTAATATAGTTTTATGAGAAGATTTTCATATTTCAAAAAACACATATTTATGCAGTGCATGCAGTATAAGATTTCAGTTACTTAGAATTGGCATTTGATAAAGAGGTATTGATCAGGGTTTTTTGGGGTACACTATTTTCCCGGCTCACTTTACAAATGTCGAATCTTTACTAACCTAAAGAACTGCAAGAAGCCCATCTGTGATAAGATGGGCTTTTTTTACGACTTAAATTCATTATAATCTTTCAATAGCAAAACACGATTTATAACGATATAAGAAAGGGGTTATCAGTTTGTGTTTTAAGGGGCATCTTTATTTCGGGCATTTTAAAGAACCCATTTATTAATCTTAACTAAATGGAGAAAAAATGAAAATTATTTATCTCACCTTTATATCATTAATACTGACTGCGGGAGGGTATCTATTTACAACTGACAGGGTTGAAAATCGAAAAAGCATATCAGCTGAAAGTGCAAAAATAATGTATTTGCACCCCGAAGAAGAAGATTTAATTACTAACAGATTAAAATTTGCAGCTGATGTTTATTTCGTGAAAGGTAATTCTATAAGAGGAGCCGGGCCAAGGTTTTGGGGAGTATTTAAACACCGTAGTTTTTTGGGACCTGACAATAGTGGACTGAATATTAGTTCTGTTAGAAATAATGGTGGGTTTACCCTTCGATTTCAAATGCCTTCCGAAAAAGTAGTTGGCAATGGTGAACATTACCCGGTTTTTGTTAAAGGCAATACTATGATAGATCCTGACACTGTAAAAACCTATATACAAAATGGCGAATATATTATAGACGTTGAGTTTTGGAGGGGACTTCCAAATAGAGGACAAGATTCAGTTTTTAACAAAGCACATAATTTAGTAACACATATTCACGGTCATTTATGTGATCCTGATGATGGAATTTGTTTATAAACACGATCAATTTGTACAGAGGTTTATTTTTAATATTAGCTTTTCTTATTCTCTCCCTGCCTTTGTTGGGGCAGGGATTTTCTTTTTCTGAGTATTACTCTCCGGATCTATATAGAGCTCACATTCAAAACTGGGGTGCTCAAAAGGATACAAACGGTTTCATTCACTTTGCAAATGGAGCCGGCGTTTTAACTTTTAATGGTAGAAGCTGGAAAAGCAATCATGTGGGGTTAACAGGCCGAGCAACTTCCGTTTTATTATCAAAAAGGGGGCAGCTATTTATTAGCGGTGAAAATGCTTTTGGTTTTTTAGCACCGGATTCGGGAAGCAATGTTAGTTTCAGATCCTTGACTAATAAGTTCTACACTGAAGAAGAAGATATTGCTCCTCACCAAGATTTACATGAACTGAATGAACGTATCTATTTCCGCCATTTATACGGAATCAATGAAATTGATGGAAATGAATATTATAAACATGAATTATCCGGAGATACTTTATTTGGATTTTCCGGGAATGTAGGTGATTCACTTTTATTGGGTTCCCGAAAAGGATTACAAAGCTTCAAAAAGAACAGAGGTTTCAAATATGTTGCAGGATCTGAACTTTTAAAAGGAGATGTAACATGGGCTTCATTTATGATTGATAGTGTAAATGTAATGTTAGGAAGCAGAAAAAATTTACTTACAATATATGACGGGGAAAATTTTGAGAAATTCCCAACAGAAGCCGATGATTATTTATTAGATAATCAATTATATGATGGAGAAAAAATTAATGACAGCCTTTATGCTATAGCGACTTTAGGTGGTGGAATTGTTTTTATAAATAATGATGGTGAACTGGAAAAAATATTTAATGAAAATACCGGTCTTGCCACAAATGCTGTCTATGATCTTTATTTAGATAGTGAAGATATTCTATGGATTAGCATGTTAAAAGGAGTTCAGAAATTAATAGTTGACGATAATATAACCCGGTACTCAACAATAGCCGGTTTAGAAGATGCAGTTTTTGGTGTAGCCTTTTCGGAGGATCACATTTGGGTGAATACGGTTCTAGGATTATTTGTAAGTGAATTACTGGAACCTGAAAATGTAATTAAATTTGTAGCTGTACCTTTTGGAGGTATTACTGATATAATTACATGGAAAAATGAAGCCTATATTATAGGAATAGACGGTGTTTATAAAACTACAGGTAACAGAATAGGAGAGAAGGTAGTTAACGGTAATTATTTATTTCTCGTGGAAGACTCTTCAAGTGAAAATCTGAAATTTATAAATCAATCCCGAATTGTTGAGTTTGATGGTCATAATTCCACTTTTACCGCCCTGAATATTATTCCGCGTTTTGAAAAAGCCTTACAGCATAAAGAGGAACTATTTATAATGCATTCCAGGGATGGGATTCATGAAATAGTGGATGGAGAAGCTGAACTGATACCTATTGAAAATAATTCAAGGCTAAAAGTCTATAATGATTTTGGATTAATAGATTCTACAATTTACGCAGGTGTAGATAGCGATGGTGGCAGCAGTATATATAAATATGATTCTGTAGAAAACAAATTCATTAAAAGTGATTTTTTCGCACGATATCCCCAATACGATACAAAGCAGGTTTTTAATTTTAAACAGTGTTCAGAAGTTGAAGCATGGTTTACAGTCAATATGAAATTAATTCGTGCTTATAAAATAAATGATCAGTGGGAATTTCAGGATTCCTCTTATAATCTCATTAAAAGTCCAACAAATTATGAGGGGTTATATACCACCACTTGTGCAGATGACGGAGTTTGGTTTGGTACGGCAACAGGTTTGTATCATTTAAAAGATGCTAACAAAGCAAATACCACTGAGTTTAAAACAAATATTACAGGAATTTATCTGGAACAGGATTCACTGGTGTATGGGGGCTTTGGAGAGTCTGTAAAAAAATTAACATTTCAATACAGTGATAACCAAGTGCGTATCACATATGCGGCTGCAAGCTATATTAAACCGGAGTTGAATGTGTACAGCTATATACTGGAAGGTTTTGATCCTGCATGGAGTGAATGGAATTCAGAGACCCAAAAAGATTATACTAATCTTCCGGAAGGGAACTACATGTTTAAAGTTCGCAGTAAAAATGCCTATGGTGTTGCAGGCTTGATTGACAGTATTCCCATCAAAATTTTACCACCCTGGTACCGCACATGGTGGGCGTATTTACTCTATACTCTTGCAATAGCAGGTCTTCTCTATCTGGCACATAAAATCCGCATTAATCAGATTTTGAAAGTGTACCGGATTCGCAATAATATTGCCAGCGATCTCCATGATGAAGTCAGCGCCACACTCAGTAGTATCAGCTATTTCGCACAGGCTATCAAAAGCGATGCTATAAAAGGTGATAAGAACCGGTTTGTTACTTTGATATCAGACAGTGCGGGAGACGCGAAAGAAAAAATTAGTGATATAGTATGGGCTATAAATCCAGAGCATGATGAATGGCGAGGTTTTCTCTCAAAATGTCGCAGATACGCTTCTGATTTATTGGAAAGCAAAGAAATGAAGTACAGCCTGAAAATTATTGAGGATATTCCTGGTGAACTTGATATGCAGCTTCGGCAACATTTATGGCTGATCTACAAAGAAATGGTAACAAATTCGGTTCGCCATTCTGATGCTAAACAACTGGATGTAATCATCAACTATAAAAAAGGAAAACTAAATATAGTTGTGCAGGATAACGGAAAAGGTATGGATGTTGATAAAGTGAAAAAGGGTAATGGCTTGGTAAATATCAATAAACGGGTTGATCAAATAAACGGAGATATTACTTTAACATCAGACGCGAGTTTTGGAACACGCTGGGTTCTTCAGGTTTCTGTGTAAAAGCTCTGTTAATTTTTAACCACATTGTTATGTGGTGCCATTAATTGTTTATCCTTATATCTTCAAAAAAACATAATCTTATAAAGTAGGTGCAAGTGATAAAAGTTGGGATTATTGAAGACAATAAATATATGAGAGAAGGTTGGAAGACCTTTATTGATTACGAGAAAGATTTATGTGTTGTTGGAAGTTATGGATCGTGTGAAGATGCCTTCGAATCGGATGAAATCAATAACATCGATTTGCTGATCATGGATATCGGCTTACCAGGAATGAGTGGTATAGAGGGTGTTAGATATGTGCGCGAACATCATTCCGAAATTTTTGTAGTTATGGCAACGGTTTTTGACGACGATGAATACATTTTTGAGGCTTTAAAAGCTGGCGCCGTTGGCTATTTGATGAAAAAAGTAACCCCTGATGAATTAGTAACAGCTATTCGTGATGCGTACGAGGGCGGCTCTCCAATTACTCCAAACATTGCCCGAAAAGTAATAAACACCTTCCACGAAGCGGGTATTTTAGCAGATGAGTTGAACGACAGGGAATTGCAGATTCTTAAACAACTGGCAACAGGCCGATCTTATGCCGCCATCGGGAAAAAAATATTTTTATCAGTTGATGGCGTACGTCATCATATCCGAAATATTTATCAGAAATTGGAAGTTCATTCCCGCTCAGAGGCAATAGCAAAAGGAATATTGAATAATATTATCAAACCTGATACTGATTAACTGAATAGGAAGGAATTATAGAACCACATATTCATGTGGTTTATGTCTCCCGAGTATGAAATACTTTATGGGAGTTATAAGTCCTTCCAAATGACTTAGACTAACCTAAACTTTAAACCCCGTTTTTTGAAAAAAGCGGGGTTTTTTTATGCTCTTATAATTTATTCCTGAGAACCCTGTTTCGATTTAAAAAAAGTCATTACGAGAAATGAGCGACAGCGAATGCCGAAGTCCCGAAGGGAACACTGCTTGTCAATCTCCTGTAAACTACTTTCCAGACATTCCAGGGAGATCGCTTCGTCGACAACACTCTGAATCTAAGTCTTTAACAAGCCTCTCGCGAAGACGAGATAGTTTTTTAGTCTAACTCAGGTTTATAAGAATTTTTAAAAATCTTCCTCTCTTTTAAATTTACTACCGCATATACCACATGCTTAAATGGTTTATTTATGTGCGGAAAGCAGTTGTTCAGAAATGGACGGTTTTAAATTTCAGAAGCATAGAAAATATCCCGATATTCATCGCGAATTTTAGATGCATTTATAACGTTCTGTATCACATGAAAGATTTTATAAGAATTGCTTCGGGTCAAGGTTTTTGGGGTGATCTCCCAAACGCTCCTGTTCAGCAAGCTAAAAAAGGCCCTATAGATTATTTAGTAATGGATTACCTTGCAGAGGTTACCATGTCGATCATGCAAAAGCAACGCATGAGAAATCCAGAGTGGGGTTACGCAAGAGATTTTGTCGGGGTAGTGGAACAAGTGCTCCCGGAAATTCGAGATAAGGGCATAAAAGTGATTAGTAACGCGGGAGGTGTTAATCCTCTTGCATGTAAAGATGAAATCTTGAAGATTGCTAAAGAAAAAGGCTACACCAACCTTAAGGTAGCCGTGGTTGATGGAGATGATATTCTTCCTAACATAGAAGAATTAACCACAGCCGGCCACAAATTAAAAAATATGGACAGCGGTGCACCTATCGATTCGGTAAAAGATCAGCTGTTAAGTGCCAATGTGTATTTTGGTTGCCGGCCTATTGTTGAAGCTCTCCAAAAAGGAGCTGATATGGTAATTACAGGTAGGGTAACAGATACAGGGCTTACGCTCGCGCCAATGATTTATGAATTTGGCTGGCCTTACGATGACTATGATAAGATGGCTATCGGAACCATTGCAGGCCATATCATCGAATGTGGTGCTCAGGCTTCGGGAGGAAATTTCACCGATTGGGAAAAAATTGAAGACTTTACAGAGATTGGATTTCCAATTATTGAAGCTTATCCAAATGGTGATTTTTTTGTTACCAAACATGAAGGAACCGGAGGTTTGGTAAGTGAGATGACCGTGAAGGAACAATTATTGTATGAAATCGGAGATCCCGCCGAATATATAACCCCTGATGTAATCGCGGAATTTACTTCCGTTAAAGTGGCTTCCGATGGGGAAAATCGAGTCAAGGTAACTGGAATTACAGGAAAAGCAGAAACACCTACATATAAAGTTTCAGCAAGTTATAATGATGGATTCAAGCTTTCTTCTACCTTAGTATATTGCTGGCCAGATGCATTAAAAAAAGCCGTTAAAGGCGGAGAAATACTGGAAAAGCGGGCGGAATTACTGGGCTTGAAGTTTGATGAATTCAGAACTGAATACCTTGGCTTCAACGGTAATAATGAAACTCCGGTAAATCCGGACGCGTTGGAAACTGAGTTCGATGAAATCCAATTAAGGGTTTCTGTTTCAGGGAAAAGTAAAGATGATTTAAATCGTTTTGGAATGGAAATTGCCCCACTTATTTTAACCGGCCCAAGCGGAGTTACAGGGTTTGCGGGTGGTCGTCCTAAAGCAAGTGAAGTTGTAGCATATTGGCCGGCACTGCTTGATAAAAAAGCAGTCACCCCAAAAGTGACATTATTTACTGCGGAATAAAATAGTAATATCGGTCTGTATTAATTAAGTATCATTAGCATAGAACAGCAGTTCATTTTCAATTGTCAACAATCATCAAATAGTTCAGCTTTTTAAATAAAATGTCGATGAAAATAGCGGTAATAGGAGCGGGAATAGCAGGTTTAACAGCAGGTAGAGAGCTCGCTAAAGCGGGGAATCAGGTAGTATTATTTGAGGAAAATCAGGATTTCGGTGGCCGAATGGCTACTTATGTATCTAAAAAACATCAGAAAATTGATTACGGCATTTCTTACTTCGAACCGGCATCGGGTGAATTCGGCGATTTTTTGGAGGAGCTGAAGAGCAAGAAGTTGATTACCACCTGGGAAGGAAATTTTGCTAAAAAAAGCAGCGATGATTCAATCAAAAATGTAGAGAATAACAAGCCTCTTTATATTTCTACAGATGGCATGAATAACATCGCGAAATATTTAGGGCGAATGCTGGATATTCGCTTCGGAACAAAAGTGGGAGGGTTAACCCATATTGGCGCAAACAGAACCAAAAAAAGAGCCTGGATGTTAAATTTCCCAAGCTCTCTAACTGAAAATTTTGACGCTGTAATTATAGCCGCACCGGCTCGTCAGGCTTATGCAATTCTTAATACTACCATTGACGAAATCGAAACCTTAACTCTTGTCCGGGAAATTGATGAAGTGTTATACACCCCTCAGATTTCTTACGTAGCGGGTTATGGAGATGCTGAGAAACCCGAATGGAACGCTTTGGAAGTTGAAGACGACACTATCACCTGGGTTTCAAATGAAGCGAGAAAAAATAATGAAAGTTCGGAATGCGCTTTTGTAGTACACACCACGGGTGAATTTGCCCATGAGAATCGGGATGAGGACAAAAAAGTGATTGCCGAAAAAATAGCGAATCGTTTATCAGAGATAACTGGAGCAGGGTGGACTGCTTTACCTGAATGGCAACAGGTTTATTCTTGGAAATACAGTAAGGCAATAAATCCATTACCGCACGATTATATGGAAATAAAAAGCATGGAAACTCCGCTGGCACTAATCGGTAGCTATATGAACGGAAATGATATAGAATCTGCTTATCTATCGGGATTGAAATTAGCCCGGCACTGGAATAAAAAATATCCGGCAAAATAATAGCTGATAAAGAATTAAGCGAATAAATTGGGTGCTTTAAAACAACTAAATAAATACCTCAAAAAGTACAAGAGTACGATGATATGGGGCGCGTTATTTTTAACGGCTTCAAATTTCTTCCTTGTTTGGATACCCGTTTTAATTCGTCGCACAATGGACGAAGTAGAGAATTTGGAAGAAACAGGTTATGAAGTTCCATCAAACATTTTAGAAACTCTTTTTACTACAGAAGCTGCAAAAATTCTGGCAACAAATTCACTTATCCTGATTGGAACAGTTTTGCTATATGGGATCTTATTATTCGCTACCCGCCAAACATTGATAGTTGCTTCAAGAAAAGTTGAGTTTGATATTAGGAATGATATCGTCAAAAAGTTGATGCAGCTCCCTCAGCGTTACTTCTCTGAGAATTCCTCCGGCGAAACCTATGTACGAGCAACGGAAGATGTAAATAAGGTTCGCGAATATTATGGACCGGTTATCATGTATAGTATTAACACTATAACACGGGCCGGTTTTGTCCTTGCAATGATGCTTTACGTGAATCCCGAGTTAACTTTTTGGGCTTTGATCCCACTTCCGCTCATTTCCTTTTTTGCTTACTGGATTACAGGTTTTATTCATAGACATTCCACAATAATTCAGGAACAGTATTCCATACTTGCGGGGCGTGCCAAAGAAACTTTTTCAAGTATAAGGGTGATAAAAGCATACAATCGCATTGATTACGAACAACAACGATTTGAGGTTGAAAGTGAGGCTTATCGTAAGAAGAAGCTTCGTTTAGACATGATCGAATCTCTTTTTCATCCAGCATTGAATTTTTTGATCGGAATCTCGCTTATTATTGTTGTTTGGAAAGGTGGCGGTATGGTAATTGAAGGAATCCTCACCGTAGGAAATATCGCGGAATTCTTGATTTATGTGGCTTATTTAACCTGGCCGGTAGCAGCATTGGGTTACACCACCAACCGCTTCCAAAGATCTTTAGCTTCATGGAATCGAATACAGGAACTGTTAGATGAACCTATTGAAATTATTGATGGAGAAGAGGCAGTTTCACAAGAAGTGAAGGGTGATATAACCTTTAAGAATGTTTCCTTTAAATATCCTGGATATGATGAGTTTGTGATAAAAGGTTTGAATATGGAAATTAAAGCGGGTGAAAATATAGCGATTGTGGGGAGAACCGGTGCCGGTAAATCAAGCCTTGTGCAATTAATACCCCGACTTTTTGATCCCAGCGAAGGCGAAATTTTATTGGATGGCAAGAACTTGAAAGATTGGTCGTTAAGTACTCTAAGAGAAGCCATCGGTTATGTGCCCCAAGAAACATTCCTGTTTTCAGACACCATTGGCGAGAACATCGCGTTTGGAATTGAGGAAGCAACCGAACAACAAATTGAAGTTGCTGCAGAAAAAGCCCAGGTAAAAGAGAATATTTTGGATTTTGAGAAAAAATTCAAGACTATGCTTGGAGAACGGGGGATCACACTTTCGGGTGGGCAAAAGCAAAGAACAGCCATCGCAAGAGCATTGATAAAAGACCCACGTATATTAATTTTTGACGACTCTCTAAGTGCAGTTGATACAAAAACGGAAGAGGCTATTTTAAAGCACCTCAGAAGTGAGTTAAGCGGAAGGACAACCATAATGATTAGTCACAGAATCTCCACTATCAAGGATGCAGATACAATTTATTACTTAGAAGACGGAAAGATTGTGGAGTATGGAACCCACGAAGAATTGTTGGCTAAAAGTGGACACTATACAACTATGTATAACAAACAAGTGTTGGAAGAAGAACTAAAAGAAATATAAAATTTCGGGGCCAATTGTATGAAAGCAACGCCCCTCAATCACAGATAACGGGAGATATACAATGATTGTAGTACCTTTAGGTGTAGCATCAGCAACCCCAACTGCTATGCGGCATTTGCCGTCGGTAGCACTTTGGCGCGAGGGAAGCGTATTCCTTTTTGATTGCGGTGAAAATGCACAAATGCGAATGCTTCAGGCCGGCATAAAACGGTCTAAAATTGAAGGCATCTTTATATCGCATTTTGATATAGATCACTTTTCAGGGTTAATCGGTTTACTCGCTACATTACAGCTACAGCGAAGAGACAAAAAACTAACGCTGGTTGGCCCCAAAGGGATCAAAGAATATATTCAATGGAATGCAAAGTTTGCTGATTTGGGCTTGAATTTTGAAATTGAGTATGTAGAACTTGATGGAGAATTTGATGAGCAGCGAGTAATGGATGCTGAAGATTACTATGTAGAAGCTCGTCCTCTGAAGCACAATAAATTTTGTGTAGGATTTCGATTCCAGGAAAAGGATAAGCCCGGCAAAGTAGATGCCGAGAAAGCAGTAAAATTGGGCATCAACAATGATTCTGATTTCAAGACTCTAAAAGCCGGGGAAGACGTGAAGCTTGATGATGGAACTGTAGTGAAATCTCATGACATTGTGGGGCATCCAAGGCCAGGTGATAGCTTTGCATATGTGACGGATACCGAGTATTCACCCAATGCGGTGAAATTAGCAATGAATACCAATATTCTATATCACGAGGCTACTTTCGGAAAAGACCTTTCAGACAAAGCCGACGAAACAGGACATTCCTCAACGGCAGATGCGGCTCGTGTAGCTACCGAATCCAAAACAAAACTTTTGGTTATTGGTCATTTTTCAGCGCGTTATACCAATGCGCACGACTTATTAAAAGAAGCACGCGAAGGATTTTATCCCGCTTGGCTCGCCAATGAGTTGCGCCCAATTTTTACCGATCCCACTCATGAACGTGGTATCATTACCCCTAAAGTTGAGATTCGGGATCTTACAAAGAAGAGTTCCGGTAGCGACAATTATAAAGGTAAAAGCAATAGCCGTGATAGCAATAAGAAGTTCCGTAGCAGAAAATCCAATAGTTCCGGACGTAGCCGTAGTTATAGTAAAGGAAGCAGCTCGGGCGGGAGTGATCGGTATAAAAGCCGTGATAATAGCAACTATAAAAAGAAGACTTACGGCAGTAGTACCTATAGTGCTAATATCAAGGATAAGAAAGAGGATTCAGACTCTAAAACCCGTAAAACAATTACACCAAGATCATCGTATGATGATTTCGATAGATTTTAAATCAATCATTTAGTGAGTAAAAAACAAGACTCTGAAGCCGTCGATAGAACATTAATTCGGCGGCTTTATTTTTTCCTGAAACCATATCGGTGGTATGTATTATTAGCAATCGGGCTAACACTCGCGGCCTCTTATCTGGGGACTATCCGCCCAAAACTTACCCAAATTGCAGTTGATGATTATATCGCCAATCAGGATTTTGAAGGCCTGTGGTGGATCATTACCCTACTTGGCGCCGCTTTAGTTGGTGAATTTATTCTACTCGTTTTCAATACTTATCTAACGCGTTGGTTCGGGCAAAACTCTCTGTATTTCCTGCGCAATACCGTTTTTAAAAAAATTCAGCTTCTCAACGTTCAGTTCTTCGATAAAACCCCGATAGGTAGGTTAATTACCCGAACCACAAGTGATATTGAAGCTTTAAGCGAACTGCTTTCTGACGGAGTGGTGAATATTGTAGGTGATATGTTTCGCATCATCTTCATACTCTACTTCATGTTCTCTATGAACTGGGAATTAAGTTTAGTAACCATAGCCGTTCTGCCCATTCTTTTTTACGCTACATTTTGGTTTAAAGCCAAAGTGCGCACTTCATTCCTGGAAGTGAGGGATAAAATTGCCCAGTTGAATTCCTTTGTTCAGGAGCATATAAATGGGATGGATGTAGTTCAGCTTTTTAACAGGGAAAAGAGACAGTCTCAGAAATTCGAAAAGATTAATGCAGGCCATCGAAAAGCCTATATAGAAACTATTTTTTACTTCGCAATTTTTTGGCCAATTGTTGAAGTAGTTGCGAGTCTTGCAATGGCTCTCATAGTTTGGTACGGCGGCGCGCGAGCACTTATGGATGGTGTAACATTTGGTGTGCTCTTGGCATTTATTCAATATGCGCGGCAGTTTTTTCAGCCAATTCGCGGTTTATCTGAAAAGTTCAATACACTTCAATCTGCTTTAGCATCATCAGAGAGAATCTTTAATGTATTGGATACCAAAACCACTGTTGTGGAGACAAAAAATCCCAAGAAAATAGCCAACCCAAAAGGCAAAATTGAGTTTAAAAATGTGTGGTTCAGGTATAATGAAACGGAAGATTATGTTTTGAAAGACGTTTCATTTGTAGCCGAGCCCGGCGAAGATATTGCCATAGTGGGTGCAACAGGAGCCGGTAAAACCACTATTATTAATTTGCTGCTTCGATTTTATGACATTCAAAAAGGCAGTATAAAACTTGACGGTGTAGATATCCGGGATTTAACCCTGCACGATCTTCGCTCTCACTTTGGTTTAGTTTTACAAGATAACGCGCTTTTTTCTGGGTCTATTCTTGATAATATTACCCTCGGCCATCCTGATATTACCAGAGATCAGGTGATTTCAGCATCCCGAAAAGTAGAAGCACATCGTTTTATAGAAAAATTGCCAGAATCCTACGATTTTGTATTGAGAGAAAGAGGAGCTTCGCTTTCAATGGGGCAGCGCCAACTCATTTGTTTTGTAAGAGCATTGGTTTACAATCCAGAGATTTTGATTCTCGATGAAGCAACTTCCAGCGTTGATTCTGAAACGGAAGCATTAGTAAACGAAGCAAGCAAATTAATGATGGAAGGACGGACATCGGTTGTTGTGGCACACCGGCTTTCTACCATCCAGTTTGCCGATAAAATTTTGGTAATGCACAAGGGAGTTATTAGGGAATCGGGGACTCATCAGGAACTTATTCTTCAGGAAAATGGCATCTACAAAAAACTGTATGAGCTACAGTATAAAGATCAGTTAGTAACGGAGTGATAGGAGTAAAAAAAAAGGCCTGTATTTCACTACAGACCTTTTGAACATGTTTAAATAAGATGAATTAATTTTCCTCTAATTCGAGGATTCCTAAATCATTAGTCTCGCCCACCGCCACTTCAACACCAGTAGTATCTGTAGCCTGATAATCAGAATTAGTGGGATCAATAGACACAGTGTAGCTACCTTCTTCAATCCCAATCAAACGAAATGTACCATCGGTAGTATCAGCATAGGTTGAGGAGAGTGTATCACCATTGGCTAATGCATAAACAATGGGTTTAGCTTGGACAGGTGAAATGGTTCCTGCAATATTTCCAGAAATCGCCTGATTTGTGGCTTTGATAACAGGTTTTAAGAGGTAACCTTGATTTCCTGTAGCAACTACAGACCGGTTGGCATCGAAATCCAGAAGAAGTACATATACTATATCTGCTTCTATCTCAGCATTTACATTAAGTTTTATGCCGGTTTGACTTCCGCTTGGAACAAACATGTCGTGAGATTCACCGTCTATAACTACTGAATGGCCATCAGAACTTAGCACAAGTCGTATTTGCTCGTAGGTTCCTGTTTCAAGTTCTACTTCGCCCATCGGAGCTAATACACCATTAGTTAGTTCAAGTAAGTCGAACACTTGTTGAGGTTCTCCAACGGTTATCCAACCTTCTTCATCAGTACCGTTGTTAACTTCTACACTTTCAATGAATACGTTCACTTCATCATAACTTGCGGGGGCATCATGCAGCAATACTTGGAGTTTACCGACATTGCTGTCTGCTTCAGTACTGCACCCCATCGCCACAAAAGAGGTAATAAGTAAGGCTGTAAATAATTTGTAGAGATTTAATCTGTTCATTTTGAATTATTTTAATTTGGGTTCTGCCCATGCGACGACCAACTATGATTTTGGTTACTAAAAAAAATATTTTTCTGAGGGGTGAAATAATGATAGTAGGGAGAAGGATTTCTATGTTCTACTACAATTGTGGAGTGTGATATAGTATACTTGTGAGAAATTTACTGTTGTCCATTCCCAGAATTTCCTCTACCAGGAAGATTTTCTGGCCTTCCGGGAACTCCAGCAGGAGGACCTCCGCCAATTTTACCCTCAAATAAGCCTTGTAGAATTTCAGCAGCTGGTGAGCCGGCCTGTATTTGCTCAAAAACACCATTGGCTATACCACTTGAGGGTAATTGTCCTTTATTTTTGGCCATCTGCATTGCAGCAGGCAATTTTTGTAAATCTGATGAACCAAAACCTCCTTTCAAAGCTCTTATTATTAATTTTTGTGATATATCCGAATTGCCATCGCTCGTGGGCAAATCAGCCAGAATATTCAATGAGGTTACCATTTCTGAGGTGCTAACTTGCGAAAGAATCTCGTCACTCTTCAATTCATTCATGAAATTAGCGACGGTTTCTTCGGGAATACCCTGGCTCAGAGCCCGCCCTGCACTATTAAGCATATTATTTCTGAATTGCTGCGAAGAACCTTCAGTCTTGGTGCGTTCGAGCATCTCTTGTACACTACGTTCCTGCAACCATGGGTCAACGATAACGACCGATTGCTGTGTGGCTTTTTGAAGACGCTGCAGTACATTAATTAATACTTGATCCGGTATATTCTTTGCTAAACCTTCAAAAGTTTTTTCGAGAAGTTTATCGAAGGGGAGGTTTAACTCAGCAAGCGCCACTGCCGGCTCTAAAATATCAGCTAATTTCTGTTCACTAATACGATTCATGTTTGCCCGTTCCTGCAACTTGGTAATAAGAGATTCTTCTATTCCAAGTTCTTCGGCTTTTTCAGATAAAATCGAAAAGGAAGTTTGTTGGCCATAACTGGATGCAGGAAATAGACCGAGCATAGACAGCAAAGCCAGTTTTACGAGAACAGATACTAAATTTATTATTTTTTTCATGTGATTTTAATTACTCATTCCACGATTAAAACGGCGTTAGTACCATCGAAGCTGTCTTTAATTGTGTAAATATTATTCGAAAATTCTATCCATTCTTGTTCGGTACCATTTATAAGCAAAATTCTATATTCATAGATGCCTGCTTCGAGTTCCATTTCTGTTTTATAAATATTTTTCCCCACTTCAATCAACGGTATTCCTGGTTTCTGCCAATTATTGAAATCTCCAATCAAAAATAGATTTCCCTTACCTCGATATTTTACTCTTAAAGATTGTTTGTCAGGCTTTTCCACCCATTTGGGGTAAACACTATTTTTACCGGAGGTGGGTAGTGTAGGATTGAGGCTAAGCCGAATACCACCCGAAATTTGCACATCCCCAATAGCATTTTCTATGGCTGAAGATTGATATAAAGATTTTTCTGATGCTATAAACAGAGAAATGTTTTTTCTGAGAGGATATGCCCCTTCCAGCTTGAGCTTATAAATCTGATCGTTTATAGTTTGAGTATCTGTTGTGTTTGTAGGTGGTCCGGTGGGAGGTCGTCCCGGCTCATTTCCCGAATCTATGGTAACAGTTGTCTCTGAATTATAACTAATGAACTGTAATTCAGAAGTTATTTTACTTCCATTAGGAAACAAATGACCCACCGAAACGGCAGCAGATAATCCATCTTGAATGGCAGGTATATTTTCCAAACTTCCATAAATGCCTCCCTTTATTTGCCAGCGGAATCCCGGCCATGACTCAATTTCCAGAGCATAGGAATCAATACGATTTTTAGAGTCCAAACTATCCTGATAACCAACATATTCCCTGAAGTTCGATCCAACTTTCAAGTTCAATGAAGTGAAAGCGGATGGAAACCAAGTGACAAAAGGTTGAATCCAGTGTAAGCTTCTTGTGAAGTTGGATTGAAAGCTGCTTGTTCCAATGTTAGCACCAGCATGTATATTCGGATTAACTTGTCCGACATATTTTGCATAAGCAAGATACCCCCTCCAGGCAGCTTGATTATTAAAAAACGGCTCGTAAACATAACCACCACTTATTTCAATATTGTGGTTTCCTTTATCCCACGAAAGTTGTCCAAAAGTTGATGCAAGCCCATATCCTGAATTGTAGGTTCTATCCCATTCAGAAAAAAAAGGATTAAGATATGTGTTGGTTGAGTAACCAGCTCTTAGCTCAGACATTAGAGTCATTTGGACATCCTGAGACTGAGAAATCATAGGGACTAAGACGGTTGAGATTATCATGACGTAAGATTTTAAACTCATAGATATATAAGCGCATTTTTATTGCCAAATCCATCATCCTCATACATATTGGCAAGCGGGTCAGTTACCCATTTATCATCATTCACTATAAACATATATTTATTTTCTCCTCGTGGCATGGTTACAAATCCAGTCCATACTTCTTGGCCATTTACCTGCTTTCTGGTTAAAGAGACGGGATTCCAATTATTGAAATCTCCCGCAATAGAAATGTTTTTAGCATTATCATCTACATATACAAACCGCACCATCACATAATCTTCCCTTTCTGATATAGTTTGAGCTTGAAAAGACTGTTCATTAGTAGAATCAACTACATTACTTGGTTGGGTGAAATAAAATGGCACAGCAGGAAGCATGATTACCATCAAAATTAAACATAAAGCAAAAGCTGGCCTTAGTTGAAAGTTTTTGGGAGTGAAAAAAGCTTCAAGCCATTCAGAAATCTTGTTGATGAAGGGTGAATGATAAACTTGGGGTGAAGTTTCTTCCTTCTGCTTTATTTGCATCATCACTTTGTTCGTAAAACCATCAGGTACTTCAAAAGAAGTGCTTGAAAATTCGGGGGCACTAATAGATTTACGAAGGAATATATCGAAGTGCATAGCGGACCTTAATTCATCATCATCAGCTATTATATGAAGTGCTTCCTTCTCTTTATCAGGAGATAATTCTTCATCCAAAAATTTTTGGAGTAATTCTATTTTGTTCATGATTGCCTTTACATTTTATTATTCATGAAATCTCTTAATTCACCTCGTGCACGGTGCACACGTTGCTTAAGAGCATTTACATTTACGTTCAGCTGTTCCGACATTTCCTTATAAGTAAAACCATCTCGGTATTTCATTAAAAAAGCTTCTGCAAAATCAGGAGTTATGGATATCAGGGCTGTACTTAAAATTGCATTTATTTCTATACTTTCTACCTCATGATCTGGCGCATCAGTATGGCTTAAAATGTCATCGAGTTCATAGCTTTGCATCTCACTAAAATTCTTGTTCTGCCTGCGTATATTTTTTGCATAATCTCGGCAATGATTCATTCCAATAACATAAAGCCATGAAGAGAATTTCGATCTTGCATCAAAAGTTTCCAGCCGCTCATATGTCTTTACAAAAATCTGTTGGGCCAATTCTTCAGCTTCATCCTCATTCTTTACAAACCTGCGCACTATATGAAAAACCATAGGTGCGTATCTATTTATAAGACTTGAGTATAGATTCGGTTTACCGGCTAAGATATCTTCAACAACTTGTATATCTGAATTCTCAAATTTCTGCATTTAGCACTTACCACAGATGATTAAGCTGATAATACACTCTATAAAATTCCTTCTGCTATTCATGCGACGACTAAATTACTATATGGTTACTGAAATTTTTAGGAAAAAAATTTATGTTCAATTTTTTATATCCTTCAATATATAGGAATTAATTGGGCACAAATCATGCTAAATTAGGCAGGAATACTATAGGAAGATATATTTTCAAATTTGTATTATAGAACTCACAATTTAAAATTATGGCTACATCAAAAAAGAATTCCAAAATCAGAAAAGATATCGAAGACAGCGTTTATGATGCGGCAGATTCCATTCAGGAACAGGCTGAACATACGTACGATGCACTAATAGATCGTTTGCAATACGAACGTGAAGGTTTAGAACGCGCTATGCGTCACGAATATCGCAATGCAAGGCGATATGTTCGTTCTCATCCTGAACAAGGCTTGGGTATCGCTTTTTTAGCCGGGCTCGCCATTGGAATTATTCTGGTAAGCAGCAGCAGAAAAGACTGATCTTTTCAAATAAAAAAATATAATGGCAATAAATACCGATCATTTACATGACCTTTATGAGCGCGTGGATGCGCTCAGGAGGTATCTTTGACTACGATAAACGCAAAGTTCGAATAATAGAGAAAACCGAACACACTCAGGATCCAAATTTCTGGAATGATCCAGCCAAGGCTCAAACTATTATGAAAGAAATAGATCATGAAAAGAGCCTGGTAGAAAGATGGGATAAACTGAACGAATTACGTGAGAGCGTCAATGTATTCCTGGAATTCCAGGAAATGGGCGAAGATGTGGAGAGTGAACTTCAGGCGGAGTACATAAAGCTCAAAAAGGGAGTTGAAGATTTAGAATTGCAGAATATGCTCAGCGGCGATGATGACCATCGTGATGCCGTGGTAAACTTCAATCCCGGAGCCGGGGGAACAGAAAGTCAGGATTGGGCTGAAATGCTGTACCGTATGTACATTCGCTGGGCGGAAAAATCGGGCTTCAAAGTATTTAATATTGACTATCAGACAGGCGAAGTAGCTGGTTTAAAAAGTGCTACCATTGAAGTGCAGGGAAATAACGCCTATGGATTTCTCAAAGCTGAAAGTGGCGTTCACCGGCTGGTGCGCGTTTCTCCATTTGATAGCAACGCCCGGCGGCATACCTCTTTTTGTTCTGTTTTTGTGGCTCCCCTCATTGATGATACCATTGAAGTTAACATCAACGAAAGCGAAGTGGAGCTTCAGCGATTTCACTCCAGTGGTGCTGGTGGGCAGAATGTAAATAAAGTTGAAACGGCCGTACGCCTAATTTGGGAAGGAGAATTATCTGACGGCAGGAGAGAACGTGTTGTTGCTGAATGCCAGCAAGAACGTTCCCAGCTTCAAAATCGGGAGAAAGCGATGGTGCTTCTGAAATCCCGCATTTATGAGTTAGAGAAGGAAATTAAAGAAGCGGAAAAAGCGAAACTCGAAGGCTCGAAAGGGAAAAACGAGTGGGGGTCACAAATAAGAAGCTACGTGTTTGATGACCGGCGCGTGAAAGATCACCGAACTAATTATGAAACCTCTGATGTGGATGGAGTAATGGACGGCGACCTCGATGAATTTATTAAAGCTTATCTGCTTCAGGATGCCAACCAATAACTTCGATTTTCTCGTTATCGGCAGTGGAATTGCCGGACTTACTTTTGCGCTGAAAGCAGCGGAATTGGGGAAAGTTGCGGTAGTTACCAAACGGGAAATGATGGAGGCAAATACCGCTTATGCTCAGGGCGGTATCGCCGGCGTTTTAGGTTCGGGGGATGATTCTTTCGAAAAACATATTCAGGATACCTTAACTGCCGGAGCAGGTTTATGCAATAAAGAAGCGGTAGAGTTGGTAGTGAGAGAAGGGCCGCGCCTGATTCAGGAATTGATTGATTATGGAGTCCAATTCACCAAAAAAAATGGAAAGCTTGATCTGGGAAGAGAAGGCGGCCACTCTGAAAACCGGATTATTCATGCCGCGGATGCTACCGGTTTTGAAATCGAAAATGTGATGGTGAAGCAAGTCAGGAATCATCCCAATATTGAAATTTTTGAGCACCATTTTGCGATGGAATTACTGACCGAACATCACTTGGGAGAAGACACCGAAAAAGCAGATGATATTCATTGTTACGGAGCCTATGTGCTGGACGAAAAAAACGATCTTGTTCGGCGGATACTTGCAAAAGTAACCGTTTTGGCATCGGGTGGAGCGGGGGAAGTTTATCTGCACACCACAAATCCGCCTATCGCCACAGGTGATGGAATCGCGATGGCTTACCGCGCAAAAGCCGGAATAGATAACATGGAATTTGTGCAGTTTCATCCCACCAGTTTAAATATTCCGGAAGCGAATTCTTTTTTGATTTCTGAAGCTGTACGGGGTTTTGGAGGAGTTCTCAGAAATTCAGCCGGTGAAGCTTTTATGGCTGAATATGATTCACGAAAAGAGCTTGCTCCCCGTGATATTGTGGCGCGGGCAATTGATCATCAGTTAAAGAAAAGAGGAGATGAATCGGTTTATTTAGATGTCACACATTTGAATGCGGATGAAATTATGGAAGAATTTCCCACGATTTATGAAACGTGTTTGCGCTACGGACTCGATATCACCAAAGACCAAATTCCCGTAGTACCGGCTACACATTATACCTGCGGCGGAATTTCTACTGATTTACACGGGCAAACTACTATCCACCAGCTATTTGCCTGCGGCGAAACGGCGAGTACAGGGTTGCATGGCGCAAATCGGTTAGCTTCGAATAGTTTGCTGGAATCGCTGGTTTTTGCAGACAGAGCGATTAAAAAAGCATCAGAACAAATCGAGGATATTTCGTTCAGAGAAGATCTCCCGGAATGGGATGAAAGCGGAACAGTGAATACGGAAGAATGGGTTCTCATTTCGCATAACCGGCAGGAATTAAAGCAAATAATGTGGGATTATGTTGGTATTGTACGGAGTAATCTTCGCCTGCAACGCGCTATGCGGCGTATAGAATTATTGAATGAAGAAGTGGAAGATTTTTATAATCGCACAAGAGTGAGCGTGCCATTATGTGAACTCAGAAATTTAGTGAGTGTTGGTTATATGATTGTGCGAGCCGCTATGCAGCGAAAAGAAAGCCGTGGGTTGCATTATAACACAGACTATCCGGTATTAAATGATGATATTGTATAAATAAATTTTGGGGTATTAGCTTCCAGCAAGAAGTGAATCTAAAATTAAGCATGATAAAAGTTGGCATTACAGGAGGAATTGGCTCAGGAAAAACTACTTTTTGTAAGGAATGGGAGAAACTGGGTGCTTTCGTTTTGTATGCGGATGATTTTGCTAAGCAACTAATGAATGATGATGAAAATCTTCGGGGAATGATTAAAAATGTTTTTGGGGAAGGGGCATATATCGATGGCAAACTAAATCGTGAATATTTAGCACGAGAAGCTTTCGAAAAGGGAAGAGTAGAAGAGTTGAACGCTCTCGTTCATCCGGTGCTCCGTAAAAAAACGAGCAATTTAGCCAATCAAAAAGAAAAAGAAGGTGTTAAGATTTTCGCAAATGAAGCAGCTATTTTATTGAATGAAGGCCGGCCTGAGAACTTCGATTATGTAATTTTGTTACTATCTAAGGAGGAAAAAAGAACACAGCGAGTGATGATGCGCGATAATGCGAAGAAAGAGCAAATAGTCTCCCGCATTAAAAAACAGCCCGATTTTGATGCGCTGGTTCATCTCAGTGACTTTATAGTGTTGAACGATGGAACTCTTGAGGAATTAAAAGAAAAAGCCCGGAAACTATATAATGAGTTAATAGAAGTTTGATTAAAATTTCTCAATGGCACAGATTTTGTGATAAGAACATAGTTATATTTAATAGAAAAGCGCTTCCAAACGAATAAATAACATGGTAGACAAAAGAGAAACTCGGCTGGTAACTTTAGAAGAATACATCATTCAATCGCAAAACAGGTTTGCAGGCGCAACCGGCGAACTTTCTCAGTTACTCAGGGATATTGGATTAGCGGCAAAAATAATTTCGAGAGAGGTAAATAAAGCGGGAATCACCAACATCCTTGGCCTGGATGGTTCAAAAAACATTCATGGAGAATCCGTAAAGAAGCTTGATTTATTTGCCGATCAGCAACTAATTTCAGCCTTAGACCGGTCGCTAATAACTTGTATGGTAATTTCCGAAGAAAATGACGGAATCGTAAAGTTAAGTACAAAGGGTGGAAAATATATTGTGTACCTCGATCCTCTCGATGGATCTTCAAACATAGATGTTAATGTATCGATTGGAAGTATTTTCTCGGTTTATATGCGCGAACCCCGTTTTGACCCCACCATTCGTGAAGAAGACGCATTACAGCCGGGTGTAAAACAGGTAGCCGCAGGTTATGTACTTTATGGATCAAGTACCACGCTGGCTTATACTACAGGCCTTGGGGTTAGCTTATTTACTCTTGACCCAAGTATTGGAGAATTCATTTTGTGTGAACGCAGAATTAAAATGCCGGATCATGGTGGTATTTACAGTATAAATGAAGGCAGTTATAATTCCTGGGATTTGGGGCTCAAAAAATACATTAAATACTGTCAGGGGGAAGATCCTGAAACCGGGCGTCCTTATTCGGCCAGATATATTGGTTCTATGGTAGCGGATATTCACCGGACGTTGATACAGGGAGGTATTTTTATTTATCCGCACAGCAAGCGATATCCCAACGGAAAACTCCGGTTGATGTACGAATGTAATCCACTCGCTTTTATTATAGAACAGGCCGGTGGAGTGGCAACAAATGGCGAGACCAGAATTATGGAGCTGGAGCCGACAGCCATTCATCAGCAAACGCCGATCTACATTGGGTCAAAGCAAAATGTGGAAAAAGTGATGGATTACTTGAAAGAGTACGCCGCAGTTGAGCATTAATCCGTTTTTGATTTGGTAAACAGCAAATCACCTTAAACCGAGATGAAAATATTAGCCATTCAGAAAGAAACTCCGACATTAACTTCAAGAGATTTTGCACCACATCTGAGAGGCGAAGCAAAACAGGGGTGGCAATTGTATAAAGAGGGAGTGATACGGGAAATGTATTTCCGGGATGATAAAGCAGAGGCGGTTCTTATTCTTGAATGTGCAGACCTTAAAGAAGCCGCCGAGAAACTGGCAACCTTACCGTTGGTGAAAAGTGAAATGATCGAATTCGAGCTCATCCCTCTTCGTCCTTATCACGGATACGAGCGCCTGTTTAAAAAATAGTGACTGGAAAAACCAGTTAAAAAAGCACCTTCATTCCTTCCTGAATATCATTTGAAATACAATATCCGCCATTGGTTTCTACCACGTACTGAGCCGGTTCATCTGATGATAACTGTTCGTTGCTAAATGGTTCCGTATTATGGTGAATTCGAACAATAGTACTGTCGCTATTCACGAAAATTATATCGAGTGGCAGGGGAGTATTTGCCATATAAAAACTAAGTTCATCTTCTTCCGGAAAGATGAAAAGCATTCCCGCATCATTAGGGAGATTGGTAACATCCATCAGCCCCTGATTTCTTTCTTCCTGGTCATCGGCTAAAGCAGCGCGGATAGTTGAGATTTCGGAACCATCATTCCGTACAAAAGTAACCTCTTCCGTAAAATCGAGCTGCCGGCCACGTTCTGAATTCTTTTTTTTGTTTGATTCACCTCCACAAGCTGTGAGCGAGAATAGGATAACAAACAGGAAAATAGTTCTTGTTTCAAAATATAATGGTTTCATAACAATCGGTTGGAATTTTAAGATAGACAACAAGCTAAGCCAAAAACTGCTTAAGCAAAAACATAACCATTAGAAAATCCCTTGCGGTTCCAAATGATTAGCTTTCCTTTGGGTTTGATTCATTGAAATTTATACGAAATAAGGCTACCTTCTTTTCTGTAGTGAGCGTCGCAAGGCACTCGCTTTTTTTTGTTCCTGAATTTGGCATAAATGCAGATAGATATCACCCAAAATATTACGGATTTAGCGGCCCCTCTGGTAAAAGAGCTGGGGCTTTTTCTGGTTGATGTAGAACTCAAAACCGGCGGTGGACAAACCGAAGTTTGGGCGTATCTGGATGCTGAAGAACGGGGAGTTACACTCGATGAATGTGCGAAAATCAGTAAAGAACTCGGTTTTTTGATTGAAGCACATGAAATATTTGATCATAAATATCGTCTGAATGTTTCTTCGCCGGGATTAAGCCGGCCTTTGAACGACAAAAGGCAGTACAAGAAAAATGTAGGCCGGGTTGCTTTAGTAAAGTACAAGAACTCGGATAAATATCTGAAGATAGAAGGTGTAATTACCAGGCTATCAGAAAAAAGTGTTGCAATTACTGATGAGCATGAGAAAGAAATAGAAATACCATTCGATGCCATCGTAGAAACAAAAATAATTCCTGTAATCTAATTTTAATTTATTCAAGCTGATGCAAAACGACTTATCAAAACAGATTATATCCTCGTTTGCCGAAATTGCACACGAAAAAGGCATCGATCGTGACTTGCTTCTTTCTATTCTGGAAGATGTTTTCAGAACCATGATTCGCAAGAAATATGAAACCGACGATTCTTTTGAGGTTATTCTGAACGCCGACCGGGGCGAGATTCAGATTCTCCATGTTCAGGAAGTAGTTCCCGCGGATGAATTAAACGATCCTGTTGCGGAAATTTCTCTTGAAGATGCAGCCAAAATTGATCCCGATATCGAGTTATATGATGAGCTTGCGCAAGAAATTCAGATTACAGATTTTGGCCGCCGTGCGGTTACAATGGCACGTCAGCAGCTTGCACAACGCATCCGTGAAATCGAGAAAGACAATATTTACGAAGATTACACCGACCGTGTAGGCGAGATTATTTTAGGCGATGTGTATCAGGTTCGTCACAATAAAGACATCCTTGTAAATCACAATGGAATTGAATTGTTACTTCCTAAAAGTGAGCAAATTTATAAAGACCGTTACCGCAAAGGCGATACCATTCGCGCTGTTGTAACCGGTGTTCATATGCGAAATGGAAATCCTACCGTAATTATTTCAAGGACTTCTGAGCTGTTCCTGGAAAGATTATTTGAGAATGAAATTCCTGAAGTATTTGATGGAATTATTGAACTGGTACGCATTGCGCGTGCACCGGGCGATCGCTCTAAAGTTGCGGTTCTCTCACATGATGAAAGAGTAGACCCTGTGGGTGCCTGTGTTGGCATGAAGGGAATCCGAATTCATGCCATAGTTCGGGAATTGCAAAACGAGAATATTGACGTCATCAATTTCACCCAGGATAAATTTGAATTTATCAAACGAGCTCTTCAGCCTGCCCAGGTGCTGAAAGTGGAACTCAGCCCGGATGAAAAACAAGCCAATGTATTGGTACCGGTTGACGAAGTATCTAAAGCTATTGGTAAAGGAGGGGTTAATATTCGCCTTGCCTCCAAACTGGCTGAGGTTGAAATTGATGTATTCCGTGAAGTGGAAGAAGAGGATGATATCGACATTGATGAATTTGCTGAAGATTTCGGTGAAGATGCCATTGCTCAGCTACATGAAATCGGCTGTGATACTGCACGTGCCGTTTTAGATTTGAATGCAGAAGAATTAGTGAGCAGAACAAACGAGAAAATTGACTTAGAGCTTGCTGAAAAGATTATGAAAGTAATTGCCTACGAATTCGAAGATGAGTCTTAATCGGCAATTACCTAATAAAATTCTTAGTTTAACAGGCTCAATATTTAAACATTATATATGTCGTCTAAAAGACCAAAACCTTTATTTAAAGTTGCTTCAGAATTTAATGTAGCTACACAATCGATTGTAGATACATTAGCTGAAGAAGGATTTGAAGCAGCAAACCGTCCGAACTTTAAGATTACGCCGGAAATGTATTCGGCCCTTGAAGGTGTTTATGGTGAAGACAAAGCGAAAAGTGTTGATCATGAACGCGCCCGGGAAGAATATGAAAGCCGCAGAAGTCACATGATGAATCAACGCAACGACAGCGTTACGCTTGATAATGTGCTTGAACCACTTGATGAAGTTAGTGAAGTTGAACCTGAAGAGGACGAACCAACTCAGGAACCCGTTGCAAAAGAGAAAGTTGAACCGGCTCTGGAGCCTCTTGATGAGATCGAAGAGGAGCAGGAAAAACCAGCTGCTGAGAAAGAGGAAGAAGAAGAAGAAGAAAAGAAAGCCGAACCAGCACCCGAACCCGAACCCGAACCCGAAACTGTCACTCCAACTGATGAAGAAGTTGAGGATGATGAGGACCTGGATGAAGAGGAAGCAGTAGACGAAGAAAGTGAAGATTCCGATCTTGAAGAAGATGAAGTTGAAGATGAAGATGAAGAAGATGAAGATGAAGATGAAGATGAAGAAGTGGAGCCTGAGGCGGAGAAAAAGCCTAAGGAAACCGAAGAAGAAAAAATTATCAGGGGTTCTGCGGGGAAGTTAAAAGGAACTAAAGTTCTTGGAAAAACAGCTTTTACAAGTGACTTATCTTCAGATAGTAAAACTCGCAAAAAGAGAAAACGCCGTAAAGATATTGAGGTTGATTCTACAAAGCCCAAAACCCCGGCTGCAAAAACTAAATCTGACGACGATAAGAAAAAGCCACGGAAAAGAAAGGCTAAGACAACCGAGGTAGCCGAAACTGATGTAGACAAGATGATGCGCGAAACCATGAAGAAGATGCAATCTTCTAAAACCGTGGGGAGTAAGCGCTCAAAACGCCGCCGCCAACGTAAGGAGGACCGTGATGAGGAACTGCAACAACAGGCGGAAATGGAAGAATTGGAATCAGGGGTTATTGAAACCACTGAGTTCATCACCGCGAATGAACTTGCCGATCTGCTTGATGTAGGTGTTAATGATATTATTTCGGTTTGTATGAGTATTGGTCTGATGATTACCATCAACCAAAGACTTGATGCCGGTACTATTGAATTGGTTGCCGAAGAATATGGCAAAGATGTTGAATTTATCGATGCCGAAGATATGAGTGAGGAGCTCACCATCGAAGAGGATGCTGAGGAAGACCTTAAACCTCGCGCACCAATTATTACCGTTATGGGTCACGTTGATCACGGTAAAACTTCCCTGCTTGATTATATCCGTAAAGAACGTGTTGCCGCTGGTGAGGCCGGTGGTATTACGCAGCACGTTGGTGCTTATGAAGTAATTCACAACGAAAAGAAAATAACCTTCCTGGATACACCGGGTCACGAAGCTTTTACAGCCATGCGTTCTCGTGGTGCTCAGGCTACCGATATTGTTATTCTTGTGGTTGCCGCTGATGATTCCGTGATGCCTCAGACTATTGAGGCTATAAATCACGCCAAAGCAGCCGATGTGCCTTTGGTGGTTGCTATCAACAAAATTGATAAGGCGGGAGTTAATCCAGACAAAATTAAGCAGCAACTTTCTGAGCACGATGTGATTGTGGAAGACTGGGGCGGTCAAATTCAGTACGCTGAGGTATCCGCTCATACTGGTCAGGGAATAGAAGATTTACTCGAAAAAGTATTGATAGAAGCTGAATTGCTTGAGTTAAAAGCCAATCCAGGCCGCCGTGCAGATGGTGTTGTACTTGAAGCAAGACTGGATAAAGGAAAAGGAATTGTGGCCAATATTCTTGTACAGGGAGGAACCCTCAAAATTGGGGATCCATTTGTAGCAGGATCAAGTTATGGCCGTGTACGTGCGATGGAAAATGATCGTGGATCACGCGTCAAAGAATCAGGGCCGTCTACACCAGTTCAGCTTACAGGATTTGATGGAATGCCTCAGGCTGGTGATAAATTAATTGTTGCTGTAGATGAAAGAACGGCCAAAGAAGTTGCCAGCGAGCGTAAGCAAATCAGAAGGCAGCAGGCAATGAGATCTACTAAGCACATGACGCTCGACGATATTTCACGCCGTCTTGCGCTTGGTGAAGTTTCCGAACTTAACATCATTATAAAAGCAGATGTGGATGGTTCTATCGAAGCACTTTCCGGATCACTTCAGAAGTTAGGCACCGAAGAAGTTTCGGTGAATATTATTCATACCGGAGCTGGCGCTATTTCTGAATCTGATGTTCTACTTGCTTCCGCATCTGATGCCATTATTATTGGTTTCCAGGTTCGCCCCACTACACAGGCTCGTAAGCTCGCGGAAAGTGAAGAAATTGATGTTCGCCTGTTCAGTGTTATTTACGACGCTGTTGATGAGGTTAGAGACGCACTCGAAGGATTGCTTTCACCTGCCCTGAAAGAACAAATTACCGGAGTTGTTGAGGTTCGGGAAATCTTTAAAGTTTCTAAAGTTGGTACCATAGCCGGCTGTTATGTAACCGAAGGTAAAGTTGAGAGAAATAATCCTGTTCGAATTGTTCGTGAGGGTGTAGTTGTCTATAATGGTGAAATTGACGCTCTTAAACGCTTCAAGGATGATGTTAGAGAAGTTGCATCAGGATACGAGTGTGGTATCAGCATTAAAGGATATAACGACATTAAAGTTGGTGATCAGTTTGAGAACTATAAGATTACCGAAGAGAAACGAACACTGGAAGATTCCGCAGGATAATCTTTTCTGGTATCTAACCCTGACAGGGTTAACTCTTCACAGGCCATTAGCAGCTTTAAAGAAACCCTGTCAGGGTTATTATTTTATTCAGTTCAAAAACGGTTTAATATTATGAGTTTCAGACCAAAACGTCTTGCCGAAGTTATTAAGCGAGACCTCGGAAACATCCTCCAAAAAAATTATCAGCCTGAAGGCACATTTGTAACGGTTACAAATGTGGTTTTGACTGATGATCTTTCTATAGCCAAAGTATATTTAAGCGTATTTGCACCGGGAAGAGACGAAAAGCCCGTTTATGAATTTATTGATGAACATGTGCAGGAAATACGATTTGATTTAGCTTCAAAGATTAAAAATCAGGTACGGAAAATACCAGAGTTGCATTTCTATACAGATGAATCGGCAGAGTATATCGACAGGATGGAAAAGCTTTTAAAAAAGGCAGATATCCCTCAAGAAGATCCTGATAATACAGAGAATAACTAATGGCCAAAGTGCTCCCTTTGGATCAAATTCCGGTATTTGATAAGGAAAATTTACCTGCTCAGGAAGCGGATTTCAATTCAGGTGCTATTTTTTTGTTGAACAAACCCAAAGATTGGTCCAGCTTTGATGTGGTGAAATTTGTACGAAGCCGAATCAAAGTGAAGAAAGTAGGCCATGCGGGAACACTTGATCCTATGGCAACCGGATTACTTGTTCTTTGTTCGGGGAAGGCCACAAAATCAATTTCTCAGATTCAGGAAATGCCAAAAACCTATGTCGGGGAAATTACCTTCGGAGCCGCAACCGCCAGCTACGATGCTGAAACTGATTTCACCGAAACAGCTGATTACGCCCACATCACCAAAGAGCATATTCAAACAAAACTGGATGAACTTTTTTCTGGTGAAATTGATCAAACTCCACCCATGTACTCGGCTTTGAAATTTGGAGGGAAAAAACTCTACGAACTTGCCCGACAAGGAAAAGAAGTAGAAAGGCTACCCCGTACGGTTACTATTTTTGAAAGCGAGATTATCCGGTATGAACCACCCAGGCTTCACATCCGAATAAAATGTAGTAAGGGAACCTATATTCGTTCTATTGCCCATGACCTTGGAATAGCTTTAGATTCACGAGGGCATCTCAGTGCTTTGGAACGCACACATATTGGAAGTTTTTCTTCTGAAAAGGCCTTAACTCCTCATGAACTCGGAGATAAATTAGAAAGCGATGGCTAAACTCACTCACCTTAAAAATGTAGAACACGCTCCCAATACGGTGATAACCGTTGGTACTTTTGATGGTGTTCATCAGGGGCATCGCGCGCTTATTGATTCCGTTGTTTCCAAAGCCAAAAAAAGAGACGCTCGAAGCGTTGTGGTTACTTTCGATCCGCATCCCCGGGAGATTATAAATCCGGGAAAAGGGGGGATAAAATTACTTACTACCCTGCAGGAGCGTTCCGAAATAATGGAAGATTATGGCATAGATATGTTGCTGGTTATTCCTTTTGACCGCGACTTCTCGCTTTTGAGTTCAGAGGAATTTGTGAGGGGTATCATCTACAAAAAAGTGGGTGTTTCTGAATTCGTGATTGGCTACGATCATCACTTTGGTCGCGACCGTGAAGGTACTATTGAGACGATTGAGAAATTGGGTGCGCAGTTAGATTTTGATACGTATGTGGTCACCAAAAAAGAGATGGGAAATACAACTATCAGTAGTACGGTTATCAGGAAAATTTTGGCGGAAGAGGGGAATGTTAAGAAGGCTTCTATATTTTTAGGCCGTCCTTACTTGCTCAATGGAATTGTGATGCATGGCGCGGAAAGAGGAAGACAAATCGGTTTCCCAACCGCTAATATTCAGCCAGAACATGAGAATAAAGTAGTACCGAAAAACGGAGTTTATGCTGTAAAAGTGAGGGTTGAAGGAGAGTGGTTTGGCGGAATGATGAACATCGGGATTCGCCCCACTTTCGATGGACAAGAGAAAACGCTTGAAGTTAATATTTTCAATTTTGACAAGAGAATTTATGGAGATAAAATTCAGGTACGGTTTATAGATCGCATCCGTGATGAAGTAAAATTTGATGGGGTAGAGGCACTAAAAGCACAACTTCACACGGATAAAAAACAAAGCCTGGACTTGTTAAAGCCCTGATATTAACCTGCTTCTTTCTTTTAGATCCTTTAAATCGTTTGGTTCACTGAATGAATTTTCTGCCATATTTAAAACCATTTCTGCATGCTTTTTGAGAGCTTTTTTATGACGGTTGCTTGTAGCAAGGCGATCAATAGTCACTAGTGCTTCCATTAAACGTATAACAACTGCCGGGCTGTTTTTAGAGAATTGCCGTATCTGGTTGAAAGCTGCATCCAGCATTCCTTCGAAGGTTAGGGTTTCAGCAATAATCACTAAACGTTCATTTTTGTCGTACCGATATTTTGAAGGCAACCTGACACTGGATAAATAAGACATAATTGAAGTCAGATTATCTATACAAGCGATGGTAGTATAGGGATCGTTAATGCCGGGAGATAATGCTCTTGAAGCTATCTCCACCATTTGATGAATAGAATGCTCTGTGTCCTGCTGCAAAGTTCGGCTTTCACCCATAATAAAATTGGACTGTATTTTTTTGATCACGGGGTCATTCAAGAGATGATCGGTGTAAAACATCCCAAGAGCTTCGCCTTTGACAATGTAACTTCCCGGACGATGATGTATTTCGAACAAGCTATTTAACTGTGAAACTACCTTTACCAGAGAGTCATGATCTACATATTGCAGGTATCCATTTTCGTGGACAGACATCGTTGTACTAAATTTGAAATTGGACTTAACTAAAGCCTCCTTAACTTCCTGCTCCTCCTCTGATTCCACTCCCAGCTTTTCAGGATAAAGCGTTTGTATATTTTTAAAAAGAGTTTTTGTTATACCGGAGGTCACTTTTCCGGCCTGAATGCTTACTGCAATATGATGTATAAAAACAATGAGCAGAATGATGTTTGCTAAAGCTGCAATTAATGCAACCAAAATGGAAAGTGCGGGGATATATCCTGTCTGATCCTCGCCTGTGATCGTATTCAATACAATTAAACAGTAGATGTAGGTGGAAATGTATGAACCAAGGACAACCTGGTTAATGCGGTCGTACATAAAATTCCGGATAAGTCGCGGGCCAAATTGTGAGGAAGCCAGGGTCAGGGCAACAAGGGTAATTGAAAACACCGTTCCCGCTACTGTAATCATGGCTCCGGAGATGGTTGACAGTATTATCCTGGCAGAATCGGAACTCCCTACGAAGAGAAAAGCCGCAATGCCATCCTGTTTAATTTCCAGATGATTGTCCCAGTATAGAAATCCCAAAGCCATGCCGATAGCTATTACAATCATGAGCACGGGGATAAACCAGAAGGTTGATTTCAATTCTCCCCAAAAGAAAAATAGTTTATTCATTTTCTCCTCGTTTTGACAATTAAGATTATGCTACATCGCTTAAATTTTAGCTTTCGATGGAGTTGTGGCTTTTGAGAATAACTGAAATAAGGGGATAAGAGTTTGGAGCCTGATACAAGATAGGTGGAGTAAAGGCTACACTTTCTTAAACAGTCTTAAGTTAAAGCAGAGCCTCATTTAAACATCCTTGTCATATCTTAATAGCACTGTAATAGTGGTTCTTACCTTCATTATCAAATTTTTCAATCAGAGATAATCCCGATTCAGATAATAAGTCTTTGTATTTTTTTGCTCCCAGTGACATGGAGTGTTGCCCTGTCAAGGTATCTTTCCATTCAATTTTTTATAAGGAGCAGTAAATAAGAATTTTCCCCTCGTTTTCAATGCGATAGCTACTTTTTCAGCATTTCGCAGCAGGGCTACAAAACGAGACTTTTTGCTTGTAGATTACGTTTTGTCCAATATCTCGTACGTTATTGGTCGTGGTGGTTCAACAAACGCACCTGATACGGCCGAAGCGAAATTCTTCACATCTGTGCCCGCTAAAAAAGTATCGCGTTCTGCTTTTGATACCCACCGCTCGAAATTAACTGTAATGGCGGAATCTTCTGTAGACCGAAAAATATTATACTCAATGCAGCCCGGTTGTGCATGTGCAGCTTTTGCCACATCACACAGCGCTTGTTGAACTATGTCTTCTTTTCCCGGTTTGGCTTCAGCAGTTGTTGTGATAATAAGATCGGAATTTTTCATTTCAGATAGATTTTTTAAGTGATTCTGTGTTTCTCCCAAGGAGTCCTTTGGACAATGCAGGTAGTTTTCAATACTTTTTTCCCTTCACAATAGCCGATGCTATTTGTCCGCAATGATGAGAATTGTGAAAGAGTGTGATTGCCAAAAGGTTGATTCTTGAAAGTGTTCCAAACCAACTTGTGTCTACTTCTTCAAGCCATTCATTATCTGCTGTTTCATTCACCAACTTTTCAAGCGTAGCGTAACTTTCTTCAAAAAGCATACGACTTGTTTCAAGGTCGTAACCTTTTCCTGTATCTGTTTGGCCCATTGTTGTTCCTTCTACGCCTGTTTTATAACCAAAAAATTGAGCCATTAAATTTGTCACTTCACCAATATGTCTATAAATGAAACCCACTGATGCAGTTTGTTCCGTTAAACGAAAATCGGCGTTATCTGTATTTATGTCTTTTAAGATTCTAAAACAGTCCTTCCGGCTTTGTTCTACCATATGAAGTAAAATCTCTTTTTGCATTTGCTTTTAATTTTTAGTTATAGATTTTTTGATGGTATCTGTGAGCTTGTCTGAGGTCAACCGCTCGTGTAAATTCTGCACAGCAAATATACTGTCTAAATGTTACTTTGATAGTGTGCAAAATAGACTTTGTAACGGGTTGATATAGACACAGATAAATTTCTAACTTGGTAAGAAAAATGTTATGAAACACCTTACTATCATCGTTCCTGATGGACAGAATAATTTGGAAAGCATTGTTGGTCCTTATAACATATTTACAAGAGCCAATGAGTATTGGAAGGGAAACGGCAGAAAATCATTGTTTGAAATTGAATTGGCCGGCATTTCAAAAGAAGTGGACTTCTATGGCGATTTGTTTACCGTGAAGCCACACACCGATATTTCGGTGATAGCCAAAACCGATCTCATCATTATCCCTTCATTGAATCACAATTATCAAGAAGCGGTGAAGGGAAACCAAGCAATGGTTGACTGGATTGAAAGACAGTATAAAGATGGTGCCGAAGTAGCAAGCATATGCACGGGTGCATTCCTGCTTGCAGCTTCCGGTTTGCTGGACGGAAAAAGTTGCTCTACCCATTGGTCTGTTGCGGATAACTTCAGGAGTATGTTCCCAAAATTGGATTTACAAACGGATAAATTAATTACAGATGAGGATGGAATTTATACGAATGGCGGTGCCTATTCTTTCCTGAATTTAATAATTTACCTTGTTGAGAAATATTACGACAGGCAAACCGCTATTTATTGTTCCAAAGTATTTCAGATTGAAATGGACCGGCAAAACCAGTCGGCCTTTATCATATTTAAAGGACAGAAGATGCACGAGGATGAAATAGTGAAAGAAGCCCAGAACTACATTGAAAGTAACGTGCATAACAAAATATCTATTAGACATTTGGCTTCCAAGTTTGCTGTCAGCAGGCGGCAATTCGACCGAAGGTTTATTGAAGCCACCGGAAACACCCCCTTTGAATATTTACAGCGGGTAAAAGTAGAAGCGGCTAAAAAACTACTGGAAGCGGGCAGAAAAACAGTTATGGAAATAATGTTTGAGGTTGGCTACTCTGATGCCAGTGCATTCCGAAGAGTATTTAAAGAAATTACGAGCCTGTCTCCTGTGGAGTATAGAAACAGATATAATAAAGAGGCGGTGGTTTGATAAAGCCTGGCAAAAATCTTCTATTTCTTGCCATGTGGTAGCTGTGAGCAGTGTTTCTTCGTCTTCACTTAGCAACTCTTAAAATCTTTTCCATTTTCTTACCTTTCGCCAGCTCATCCACCAGTTTGTCCAGATACCTTACTTGTTGAGTTAACGGATTTTCAATTTCTTCTACCCGGTAGCCACAGATAACTCCTGTAATGAATTGAGCATTAGGATTTATTGAAGCATTCTCAAAGAACAGTTCAAAAGTTGCTTTTTCTTCAATGAGTTGGTTCAGCTTTTTTTCATTAAAACCGGTCAGCCATTCAATTACCTGATGCAATTCTTCCTTCGTTCTCCCTTTCTTTTCCACTTTGGTAAGATAATGAGGGTACACCGAAGCAAAGGTCATTTCCGCCATTCGTGCATCATGTTCGGGTGTCGTTTTCATATCTCGAATTTTACATTAACTGTTCAATTTATCTCAACCTTTCTAAGGGAGAAAATGGGAGAAATCGGATTTAATTTCAAACCCCTAAACGGTGTTTATACTCAGTTTTTATTTCTCAAAATGTCCAGTTCTCCGAAATCAACATCAAGTAGATTTTCTTGGTCGATGGAAAATCCTACTATTTCTCTTTTTGAATTGAAATTGAATGTTAAAAATCCATCAGGGACGCGAATGTCATTCCAGTCTATTTTGAATGTATCAAAATGCCAATGCTTTAATTTTCCTTTGAATATAGGTGTATGAGAAAATGAAATTTCTAATCCACCATTCTCTGTATAATTTATTGTGATGTCTCCATACATTTTGTCGCTGTATTTTCCGGCGTATTTTTTCAATTCTAATGAAGGTATTGTGTTTGAAATTTTCTCTATTTGATCTGCTGATTCTTTTAGCTTTTTCAAATTCTTGTCCCTATAGTCTTTGACCCGAGCATAAATGTCATACGACTTATCATCGAAGAGCTCCTCTAATATTTTCGCAGTCAATAAACGTGTTGCAGGCTCTTCAGCTTCATTAGTAAGAATTACAAACCCCAGGTTCATGTCTTTTATCATTACAAGATTTGCAGTCATGCCATCAATTCCACCACTATGTTCAATTATTTTATGCCCATTCTTTGGTGTAAGCCACCAGCCAAAACCATAGGATGTGAATTCATTGTAAAAAGGGGCACCACCTCTTGGGTAGATTATTTGTGGCTTAAAAATTTCATTAATTATTTCCGGGCTAACAATAGTATCATTGCCAAAAACTCCATCATTCAACAAGAGTCTCATGTAATTTGACATTTCGTTCGACGATGAATAAATAAAGCCGCCTGGAGCAAGGTTATCTCCTTTTTCCTGTTTTATGGCAACTTTTTCATAATTTTCATTCCAAATATGAGGTTGTGCTAAATTCAAATTAGCTTCTCTTATTGTAGACAGAGAGGTACTTTGGGTCATTTTTAGTTTATCAAATACTCGAGATTTTAAAAAATTATCCCAAGTCATTCCTGAGATTTCTTTTACTATCTCTGAAGCAACTACAAACATCACATTTTGATAGGCAGGCTTTTCCCTGAAACCAGAAACAGGTTCTAAATATTTCAGTTTTTTTATGATTTCAGTTCTTGAGTAATCGGAGTGATACCAAAGTGTTCCACCACTAACACCTTTAAGGCCACTTCTATGGGTGAGTAAGTCTCTGATGGTAAAATTATCTGTTACGTAAGGTGCATAGAGTTCAAAATAAGGCAGGTAATCTTTAACTTTGTCATCCCAATCTATTTTGCCTTCATCAACTAATATGCCTAAAGTTAGAGCTGTAAAAGATTTAGAAATGGACCCGATTCCAAAAATTGTGTTTTCATTAACGCGACGTTCATTATTGATCTCTAAGTTTCCGTAGCCTTTTGAATGTATTATAGAATCATTTCGAACAATACCGATAGAAAGTCCCGGTATGTCAAAGTCTTTCATTATTTGATGAATTTGGGCTTCAATCGAATCCACCCGAATATTTTGAGCGAAAGAATTGGAAACCCATAACAACCCAATGATTGAAAAGAATATGATTTTGGTTTTCATTTGTTTTTTTAATTGAAGATAACGTTTCTTAGCTGACGTTAGCGGTTCGTGCTTTTGGTTGAGGGTATTTTTTATTTAGGCTCCAATAGTACCTGTTTTGACTTTTCCTGCTCGCTTGTAATTAGCAAAAATCACTCCATTTGGTGTAATCAAACTGTCTGTTAATGTAAAAGCTACAGGAATAGTGCCCTCAGTAAACAAACGCTTACCCATACCGAGCGTGACTGGAAACGTTTTGAGCCACAGCTCATCAACCAAATCATGTTTGAGTAGTGTCTGGATCAGGTTGCCGCTGCCGTGAACCTGGATATCAGACCCTTCTGAATTCTGGAGCTTTTTGATGTCATCTACGGTTTTTAGGAAAACGGAGTTTTTCCAATCTGATTTGTCCATGGTATTACTCATCACATATTTTGTAACATCGTTGATGCCAGGCCACATATCTGCATGTTCAGGCCAGTAGGCAGCAAAAATCTCAAATGTTTTTCGGCCCAAAAGAAGATCTGCAGATTTCATCTGTTTCGCCATGAGTTTACCAGCCGCTTCGTCAGCTTCGTGAAAATACGGTGCAGTCCAGCCACCATATTTGAAATCACTTGACGTATCTTCCTCAGGTCCGCCAGGCGCTTGCATTACCCCATCTAATGAAATAAATGATAAGACGATTATTTTTCTCATATTATTTCTCCTTTAATAATTTACTCTTTAAGAAGCCTCTTCAAGCTTGGTTGCTACTATACAAATAAAGTCAACAAAGATCATGCTATTGCAGTCACTAACGGTTTTGTGTTTGGCTCGTTGCGAATTTTCAAAGCACTATCACTATTCTTTCGTTACGTACCCTAAAGGTTAATTTCATGAGGTAGAGAAGAATCTCGGTAATGGGGGAGGGTTTGAGGCAGAGCCTCTATTTGGTACTTTGCAGTTGAGCTACGAATCGAAAGCGGTCAATAGCTCACAGGAACCGGGAGGTTCGGAATGAGAGGAATACCTAGACTAAAGAATCGAAAAAGTAAGTTTTAGCTCACCATTTTTCGATTTATATGGGTCAAAGTAAAAATAGGTGGAATCCATTCCCTGACCACCATAGAAGTCTGGATTAAATAACGTGTCTATTTTTCCATTTAAATAGAAGCTTCGGCATTTTTCACAAACACCAACTATTACTGTATCATCAACTTGCCCCCTTACCCTTAATAACTTTGTGGTGTATGCTTTATCTGGATTTACTGAAAGAGCAATATTAACAGGTTTAGAAAAGTCAGTAATTATGATTTCTTTAGAATTATCACAACTAACTATGGTTAGTATTAGTATGATGAATATGAATTTCATGGTATTTTAATGTGTAGGGGTTAATTCTGATTCATTTGTAGCCCGACAATTAAATAAAAAGATCGAGGGTACAGGAACCAGGAGGTTCCCGCACTGCATTCCGAACCAGAGGTTCGGAACGAGAGGAAAATCGAAAGCGGTCAATAGCTCACAGGAACCGGGAGGTTCCGCCATGCATTCCGAACCAGAGGTTCGGAACGAGAAGAAGTCTGAACAAGCGGGTCTTCGTTACTATATATCCAATCCATAAAGTTATATTGTTAATCTTCGGTGGCAATTTTAGGTCGATCACTTTTCTCATCAACCCCGTCTTTTATCATTTCATCTACTTTCTCTTCTTCTCCTTTTTCCAATTCAACCACTTCTTTTTCCTGCTCAACTTCTTTTTGATTTATAAAAAATTTACAGAAAAGTGGCAGATGGTCGCTTCCAATATTTCGAAGTGTTTTAAATTCTTCAATAAAAATGTCAGAAGAATGAAAAAAAAGATCTATTGGGAATCTAAACAATTTGTATTTGGCATGATATGTAGAAACAAATCCACGGCCGATTCTTGGGTCAATTAATTCAGATGTTTTTCTAAATAAAATGGAAGATTTAGCCCAAGCAACATTATTGAAATCGCCAACCACAATTACTGGTCCTTTAGTTTCTTTAACTTTTTTACCTATGGAAAGCAATTCCCCGTCCCGCTCTTTAGAGTTATCTTCCTCAGTTGGGCTTGGAGGAGGTGGATGAACCCCAAAAAAGGTAAATGATAAACCATTCTCGGAGATCAAAGTAGCTTCGATGCTGGGAAGGTCTTCTTTAATAAAATAATTTACCTCTACAGTTTTAATAGATAATTTGGAGTAAAGATGAATACCATATGTATTTTCTAAAGCTACTTTTTTGGAGTAAGTGTACTCCTCTTCAATTTCGGACATAGCTTCTTCCCAGGCTTGATTAGATTCAATGGTAAGTAAGATATCTGGCTGAACTTCTCTCACTAACTTTATCAATTCTTCGTACCGTTCATTAAATTGATAAACATTAGCAGATATTATAGAGATAGGACTGGAATGTTTCGGAATATTTTTAGTCTTGTTTCTCTTATATACAATAGTATAAGGAATGAGAATGATGATATTGTTGATTATAAGACCCCCAGTCATTAAAACTGTTCCCCAAAATAGAAGTCTTTTATCTTCTATAAATAAGATTCCCAGCGTTAGTATTATGATTTGAGATATCACAATCTGAATCCTTCCAAACTCCCAAACCCTAAACATCCAGTGCTGATGGTTTATAATCGGTAAAATATTCACCGTGATAAGTAAGACAGATAATATATAATAAGACAGTAGCATAGATTATAGATTCATAGTGGCTTCAAAATTCAAGTTAATCCAAAATATTTTTGTCTAAATAGCTTTAACATCTGATTACTTGTAATTTCTTCAAATCCTTTTATAATTGTGACTCATTTATTTCAGTACGGGTCGTTGAGGTTCCGCCCTGCCCACACCAGAGGTTCGGAACGAGGGAAATCTTTTTCTCACGGGGACTTGCGTTTATTTGTTGTTGGCAGCTGGGAGGTTCGGAACGAGAATAAAGAGCGATATTAACAGGTTTAGAAAAGTCAGTAATTATGATTTCTTTAGAATTATCACAACTAACTATGGTTAGTATTAGTATGATGAATATGAATTTCATGGTATTTTGATGAGTAGGAGTTAGTTCTGATTCATTTGTAGCCCGACAATTAGATGAAAAGATCGAGGGTACAGGAACCAGGAGGTTCCCACACTGCATTCCGAACCTGAGGTTCGAAACGAGGGAATCTTTTCTACAATTGCGGATAACAATCAGCTATGATGAGTGGGGATTAGAATGCACTAACCTTTCCTCTCGCACATAGCCACACCGATTATTAAATTTACAATTCGTGGCGGCTTTCCAAGTGCCACCAAAGTATCCTCACCGATAAAACCCCATTCATTCATAGCATATGTTACACACCGCTTAATTCTTCGAGAAGTTCTTCGTTGGCTTGCTCCCAAGTAAAACCTAAATATTTGTTTGTCTTCGAGTTTCGAAATTCGTTGACCCAATTATCGTATTGCTCTTCTCCTCCAACAAAAATAAATTCGGCATCAGAATTGGCTATTGGTAACCATAAATGTTCGTCCTCTCGATTTGGCATTACACCAATCACAATTATTCTACTTGCGTTTTCAATATGAGTTTTCCACTTGTTCAACCCCTCATTGATACCCGCTGGACTTACGTTCAAAGGTTTGTTTTGCGCATAAAGCGACATTGCAGGGTATAGGCCTGTGTTACCTCGAAAAACAGGGGCAACTTGATTTGGTTGAAGTATTTGTAAACCACCTTCAAAAGTAACTCCACTGAATTGAACCCCTCGCGAGAGTTCCAATCCAGCTGACTTGAAGTTACAAGAACCGTGAAGTTTGTAAATGGCTGCTTTGTCCTTCTCTGGATCTCCAAAGTAGTTTATTTGAACGCTTTCCATTGAACAAGCTATCTCTAAAAGACACTCATAATTAAGAGATGAGAATATTGTACGGTCTAATAAACCTTCATTTGAACAGTGTTCAATTAAGGACTTGTAATGATTTGATTGATCATTAAATAGACGAAAGCGAGAGAAGTAAATTCCCATATGCTGCATTAAAGGTGCGATTGCTGCATTGTATCGGTCAATAATTTCTTGCATCCCATGTTCAAAGTTCGTTCGAAATACGTCCTTCACATCAGTTGGTAATGATCCCCAAGAAGTTGGAAATAACCTTTCCAATGCGTTAAAAAGTTGATTGCCTAATGGAGGTGGTGTGGGATACACATTTCCTGACCCAAAAGATGCGCCTGCACCGAATAGAAAGACGTTCATATTAAGTCTAATTTCATTGCATTGAAATAATGTGAGTGTCCGCATTCATTGCAAAAGATTAGTACCATTGGAACCAATGATCCTTCAATAATCATTTTGTGTTCAGAATCAAATATTGGGAGTCCAACGAGTTCGTTATGGATTGTCCATTGATTTCCGTTGCAGAATTGACATCTTGTAGATATTATGTGATGAGAAAGTTCATCCTTAATAATTCTTTCTTGTGAGCTTGAGATTGGCATAGCGATTCTAAATAGTGGTGTGTAACATTAGAGTAAAGTAAACTCTTTTCACTTTATCCCTATTTTCATGTTTAAGTTCATTAGCCTTAGTGTATGATGGAGAAAATGAATAAATCAGAGCTAACATCAAAACACGAACCTCCCCTTAGCCCAATAAACACAATAACTATTCTTAAAAACTATATGAAGGGATTTTGGCTCATTGATTACCCAAGCCTCATACCCATCATCTAAGCACTAATATCTAACCACCTAACATCTCACATCTACCCAACCATCATCCATAATAAATCATCAATCCCCAATTGTTGCTTACTCCAAAAACCCCTATCTTTGCAAATCTATAAATCGATTTATTTTAATAATTTTATAATTGCAATGAGCATAACCGCAGAAGACAAAAAAGAAGTATTTAAAAAATTTGGTGGAAGTGAAACCAATACCGGTTCCACAGAAGGGCAAGTAGCCATGTTAACCAAAAGAATTAACGATCTAACCGAGCACCTCAAAGAAAATAAACAAGACCATGCATCACGCCGTGGATTGTTGAAGATGGTAGGTAAAAGACGACGATTGTTAAACTACCTTATGAAAAACGATATCGAGAAGTATAGAGAACTTATCAAAGAACTCGGTATCCGTAAGTAATATTTTATCCAAAGGCTCCAATACGTGGAGCCTTTTTCAATTCATTCTGCCGCTATATAATCTCATCTGTGATGCCGGCAGAATTATCAACCAAAAAGACAAAGAAGAAAAATGAAAGAAGATTTAAGAAGTGTAGAATTTGCACCGGGCAAGGTGCTATCAATTGATACAGGCCGGATTGCCAAGCAAGCCGATGGCGCTGTAGTAGTGCGTATGGGAGATACACAGGTATTGTGTACCGCCGTAAGTGCAAAAGAAGCTAAACCGGGACAAGGCTTTTTCCCGCTTGTTGTTGACCATAGAGAAAGTTATTCAGCCGGCGGACGTTTCCCCGGTGGATTTATGAAACGGGAAGGACGTCCTTCAGAAAAAGAAGTATTATCAAGCCGCTTAATTGATCGCAGTTTACGCCCCTTGTTTCCTAAAGGTTATTTATGTGAAACACAGATTATATCCAGCGTAATTTCTTCAGACGGAGAAAATGATGGTGATGTATTAGGTGGGTTTGGTTCCTCAGCAGCCTTACATATCTCAGATGTGCCTTTTGATGGCCCAATGGCTGAAGTTAGAGTTGGGAGAGTTAATGGTGAATATGTAATCAATCCAACCCTTACAGAGTTGAAAGAAAGCGACATCGACATGATTGTTGGTGGTACTGCCGATTCTATTTTGATGATGGAAGGTGAAATGGAAGAGATTTCTGAAGAAGAAATGCTTGGCGCTATCAAAGCGGCTCATGCTTCTATCATTACTTTGTGTGAATTTCAGGATGAACTGAGGGATGAATTTGGTAAACCAAAACGGGAATTTGTTGCAGAAAGCTACCCTGAAGCCATCGAGAAAAAAGTCCGTGAATTAGCAACGGATAAGATCAAAGAAGTTGTAAACATCGGCCTTGGTAAAGAAGAATACATGGCCAAGCTCAAAGAAGCTAAAAACAGCGTTGTTGCTGAGCTTGAAGAAGAATACGAAGACGAGATCGGAACGATCAAAGACATCTTAGGTGATGTTGAAAAAGAAGAGCTTCGTAATATGATTCTTGACAAAAAACGTCGGATTGATGGCCGTTCTCCGGAAGACGTTCGCGATATCTGGACTCAGGTTGGATATCTTGCAAGAACTCACGGTTCTGCGATCTTCACCCGTGGCGAAACTCAGGCACTTGTATCAGTTACTTTAGGTACCAAGAAAGATGCTCAGGGTGTGGATACTCTGTTTGATGAAGAAGACAAGAAATTTTACCTGCACTACAACTTCCCTCCATATTCTGTTGGCGAAGCCGGATTTATGCGAGGCCCTGGCCGACGTGAAATTGGTCACGGTCACCTTGCAGAACGTGCTATCCGAATGATGATGCCTTCGTTCGATGATTTCGGATATGTAATTCGAATTATTTCTGACATTACCGAATCTAACGGTTCCTCCTCTATGGCTTCTGTTTGCGGTGGTTCTATGGCGCTTATGAGTGCCGGTGTCCCCCTCAAAAAGCCGGTTGCTGGTATTGCAATGGGTATGATAGTGGGTGATGGTAATCAGGTTGTGCTTTCCGATATTCGCGGCGAAGAAGATTTCATGGGAGACATGGACTTCAAAACTGCAGGTACTGCTGATGGTATTACCGCTTGCCAAATGGATATGAAAGTAAAAGGAATTTCTTTTGAAGTAATGGAAGAAGCCCTTAAACAAGCTCATACCGGCCGTTTACACATTCTTGGTAAAATGGCTGAAACCATCTCAACTCCAAGTGAAACGCTTTCCGAATTTGCCCCGCAATTTATCAATATGACCATTGATGGTGATATGATTGGCGCGGTGATTGGCCCTGGTGGAAAAGTGATTCAAACACTTCAGAAAGAAACAGATACTGAGATTTGGATTGAAGAAGACGAAAGTGGAAAAGGTAAAATCACTATTTCTGCTGATAGTCTCGAAAAAGCCGAAAATGCTCAGGACAGAATTAAAGCCATCACTGGCCAGCTTGAAGAAGGCGCAGTTTACAAAGGTGAAGTGAAGTCGATCAAAGACTTTGGCGCATTTGTAGAAATTGCACCGGGACGCGATGGCTTGCTTCATATCTCTGAAATTGCAAATGAGCGTGTTGAAAACGTGAGCGATTTCATGAGCGTGGGCGACGAAATTGAAGTGAAACTCTTGAAAATTGAGCCGGGTAATAAACTCCGTCTCTCAAGAAAAGTTTTGTTGGATAACAACGACGAAAACTAATTTCACTTTTTTATCATTGTATTATTGGCGCCCTCCTCACAGAGAGGCGCCTTTTTTTATAGTCATTGCGAGGAGACTCCTTTATATAATTGTCAAAAATTGGTCATTACGAGGAGTCACCTGTGCAATATTAATTGAGAAATTATGTCGACGAAGTAATCTTCCTTATGTGTTTACCAAGCATTTCAGGAAGATTGCCACGGGCTTTGCTCTTCGCTAAGGCGAGTCGCCGAAGCCCTCGCAATGACGGTGTTGAAAGTAGGTCATTGCGAGGAGGCACATTTGTATTACAGGTTTATGAATTACAACGACGAAGTAATCTCCCTGATGTATTTACCAAGCATTTCAGGAAGATTGCCACGGGCTTTGCTCTTCGCCAAGGCGAATCGCCGAAGCCCTTGCAATGACGGTGTTGAAAGTAGGTCATTGCGAGGAGGTACCATTGCAATATTGGTTTATGAATTGCATCGACGAAGCAATCTCTCTGATGTATTTACCAAGCATTTCAGGAAGATTGCCGCGGGCTTTGCTCTTCGTTAAGGCGAATCGCCGAAGCCCTCGCAATGACATGTTTTTGAAAAAAGTATATAAACAGATTACCAGAAAATGAAAAACGCCACAGAAATTGATTTTGTAACCAAGAGTACCCTTCCAAACGGACTCAGAATTGTAACTGAGAAAATAGAAAGTGTTAAAAGCATTTCGGTTGGAATATGGGTGAAAACGGGAAGCCGCCATGAAACTGAAAAGCAAGCCGGAATCACTCATTTCCTGGAGCATATGCTGTTCAAGGGAACTGAGAGACGAAATGCTTACGATATTGCTCTCAGCATGGAAGCCGTTGGCGGATATCTCAACGCCTTTACTTCCTCCGAATACACCTGTTATTATGCGCGGTGCGTAAATACCCAATTAGACCGCGCTTTGGATGTACTTTCCGATATGGTGCTGCATTCTACTTTTCCTGAAGAAGAAGTGGAAAAGGAGAAAAAAGTGGTAATTGAAGAAATGAAAATGTACCGAGACTCACCCGATGATTACCTTTTCGAGGAATTCAACAGCAAGCTTTTTGACGGGCATGAGCTGGGTCGGCCGGTAATCGGTTTTGAAGAAACCGTAGCTAATTTCACCCGTCAGGATCTATATGATTATATGACTGAAAGATATTATCCGGGGAATTTACTGGTTGCTATAGCCGGAAATGTAGAGCATGAAGATGTTGTGAAAGCGGTAACGGAATATTTTTCAGCGCTGGAAGCTAAAAATCCAATTAATAATGAAAAGCCATTAACGCCATTCAAAAAAGAAAAACTGCTGCTTAATAAAGCCATTGAGCAGACGCATTATCTCTACGGCCGCCGCGGACTGGATTTCGATCACAAGGATAAATACCTGCTTTTACTTGCCAACACTGTTTTAGGAGGAGGGATGAGTTCGCGTCTTCATCAAAATGTGCGTGAGAAATATGGTTATTGTTATTCCATTCAAACGTTCAATCAATCCTACACCGACTCCGGTTTGTGGGGAGTGTATGTTGGAACCGATAAAGAATATGTAGATCACGTTCGGGAACTGATCATCAAGGAACTGAAGCAAATGCAGGATGAGCCGGTTCCGGAAAAAGAGCTGGCAGAAGCAAAATCACAGTTGAAAGGAAAACTGTTGCTTTCGCAAGAAAATACAAGCAATCGCATGACACGTCTTGCAAAAAGTGAATTATATTTCGAGCGTTTCGTAACTTTGGATGAACTTGAAGAAAATATCGATTCGGTAACCGCGAAACAGATTCAGGATTTCGTCCGGGATTTCTTTAAAGAAGAGTATTTTATGGAAGCTGTGCTATCGCCGGAAGAATAGTTTCAAGGGGAAAGGTTCAAGGTGCGAGGTTCAAGAAAAACACTTTCACCTGGCACCCTGAAACTTGCACCTTAAATCTTATCATTAAAAATATATATCAAGCCAAATGACCTACATCACCAATCTCGCCGATCATGTTGATAAATCTGTAACCCTCAAAGGCTGGGTTTATAATTTCAGAAGCAGCGGAAGCCTTGTGTTTATTGAAATGAGAGACGGAACCGGAATCACTCAATGTGTGGTGGCAAAAGATGATGTCTCGGAAAATGTTTGGGAAGGGGCATCATCCCTGAAGCAGGAAAGCTCGCTGGAAATCACAGGAACGGTAAAAGCAGATGAGCGCAGTATTGGCGGACATGAAATTCATGTTTCGGATGTGAAAGTGCATCAGATCGCGGAAAATTATCCCATCACCCCAAAAGAACACGGTGTTGAGTTTTTGATGAACAACCGCCACCTGTGGCTTCGAAGTCAAAAACAGTGGGCGGCAATGCGGATCCGGAACGAGATTATTTTCGCTATACATACTTTTTTTCAGGGGCGGAATTTCGTTCAGATGGATTCGCCGATTTTTACCGGAAATGCCGCTGAAGGAAGTACCACACTTTTTGAAACCGATTATTTCGAAGAAAAGGCTTATCTCGCTCAAACCGGTCAATTGTACGGCGAAGCAATGGCCATGGCTCATGGATTGATTTATACTTTCGGTCCAACTTTCCGCGCGGAAAAATCCAAAACCCGCCGGCATCTTACCGAATTTTGGATGATAGAGCCGGAGATGGCGTACTACGATCTGGAAATGAATATGAATCTGGCTGAAGACATGATTAAAGCCATTATCAGTACGGTTCTGGAAAACCGAAAGGAAGAGCTGGAAATTTTGGAACGGGATACTACAGTGCTCGAACACACGGCAAATAATACCTTCGAGCGCATGACTTACACCGAAGCTGTGGATGTTCTAAAAAGCGATGCAACTGCTAAAATGCTTGATGATATGGCGGAATCTCGCCGCAAGGAGCAAAATGATATTGAAAAGGAGAGAGAGGAAATAAAGAAAGAACATGGCTCCGCAAAGAAGTGGAGAAAAGCGCAAATTGATAACCGAATCAAGGAAATTTCAGCCCGAATTGACCAGATTGAAGAAGACCTCAGAAACATTCCGGGATGGAAAGAATCGGCTGGAAATTTTGAGTGGGGTAATGATTTTGGCGGTAGCGATGAAACCGTTCTGATGCTGCAATATGACGTTCCATTAATTGTAACGCATTGGCCGGCAGAAATAAAAGCTTTCTACATGAAACGCGATGAGACTAACAAATTAGCCCTCGGAATGGATATTCTCGCACCGGAAGGATATGGGGAAATTGTAGGGGGAAGTCAGCGTGAGGATGATCTTGAGTTGATGGAAGAGCGCATCAAAGAAGAAGGATTGGACAAGGAAGTTTTTGAGTGGTACCTGGATTTACGCCGCTTCGGAAGTGTTCCTCACTCCGGTTATGGCTTAGGATTGGAACGTACAGTGGCATGGCTTTGTGGTTTGTCTCATGTTCGTGAAACCATTCCTTTTCCAAGAATGATGGGTAGATTGAAGCCTTGAACATGGTGCGGGATTTCTGAACCGGGAGGTTCACCCACCTAATCAAAGGTGAGGAATGAGCGAAATTTTTTAGGAGCTAACCCTCCAAGGGTTCTAACCCTTGGAGGGTTAGCTATTTTAAAACAGTTCTTTTGTTTGAAATACTTTTCACCCAGGCTGAGAGGTTAGGAACGAGCGGAAGCATTAATCAATAATTTAAGCGGTAAGTTTAGAAGAAGCACTTTCTGATTTTTGAGAATCAATTTTGGAGCCAATATCTAAAGAACCTGTTAGCCGGGCACCATCTTCAATTGATATCTTCTTTGCAGAAATCTCACCTTTTACAACAGCCGTAGAGCGAAGAATTAATTTATTAGTGACCCTGATATTACCGGTGATTTTACCAAATACGTCTGCTTCATCAGAAATGATTGCTCCTTTTATTTTTCCGGAGTCGGAAAGAATTACTTTTTTTTTGGTTTCCACATTCCCTTCAACCGAACCGGCAATCCGAATATCTAAATCGCATTGCATATCGGCTTTAATCTCAGTGGTTTCAGTAATAAAAGTTAGGGCGGGAGTATCTTTACTGTTTATAGTCTTGCTTTTTTGCTTATGTCTCATGTGAAGCTGTTACCACCAATTCGGGGAATAAGTTCCTCTGAGATGTGGTAAATCAAGAAGTATTCTGGTCAGATAAGGGTATTAATTATTGATGATTAGATTATTGGGTGAGTAAAATATTGAACTCTCAATAACTTATTTCAAATCTCTTATCATTCAATTTCTATATCGTATTTCTCCAGCAATCCGGCGAGGCCATTTGCAGAGAACTTCGCCTTTCGAATGTGATTGTTATTGGGGGCGATGGAGTAATTATAGGATGTGCGGAAATCTACTTTTTCAAGATTGGTACGATCGAATTTTGCCCCGGAGAAATCACAATCATCAAAAACAGAATGGCTGAAGTTGGCTTCCGTGAAATCTACTTCTTGTAAACTGCATCCGGTGAAACCGGTGTTTTTCATTTCCACTTTCAGGAAAGAGGAGAAGTTGAGAATGCAGCCTTTGAAAGTCATGGAAAGAAGCATAGGATTGCATTCATCAAAATTAAGCCCAAGTAATTTGCAGTCGATAAATTCTGCATTCCGAAGTGAAGCTCCATAAAATTTGGCATTACTGAAATCGCAATCACTGAACTCACAATCAATAAAGTTGATAGAGCTTAAATCTGCCTTGGTAAATTTGCAGGATGAAAATCTACAGTTTTCATAATCACCTTTTGTTAACGGATGGCTTGATAAATTTCTCCCCTTAAATTCTTCTTCTTCGTAAAAAGCCTGGTTCATTCGGTATTTTAAATGTGGATTACGGTATCCCTTTATTTAATTACAGTAAGCTTTTTGGTTAAAATCTGCCCATCGGTTGTCAACCGGTAAAGATACAATCCGCTGGAGAGTTCAGAAGCATTGAAATTAACCTCATGAGTTCCTGCCGGCATTTGCCGATTTGCTAACTCAGCCACTTGCTTTCCCATCACATCATATACAGCAAGTTTCACAAAACTATTTTCAGGTATGGAATAACTGATTTGTGTACTGGGATTGAAAGGGTTTGGGTAGTTTTGATGTAAGCTTATTTCACTGGCAATTTCAGGTTCATTTTCGATGGGTATAGTGAAAGCATCTGCATCTACCACTTGTCCGGCTTCAACAACAACTTTTCTTTCATAATCATCGCCTGAAATAATGGTGTATTCGCCAGGCACAACATCACCAATAGCATAATTTTCTGCATATTTCCGATCGCTTCCAATTCCATTTGCAAAGGTATAAGTGAGCGACCAGCCGTACGTGTCATAAGGCGGGCGGGGTTTTGGGTTCGGGGTGATATTGACTCGTGTGGCTTCTTCGGCGTTTGGCACTTTACCATAAATTGCTCCCATTCCTTCCATGGCCACCCAAAGCTCCGGGTTTTTTCTGCCACCCGAAACAGTATAAGAATCACCGCTGTGTCTGCCGGTTCGAACCTCAAAGTGTAAATGAGGGCCTGTAGAATTTCCTGTATTACCGGATAATGCTATGACATCACCGGCTTCGATGCTATCACCTTCGCTTACATATGCCTCATCCAGATGGCAGTATAAAGTATTTATCTTTTCAGCTTCCCAATAATCATCAATAATAATATGAAGCCCACAGCTTCCTTCATTAGCTACAAAGCCAATGACACCAGAATGTGCAGCATAAACAGAATCATAAACGGCATCCATATCTATACCTTGATGTGCTGTAGCAGAAGAAATACTTGCGGCCGGTTCAGCAAAAAGATAAGATCCGTTTGTTTGTATAGTATCAGAAACGGGCCGTTTTAACCGGAAAGTTTGAGCTGAAATTGTACTTGCTGTAAAACCGAAAAGAAGAGTAAGAAGTAGCGTTTTTGTCATCGTAAAAATTTTATTGAAATGAAAAATTAAGCTAAAGAAAATATGAGAACATAAAAATTATTGCAGGAGGGAATTTAAAAACGGGCAGCTTTTTAATCTTTTATTCAATTTAAAAGCGAAGGAGAAAAGGAGGGGTATCGAAATTTATGAGTAAAAAAAAATCCGTTTCGCCATAGGACGAAACGGATTTTGAATAATTTATTTAATCAGCGTCAATTTTCTGGTAAATACCTGATTATCTGCAGTAAGTTTATAAATATAAATACCGCTTGACAGGTTAGAAGCGTTGAAATCTACTGTATGGTTACCGGCAGCCATTCTGCTGTTAGCTAATTCGGCAACTTGCTTTCCGGTTACATCATAAACAGCAAGATTTACATGGCTGTTTTGGGGAATTGAAAAGCTTATTACTGTACTTGGGTTGAATGGATTTGGATAATTCTGATTCAGGCTGATCCTTTTAACTTGATCCAGTTCATCCTCAATTGGAGTTGCTCCTCCATCAGCATGTACAATCTCACCAGCTGCTACCGTTACTTCCACTTCATAATCGTCCCCGGAAGTAATAGTGTATGTACCGGGCATTACATCTCCAATTGCATAATTCTCTTCATAAACTGGGTCACTGCCTATTGAAAAACTTGCAAAATCATAAGTTAGAGAATAACCATAGTTAACATACGGAGGCCGTGGTTTAGGGTCAGGGGAGATATCAACTCTTGTACTATTTTCTGCGTTGGGTACAAAACCAACAATGATTCCCATACCATCAATAGCAAAAAATCCTTCGGGATTTAGTCTTCCTCCATCTACTTCACTTTCTCCGCTATGCCAGCCAAGACGGACTTCAAAAAAGAAATACGGATCATTTTCTATGTCTCCAGATACAGCAATAGCTTCGCCTTTCTCAACTTCATCACCTTCTGCAACAAAGACTTCTTCTACTTTTGCATAAAAAGTATTGATTTTATCATCACCCCACATACCATCTAAGGTGATGGCAAAAGGGGCAAAATCGGGGTCATCTTCAACAATTAAGCCTACGACACCGTCATGAGCAGCAAAAACAGTATCCAGATCTGAAATAAATTGAACACCAGTTTGGGTAACACCTGAGCCGTTGGTTTCACCAAAAAGGAAGCCTCCGTTTAAGGCTACATCATTTCCCATAGGCCGATGAAACCTGAATTCCTGGGCTGATATGGCACTGCTTGTAAATATAAATAAGAGCATAAATAGTAGAGAGTGTTTCATAATAATAGGTTAGTTAGTGATTATTAAAGTTGAAATAATATATTAGAAAGTAATAGTAAAATCACTGCTTATTTCAGCAACCATGGTAAGATATAGCCAATTTAGAAATTAAAAATGGAGAATGAGTGTTTGAAAATATTCTCATTTCATTCCACACGACTTTCATTATCTTTGATGCCATGGCGGCACGTAAACAAAACAGCAATCAGATTTTCCAACAAGTAACCTCAGCGTTAAATTCCGAGGAATTAAAGCCTGTATATTACTTATTTGGAGAAGAGGAATTTTACCTCGACCATCTGTTGGGAAAATTTTCTGATATCATTCCGTTGGAACATAGAGATTTTAATTTTGATCTGCTATACGGTCAGGAAGTTACTCCGGCGCAGGCGCTTTCGATTGCCCGCAGTTTCCCGATGATGGCCGAAAAGAGAGTGTTGATTGTCCGTAATTTTCTTCAGCTGAATAAAGGTGGGGGAGACGATGATTCGCCTAAAGGGCACATAAACGATTTTATTTCCTACTTCGAAAGCCCAAATCCCACCACGCTTTTAGTTTTATTTGACACAAAGAAACCAGCCGGGAACACAAACGTGGGAAAGGCACTAAAAAAGAATAAACAGGTAGGTTTTTACGAATTTGAGAGAATGGCCGATTACCTGATTCCTGACTGGGTTATTGAATGGGTAGGCAGCCATCACCAAAAAAAAATAGAGCCGGCTGCCGCACAACTACTGGCACAATTTGTAGGCAACAATCTTCAACTACTGTCTACAGAAATAGATAAAGTGTGCACTTTTGTGAACACTTCAGAAAGCATTTCCGCAGCCGATGTGAAAAAAATAATTGGTTCATACCGCGAATATTCGGCTATTGAGCTAAAAGAGGCCCTTGTTAAGAGAGATTTGAACCAATCGCTGTATATAGCGGAACAGATGTTGCAACACACTAAATCAGACATGGGCGAATTGATTCGGCTCGTGGGGTTCTTTCACAGTGTGTTTATAAATATCTGGCAGATTCGAAGGCTTGCCGAAAAAGGCAGCGCCAAGCATCAGATACAAAGTGAATTAGGTATCGGCAACAGCTGGTACTTCAATAAACTTTGGGATGACGCTTCGAATTTTCGCTACGGCGACATGCCCCGCATATTTGAAGCTTTACTGGATGCAGATCGCTCCATTAAAGGTTTCAGCACATTAGACTCCACTTCCATTCTATTCCTCCTTGTCAAGCGGATCATCGGGTAGTTACGATTCGCGTTCAGATAGAATCGAAACTAATTATTGTGGAGTTATTTTATGGACTCGTTCACTGCAACATCTGTCAAAAATTATAATGATGAAGATTTAATGGAGTATTTCCAGGAAGGGAAGGAGCTGGCATTTAATGAGCTGGTTCATCGTTACCAAGTAAGACTCCATAATTTTTTATTTCGGTATACTAAAGATCATCAGGATTGCGAAGACCTGGTTCAGGAAACTTTTTTAAGGGTACATAAAAGCAAACATTCCTACGAACGAATCGCCAAATTCTCAACATGGATGTACACCATCGCTTTAAACCTTGCCAAAAGTTTATATAAGAAGAAGCAGCGTATGTACAAAATTTCCATTCATAAAGATGAATCTGACCCCGATGATAGAGAGCTTGTTCTGGAGGACGAACGCATCCTTCAGGATGATGCTCTTCATGAAAAATTATGCATGGAGAAACTTGAAAAAGCATTAATGGAACTTCCGCAAGAATTCAGAGAAGTGGTAATGCTTCGTGATTTACAGCAACTTAGCTACGAAGAAGTAACGGAAATTACCGGTGTGCCAATGGGTACGGTGAAGTCGCGAATAAACCGCGGAAGAGCACAACTTCAACTGTTACTTAAAAATTATGTGCAGATGGGAACAAATGCCGAATAACTCTATTAAAGGGTAGTGACAGATCATATTACATTACCCTTTTATGGACCCCTTTTTAGAAAAAGAATATCACCCGGTGATCGAAACGTTCATTTCCGAATATGTTGATGATGAAATGGACAGAGTTGAAAAAATCGCTTTTGAGGAATTAATGGTACATGATGACGACATCCGTGACCTGACATTCAATGCTATTGGAGGAAAGAAACTGCTGGAAGAATTACGAAAGTTAAAAAATACGGCCAGCCTAATCAGACGATTGAACGATAGTTTTACCGACTGAAAATTAGTCGATAGATCATTTTCACTGTTAAATCCATCACCGAAATATTACCCATTTCGGTGATGGATTTTTTTTGCCATGTTTACTGTGGATATTCTGACAGTGAGCCAGTAGCTACCAGCTCTTTTAGCTCTTTACTCAGGTTACGGGCATAATAGTCACTACTGGAGAAGATATCTCCCATTAAGATATAATATTTATTGGGGCTCATATTAGATGAGTATTAAAAAGAAAATTATAATTTGTACGCATAGTGAAACAAAAGCATAGTTGTAGAATTTGTACTTCTTGTTTGAAATGAGAGATATTTCGTAAATCTGAAAAAGAAGATCTTCTAATAGGTCTGTTGCAGTGGCATTCTTGAAATCAAATACATAATCTGACCTATTTTTTCGGTTAGTGATGTCTCTATGGTAAATTAATTTAGGTATTTTTATGCCATGATAAGCTGATTTTCTTGGTTTTAAAGTCAGTGAGGCAAATAGAAAAAATAGAACAAAAGCAAGAAGAAACAGGTATTCAAGTATGCTTGCAATTTTTTAAGCTGTGCATTTCTGTGAGTACAAAAGTAGATGCTAAACTACTTATTATTATAAGATATCTGATTTTTGTATCAGCTAGCTTAATTCCTGATTATGAAAGTAGATATTCCAACTGTAATTAATACGATCAGTAGCTGAATCTGTATCCATTTTATTAATGATTTAGTAGTCTAACAACGTATCTATTTTTTTATTCACTTTCATATTTGCCATAAATCCATCCTCTAAACCTTTATCATGTGGAATGGGCATATCTAAGGACGAGCAACGCATTACGGGAGCATCCAGCCACTCGAAACATTCTTCAGTAATGATGGCGGCAATTTCACTTAATGGGCCTAAAGTGAGTGAAGGTTCCTGAAGCAGTAACACTTTAGCTGTTTTCTGAACGGTGGCTTTGATGGATTCTTTATCGAGGGGGAGGAGGCATCGCAAATCGAGCACTTCTAACTCAACTCCTTTAGCGGCAAATTCTTCCGCGGCAGTCATTGCCCATTGTACTCCCATTCCGTAGGTAATGATAGTCGCATCGGTTCCTTCACGGCGAATTTTGGCTTTGCCCAAAGGTTCGTACACTGCTTTATCGGGCACGGTTTCTTTTAAGCTTCGGTACAGCTTCTTATGCTCGAAAAACAGCACCGGATTAGGATCATAAAGGGAGCTGTAGAGTAAATTCTGTGCATCTTCTACAGTTCCCGGAACTACAACTTTCAAACCCGGAATTTGCATAAACCAGCCTTCCACCGATTGGGAATGAAAAGGCCCCGCGCCCACTCCGCCGCCATGTGGGGCACGAATAGTGATGTTGAGCGGGGAGGTCCAACGGTAATGAGATTTAGCGATGTTATTCACAATTTGGTTGAATCCGCAGGAAATGAAATCGGCAAATTGCATTTCCACCACCGGCTTATATCCTTCAAGAGCAAGGCCCATCGCTGCACCCAAAACCCCCGACTCAATAATAGGTGTATTTCGAATTCGACCTTTGCCGAACTGTTCCAGAAATCCTTCCGTGATTTTAAATACGCCGCCATACTCCGCAATATCCTGTCCCATTATCAGAAACTTCTCATCTTCCTCAAATGCCTGACGCAATGATATTTGAAGAGCGTCCACAAACCTTTTTTCTGAAGTGCTGCCATTGGAATGCTTAGGTGTGGACGGGTTTTCATCTGAGTATACCGCATTCATTTCATCCGCTTCATTAAAAACGGGATCATCGGCATTCAAAGCTTTAGTTAAATCTTCCTTAAAAGACTGATCAATTTCTTTGGTGATTTTTTTGAAGTCTTCTTTTGTCGCAATTCCTTCTTTCTCCAGGAAGTTTTCGACTCGCAGGATGGGATCTTTTTCTATCCAGTTTTCAAACAAAATATCAGGGATATAATGTGTACCCGAAGCTTCTTCGTGGCCGCGCATTCGGAAAGTTTTTGCCTCAATCAAGACGGGTTCGCCTTTTAAGGCAAGTTCCCGGGCTTTTTCGATGGTTTCCATTACTTCAAAAATATTATTTCCATCGATGCAAAAGCCGTGCATGCCGTATCCTTTTGCCCGATCCGCTAAATTTTCGCACATGTATTGTTCGGAGGTAGGAGTGGAGAGACCATAGCCATTATTTTCTATCACAAAAACAACAGGAAGTTGCCAAACAGCGGCAAGATTTAGCGCTTCATGGAAATCTCCTTCACTTGTAGCGCCATCCCCACAAAAAGAAAAAGCGACTGAATCTTCACCTTTTAGTTTCTTTGCAAGTGCAAGTCCGTCGGCTACGGGCATCATTGCGGCAAGGTGAGAAATCATCCCTACAATATTATACTCGAGAGTGCCAAAATGGAATGACCTGTCGCGGCCTTTTGTAAAGCCCTCAGCTTTGCCGAATAACTGACAAAAAAGGGTGTATAAAGGAACATTTCTTGTGGTAAAAACCCCAAGATTACGGTGCATCGGCAAAATGTAATCTGCCGGTTTGCTTGCAAGTGAGACGCCTACGGAAATCGCTTCCTGCCCAATTCCTGAAAACCACTTACTGATTTTATTCTGACGCAATAACTTAAGCATACGCTCTTCGATGCGTCGGGGGAGGAGTAAACTTTTGTAGATATGAAGGGCTTCTTCAGTAGAGATTTTCTTCTTGGTGATTTCCACGCTAATGTCAGATATGTTTGAGATTTACCAGCCTAATAAGTACGCAAAGATAAGCGGAGCCACAATGGTTGCATCCGATTCGATGATGAATTTGGGCGTTTCCACTCCGAGTTTACCCCAGGTTATTTTCTCATTGGGAACGGCTCCAGAGTAAGATCCGTAACTGGTGGTAGAATCGCTTATTTGGCAAAAATAGGACCAAAGCGGGGTATTTTTGAGGCCAAGATCTTGTTCCATCATTGGCACAACACAGATAGGGAAATCGCCGGCAATACCTCCGCCGATCTGGAAAAATCCTATACCGTTTTCGGAGTTATTCTGGTACCAGTCGGATAAGAGCATCATATATTCAATTCCTGATTTTACAGCAGAAGGTTTTGTCCGGCCTTCGATGCAATGTGAGGCGAAGAAATTTCCACAAGTGGAGTCTTCCCAACCCGGTACAATAACGGGAATGCCTTTTTCGGCCGCAGCCATCAACCAGGAATCTTTAGTGTCAATTTGATAATCATCTTCTAAATCACCACTTAGTAACACATCATAAAAATACTCATGGGGGAAGTAGCGCTTATTTTCTTCGGTTGCTTTTACCCACCGCTTCACTAAATGCTCTTCTATCCGGCGCATGGCTTCTTGCTCGGGAATACAGGTATCTGTAACACGATTAAAATGTTGTTCAAGCAGCTCTTGTTCGTCTTGGGGACTTAAATCCCGGTAATTTGGAATGCGTTTGTAATAATTATGTGCTACCAGGTTAAATACATCTTCTTCAAGATTTGCACCTGTACAAGTGATAATGTGTACTTTATCCTGCCGAATCATTTCAGCGAGTGACAATCCCAACTCAGCGGAACTCATTGCTCCAGCGAGGGTGATCATCATCTTGGCCTTCGAGTTCAACTGCTCTTCGTAAGCTTTGGCGGCATCAACCAAAGATGCTGCGTTAAAATGCCGATAATGATGGGTTAAAAAATTCGAAACTGGGCCTTTATTGCTCATGAATTGGCGAATTTATAGCTTAACATTTTATAGTAAAGTTTAGCGGTCAAAAACTGAGGAGCACTAAGTCCCTCAATGGGGGCAAGTTCAACAATGTCGAAGCCCAATACATTTTTTTGTTGGAAAACCTTCTTTAAATATCGAATCATAGTATTCCATTTCATACCGCCGGGCTCGGGTGTTCCTGTGGCAGGCATAATAGACGGATCGAAGACATCAAGGTCGAGCGTGATATACACCTTATCGGTTATTTTATTGAGTGAATCTTCCATCCATTCCGTTTGGTCATACATCTCTTCCGCGAAATAGCATTTGTTGCGATCGAGATACTCGACTTCACTGGAATCCATACTGCGGATGCCCACCTGCACAAGGTTCGCATTTTGAGAGGCATCATAAACTGCACAGGCGTGATTATATGGTGAGCCATGATATTGCGGCCGAAGATCGGCATGAGCATCCAGCTGAAGAATAGTGATATCGGGATGGGCTTCATAAAAAGCTTTGATAATTCCAATACTGATAGAATGCTCACCTCCAAAAAATGTAAGAAACTTATCGGTTTTTAATAGCTCTTGCGTGTTTTTGTAAACGGATTCGAACACCGCTTCAGGGGAGGAATCTTCTAAAACAGGATCTATAATATGGACTCCTTTTTTGTACACCTCACTATCGGTTTCGATATCATAAATTTCCATGTTTTCGGCCGCATCCAGAAAGGCATCAAAGCCAAGGTCGGCTCCTTTACCCCAGGTGCTTGTTCCATCGTAGGGGATGGACTGAAGCAAGATTTTGGCTTCATCAAATTGGTTGTGCCCGCCCTCAATGCCGGCAAAGATATTTTTCTCTTTAGTCATTGTATCCTAAAATGCTAAGCATGTTGCCGACTGTTTGTTCGTCGCGATAAACATAGTCAAAAAGCTCTCCATTCTCATCCATATCTACTACAATATGTTTGGGTGATGGAATGAGACAATGCTTTATACCGCCGTATCCGCTAATGGAATCTTGATAAGCTCCTGTATGGAAGAATCCGATGTAGAGCGGTTCGGGTTCATTGCTGGAATAAGACGGCAAGAGTACTTGCTGATTCAGCTCTTCGGAATTGTAATAATCGGAATGGTCGCAGCTTATGCCTCCGATGTTTACCCGCTTATATTGGTTTTGCCATTTGTTGAGCGGCAACAAAATAAATTTCTCGTTGATTGACCATGCATCGGGAATGGTATTCATCAAGCTGTTATCAACCAGGTACCAAAGTTCGGTGTCGTTTTGCTGTTTTTGTTCCAGCACCTGAAAAATCACAGCACCGCTTTCACCAACGGTATATTTTCCGAATTCGGTGTAAATGTCAGGTTCTGCCACTCCCGCATCTCCACAAGCTTCCTGAATATTACGCACGATTTCTCCGGTGATGTACTCATAATCGAAGTCAAAACTCAGGCTGTTTTGGATGGGAAATCCACCTCCGATATTTAATCCGGTAACCGATGGAGCTATGGTTTTAATTTTTGTGAATTGAATCACAGCTTTCTTGAATTCATTCCAGTAATACATGTTGTCGCCCACCCCGGAATCCACAAAAAAGTGCATCATAACCAGTTCCACCTTATCGTTGCCTATGATTCTTTCTCGTACAAAATCCAGCATTTCCCTTTTGTTAATGCCAAGACGAGAGGTATAATAAGCCGCTTGCGGTTCTTCCTCAATAGATATTCGCAGTCCAATTTTGATGGGTTGATCTGTCTTGAGCTCCATCAGTTTATCCAGTTCCCGGGCATTATCTAAAACGCAGATGGAATTGGTAAACCCCTGATTGATCAAACGGCCAATTTTGTTGATATAATCGTCCGTTTTATAACCGTTGTGAACGATGGTCTTTTCCTTATCAAGTACTCCCTTTTTGTATAAATTCTCAATCAGGTCTATATCAAAGGAAGAAGATGTTTCGAGGGATACGTTTTCTTTTAAGGCGGTTCTTATTACGTGATTGAAATGGCAGCATTTGGTACAATAGCAAAATTCGTATTTCCCGGAATAGTTGTTCTCAGAAATAGCTTTATTGAAATATTTCCGTGACTGACGAATTTTTTCTCTGATTTTCGGGAGATATAAAAGCTTAAATGGAGTGCCGTATTTCTCAATAAGCTTGTGCAGGTTTACATCGTTAAAACTCAGAGTTCCATCAACCATATTAAAACCATTCTGCGGGAAATGGTAGGTTTGGTCAATCAGTTCGTAATAAGAATTCTTCATTAATGAGCTAAGGATTTGGGGTGCCTGATTAAGTGAGTGCGAAGCGACAAATATAAAAGATAATTAGCTATAAATTTTAAAATTGAAATATTGTTTATGTGCACTTGCGTGCTCAAAACGCATTCTGTTTCAATAAATTTCACTTTTCAAAGTGCATTAACAGCTATGATTTGTTAAAGCATAATCGAGAGAGCTGCAATATCGAAACGAAGTGAGAGATATACGAAGTTTTTACTGCTTACTTCGCTAATAATTATTCGAAACAGGTTCAAACAGTATCTGAATCTATGGAGATGGATTGCAAAAATTATTGAGAGCAAGCAGTGTTTCCCGCACACTTTTAACAGCGGATATCATTGAATTTCTGCAAAAATGTGTATCTTCAAAATCGCTTTTAAAAATAGAACTCTCGTTTTTGTTTTTTATCCCAAAAGCACACCTCACTGTATTTTTAACTTCAGACCTTATAAAGATTGGAAGCACTTGGCCGACAGATTTTAGTAGAATTTTACGACTGCGAAAGCGCAAAAATTAATGATGTAGAATACATCGAAACATCCATGCTTAACGGTACAAAAGCCGCCAGAGCAACTATTATTTCCCACAATTTCCACAAATTTAGTCCATTTGGTGTAAGTGGAATGATTGTTATTGCTGAATCTCATGTTGCCATCCACACCTGGCCAGAGTACAATTACGCTGCGGTAGATATTTTTACCTGTGGCGATACTATTGACCCCTGGATAATTCAGGAATTTCTTAAAGACGCATTCAATTCTCAGAACGTGAGCAGTATGGAAATGAAACGCGGTTTATTTAAAGTGCCTCAAGGCGAAAAACTTCTTTTCAAGCCGACTGCTGAAGCTGAAAAAGATTATTGACTGACACATAGATATATTTCAAGAAATTGAACCTCAGCAGCTCTCAGCTCTCAGCTTTCAGACTTCAGCCGTCAGCTTTTGGAAAATGAGAGCTGAAGTCTAATAGCTTTCTAATCAACGAACGAGTAACGACAAACGAACGATGCCCATCCAATTCAACGAATTTTACCACGAAAATACCGGGTTAACAGTTGGCATAAAGAAGCTTTTGTTTTCTGAGCAGACGAAATTCCAGCTGATTGAAGTGTACGAAACAGATACCTGGGGCAACTTAATGACCATTGATGGAATGGTGATGTTGTCCGAAAAGGATGAGTTTGTATATCACGAAATGGTTGCTCACCCGGTGATGTTTGCACATCCAAATCCTGAGAACGTGTTAATTATTGGCGGGGGAGATGGAGGCACGGCAAGAGAAGTGTTAAAGCATTCATCCGTAAAACATGTAGATATGGTGGAGATTGATGAAGCGGTGGTTCGGGCTTCCAAAGAGTTTTTCCCCGGAGTGGGAGCTTGGGAGGATGAGCGCCTGAACGTTTTGTTTGAAGACGGCATCGCTTTTGTCCAAAATGCGAAAGCGGAATATGATGTGGTGATTATCGATGGTTCAGATCCCGTTGGCCCCGCCGAAGGACTTTTTGAAAAGGATTTCTTCCAGTACTGTTTTGATGCCCTTAAAGAAGATGGCGTACTCTCAGCTCAAACAGAATCGCCCTGGGTAAAAGAATATCACCCCAGCATAAGAAAAGTATTTGATGCGCTGAACGATGTATACTCGGAATCTGCTATGTATTTGGGTTTCATACCTTTGTATCCTGCGGGAATGTGGTCTTTCGCATTTGCTTCCAAGGGAATCAACATACAATCTGCAGAAGTTTTAGAACGGGTGGAGAAGGGAATAAGAGAGTTTGAAGACTCCCTCAAATACTATAATAAAGCTATTCACCAGGGAGCTTTCGCCCTGCCCGGTTTTGTGGCGGAGATTATTGGGTAAGGTTGAATTGTTGGTGTTCTGAATCAGGATTTATAGGATAAAAAAATTAGCAGGATTTATTATTTTTTTTTGTTTTATTAATAAAAAAAAGCATCCATTAGGATTATAAAAGAATGAATAAAAGAAATTGGCATATAATGCCACTGATTATTCTCCTCGTCTTTAGCGGAAGTTGGATAAGCGGGTGCGGAACCGGGGCGGAGGATATGGAATGCCCTGATACTTCCTTTTCACAAACTAATCTTGATACCTTGGAAACCAACAATCCAAAGTTTGTTTTTCGGGTATGTAATACTAGTCCTGAGTATGCCATGGAGAAAGTAGAAATACAGAAATACTTTCAGGAAACCGAACCATTACTGCTGCATGTGGTTTCTCCTTGCGGATGTTCGGCCTATTTTATTGGACCTTTTGAAGGAGAGGCACCTGTAAATTTGGTGAAATATGAACAGGGTGGAGAGGAACATTCCAAAATATATTTAGATAGTTGGCCGGCAGTTAAAGGGTTGATTGATAGTACTTCGATAAAAGATACTCCAGGTCGTTATTCGTACAATTTCATATTTCAAAAAGACACTTCCTTATCTGTTCGGGAATGGTCTAAACTCGAAATAGGACGTGAAGCTTACTACTAAATGGATAGAAAAACCTTCATACGCACCACATCTATTGGCATTGCAGGATTACCTTTTGCCACGCTTGTTAGCTGTAAAAGCAATTCGGGAAATGGTGGAGATCATATCCACTGCCAGACGGGGGATGATATTTTAGGTCCTTTTTATCGTGCGGAGGCTCCCTTCCGGGATGCTTTAAATGTGTTGAGTGAAGAAGGTACACCAATTGTTATAAGTGGAAAAGTTATGGGTGGTGCCGATTGTGATACTTCTCTGGCAGAAGCTCTTGTGGATGTGTGGCAGGCGGATGATGCGGGAGAATACGATAACGAAAGCGATGAGTTCAAATACAGGGGCCGCATCCTTACAAACACAGATGGAGATTATGAATTCATGAGCATTCTTCCAGGCCGTTATTTGAACGGGAATCAACTTCGCCCGCGACATATTCATTTTATGGTGAAGGCGGAGAACCACATGGATTTGGTAACTCAATTATATTTTGAGGGAGATGAATACATAGAACCCGATCCCTGGGCAAGTGAAGCAGAGCCGGAGAGAATCATTTCACTCAAGGAGAGAATGAACTCTTAACCGGTACTTTTGATATCAAACTTCAGTTAAGGTAAAGGCAGGTTAATGCACTTGTCCGGATTTTTTGGTGGAGATTATTGGATAGGTTGAATGATGTTTTAAAAGCTAATTGTATTTAGGATTTACTTGAGCTTTTTTTTGCGGCCGTGCAGGAATTGCAGGCAAGAGTGGAGTTGCTGGAAATAGAACTGGAAAACAAATAAAAGGAGAGTAAGACTATGAAAATAAATAACAAAACCTATTGGTGCGTAGGATTACCGGTTATTCTTCTCGTGTTTAGCGGAAGTTGGATAAGCGGTTGTGGAACAGGGGCAGAGGATGTGGAATGTCCTAATATTTCTGCTACAGCTGATGATTTTCAAAAATATGAACCAGTAGATTGGGTTTGGCGAGTGTGCAATGAAAGCATCGATTACCCGATGGAAGAAATTGACTTCTATGGCAATGAATTAGACATAAATACAATAGCTCCCTGTGAATGCACAACATATTTTTCCAGCGAAAATGCACTGATAGGAGTCGACTACAAAATTAATGATGAGCGATTTACACCTGTTTATCTTGACAATTACGTAGCTGTAAGAGGTTTAACGGACAGCACAGAGATAAGAGAAACTCCTGGAAGATATACCTATTATTTTTTGTATGAACTTTCTGACTCCCCCGAATCAAATAATGCATCTATAAATATTGAAATCGAACGTTCTGCTTATCATGAAAATCAACAGGAGAAATAATGAAAGTAACTCTTCTACTTATTTTTAATTTTATAGCAATTAATACATGTTTTTCCCAAAGTATTCGGAAGGATTATAGAGAGATGACTAATGACGAAAAAGAAGCATATGTGGATGTTTTATGGGAATTATGGAATGACGGAGATATTGATGATGTAGAAGATATTCATGTTAATAGCTTCACTCCAATACATAGAAATGAGATGTTTCTTCCATGGCATCGAATTTTTGTTGAACGATACGAAGAACTGGTTCAAGCCGTCAGCCCTCAGCTTTCTATTCCTTTCTGGGATTGGACGAATGATCAATCCACTACTCCTGAGTGGAATAAACCTTATTTTCTGGGTCAATTTGATCCTCCAGAATCCCAAGGGGGTTGGGATCTTGATAGAGATCTGGGTGGATCTCTTCCGTCTGCAAGTACTGTGAACACTGTCCTTGGTGTGAATGCCTTTTCATCTGGAGGTTCGACTGGAAATGGATTTGGTGGTGGCCAAGGAGATGTTAACAATTCTCGTATGGGGGATTTAGAAAATATTCACAACTTCCCTCATAATTTTGTCGGAGGTATTATGGAGAGAACTATGTCACCCAGAGACCCCATTTTTTTCTTTCACCACGGTTTTGTTGATAAGATTTGGCAAGATTGGTCGGGTACTTCCAGTTTTACAAGCAGTTCATTGCCTGCTCCATACGACACATTAAATCCTCATGATTATGTCGATTCCCGAGACCTAAAAGTCTGGTATGCCGAGAATGGCGAAGTGCTGTTGGATCAATATGATACCGATGGCACCGAGGAATACCGCTACACCGGCATCATCAACGCTGAGGATGATTTCATTGTAAAAAACGGCAGTGATGTTACGTTCATAGCTGGAGATGAGATTGTGCTGGGCCCGAATTTCCAGGTAGAAGCCGGCGCTACATTTTATGCGGAAGTGGATACAGATGTGGGTAATATTTTAGCCAAGCAGCGGGGAGATATTGCAGAAGAACCTTTTACAGAAGAAGATAATACGCCGCAGGAGTTTTCATTATCGCAAAATTATCCCAATCCATTTAATCCCGTTACAGTAATCAGTTATCAGCTACCAATAAGCAGTACGGTGAGACTGGAAGTATTTGACCTTTTAGGGCGAGAAGTGGCAACTTTAGTAGACGGGCAAATTTCCGCCGGTCAGCATGAAGTTCATTTCGATGCTTCTGAGTTGTCAAGTGGAATATATATCTACCGCATCCGGGCAAATAATTTTATTCAGACCAAGCAAATGACATTGATTAAGTAGTTTCAAATTGCAGATGTACAATGGACAGAAAAACCTTCATACGCACTACATCTATTGGCATTGCAGGATTACCTTTTGCCACGCTGGTTAGCTGTAAAAGCAATTCGGGAAATGGTGGAGATCATATCCACTGCCAGACGGGGGATGATATTTTAGGTCCTTTTTATCGTGCGGAGGCTCCCTTCCGGGATGCTTTAAATGTGTTGAGTGAAGAAGGTACACCAATTGTTATAAGTGGAAAAGTTATGGGTGGTGCCGATTGTGATACTTCTCTGGCAGAAGCTCTTGTGGATGTGTGGCAGGCGGATGATGCGGGAGAATACGATAACGAAAGCGATGAGTTCAAATACAGAGGCCGCATCCTTACAAATGACGTTGGAGAATATGAATTCATGAGCATCCTCCCGGGTCGTTATTTAAACGGGAATCAACTTCGGCCGAGGCATATTCATTTCATGGTAAAGGCCGAAAACCACATGGATTTGGTCACTCAATTATATTTTGAAGGAGATGAATACATAGAGCCCGACCCCTGGGCAAGTGAAGCAGAGGCGGAGAGGATTATTGAGCTCGTTGAAGTAGAAGGAGTTCTAACTGGTACTTTTGATATCAAACTTCAGTTAAGGTAAATCAGAATTCAGGACTAAGGAGTCAGAATTCAGGACTAAGGAGTCAGAATTCTGAACTCAGGATATTCTGTTTTCTGGCTTCTGAGTTCTGAATCCTCCAAAAAATCCTTGCATTACCCGCATTTACAGTCGAAATTAATGGCTTACCATTCCGTTTAGCGACTATGCAATTTAAACTACTTCTGTTTTTACTGGCTTTCATTGCCACCGAGGCCTTCGCTCAATCCGAAGAAAACCAATTTCAGGTTATAGAAAATGGGGATGACGTTTTTCTTCCAGATTCCATTCAAAATAAAATAAAAGCTGATTCCACTATTGTCAGGCAAGCCTTGCTGGAATGGTATGCAACTCGGGGATTTCTAAATGTCAAAATTGATTCCATTCGAAATTCCGTAGCAGTAATAGAAAGCGGTTGCCAGTTCAATTTAGATGAGCTTTTTGTGGTTTACAGTGGAGAGTTGAAGTCTGAATTTGCACTGGGGAATAGAGGGAACTACACGCAGCAAAAACTTGAACGAGAGATACGGGATCTGATTTTAGATCTTGAAGAACAAGGCTATGCATTCGCGAAATCCAGAGTCGCAGAATTCAATCCTGATTATTCCAATTGCTCTGTGTCCGTTTACCTGGAGATTGGAACCGGAAGAAACGTAACGTCTCAGAATATTATCTTTGCCGGCGCTTCGTCAAATTCACAGGAATACCTCAGAAGAATTTCCAGATTTAACGATTCAGCTCTTGTGACACCGGCTTATCTCCGAGGTTTGAAAACTAATCTTGCATCAAGCGAGCTTTTTTCGAGGATTGATGATCCCCACATCTTCATGAGAAAGGGGGAACCCGTTATTGTATTTGAAGTCGAAGAAAGAGCCCTTAATCAGTTTGACGGCTTGCTCGGATACGTGCCAAATGCAGCGGGAGAAGGGCAGATTATTGGGAGTTTTGAGCTTTCTCTTTGGAGTGTGATTACCCAGGGAAATGGCTTCAATTTTCGATATCAGCGCCTAAAGCCGGAAATCAGCAGGTTAAATCTGGGAGTTTCACAGGATTGGTTTGGAAGTATTCCGGTTGGCATTTCAGCCGATTTCCAGCTTCGGCAAAATGATACTACGTACCAGTCACGTGATTTCGACTTGAATGGTTATTTCCTGATGAGTTCCGGATTCCGGCTAACGGGGGGTTTGGGATTTCAGGCAACCACCTCTGGCGCTAATCTTCCGCAGATTGTGGAACCTGATGGGAGAAAGCAAACCGCACGTTTAGGTTTCGAATTTTCAAATGTGAATAGTTCTGATGTACCTACTTCCGGCAGCCATTTTGCAGTGAGTTTTAGCGTGGCAAACAAGAATCTGGAAGATGATTCTCTGACTTCCTTCACCCAAAACACTCTTAATTTTCAGGCAAGAAATTATTTCCCCATTTTCCGGAATAGTGTGATAGCTTCATCATTGAATGGCTTTTTGTTGGATTCAGACCGGGTAACCATCAACGATTTATTTCAGTTTGGAGGAGCAACTTCCTTCCGTGGGTATTCAGAAGAACAATTTCGGGCGGGCACTATGTTGTGGGGTGATGTTGAGTATCGGTTTTTGCTGAACCGGTATTCCTATATATTCGCTTTTGGCGCAGCCGGTGGATATAATCGGCCTCAGTTACTCACGGAGCCTGATGATACCTTTGAAACCACGGCCTACTTGTACTCAACAGGATTTGGCTTAAGCTACCGGACCAGAATCGGACGCCTCATTTTTACTTATGCGGTTTCGCCCGAAGAAAGTATCGGGAACGGAAAAGTTCATTTGGGGATTAAAACTTCTTTGTGATATACGTTTCGTGAAGAAGCTCCTTGACTTTTTTCATGCAGGGGAAATGTCTTATCAAACAAAAATTCTGAGTTATCAGGAATCACCATTGCCCAAGGGCTGTTATTGCTTTATATTGAAAAAAATTATTGAATGCTTATAAAGAAAGACTGAGGGATGGGCCCTTTGACGTCTTGGCAACCACGTTTTCAATTTTATTGGAAAAGCAGGTGCCAAATCCCACTCTTCGCGCACAGCGAGGGGAAAGATAAGCGAGCTGTTCATCTCAGGCTCTTTCTTGTTAAGCGAATCCATACGAAAGAGTGAACATACAAGAAGTTCTACAACACAAAATTCTGATTTTAGATGGCGCCATGGGCACCATGATTCAACGATATGATCTTCAGGAGGAAGATTTTCGGGGTGAATTGTTTAAGGATCATCCTAAAGATTTGAAGGGGAATAATGATCTGCTCAGCTTAACTCGTCCAAACATCATACAGGAAATTCACGAGGAATACCTGGAAGCGGGCGCGGATATCATCGAAACAAATACTTTTAGCGGAACCACTATCGCTCAATCTGATTATGGGTTGGAGCATATTGTGTATGATCTAAACCGGAAATCAGCGGAGATTGCCAAAAAAGCCACTGAAAAGTTCAATAAGCGCAATCCGGAGAAGCCGAGATTTGTAGCAGGATCGATGGGGCCGACGAATAGAACGGCTTCAATTTCACCCGAAGTTACCGATCCCGGATATCGAGCCGTAACCTTTGATGATTTGGCAGAGGCTTACAAAGAACAGGCGAGAGGCTTAATTGATGGCGGCTCGGATGTGCTGTTGATAGAAACCATTTTTGATACATTAAATGCGAAAGCAGCACTTTATGCTGTTCAGGAATTGTTTGAAGAGACAGGCGCAGAGCTTCCTATTATGATTTCCGGTACAATCACCGACGCCAGCGGAAGAACGCTTTCCGGCCAAACAGTTGAAGCTTTTTTGATTTCCGTTTCTCACGCGCCATTATTAAGTGTGGGTTTCAATTGTGCACTGGGAGCCAAACAGCTTCAGCCGTATTTGCAGAATCTCTCAGACAAAACCGGATTTTATGTAAGTGCATATCCAAATGCGGGATTACCGAATGAGTTTGGAGAATACGATCAAACTCCGGAATTGATGGCGGCCGAAGTAGAGAATTACCTAAAGGATGGGCTGCTGAATATCCTTGGTGGCTGTTGTGGAACCACACCGGCGCATATCACCCGAATGGCTGAAATCGCACAGAATTTCGAACCACGGAAAATTAACTCCCAAATCGCAAAGAGGTTGGTGGTATGAGGAGGAATGGACAAGTAGAGTTCGAATTCACAGACCTGACAGGTTTCAAAAACCTGTCAGGTCTGAGAAGAAAAGAACGGGTTCTAAAAATTATGTTATTCGCCCTTTAGTGATTTAATACAATGCAGTCATTACCACTTACATTAAGCGGACTCGAGCCGCTCATCATCACCGAAAATTCAAATTTCGTAAATGTTGGAGAACGTACAAACGTAACGGGCTCAAAGGTTTTCCTTAATTACATCAAGAATAAAGAATATGAAAACGCCCTGAAGGTTGCGCTCGATCAGGTGGAGGGTGGAGCGCAAATTCTGGATGTAAACATGGATGAGGGGATGCTTGAAAGTGCAGAGGAAATGACTCGCTTTCTGAACCTTATCGCTTCTGAGCCTGATATTTCGAAAATTCCGATAATGGTGGATTCTTCAAAATGGGATGTTATCGTTGCCGGGCTTAAATGTATTCAGGGGAAAGGGGTGGTAAATTCTATCAGCCTGAAGGATGGAGAGGCAGAGTTTTTGCGTAGGGCAAAGATTATCAGGCGATTCGGCGCGGCCGTTATTTGTATGGCATTTGATGAAGACGGACAAGCGGATTCTTATGAACGGCGAATTGAAATTTGCGAACGAGCTTATAAATTGCTTACCAAAAATGCTGGTTTTGATCCTGCTGATATCATTCTTGATCCAAATATTTTCCCGGTGGCTACCGGAATGGATGAGCACAAGTTGAATGCTATGGATTTCTTTAAAGCTGCCAAATGGATTCGGGAACTTCTCCCTGGTGCTCATGTGATTGGAGGCGTTAGCAACATTTCATTTTCGTTTCGGGGGAATAACCGGGTGCGTGAGGCAATTCATTCTGCGTTTCTTTATCACGCCATTCAACATGGTATGGATATGGGGATTGTGAATCCGACCCAGCTTGAGGTTTATGATGAAGTTCCCGCAGACCTGCTTGAACGGGTTGAGGATGTATTGTTCAACCGGAGAGATGACGCCACCGAGCGGTTGATGGAAATTGCGGAGAACTATAAAGAAGCTTCATCAACCATCAAGCAAAAAGAAGACGAAGAGTGGAGAAGCTGGGAGGTTGAAAAAAGGCTGAGTCATTCCCTGGTAAAAGGTATTACGGATCATATTATTGATGATACTGAAGAAGTTCGTGTGAAGTATGAAAGTCCTTTGCTGGTGATTGAAGGTCCGTTAATGGACGGGATGAATATCGTTGGGGATTTATTCGGTTCAGGGAAAATGTTTCTGCCCCAGGTGGTGAAAAGTGCGCGGGTAATGAAGAAAGCAGTTGCTTATTTGACTCCTTATCTGGAAGAAGAAAAAGCGAGGAATAAAGATACAAGTGAACAGCCTAAGATATTGTTAGCCACTGTGAAAGGAGATGTGCATGATATCGGAAAGAACATCGTGAGTGTGGTTTTAGCTTGTAATAATTACCACGTTATTGATCTCGGGGTGATGGTGCCTGCCGACAAGATTTTGGATGAAGCCATCAAACATAAAGTAGACGCTATTGGATTAAGCGGGTTGATCACTCCATCGCTCGATGAAATGATTCATGTAGCTCGTGAAATGAAAAAACGGGATATGAGTTTACCTTTACTCATTGGAGGCGCAACTACCTCACGGCTTCATACCGCTGTTAAAATTGATCCCGAATATGACGGCTCGATTATTCACATTTTAGATGCGTCCAAAGCGGTTTCTGTTGCCGGTGATGTTATTAGCTTGAAGCGCAGAGATGATGTAAAAACAGCGGTCAAAAGTGAATATAAGAGCCTTCGCGAGCAACATTCCAAACGTCAGAATAAGAAGCAGTTATTATCTATTGAGGAAGCCCGAAGGAATAAAACCAAAATTGAGTGGAATGGCTATGCGCCACCAAAACCATCTTTTCTTGGAAACCGGACGTTTGATGATTATCCGATTGCGGAAATCAGGAAGTTTATTGATTGGTCGCCTTTTTTCAGAACCTGGATGCTAACCGGAAAACATCCTGAAATTTTGGAAGATGAGGTGGTTGGCGAACAAGCACGGTCGCTTTTAACAGATGCTCAAAATTTGATCGATGAAATTATCGATAAAAAATTATTACAGGCTAATGCTGTGATAGGTTTCTACCCTGCAATAAGTTATGAAGATGAGATAATTTTATATAAAGATGAATCAAAAGCTTCTGAGATTATAAAATTTCAGTTTTTAAGACAACAAACAAAGAAAAGAAGTGGGCAGCCGAATTCCTGCCTTGCCGATTTCATCATCCCTAAAAAAGAAGAAAAAACAGATTACCTCGGTTTTTTTGCGGTTACTTCGGGCATCGGAATTGAAGAGATCATTGCGGGGTATAAAAAACGGGATGATGATTATATGGTGATTTTGGTGAAAGCTGTAGCTGATCGCCTGGCGGAGGCTTTTGCGGAATTGATGCATCAAAAAGTAAGAACGGAATTATGGGGATATTCAAATAATGAGGCTTTTTCAAACGAGCAGCTGATTTCTGAAGAGTACTCTGGAATTCGCCCTGCTCCGGGTTATCCGGCTTGTCCAGATCATACCGAAAAACGTACTCTTTTCGATCTACTTCAGGTCGAAGATAATGCGAAAATCACGCTTACAGAGTCTTTTGCGATGTATCCTGCTTCGTCGGTGAGCGGTTTTTATTTCTCGCATCCCCAGTCAAGATATTTTAGGGTGGGGAATATCGGAGAAGATCAGGTGAAAGATTACGCCCAACGAAAAGCATTTAGTAAAGAGAAAGTGGAAAAATGGCTTTCTCCAAATTTAGAATACGATCCATCTACAAAATGAAAGTTACCGAGCATATAGATAACGCAAAAAGCACTTTATTTACCATCGAGATATTGCCGCCGTTAAAAGGGCAGAATATCCAGTCTTTGTTTGATCATATGGATCCTCTGATGGAGTTTAAACCGCCCTTTGTAGACGTTACCTACCACCGGGAGGAGTTTGTGTACAAGAAAATGGATAACGGCCTCTTACAGCGAAAAACGGTGCGTAAACGTCCTGGCACGGTTGGAATTTGCGCGGCTATTCAAAATCATTATCAGGTTGATGCTGTACCGCATATCATTTGTGGGGGATTTACCCGCGAAGAAACCGAGAATGCGTTAATCGACCTCAATTTTTTAGGTATCGAGAATGTACTTTTGATTCAGGGCGATACTAAAAAGCCGGAGCGTGAATTTGTCCCTGAACCTGATGGCCACGAATACGCCTCAGATCTTATTGAGCAGGTAGTTTGCCTGAATAATGGAATGTATCTTGATGAAGAACTTGAGAATGCGATGCCTTCCGATTTCTGCATCGGTGTAGCGGGATATCCTGAAAAACATTTTGCCGCCCCAAATATGGAAACGGATATCATGTATCTGAAAGAGAAGATAAAAAAAGGCGGAAACTACATTGTAACCCAGATGTTTTTCGATAATAAGCCTTATTTCAAGTTTGTGAAAAAATGCAGAAACGCTGGAATTGAGGTACCGATTATTCCGGGGCTAAAACCCATCACCTCAAAAAGACAAGTGAGTTTATTGCCACAGCTTTTCCATGTTGATATTCCCGTGGAGCTTTCTAAAGCAATAGATGATTGCAAAGATAATGAGGCCGCTAAACAAGTTGGGGTAGAGTGGGCTATCGCGCAATCGAAGGAGCTTATGGATTTTGGTGTGCCGTCACTTCATTTTTATTCGATGGGGAAATCCGGTTCAGTTTATGAAGTGGCTAAAGAATTATTTTAAAGGCAAAGTAATTTCTAAACAGCACTCAATTGTTGGGTATTCCTCCAACGCCTATTTCAGTTTTGGAAAATTCGAGTAAAAACGTGGTAGCTTTTTCCGAATTATTAAAAGAATACTCCCCATTTATTTGCTGGCAAAGAATCTGAATAAGGTGGAAACCAAGTGTGCTGTTATTTTGGATGAAATCATCTGGAAGCCCCACACCATTATCCTTGATTTCAATATGTATTTGGTTATTTGTCTCGCTCAATTTGAATTTAATTTCTCCTTTCTCACAACCTTTAAAAGCGTGTTTATAGGCGTTAGTTATAACTTCATTCACAATTAGTGAAGCAGGAATGGCTTGATTTATATTCAGTATTACAGGATCACAATCGATGTCCACTTTTATTTCATTTGCTGATTGTAATGTATCGGAGACATTCTGGACGAGCTTTTTAAGTGTATCTGAAAATTCAAGTTGAGAAAAACTACCCGATTGATATAATAGTTCATGAACTGTTGCCATGGTTCTTATACGAACCACACTATCATATAACTTTGCCTGGAGGTCTTCATTTTCGGTTTCAAATGCCTGAAGCTGCATTAACCCTGATACAACTGCTAAATTATTTTTCACCCGGTGATGAATTTCAGCAAGCAGTGTGTTTTTCTCAAGCAGAGATTTTTTAATTTCATCTTCATATTGTTTTTGATCGGTTGTATCCCGGCCAATAGCTACCCAGTGCGTGTATTTACCTTCTTTATTAGACACCGGAACCATGGAAATAGTATTCCAGAATTTCTCACCATTCTTCTTGTAGTTGATAAAATCCACTTCTGTTGTCTCATAGTTTTCCATGGAAGCGCGAAGTTTTTTTCGCGTATTCTGATCCGTTTCCGGCCCATTCAGAAAACTAAGAGTTTTACCAATTACTTCACTTTTTTCGTAGCCGGTTTGTTTGGAAAAGGCTTCATTAACATAGAGAATTTTTCTACCTGGCAGCTCTTCAGGAACTGCTTCTGTGATAACTACAGATTCGGCTGTATTAGTGATAACAGATTCAAGCAATTTCAGGCGTTCCTCTTCTTCCACTCCTTGGCTCACATCTTGCATGGCGCCAATCATTCGCGTTGCTTTTCCGTTTTCGTCTTTGATTACAAAAGCACGATTAAAAACATGCTTATAAGTACCATCAGCAGCTTTTACGCGATATTCAATATTAAAGCGTTCCTTGCCGGTTTTAACTACATCAGTAATAGCTTTTTGTACGATTTTTAAATCGTCAGGATGTATTTTTTTGTGCCACCAGTGTTCAATATTCCCAATTTTGGTTTTGTTATACCCAAACATGCTAAACAGATTGTTGTTGTACTGCAATGTGTTGGTTTCAAGATCTAAATCCCAGATTGTATCGCTTGTAGCTTTAGATACTATACTATAGCGCTCCAGGCTTTCTTTTAATTCTTTCTGCTTTTCAATTTTCTCTGTTACATCACGTGAGTTAGCAACATATCCTTTAACAGCAGCATTATTGAGCATATTGGTAACCTTTGTTTCAATCCATCGCCAGTTACCCACAGAATCTTTGAACTTAAAAGGAGAGAGCTCAATTCGATGTTCCAGTTCTAACGCTACTAAAGATTCTTGCACAATCTTTTGGTAATCTGGATGAATATATTCTATGACATTAGTCCCAATAAAATCTTCAGCTTTAATTCCTAATACCGCTTCTGAAGTTGGGGATACGTAGGTATAATTCGCCTGTTCATCAAGAATGGCTATTAAATCTGAACCATCCTGAATCAATGATCTAAATCTTTTTTCACTGAGTTCTATTTCACGTTCAGCATTCAACTTCTCGGTTACGTCCCGTTCAATGGCAATAAAATGTGTACATATACCTTGCTCATCAAAAATGGGATCGATATTAATATTTAACCAGTAGATTTCTCCCTGCCTATTATAATTAAGAATGGTTTCTTCAATGGATCGATGATGCTGAATGGCTGTTGAAATACGCTTAATAGTGGCGGGATCTGTTTTCTCGCCTTGTAGAAATTCTCCGGGTTTTTTGCCTTTAACTTCATCCAGTCTATATCCAGAAAGTGAGACAAAAGCGTCATTTATCCAGGTAATAAATCCTTTTGCATCTGTTATAATAACAGAATCGGTAGTTTTAGATGCTACAAGTGAAAGCTCTCGAAGTTTTTCTTCGCGGTTTACTTGATCGGTGATATTGCGGGAATTTGCTACATAACCCTGTACTGCAGGTTCATCCAGCATATTTGTGAGAATAGTTTCCACCCAATAATAATGGCCTTTATGATCCTGAAGCCGATATGGAGGTAATAGTATTCTTCTCTCCGTAGCTAATCTTTTTATAGAATTTTCGACTCTTTCTGAATCTTCGGGGTGAACAAGATCTATCACTTTTATACCTGTGTATGATGCGAAATTATCACCTACCGATGGGCTTACATAGCTAAACTTCAGTTCCTCATCCAGAATAGCAATAAGATCTGAACCTTCCTGAACTAAGGCTTTGAATCTTTTTTCGCTTAGCATCAGGCTTTCAAGTAAAGTCTCTTTTTCTTTGAAAGCTGCTTCTAATTTGATTTCAGCATTTTTCCGATCAGTTACATCGGTTAAAGAGCCGGCAATTCCAATAACTTCATCATTTTTTTTAAGCGGGGTTTCATGTACTTCAACCCACAATAGCTTTCCATCCATTTTTCGCAACTGAATCTCATAAGGCGGTTGTGCCTTCCCGGTTTCGATGGCTTTCGCGGTGATTGATTCGGCGATTTTATTTTTGGGGTGATCGGTAACAAATTGAATCCAGTTGCCCATGACTTTCTCCGGTTGGCAACCCAAAAACTCTATACTTTGATTACTAACATAGGATAAGATGCCTTCTGTATCATGCTGGTAAAACATATTGGTACTATGTTCTACCACATTTCGATATTTCTCTTGTGCCTTTTGAAGCTGTTCCTGTGCTTTTTTTGCTACTGTGATGTCCATCATCAGGCCACGTAACAAAGCTGGTTTCCCATTTTCTAAAACCACTGTTATTATATCGCGCAGCCAAATGTACTCTCCATTGGCTTTTTGCATACGGTATTCAATTCTGTGATTCTGTCCTTTTTGTGTTTGATGGACACAGTACTCTACAACTTTTTTCCGTTCATCTGGGTGAATCTTACTTTCCCAAAAACCAGGAACTTCGGCCCATTCAGTGGGTTCATAACCTAAAACTTCTTTTACCTGTGGGCTCACGTAGTTGAAGACAATTGTTTCAGGGTCGGCTTCCCACACAATACCATCAATGGATTGTATTAGAGATTGAAATTGATCTTTAGCCTGTGCAATTATCTGATTGGCCTCAATGCGTTCTGTTATCTCCTGGAAATTATCTACAATACCTTCTATTGCAGGATCATGCAACATATTGGTGATTGTGCCTTCAAACCAGCGCCAGTTTCCCTGCTTATCTTTTAGTCGGGCCGGGGGTGGGTTCATGGGAACACCCGGTTGCTCCAGACATTTTTGTATTTCGACCATCATCTGCTCGATATCATCAGGATGAACATTTGCAATCATATCCAACTCAAGTGCTTCTTTTTGAGTAAAGCCAAGTACATTCTTTATTGAAGGGGAAACGTATTTTGGACTTCCATCTGTATTGAGAATAAAAAGGACATCATTTCCATTCTCTACCAAGGCACGATACCGGGCCTCATTTTTTTCCAGATCTAAGATGGCTTTTTGTTCATCTGTTTTTTCCAGAACTGACGTGAATGAGCCTATAATTTGTCCCTTTTCGTCTTCAGCTGGTTTATATTTTAAACTGAAATACCTGGTTTCACCATCTTTTGCCTCGAAGGATAATTCCCTTTTCACGGTTTCACCTTTAAAAACTCTAGCATGAATCTCTCGCACAAGTTCACGCTGTTCGGATTTGGCATAATCTAAAATATTGTCCCCAGCTTTTACTTCTATACCAAAAATTTCCCTGTAGTTTTTATCAAACCGGTCATTGAAACTTTCTATTTCAAAATTTCTATTTGCAAAAATAAAGCTGTCTTCAGAATTATCGAGCATCAGTTTATTTGCCCGTTGGCTTAATACATGCTGCGTGACATCAGTGGCTGAATTAATGATGAATTCAACTTCTCCGGAATCATCAAAAACTGGTACATTCATTACCTTCCAATAAACCTCTTTAAAATCATTCTCTCCATTTAATATATCATAGCGAATGCTATCCAACTCATCAGCTTGTTTGGTTGAAATTACCTTTTGGAATGATTTTAATAATAAGGAAGAACCGTGTGGCTTTGCTTCTGCCGGATTAGAAGGGAATGATGCAAATACAGATTTTCCAATTAATTCATCTACACTGCGGGTAAATAATTGTTCGTAGGCATCATTAACCTGAATACAAGTGAAAGTTGGATCATCTACCCGAAGAATTGATGTAGGAACCGGAGAAGCTTTGAATATCTGAATAACTCTATCACGATCAATCATAGATGTGTTAATTTTCTACCTAAAATTATTATTAAGAAGATAAACTTATTTAATTAAGGAAAAGTTAAAACTAAAAAGACCGCAAAAGCGGCCTTTTAGATATTAACTATTATGCCTCTTTTAGAAATAAATAGAAGCAGATACTCTTGCGGCTGTTCCGATGTTATTGGCGGTGTCGCCAAAACTGGTGTTTAAGTTGGCGTCTGCACTTACACTGAATTTATCTGAAAAGAAATATTCAGCTCCATATCCAACGCCAAGGTTAAAATCCGTGATGGAACTGCTTGTCCCGTCAATGGAGGTATTGGAGAAACCAAGCATGCCGGTAAAATAAGTAGCCACTGAACTTGTGACCCCCATATAATATCTTGGCCGTACGCCCACCATAAAAGTAGTGGAAGTATTTTCTGTAGTGCTGAAGCCTAAATACGGTGCAATTGAGAGATTGGCATTCATCATATACGGCAATTCAATAGTGGATTGTCCATTTATATTGGCTCGAATGCCAAGGCTTCCTTCTTCCGGTAAAGACTGTGCCTGTGCTACTAACGTAATACAGAAAGTCAGGGTAAAAAGGATGGTTAGTTTTTGTAGAGTTAACCTCATAGTGTTCTCCGTTTATTTTGGGGTGATTTCTCTTTCTATTTGATTAACTCAATAGATAAGCCAATAGCTGCAAATTGTCAATGCATTAAATCTTCATTTTTCTAAATTATATATCTTGGCAACCTGCTCATAATTATTATAATCAATGCCTTTGCCTTGTACAATTTGAGCAGGAGGGATTGCGATTATTCGGAGAACATCACCATTGAAAAGTTCAGCATTTACTTCGTTGTTATCGGGAACTTCGCCTTCTATAACAAGGCTGAAATTATTTATATCGAAGAGGTATCGAAGGTTTACGAAATCATTTTCAAATGGAACGGCAAAAGGAAGAGCTTGCCATGCTGTAGTTCCTTCAAATCGTAAATATCCCAGAACTAACCCTTCATCTACCAGGAATTCATCAAGATTGTCCCAGCCATATTCCGCGACAGATACATACTCGTCTTCAGCTACAAAATCACTGGCGAGAATGGTAATGGTGTCTGAATATACCAGGTCAATTTCGGTGTCTATTTCATTGTCGTAAATAGTGCAGGAGGTTAAAAGGAGAAGAGTTATTGAAAAGAGGAAGTATTTTGTCGCTTTCATGAGATGGTCCGTTTTTGAGTTGATAGATATAACCAGAACGAGCCAAATAATAATTCGAAAGCAACAGGTAGAATATCACATGTTTGGGTGATTAAGCTTTTTCTCCTTCAACCAAAAAGCATAAAAAAACCGGCCTAAAATGACCGGTTTCAAAAATATTTTGATGTGAATTGGAAATTAAAACAGGTGAGTGTATGCGTACATTCCTGCGGCAATTAGCATGAAGTTCAGGATACTCAACGGAAGCAGTCTTCCCCAGCCCAATTTCATAACCTGATTGTACTTGAAACGTGGAATAGTCCAGCGTACCCAAATAAATACAAAGCACCAGAAGCAAACTTTGACACTGAAAACCGCCACATCCAGTAAACCTTTTGCAAGAGGCTCTAACTCGGGAAGCCAGTAACCGGCAAATGGAAGATGGTAGCTTCCAAAAAAGAAAGTGGTAATCAAAATACTGCCAATGAACACATGCATGTATTCAGCAAGAAAAAACATTCCAAACTTCATTCCACTATACTCGGTGTGAAATCCACCCACAAGCTCCTGTTCGGCTTCAACCAAGTCGAAAGGTGTTCGGTTGGCTTCGGCAAATGCGGCAACAATGAAAATCACCGCTCCAATAGGATTGATAAAGACATTCCACAAATATTCTTGTGAAGCGGCTACTTGTACCACGCTTAAAGAACCTGCAACCAAAACAACGGAAGCCACGGCCATTCCCATTGGCAGCTCATAGCTGATCATTTGAGCAGCGGCTCTTAATCCCCCCAAAAGAGAGTATTTACTATTTGACGCCCATCCGGCAAGTGTTACTCCATATACACCAAGCGACGCTACAGCAAGTAAAAACAAAACTCCGGCATTGATATCCGTGATATAAAGATTCTCGCCAAAAGGAATAACGGCTACGGTCATCAATGCGGTTACTACCGGAATCATGGGAGCGACAGCATGTAGCACTTTATTACCTTGTGTGGGGGTGACGTCTTCTTTTAGCAGAAGTTTAGCTACGTCGGCAAGTGGTTGTAAAAGTCCAAATGGGCCTACGCGGTTTGGCCCCACACGATTCTGTATAAAACTGGCAACTCTTCGTTCCACATACACCAAAATAGCTGCCGAGTTGAGATAACTAATCATTCCTACAATCAAAACAATTACCCATGTGGGCATAAAAAATAACCCGAGTATATCAATTCCGCCTGTGCTCATCTTATGCGTTAGCCTCTTCTTTTTTTGAAGGATTTATGTTGATACCCATTTCGTTATCCATCCGCTCAAAACTAACGCCTTCGAAGGCGGGGATAGAAGAGGCCATTTCAGCCATAATTTCTCTGGCTCCATCAAAAGAAACATTCACTCCCATGCGCTCTGCAAGTTTAGTGATGACCTCCCAGGCAGGTACGCAGTCAATTTTATTATCTTCGGTAACCCAATTGTCGAAGTTTGTGCCATAGCGATCTAAACGTCCTTGCGACATTTCCAGATTCAGATTTCGATTGGTGTATTTAGTTTCTTTGGCGGGAAGTGAGCGCTGAATGCGGCCGTCTACATTCACATAACTTGCAGCATGTTCAGCGACGCAGGTAACGGGAATTACGAGATCAGCGGCTTTGCTTGTCTCACATTCATTGGTGGTTAGCAATACGCTGAATTTTCCTTTTAAATCGTCTGCGGATAACACGCCTCTGTCAATAAGTTCATCCGAAAGCATTACTACTACCTTAGCATCAGAGATTGCAGATTTTAGATCCTTGCTTTTTTCAAACCCAAGAAGCTTAACGCCGGCTGAATTTGGAGCCTGATCATCAGTCAATAAAAAATCATCCCCGGAGCCTTCAACAATATGAGGTGCAAATTTGAAATTACTTACTCCCCAAACATTGAAGAATTTCATAAGGGCGTAATTTTCTTCTACGGATGCATGCGCGCTTCCAACCACAAGAACCTCTTCGGGTTTGGCCGCCTCTAAAGTTTCCGCGAAAGTTTCGATGGCGTTATTCCAGGAAGTTTTGGATTGATTATTGCCATCCAGTTTAATTGCCGGGCGGGAAATACGGTTCTCATTGAATCTGCGGTAGGCATTTCGGCCTACATCCGGCATCCAGTGGTCATTAACCTCTCCATTATATCTTGGGGTGATGCGAAGCACGAGGTTGTCGCGAGTCCAGATATCGACATTTGCACCTTTTCCGTTGGTTACATCAATACTTGGAGTTTGATTCATTTCCCAAACACGGGCTTTGAACCTGAAATCAGACGAAGTAAGCGCGCCAACAGGACAAATATCGATGGTATTCATTGAGTAAGGATCGTCGAACTGTCGTCCTGGAGCGGTGGTTGGGAAATTTTTATCTCCACGAGAAGTAATGGTAAGCTGGTGCGATTTACTTATTTCATCGGTAAATCGAACGCATCGGGTGCAGTTAATGCAACGCTCGGCATCGAGAGTAACGCGGGGGCCAAGTTCTACTCTTTTAGGCTTGTGAACTTTTTTAACCTCAAACCGACTGCCTTCGGGTCCATACTTATACGCCTGGATTTGAAGAGGACATTCACCAGCCTGGTCACAAATTGGGCAGTCGAGGGGATGATTAATCAGCAGAAGTTCCATTGTATCTTTTTGAGCCTGGGCAACTTCATTGCTGGTTTCCTGCGTTCTGACAACCATTCCATCCTGCAACTCCATGGTGCAAGATGTTTGCATTTTCGGGAACCATCTGATTACACGCTCGCCATTTTCATCCAATTCAAACTCGCCGGTTTCTCTGTCCTTTACCGGAGTTCCTACCATCACATAACACTGTCGGCAATTAGCCGGTGCGCTCATAGAAGGGTGGTAGCAGAAAAAAGGCACTTCTTTTCCCTGATCAAGAATAAATTGAAGAAGGCCTTTGTCGCCTTCGTTAAACTCGTGACGAATTCCGTCTATAAATACTTCTGGCATCTTATAATTGTTGATTTATGATTTATAATTTATGATTGTTGTTGAATTCCAATCATAAATAAATCAATGTTTTTTTTGGGCAGTTTTTCTTGAAGAAATAAATATAGAAGCTAATTCATGTGCTTCTTTCTTCAATGGTTCAACCAAATTAGTCGGTTTAAGTTTTTCATCAATAATAAATTGCATCCAAAATTCAGATTCATCAGCTTCTTCAATTTTCAAGTAATTAATCATCAATCGTCATTCAAAAATCATCAATTCCTTCAAGCAACAGCATGAACGCTTTTTTTGCATCGAGCGTCAAATTCATCTCTGAACCGGTTGATGGTATTTCGGATAGGCCATGCAGCGGCATCCGCCAACGCGCAAATTGTTCGGCCTTCCATTTGATTTGCAACGGTATGAAGAAGGTCTAAATCTCGGATTTCGCCATTACCGTTTTTAATCTTAAGTAAAATCTTTTCTGCCCATCCGGTACCTTCACGGCACGGGGTACATTGTCCGCAACTTTCATGGTGATAGAAATGGGAAATTCTCCAGAGCATATCTACCATATCGGTGTCTTCGTCCATTACAATCATTCCGGCAGTTCCCATCATAGAACCGGCCTCACGCAAAGAATCGGCATCCATGGAAACTCCCTCAAGCTGATCTGCCCGAAGAACAGGAGTAGAGGATCCACCTGGAATTAAAGCCTTGAGCTTTTTACCATTTCGCATTCCGCCGGCAACTTCATTAATTAAATCAAAAACGGGAACGCCTGACGGCAATTCATACACTCCGGGGCGGTTCACATGACCGGAAATTCCATAAAGAACAGGGCCGGGGTGAGTCTCAACTCCAATTCCTTTAAACCAATCTGCACCCTTATTAATTACCAGCGGTACATTAGCCAGTGTTTCAATATTGTTGATGGTGGTTGGGCGTCCCCATAATCCTTTTTGTGCAGGGAAAGGTGGTTTTACGCGTGGATATCCACGTTTGCCTTCAAGGGATTCTAACATGGAAGTTTCTTCTCCACAGATATAAGCTCCGGCACCGCTTGTAACATGGAAATCAACACTGAAATCAGATCCAAAAATCTTCTTTCCAATAAAACCTCTGTCATAAGCATCTTTAAGTGCCTTTTCCATCATCTTAATCCAGGAATAATACTCTCCACGTATATATACATAGATGGTAGAGACCTGCATTGCATAAGCTGCAATCAATGCACCTTCGATAAAAAGGTGAGGATTGTATTCAAAAATCTTGCGGTCTTTGAAAGTACCCGGCTCAGATTCATCACCATTACAGGCAAGATAACGTGGCCCGCCATCTGGTTTTGGCATGAACGACCATTTCAATCCGGCATTGAATCCCGCACCACCACGTCCACGAATATTAGCTGCTTTTACCTCATTCACAACGCTTTCGGGAGTCCAGTCGGAACCTGTTACTACTTTCTTTAAAGCGGTGTAGCCATCATTTTTGAGATAAACATCCAGTTCCTGGAGGTTTGGGATATCGGGAATGATAACAGGTTTATATGATTTCCAGTCTACAGCCATATCTTAAATATTCCTTTTTTCGAGTAGAGGCATTCCTACGGATTCAAACTCAGGCATTTTACCTGATTTCAAACTTTCAATAACATCGTCCAACTTCTCTTCGGTGAGATTGTTGACATACACGTCATTTGTAATCTGCATCATCGGGGCATAACCGCAAGCTCCCAAACATTCTACAGACTGGATGCTAAACATTCCGTCTTCAGTAGTTTCACCGGCTTTAATACCTAATTTGTCTTCCAGATAGTGCAGCATTTCATAGCCGCCGCAAAGCTGGCAGCTTGTTGTAGTACAAACATCCAGCACATACTTGCCTTTCTTTTCCTTGTAATATTGCGTGTAGAAAGTAGCAACGCCATGCACATGTGCTTCCGGTAAGCCAAGAGTGTCGGCTACCAAACGCTGCACGGCGGGTTCTACATGTCCAAATCGGCGCTGAGCAACCCATAAAACAGGTAAAGTAGCAGGCATCACAGCTGGAAATTTCGCCTTTATGGTTTCAATTTCCTGTAAATCTTCTGATGTAAAAGTATACGTTTGTTCCATGTTATTTGTCTGCTTCTCCCATTACTGGGTCAACCCCTCCAATTATAACTACAGTATCAGCTACCATTTCTCCATCCAGAATATTCTCCAAAACCTGAAGGTTACGAAAGGAGGGAGCATTAATTTTTAATCTCCATGGATGCCCTGTACCATCGCTTTGAATGAAATAACCTAATTCACCTTTGGCAGATTCTATTGCGTGATAAACCTCTTTACCAGCCGGTGGGCAAATTCCGGTATCAGTCATCATAAAATCATGAATCATGCCTTCCATTGAATAATACACTTCGTCTTTTGAAGGATAAGCTTGCTTCCCATTGTTAGTTCTGATGGGTCCGTTAGGCATTTTATCAAAACATTGGCGAATGATGCGAATGCTCTCTCTCATTTCCTCCATCCGAACAAAATACCGGGCAAGATTATCACCCTCCATGCGGGTAGGTACTTCAAATTCCACATTATCATACCTTGCATAGGGCTTGATAATCCGCTGATCAACTCCGAAACCCGAAGCCCGTAAAACAGGGCCGGTAGCCCCAAGGTCTAATGCTTTATCGGATGGTAAAACTCCAACACCTTCATTTCGGTCAATAAATATCCGGTTTCTGTCGAGCAGTCCGTGCCAGTCTTTTAATTCTTGAGGGAACTTGGTGATAAATTCCTTTATTCGGCCGACAGCGCTGTCGGTAAAATCGTTAGCAACACCTCCGATTCTGGAGTGGGAAACGGTAAAACGATGGCCGGCTACTTCATCAAAAATATCATAAATTTTCTCACGCTCGCGGAAGGTCCATATAAAAAAAGAAATAGCGCCGGCATCCATTACCATTGTTCCCAACCACAATAAGTGTGAGGAAATTCTCGCCAATTCGCAGCAAATCATTCTAATATAATGAGCTCGCTCAGGGACTTCAATATCAGCCAATTTTTCGACTGCGGTGCATAATGCTACATTGTTACCATACGGGGAAAGGTAATCCATGCGGTCGGTATAGGGCATGAACTCCTGATAAGTTTTGTTTTCGGCAATCTTTTCGACACCGCGGTGAAGATATCCGATATCAATCTTAGTCTTTTCAATAGTTTCGCCCCTTAATTGTAAAACCAGCCGAATTACCCCGTGTGTTGCAGGATGCTGTGGGCCCATATTCAGGATCATCTTGGAATTTAAGGGATCCTCACTGTCAATTTCCTCAATGGTAGTATGTTTGTCTTCGAGGCTTTTATATAGTTTCCGTTGATGTTCTTCAAAGAACTTCGGATCTACCTTACTGCCAATATCATTTGCTTTCATTTCTTACTCCGTTTCTGGGGTTGTATTAGGTAGCTCGATAGAACCCGGAATACCAAGTAGTGGAAATTCTTTACGCAATGGGAAATATTCATAGTCTTCTGGTAAAAATACTCTTCTCAGATCAGGATGGTTTTCAAACCAAATTCCGAACATATCATAAACTTCACGTTCATTCCAACCGGCAGCTGTCCAAATTGAAGTGACAGATTGCACAGAAGGATTTTCTTCATCTACACAAATCTTTACAAAAATCCGATCCTGTGTGCGAAGGTTCATTATGTTATAAATTACCTCGAAACGCTCTTCTGATGTATACCGATCGGTTCCTAACACATCACATAATTGGATGAAATGATGCTTTTCTTTTAGGTACTTGCATATCCGAACAATAGCTGCTGCTTCAACACGAATATAGGTATGGTCGCAGGATTGGTAAACTTCAATCAAGTCATCAGAAAACCCTTCTGATAATCCGTCGACTACACCCTTCAAAGTTTCATTCAAATCTAAATCCATAGTTTATGTATCTAAAAGTACAGAGTGCTCGGTTTTAATTTTGTCCTGAATTTTCATCAATGCGTGAATAACTGCATCAGGGCGGGGTGGGCAACCGGAGATGTAGGCGTCAACCGGTAAGAAATTATCCACACCTTGTACTACTCCGTAGCAGCGATGCATTCCTCCGGTAGAGGCACAAGCGCCCATGGCGATACACCATTTTGGATCGGGCATTTGATCCCAAATTCGTCGAATAGCATGAGACATTTTATAAGTAGCCCACCCGGCTACAATCATAACATCACTCTGGCGCGGAGAGAACCGCATAACTTCTGACCCGAAACGGGAGGCATCATAACGCGGGCCGGCAAAAGCCATCATTTCAATTGCGCAACATGCCAGTCCCATTGGCATAGGCCATGCGGCATTGGCGCGCGCCCAGTTGGAGAGTGCATCCATTTTAGTAGTTAAAAAACCTTCGCCGAGTGCTGATTCAATTCCCATGGTGAGATTTTATCCTTTAAGTTTATTTAGGTCCCAGTCTAAGGTTCCTTTTTTGAGCGTATATAGTAGACCTACAAATAACACAACAATGAAAAGCATCATTGCCACAAACGTTCCAAAACCTAATTCCAGGTAACGTACCGCCCAGGGATAAATAAAAACGACCTCAATGTCGAACACAATAAACTCCATGGCCACCAGGTAAAAACTGATAGAATAGCGGTCTCGGGCTTCCCCAACAGGATCCATTCCACTTTCATAAGGATTGAGTTTGGTTTTGTTTGGACGGAAAGGCCCCAGAATTCGCGAGAGTGACATCAAGAGAAGAGCCAGGGTAATGGCCACAACGGTAATAATTAAAATCGGCAAATAGTTTTCAAGCATGTCTGTAGATTCTCAAATAGTGAACCGAAAAGTTAGGTTCAATGTTTTGCAATGTCAACGAAATTGGGCGAGAATATACCTTTATTTGATATTTTTATGAAAGGAAATTGGAATAAACTTTTTCTGATTCACAAAAGTTGTTTATTCAAAGCCTAAGTTTAAGACTTAGATAAAAATTCTTACCTTTTGAGGTAATACAAACGATTTTAAACAGGTATAGTTTTGAGTAAAATACTGATGGAAATTTTGGGGCTTTCTACCAGCCCCAGCAGCGGGGGAGCTTACGCGCTGATATTATCGGAATCTGAAGGAAATAGAAGGCTACCAATCATAATTGGATCTTTCGAAGCGCAAGCTATAGCACTCGAGCTTGAGAATATAAAACCACCCCGGCCAATGTCTCACGACCTGTTAAAAAATTTCTTGTTAAGCTTTGATACAGAAGTAAAACAGGTTTATATAAATGAATTGAGTGAGGGTACATTCTATGCTCAAATTCATTATGAACGTGATAGTCAGGTGGTGGAACTCGACTCGCGGCCGAGTGATGCAATTGCACTCGCTGTTCGTTTTAACGCACCTATTTATGTGAACTCTGAGGTACTGAAGGAAGCGGGAATTAGTACAGAACCCGAGCCGCAAAGTCAGGAAGCTTTACAAACCGAAGAGTCCGCTCCCGGACAAAAAGAATTATCGCAGTTAGAAAAACTGGAAGCAGATTTGAAAACAGCGGTAGAAACTGAAAACTACGAGAAGGCGGCAAAAATCAGAGACCGCATTTCTAAAATGAAAGGATAAAATTGGATATAAGTGATTGTTCGTTTCAAACACTCCCTTACTCAAAACTTTTTAACACTTACCTTACTGATTATCAAAAATTAAATTCATTCTTCGGATATAATCCCTGGGACCAAAACGACATCAGGAAAAAGGCCGAATCAGTTGGGGCGCAAGATTCCAGATCGGATTTTATTTCCGCACTTTCCGCGTATCATAAGGAATTGGGGATTCTTGAAAACCAGCAAACCCAGCTGGAAAAACTCTCTCAAGATAATGCGCTTGTTATCGTTACAGGGCAGCAATTGGGAGTTTATGGTGGGCCGGTTTTTACCATTTATAAAACCATAACCGCAATCCTGCTCGCAAAAAAATATGAGAAGGAGTTTAACCGGCCTGTGGTTCCTGTGTTTTGGATGGCTGATGAAGACCATGATTTTGAAGAAATTTCTTGGGCTGGAATTTTGGGCAGAAAAGATTTCACCAAAGTTAAATTAAAAACAGAAGGGGATGGGCATCCAGTGGGGGAGCAAGCGTTGCCGGAAGAACTGGAGTCTTTTAAAGCCAAAATAACGGAGGAGTTATTCGATACAGATCTCTCCGCAATACTTTGGGACGAAATTAATCAACATTATACGCCGGGAAAGACGCACGCCCAGGCTTTTGCCGGTTTAATAGACAGCTGGTTTTCGGGACATGGTTTGTTAGTGGCTGGCAGCAATCACCCCGAAATAAAGAAAATATTGGCTGCAGATTTTCACAAATCTATTACCAAAGCGGATGAGATTTATGATGCCATCGAAACTAAAAGTGCGGAGATGGAGAAAATATTTCATCGGCAGGTAGCTAATGGAGACTCCAACTTATTTTATTTTTCGGAGAAGGAAGGGCGCGTAAAAATTCATAAAGATGGAATTGGCTGGAAAGCAGGGAATCTTAGCTGGAGCACTTCTGAATTATTGGATGATATTGAAGACAATCCTCAAAATTATTCCCCGAATGTTTTCCTGAGGCCGGTAATTCAGGACAAACTTTTACCAACACTCGGATATGTGTCTGGGCCAGGAGAGTTGGCTTATTACGGGCAAATGAAAGATTTATATGCTGAATTTGAATTGGAAATGCCGGTGATTTTTCCGCGCTTATGTGCCACGATAATTGAGTCGGGTATTTCGCGAATCATAGAGAAGCTGCCTTTTCAAGTTCACGAGTATTCTAAAAGAGTTGAGGATCTTGAATCAGAATTTATCGAGCGAACCAATACGGTAGATTTGGACGTGGTTTTCAAGAGCTGGAAGTCAAAACTGGAAGAAGCGGCTGAAAATCCGTTGGAGGTAATTAGTAAAATTGATCCAACTCTGGATGGAACCATCGGTAAAACTGTGGCTGGATTCGAAAGTGAGCTCGATAAACTTTTGGGAAGGGTGCATCGCTCAATTAAGCAACAAGAAGAAACACAAATTAAGCGCATTGAGAAAATTAAAGTGAATTTATTTCCTGATGGCGGATTGCAGGAACGCGCGGTTTCCCCAATTTACTTCATGAATAAATATGGTTTAGATATTTGGGATATTCTCTTGAAAGAAATGGAAAAGAAGGGTCTGGATTTAAGAAGACATCACTTGGTTGAGTTATGAAATCGCCGGAGCAGAGAAAAAGGGAATTAAGGAAGAAAGTACTCTCAGAGAGGCAGCAAATTTCAGAGGATATATGGAGAGAAAAGTCTGAAAAAATTTGTACGCTTTTTTTGGAAAGTGAGCAATATCAGCAGGCAGATTTTATACATTGCTATGTATCGATGAACAACAGAAACGAAGTCAACACCTGGAATTTGATCCGAGAGATGCTTGCGGGAAATAAAAAAGTAGCCGTGCCGGTTACTAACTTTTCAGAGACAAGTTTGATTCATTCAACCATAAATTCTACGGAAGAGTTATCTCCTAATAAATGGGGAATTTATGAACCCGAAGAAATAGAGACGGTAGATATTCAGAAGCTGGACGCGGTAATTATCCCAATGGCTGCCGCTGATAGAAAAGGAAATCGTCTTGGATATGGAAAAGGATTCTACGATCGTTTTCTTTCGCAAACAGAGGCGCTGAAGATCGGATTCGTATTTAGTGAATTTATCTTTGAAGAAATACCAGCAGCAGATTTTGATAAAAAGATGGATGTGTTAATTTCAGAAAAGGGCGTTATTCACCCGAAACATTAGACAGAAAGCTTCGTAGCCTTTTTGAGAAAATTGGAAAAACTATGGCAGATCAGGTAAGACAAAAACAAACTTCTAAAACGGGCACTGCAACACTTGAATTTGATGATTTCGAGTTGCATTCCACAATGCAGGATTTCCTTAAGGAAGAGGAAAAAGATACAGGCAAAGGAATCTGGAATATCGCAACCGTATCAGGCATGGTCATGCTTTTTATGGCATTCACCTTTGTGATTAATTTTATTGGTGTACCAGTTGGGAGTTTTCTGTCTGAATTGTCGGAAGGGTTGGTAGGCTCTTCTTTGCTTCCATTGATAGGGGGCGCACTTATTACGTTGGTTGGTTTTGGATTTTTAGTGGGAGATCGAAAAAAAGCCCGAAAGGCGAAAAAAGCCAGAAGATCAAAACATAAAAAGAATTATTCTGATATTCATGGAAGCGAAACTTCAGATTTTGCACCTAATGCCGGTTTGAGAAATGATCTTGATTCAAGTGGGAAGTCGAGTTCTAAATCAAATTCTTCTAAGCTGAATTTCGACACATATGGCTACCGTCATGCTAAACGATTAATGAAATCACGCTCCAACAAAAAGTGGGCTGGAGTTTGTGGCGGTTTAGCTAAATATTTTGGAATAAGCCCAACGGTAGTTCGCTTCATTTTTGTAGCCGCATTCTTTATGAGCTGGGGAGCGAGTTTAGTTGTCTATTTTGGATTGTCGCTTGCCATGCCCAAAGAACCAATAGAAATGATGGACGATTTTGATTTTTGATCAGTTTTAAAATTCATTTCCCAAAAACATCATCTTTTTTCTTTTTAAATTTCCTGCATGATTATAACATTTGAAGGAATAGACGGAAGCGGGAAATCTACCCAAATCTCACTGCTAAAAAATGCACTTCTAAATTCAGGCCATCGAGTTGAAGTGTTTCGGGAACCTGGTGGTACGGAAGTATCAGAACTCATTCGCGGAATGCTGCTAAATCCGGAATTGGAAATTGATCCCATCACCGAGCTTTTGCTGTTTTCTTCGGCACGATCCCAGTTGGTGGCTGAAAAAGTTAAGCCGCTTCACGAGGAGGGGGTAATCGTGATTCTTGATCGTTATTACGATTCAACAACTGCTTATCAGGGATATGGGAGAAAGAGTCTTGATATAGAAAAAATTCACCAAATAAATGAAATCGCAACCCACAGTTTAGTTCCTGACATCACTTTTTATTTGCATTTGAGTTTAGCTGAAGCTTCGGAACGCATCAAATATGTTAGCAAAGATCGAATGGAACAAGCCGGAGATTCTTTTTATGCCCGGGTTTTAGAGGGTTTTGATAAGCTGGCCGATAAAGAATCACGATTTAAAACCATTGATGCTAAGCAGGAGCAAGAAGCTGTTCATCAGCAGATAATAAATATCCTGAAAGTGAAACTATAGGCCCCTCAGGTTGGTTTGGTAGTGCATATTTTCAGAGAGAAAAGCTAATGTAATGGTTCCACTTTTTACCCTTTGTAATAAAATTTTGTAAGGTTTTGAAATAATATTCTTTTTTTTATGCCTAAGAGGATTGAGGCTTAGCCATATTATCCGTAAATTTAGAACAATCTGGATGAGTCCTGCCTGTTTCCACGACAACCAGTTCATCAAAAGAATACAATTCTAACGATCATAACTACCAAGTAATAAATTATGGCGCACGAAAGAATCGAAGTTGATCTACCTCTTGCCAAAGTATACGAACTCTTAAGCAATCCAGTTGAATTCCCTAAGTTCTTGGCTCGCATCGATAAAGTTGAAAGAATAAACTCTCAGACATTCGAATATAAAACCAAGGTCGGAGAAGAGGATTTTCATTGGACCACAAACCTAATCGATAATCTTCGTAACACACGTTTCGCGTGGATTACCATCAATGGCAATCTAAATCAAACAGGAACTATTCGCTTTACTCCCCTTGATAACGGTGAACGTACGCGCGTAGATTTCTCTTTAGATTATCGCACATTTTTTGGAGACCCCAGTGAGGAGCTTGCTACATTCATTGAAAATTCCCCTGAGCAATTAGTTAAAGACTTACAAAAATTCAAAAAATTGGCTGAAAGCGGAACTTTCAAAGAAACACCACTCGAGCCAAAAGAAGAAGAAGTTACCGCATAAGGTATTTTTCAATTATTATTATATAAATATCATAATGCGCATCTAATGGATGCGCATTTTTTTTGTCGATAAATTGGAGGAATATGGAATTCAATGAATTTTTAAATTCAGAACACAGCAGAAAACCTCATTATCTGTTAATTGGCAATTTTGTAGGGCACAGTGTTTCTCCGCTCATGCATAATGCTGCTTTTGAACACTACCACATTCCCGCGACATATCATGCCGTTTCAGTGAAGGGGAATGAAATTGAAACCCTTATTGCGCATTTTAACCGTTTTGAGTTTTTAGGCGCTAATATCACCATTCCTTATAAGCAAACTCTATTTGAAGCAGTTGATACCCTGGGAGTTGAAGCCGCGCAAATCGGAGCAATCAATACTATTGTTAAACGTGACGGTAAAGTTGTGGGTGAAAACACAGATACGTGGGGGTTCAGAATTCCTATTCAGAATTTAGAAGATGAATTAGAAGGCGAAAGAGCAATTATTTTTGGAACCGGTGGCGCTACAAAAGCTATCGTTTTCGCATTAGAAGAGATGGGGCTTTCCGAAATTATCATGGTTTCCAGAAGGCCTGATAAATACTCTGATAATGACCCGGGAATAAGCATGTGTAGCTACGACAACTGGGCAGCTTATGCTGAAGAAGCAACCATTATAATTAATGCAACACCCTTGGGGATGATTCCTAATATAGATTCTTCCCCAGTTCGTGATGAGGAAGTTGAGCTGCTAAAGAATAAAATTTGTTATGATATCGTGTATAATCCACAGGAAACTAAATTTTTGAAACAAGCTAAATCTGCCGGAGGAATTACATTTGGCGGTTTGGAGATGTTGGTTCAGCAAGCAGCGAAAGCATTTAAAATGTGGACAGGAAAAGAATTTCCCATGGGGTTGATAAGAATGAGGCTTCAAGATGTCTTTCCAAATTGAATATATAAAGCCAAAACTACTGAATAGCGGAAGAATTTCCAGTTGGTTTACGCTTCGAAATCAACGCTTGGCTGATGAGATTGAGAATCAGAAAATTCAGGGGTTGAATCTGGGGCTTAATACTAATGAGGATGATTCTGTTGTTCATCAAAACCGAAGCATTTTGATGAAAGATTTAGGACTCACTCAGAACGAAATAGTTTTTGGGAATCAAATTCATAAATCAGATATACTTGTAGCGGAAAAAGCTGGCATTTATGCTGATACAGATGCTTTCGTTACAAAAACTTCCGGTTTAGCTCTGGCCATTCAGGTTGCCGATTGTGCAGCTGTACTTTTAGGGGATGAAGAAAATGGTGTAATTGGAGCCGCTCATGCAGGATGGAGAGGTGCGGTTGACGATATTGTTCCTAAAGTTATTAGCCGAATGAAGGAAGCGGGCGCTGAAACTAACTTCATTAAAGTTTTTATCAGCCCGAGTATTTCTCAAGTGAATTTTGAGGTAGGAGAAGAAGTTGCTGCACAATTTCCGAAACAGTTCGTGGATTTTGAAAGCCAATCAAAACCACATGTAAATTTAAAAGCCTTTTTGAAATACCAGCTGTTAAACTCAGGCATTTTGAGTGTCAACATTGAAATTGACGAAGGTTGTACTATTTCAGATGAAAATTTTTATTCATATCGCCGTCAAAAGGACAAAAGCGGCCGGATGATGGGGATCATAAAACTGGAAGAAATCTAAAGATTTTGATTGGTAGTTGAGGTTTTTTAACCAACAAATCCGCAAAAGAAATGGGCTTTTGAACCATCATTCCTTAATTTAAAAGAGACATCATTTTTAGAAATAAAGAGATTTTGAATAAACAAAAACTGGCTATTCTTGGATCAACGGGGTCAATTGGTACACAGGCGTTAGAAATTGTACGTGAACATCCGGATAGGTTTGAAATTGTCGCTTTAACGGCGAATTCTAATTGGGAATTATTAGCCGAGCAGCTGAAGGAGTTTAACCCAAAGTATGCTCTTATTGGGGATGAAACTCACTATAAAAACCTGAAGCAATCAACCCAAAAAACCGAAATTAGTACGGGGAGTGAGAAACTGCCAGAGATTGCTTCTTTGCCTGAAATTGATATCGTGTTGAACAGTCTGGTTGGCTTTGCAGGGTTTGAATCTACTTTTGAAGCGATTAAAGCGGAGAAGAAAGTGGCTCTGGCAAATAAAGAATCACTGGTAGTTGGCGGCGAGTTAATTATGAAAGCCTTGGCTAATCATCCCAAAGCGCAATTAATTCCGGTTGACTCGGAGCATAGTGCAATGCTGCAATGTTTGGCGGGTGAATCTTTTGAGGACATTGAGAAGATAATTATTACTGCCAGCGGTGGCCCTTTCAGAAATTTCACTCTTCAACAGATGAAGAATGTGACGGTTGAGCAGGCGTTGAATCATCCCAACTGGGAGATGGGAGCAAAAATCACCATTGATTCATCCACCATGATGAATAAAGGGCTTGAAATTATTGAAGCCCATTGGCTATTCAATATCCCCGTAAAAAAAATTCAACCCGTAATTCATCCCCAGAGCATTATTCACTCTGTTATTACGTTTATTGATGGATCAAGCAAAGCGCAGTTAGGACTGCCTGATATGAAAGTTCCGATTATTTATGCGCTTAGTTTTCCAGAAAGAATTTTTTTAACAACACCACGAATGAACTGGGATGAAATTCAGAACCTGACTTTTGAACCTGTCGATTATGAACGCTTCCCGTGCGTGAAATTAGCGATGGAAAGTATGGAAGCGGGAAGTTACGCTCCGGCTGTTTTAAATGCAGCAAATGAAGTGGCTGTAGATCGATTTTTGAATAGAGAAATTGGTTATATTGACATCCCTGAAATTGTGGGTAAAAGCTTAGAGAATATTCATTCATCACAGAGTTTAGATACAGAGACTTTAAAAGAAATAGATAAAGAGACGCGTGGCTACGCATCATCATTAAATAAATAATTTACATGGATTGGTTTATAAGTTTATTACAGACACTTCTCATTTTTGGCGGGGCTCTTATGATCCTCGTTTTTGTACATGAGTTGGGGCATTTTTTGGCTGCAAAATTATTTGGAATGCGGGTTGAGCGTTTTTCCATTGGATTTCCACCAAGGATATGGGGTTTCAAAAAAGGAGACACCGATTATTGCATTGGAGCAACTCCGCTCGGTGGTTATGTGAAAATTTCCGGAATGATAGACGAAAGCATGGATACCGAGCATCTCGATAAAGAGCCTGAGCCCTGGGAATATCGAAGTAAACCGGTTTGGCAGCGAATTATAACGATCACTGCCGGCGTAATCTTCAACATGATTTTGGCCTTTTTTATCTATGTTGGGATGACTTATTCTAATGGCCACCAGGTTTTACCGCTCGCAAATACCGAGGGAATTTATGTACCTGAAAGTTCCATTTTGAATGAAATTGGTTTCCAAACAGGAGATAAAATTGTTGGTGTGAACGGGGAGAGGGTACAGTACTTCAGGGATTTGGTTTCCGCTTCAGAAATTACAGCCGACAATCTCACTTATATTGTTGATCGAAATGGACAAGAAACAACTGTAAACGTTTCATCGAATTACCTCGACAGTTTACAAACCAGGGGATTCTTAGCCAGGGAGTATATGTTTCCAAGTCAAATTTCGAGTGTGGCTATGGGTACACCAGCCGACAAAGCTGGGCTAAAAGCCGGCGATAAATTTATAAGCGCGAATGGCGAGCCTGTAGCATATTGGATTCAGCTGGTTGAAATTATCCAAAATGCGGAAGCACCGGTAAATTTCGAGATTCAGCGTGGAGATTCTGTTTTTGCGGCAACCATTTTCCCAGATCCGGAAACCAATCAGTTGGGAATCGGAGCGCCAAATCTTGACATGATGGGTGCAGAGCGAATTGAATACGACTTTTTTGAATCGATTGCCGCAGGTTATAATGAAACCGTTGATCAAACGGTTGGCATTACCCAAGGTTTTGCACGATTAATTACAGGTGATATTTCTGTACGGCAGAATTTAGGCGGTCCGATAGCGATTGCGAACATTACACGGGAAGCTACTGATCAATCGGGTTGGATAGGCTTTTGGAATATCACGGCATTATTAAGCATTACTTTAGCCATTCTTAATATTTTGCCAATCCCGGTTTTAGACGGCGGGCACCTTGTATTTTTGATTTATGAAGGAATAACCCGTCGCGAACCTTCCGATAAAGTGCGCATGGTTGCACAGCAGATTGGTTTCTTTCTGATGATCGGCTTGTTTATTTTCGTGATGTTTAATGACGCTTTCAAATATTTTGGCATATAATATGTTCGCACGCGAGGGGTATTTCACCATTGGCAGTATGCTTTTCATTTCCGTACTGATTTGTGCATTTGCTAATTACTTTTTAAATAATTGGATCGCGTACATCATCTATACGATCATGATTTTGTTAACCGGAATCATTATTTATTTTTTTCGGGATCCCGAGAGAACAACTCCTCCAGATGAGAATTTTATCATATCTCCCGCAGATGGAACTGTAGTTCAGGTGAAAGAAATTCAAGAGAACGTTTACCTAAAAGAAAAAGCTACTCAAATCAGTATTTTTCTGTCTCCGCTCAATGTTCACGTAAATAGAAATCCTGTGTCTGGTTTGCTCGAATACGTGAAATATCACCCCGGAGAATATCTGATGGCCTGGAATGAACATGCCTCTGAGTTGAACGAACGCGCCGATTTCGGAGTGCTCCATCCAACAGGAACGAGAATTTTCTTCAAGCAGATTACTGGTTTTTTAGCCCGTAGAATTGTGTACCACATCAACGAAGGTGATCAGCTGAAAGCCGGGGAGCGCTTCGGGATTATGAAATTTGGTTCGCGAATGGATGTTGTTGTACCCGCATCGGTGGAGGTTCGAGTTAAAGAAGGAGATACCACACGAGCCGGAGAATCTATTATTGGGGTAATTCAACTATAGGCAGCCTTTGGCCCGCTCCATCACCCGGCTCGTTTTAAGGATGCCTTTGATGGTTGTTCCGGTTGAGCCGAAAGATGGAGCTATAGCCTCAAAATCCATCCTTCCGTTTCCCCGAATGGAAGGTGTAGTACTGAAAGCCAGAAACGGGGTGATGGATGGTGTTTTTCCTAATCACCGTATTTCCTTTATAATTCGATCTGGAACAAATGATTCAAGAGCACTAAGAGTTATAAAAGAAAAAATCAGGAGAAATTATGGACAGTAATAAAAGTATGCCCCAAAGTGAGGACAGTACATTTATTCCGATGACCTCATCAACAAGCGGAACCGGAAGGCAAGTCAGGAATGACGTTTACTACTATACCAATCAAATCGTGAATATTGTGATGATTGGAAATCCAGAAAATGGAAAATGGGTTTTAGTTGATGCCGGAATGCCGCAATCGGGAGAGGAGATTGTATCCGCAGCTGCTAAAAGGTTTGGGAAAGGAAATAAGCCCACAGCAATTCTTCTCACTCACGGGCATTTTGATCATGTGGGAAGTTTGGTTCATTTGATCAACGAATGGAATATTCCTGTTTATGCTCATCCCATGGAATTTAACTTTATGACAGGTCAGCAAAATTATCCTGAACTGGATACTTCTGTTGAAGGTGGTTTACTTGCTAAAATATCAGGATTTCATCCCAAAAAACCAGTGGATATTGAAAGGGTATTGCATGTTTTACCAGAAGATGGTTCTGTTCCTGAGCTGCCATATTGGAAATGGCTTCATACTCCAGGCCACTCACCAGGACATGTTTCTTTTTATCGGGAAGGAGATCGTACTTTGATTTCGGGTGATGCATTTATCACCGTTAAACAAGATTCTTTTTATAAAGTGCTGGTTCAAAAATCTGAAGTTCAGGGGCCGCCAAGATATTTAACCACCGATTGGGAATTCGCTTGGGAGTCAGTCAAAAAGTTAGAAGAGCTAAAACCAAAATTAGTAATTCCCGGTCATGGTTCTGCAATGGAGGGAGAAGAGCTCAGAGAAGGATTAAAAAACCTTGCTAAAGATTTCGACAAAATAGCTATCCCTGAACCTGGAAAATTTGTTGCTGAAAAGAGATAAAATAATCGATTTTTGTTTGGATCAGATTTCCTTTCTTGCGAATAACATAAAGCCAATTCTTTTTTTGGACTGGTAAAAATCCTTATAATGCCTGCCTTCTAAAAATGAAAGGTTTATAGCCGCTAAATGAAATATCCGATTCAGAAAGAATATCATTCCTTCAAAAAATTCAGGGAAAGAAAAAAGAAAGCTAAGGCACCTGTAAATCGCAGAATAGCTGTACCAAGCTTTTTCACGTTGATGAATCTGTTCTGCGGATTTCTGGCCATTATTTCAATTTCGAATGGCGATTTAGGCAGGGGAGCCTGGCTTATTGCACTTGCAGGTTTGTTTGATGTTTTTGACGGGCTAATGGCGCGCCTGGCGAATGCCACCAGCGACTTCGGTATTGAGCTCGACTCCATCAGTGATATGGTTTCTTTTGGGGTTGCACCGGGTTTTTTGATTTATACATGGAGCATGCACGAGTTAGGATTTCTGGGGATAATGGTTAGCGCACTCCCACCACTCTGTGGTGCTGTCCGGCTTGCAAGATTTAATGTGAACGCCCGCTTAACTCCTAAAAAGGATAATTTCATCGGATTACCGATTCCGGCACAGGCTATTATTCTGGGGGCATTCCTGTTAACTTTTAAAGATGACATGGAGGTGTTTACCATGTTTGAGAATGGCGTTAACTCGATACTGATTCCTCTTGTTATCGTTATTTCTTTTCTGATGGTGAGCACATTGCCTTTCGACAAAATTCCTCGATTCGATCGCACTTCCATTCGGGAAAATCGTGGAAGAATAATTCTATTTCTTGTGTACTTGCTGCTCATTCTCACCCTACAGGAATACGGACTAATGGTTGTATTTACCATTTTTATTGTAAAGGGGATGATAGACGGCGCCATTCAGTTCTTCAGGGATGATTATGGCCCAGAAGGGGAAGACCAATTTCAGGATTACAGCTAACATTCTTTACGATTCTTAATGAAGGCCATAACTAAAAGTGTCACTATGTGAGAATCCGTAGGTTGCGGTTTCTCTAACCATCTCCTTTAGTGAATCAGTTTAACAAGGAAAGGCTATTTTAAATCCCTGAGAATGGCTGATATTTTCTCAGCCGCATTTCCATCACCAAAAATAGCCTCTGGTTTTAACTCAGCGTTTGATTGCAAATAATGATTAGCTGTTTTTAGAATTTTCTGGGGATCCGTACCCGCCAGTTTTCCGAGGCCGGATGAAATTAACTCCTGCCGCTCAGTCTCATTCCGAAGCACTACTACTGGTTTTCCCAAACTCGATGCTTCTTCCTGAATTCCGCCAGAATCCGTTAAAATTAAATCAGCACGCAGTAAAATGTGGAGAAAAGAGAGATAATCGAACGGTTTTGTGATGTGAAAACGCGGGTTTTGAATGCCTGAATTCTCAATAGCTTGCTGTACTGCGGGACTTGGATGCGCTGGAAAAATTACTTCAATGTTTTCATGGTTCTTTAGCAATTCTCCAACAGCTTTTAAGATGTTGGAAAACGGTTTACCATGATTTTCCCGTCGATGTGCGGTTAGAACTATCAGCTTTCGGTCTGGAGTAATTTGCGATAGAATATCCGGCTTGCTGGCGGAAAACTGTTCAGACTGACGGATTAATTTTAGCGCGTCTATCACGGTATTTCCGGTGATGAATATCCGTTCATCTGGAAGTCCTTCCTTAAGAAGATTCTCTTTATTAAGCGATGTTGGCGCAAAATGAAAAGTAGCAAGATGTGAAATGAGTGTTCTGTTGCCTTCTTCAGGAAATGGATAATAATGGTTTTGGCTTCTTAGCCCGGCTTCGATATGCAAAACCTGAATCTTTAAATAAAATGCGGAAAGTGCGGCAACAAAAGCCGAGGTGGTATCTCCCTGAACCATCACATAATCCGGTTGCTCAGCGGTAAGTACTTCTTTGAATTTTGCCGTGAGAGTTTCTGTAAGGTCAAATAAATCCTGTCCCGGCTTCATGATATTAAAATTGATATCCGGGCGAATATCGAAGAGAGTAAGCATTGGCTCAATCAGTTCCCGGTGCTGGCCGGTATGAATAACCCGAACATCAAATCCACTTTTTGAAAGAGATTTTATAACCGGTGCAAGCTTTATAATTTCCGGGCGGGTTCCGAACGAAACAAGAATTTTCTTCATGAAAGCAAGCTTTTATAAAGTTCAGTGGTTTTCCGCGCTACTTTTTGCCAAGTGAAATTTTTCAAAATATGTTGTTTTAGCTTATCACTTTTTTCTTTTTTTAATGCTGATTGTATTCCTTCCAATACGGATTGCTGAGAATCAGGATCAACAAATTCAGCATAATTCTGAAAATACTCTTTGGTTCCGCCATTCTTTGTGATCACAATTTTTGCTCCGGCAAGTCCGGCTTCCAGAGCGGCGATTCCCGGTGTTTCATAAAAAGAGGGAAGCGCAAAAACCTGACAAGCCGCATAAGCAGAGGCTAGTAAATCTGAGTTATGTTCGAGAGAGTCAATGAAATGAACGTTGCCTGCATTTTCGGCAAGAACTCTGCATTTATCTCCATAGCTATCATCATAAAGAGTTCCGATAATAACCACGGGAACATCAAATTGAGGTGCTGCTTCTAAGAGTTTGATTATATTTTTACGTGGAGCTCCTGCCTGTCCCACAAAAAGCACAAAATCCTGAATACCAAATTTATCGACGAACAGATGCTTATCCGCTGAGCTGAAACGCTCTTCAACTCCGTTGGGAATTACATGAATTTTAGCTGGGGGAATACCAAAACTATCTTCAATAATTTTAGCTTCTTCAGTAGTATTCGGAAGCAACAAATCTGCCTGATGACAAAGCTGATTTTTTATGCTAAAGTCGGAACGGATTCCACTGCCAAATAAACGCCCAACCTTCTCGAAAGCAAGAGCGGTTTTTATAAAAGATGCTTTGTGATTGGAATAAAATACCGGAGATAACACAGAAGGAATGCCCAACGATTTTAGGCTATCCGAAATGCCGACATTTTCTATTGTAGCCGCGAAAATATGAATAAGATCAAGTTTTTCTTCCTCAATTTTGCTCCAGGAAGAAAGCAGAACCGTTTCTACATCCAGTTGTTTTACGTGTTCAATAGTATTAAGAGCCTGCGTTCTAACCCCGCCATTAACTGCAGCAATACTTGTTGGTGCGATGTATCCAACCTTCATAATCGAATCCTGTTTTTCCAGTCCAAAATAGAAGTTTTGATAAGTTTTATATCGCGATCTCGCATTTCATTCACCTGATTTGGCTCTGGCAGATACTGTTTTGCATACTCAAGCCCAGAAAAATTCTGTTTTTCCATTTTTTGAACTCCCGAGGAAATCAGGCCAAAACTCTGATGATTATTGCTTACCTGAAAAAATATTTCATTATCAGTTGGAGAAATGATTTCCAGAGCAGTTCCATCCCAAAAAGCCTGAAACCGGAAGTCGCGCCTTTTTCTCCAGAAATCAGCGAACTGTGCAAAAGTGAGGTTAACTAATTTTTCTGCGGAAACGCGCTTGATCATATGCTCAATTGCTTCCAAACCATCCTGCAAAGGGTGATGATAAAATATAACAGGCTCAAAACGGGCTAATTTATTTATTAGAATGAATTCGAAATAAGTAGTCATTTCCGACACGCTCAACTCTTCCCGCTTTAAACTGCCCGTACAAATAGGGTGCATCGGAATTTGGAGAGGAAGATGGCTTTCTTTGGGTTGAATGGGGAATCCATCGTAGGTAAAAGTGAATTCCGAAGTATATGAAAAATCTTTTTTGGCAAGAGTTTGTACAAGAGCATTATTCCAGATGCCATAGGGAGCACAAAATCCTTTGGCCTCAAATCCATTTTCCTTTAGAAGTTTATTTCCCTTGTCAAGATTGGCACTGGTTTTTGCCGCTGAAATGGAAGTTCCGTGCGAATATCCATGCAACGCAATTTCTTGATTTTTGTAGGAATGAAAGTGATCCAGCCATTTTTCATGCGCCTCTACATGTAAAAACCAGGTGAGTGCAGATTTCTTTTCATCCGCAATTTCATAAATGGCATCCATCGCTTTTTGATCGCCGAAATCGCTATCAACCCGAAAACAAAAAACAGGTTTTTTGCCGGGTGATTCCCATTTGCTCACGAATGGTAATCCCCGTAAAAAATGAAGTTCTTTAAGTAAAGCGATGAACAGCTGTAAGATTTCATGCTTGGAAACTTTATTTACAATTTCGCTGGGATATTTTCCCGAAGGATTGAAAAACCGTTTCCGGGAATACTTTTTGTGGCTCAGGAGATTGGGAAGATTTGCACCGAAAAAACCCAGATTTCCATTGTCAAAATTTTGGGTGTGAATGAATCCATTAAAAGTATCTGAGAACTCATGAAAGCTTGCTTTTCCACAAATATCCAGAAAAGGAATGTGCTGATAGGCGGGATTTTCAGAAGCATTGATGAGTGTAGAAACCCGTTTTGAGCTGATATTTGTTGAATCAAAAAAAACAGGGGATTTTACCATTTCAAGCAAAGAACCTCCAGAGCTTACAAACTCTTTAAGTTCACCAAGATGTTTTTGATGCACCTTTTCATTCAGAATAATAACAGAATAACGCTTGAGCAAAGGCCGGCCATAACTCACTTCCTCATAGTGTACACCAGCCTGATCGAGAGCGGGTTTCCAGCCGGGAAGGAGGCTTTGGATTCCTATGCAAATGCGTTGATTCATTACAAGAGTTTTTCTTTAACCCATTCAATTTGGGTGCTGTTAAATATGCCGCTTAGTTTAATGATAATCAGGAATATTACGGATGCCAAAACCGCATTGATTAGTGGTGGCATAGGAACCATCGAAAATAGAATGAACAGAACAATAGCTGCCGAGTAGCTTAGTAAAATCGGCCTTATCGTTTTTATAGGAATTATATTTTTGAACCACAAATAGGTGAAAAATGTAAGAATGATTTCTGAAATAGAAACGGCGGCTGCTACATGAATAGAAGTTCCAAAAGCTATAAAAATAATAATCACAAAAGCCGAAAGAGTACCGCCTAAACAAGTGGCTAAAAAATAATCTTTGTCTTTTCCGGTGGCGATTAATCCGAATGAGAACAAGCTGTTTATAAAAGTAACAGCGATCATTACTGATAAAATTTGAAGTAAAACGGCACTATCTGAATATTCAGCGCCATACAAAATAGAAATTACCTGTTCTGCTGAGATAGCTGTAAATAAGGCAATCAAAGCTCCTCCAACAGTTACTAACCTGAATACCATATCAACTTTTTGAGTGGCAGATGACCGGTCTTTGCTCCAAAGAGAAGCGAGATTTGGCAACAGCAGGTTTACGAATACGCGGTCAATCATCATGGCGATAATTACCACACGGAAAGCCGCTCCGTAAAGTCCGGCCTCATGTAAAGAAAGTAATGTTCCGATCAACAAGGGAGGAAGTAATTGAACAATCTGGGAGAAAAATTTCCCCATACCCAAAATAGAACTGGTTTTAAGCAGATCAGGATAAATTTGAATTCCGCGAGAGGGAAGTGAAAAAGGCTTATCCCATATAGCAAAAGTGGCAAGGGTTAAAGCCGCGAAACTGATGCCAACAGTATATAAAACCGGCACCAAAGTAACATCTTCTGCTGTTTTTATGAGAAAAATGACGAGAAGAAAGTAAACGATTCCGTTGATGACTTTTGAAGCGGCAATTTTTCCAAATCGTTGTTTCCCTGCGTAAAACCACTCCATTAGCGCCATATATGGAATGATGGAATACAGGTAACCGAGCATCACATGTTTTTCAATATCTCCGGTTTCAATGATGGAGATTAAAAGGGTTGCGCATATTAAAACAACTACACCCAAAACCAGTTTAAGCTGGAAAATTTCCAGTACCCTGAACCTTCTCTTTAAAGGCTCTTTGGCGGTTTCTCTGGTTCCAATGCTTATTAATCCCAAGTCGGAAAACCATGTTGCATATCCTAAAACAGAAAGGGCAACAATGATGAGCCCGTAAAATTCAGAGCCTAATATCCGAGCTAAGTAAATAGAAGTTGCGAAAGAGAGTCCACGACCGGCAATATCGCCAGCGGCTATCCAAAATGCTTTTTCTTTGAGTTTAGCCATTATGTACGGTTAGTTCGCGCAACAAAAGATCCTTCAGCTCATCCTGACTCTCAAAAAGATGAACATCGGGTTTATGTCTCAATTCTGATATACATCCTTTATTCGGAGCGATGATCTTTTTTTTATAACTCATTGCAAGATGTATTCCGCCAGAAGAGAGAATTTCACGATAGTTGAAAAGACAAATATCCGAAGCGTTATAGAACCAGGGCACATGTTCTTCCTTAATGAAACGGGGGATTAGCTTGATGCGATTTGATTTTTGATCAAGCTTTTTAAGCTCTCTGAAAAGACTCATATTTCCTTTTTTGATGGGTCCAACGATGATCAGTTTAGCCTCAACCGGCAGTTCAATTATCATCTCAACTACTTTTTCAATTTGCTTGTAGCGGCTGATATTGCCAAACATCAATATTAGCGGAATTCCGGGCTGTACATCACAATCATATTCTTTATTGAGTTGATCAATGGCATCGCGTTTCGGTTGAACTACAGCGGGAAAAGTGGGATGATTGTGAATGAAGAATTTCTTTTTCGAAACATTTAAGCGGGAGCTCATATTCTCAATGGCGATTTCACAATGTACGTGAAGTTTATCTGCCCAAGATGCCATTTTTCGATGCAGGAAGCAGTGCAGTTTCAGGAACCGCTGGTCGTGGGGAAATTCATTGTGAATGGTCCAAACTATGTTTCCACCGAATAGTTTAAAAAGCCGAATGCACAAAAATTTCCAGGGCATTCCCAGCAGAGATTTCAAATCCTGAAACTCAAGCCAGTGATAGTGTAAAATTGCCTGTTTATGCTTTAGAATCCCCAACACCATTTTAAAATGGCTTATTACGCTTATCGATTGTATCTCAAATTTATCAGCGTTGATAAGATCTTTATATAGCAGATAAAGATAATCTGAATCCTTATGAGAAAACCTGATGAGAGGGACTACATAGATAATCCGGACACGTTCATTCAATGATGAATATATCTTTTCAAGAGATTTAGACTTCATTTCTGTTCCCTGAAAAATTAAAATTTGTACTGAATTCCGATGGAATGTACAGTTCCCCAGCCACTGAAAGGAACTAATGCATAATCAAATTTTATGTTATCGGCAATAAAAGATGCACCAAATGCAAATGGACGTTCAGTATATCCTTCAAATTCTCGATTCAAAATATCCTCAATTTTAAACTTGTACCCACCGCTTAATTCCACTACTTCTGCAATATTAAATCCCAATCCCAGGCTAAAGTAAGGATCGGAAGTCCTGTAATCGGACAAATCAGTATTTTCATTATCAGATAAAGGATACATATAATCTAAATAAGCAGAGACAAGTATTGGAAGCTCATTGTTTTTTGGAGCAGTCACTTCAAATAAATCTGCGGAAGCACCCGCTCTGAAATTTGTAGGTAATGTAGTTGCTTCAACATCCAGTTCTTCCATTTCACCTATATTTGAAATCGATGCACCTGTTCTTATTCGTCCGTCCAAAAACTGACTCGCAATTCCCATATTAAAGGCATAACCCGAAGCCCTGTATGTGTAAATGCTTTCGTTCAGATATTGAACCGCACCACCCAGCGAGAAATACTCGAAATCATAAGCATAGGCAGCTCCGATAGCCAGGTTTTGTATAGAAAAAGTTCCATTTGGTTCTGGAGAAGGTGTATTTCGTTGCTCGTAATCATCTGCACCGGAAGAATAAAAAGAAAAAGCAATGGCATGCCGGTCATTTTTAAAATTCACTCCACCAAAAATATTTGAAACATCTTCAATCCAGAATGAATAACCGAGGTCCACGGAAGATGAAGTATTCAAAGCAAGCAAGGCAGGATTTATATGCAGTGATGCTGCTCCTTCAGGAACGGATACCGTAGCTTCTGCCCGTGAAAGGGAATATGATGTGGGCGATATATTTAACATTTCAAAGCCTGTGCCCCTGTTTTGTGCAAAAAGAGTGAAGCTCATCAACAACAACACAACAGTAAATAAAACTGATTTCATAAATTTAAACGTAAGGAGAAAATATGCATGTTAGAAATCCGGTATGGTTCCATCACAAAAGCGTAATCGATGGAAGGGGAAAATATATCAAAAGGTAGATGAATGGAAAAGCCGCCGCTCATTCCCCAGCTATCGCTGTTAGTGGCGTCAGGTAATTGCCAGCCACCGCGTAGAGTGAGACGCTCGTGAGCTTTCCAGGAGCTTCCCAGCCTGAACTGAGTGGTGCTGGTGGAAATAATTTCTGTATTAGTTATCACTAACGGATGACCTTCCGAAACAAAAACTTCACGGTTCGTTGTTTCTGATTTATACATCTGGACTTCAAAATCTCCTGAAACTGTAACTTTATCACCTTGCCAGGCTAAGCCCCATACAATTCTTTTGGGAAATTCATTAACCACATTTCGAGCCTGTTCCAGGTTATAGAGTTCCCGAGAGTTCCAGGAATAGTTGGCAAACAGATCTTTTACAGCAAATCCTACGTTAATTTCTTCAGTGGCTTTATAAAGCAATCCTAAATCAATTCCCACGCTTAAAGGGTTATCCAGCTGCTCATGATAATTTGCCAGGCTGAATTTAAGCCCAATACCGGCATTTACTTTATCGCTCAATCGTATGCCGAAACTGGTGTTTAGTTGATACTCTGAGGCGTCAAATAAATCTGTAGGATAGCCGCTCTGAGTTCTTCCATCGATATCTTTTACGCCCGTCCGCATCAAAGAAAAAGAAATACCGGCAGTAGGAGGAAGCTGAAGATGCACGCCTGAGCTCTGAAAAATCCGGTCGAACTGAAGAACGCCAACGGTTAAATCTGTTTGTTTGGTTTCCAGAAATAAAGCAGCATGGGCTGGATTGTAATATGCGAAGGATCCCTCAGATGTAGTTGCTGTCATGGCATTACTCATGGCCATTGTTCGTGCGTTGTATCCAATTCGGTTTGCAGCTCCGGCAAAACCACCATTTTGAGCAAAAAGAGAAGGGGAGATTATAGTGAAGACAAAAAGGATCGTTATTGCGAGCCGTGTCTTTGCGAGGAGCCCAAATGTTAAATTTGATTTCGAACCACTTTCGACGTGGCAATCTCCTTGATCTACATCCCAGGCATTTGAAGGGAGATTGCTTCGCTGTTGTACATTCCAACTCAATTCAAGTTGTTTAAGCAGCTTCGCAAAGACTACCCTCGTCCTTGCGAGGAGCCCGGAGGTTGAACTCTGTTTTCCAGGTCTTTCGACGTGGCAATCTCCTTGATCTACATCCCAGGCATCTGAAGGGAGATTGCTTCGCTGTTGTACATTCCAACTCAATTCAAGTTGTTTAAGCAGCTTCGCAATGACTACCCTCGTCATTGCGAGGAGTCCTGTGGGTGAATTCGATTTTCCAGGTCTTTCGACGTGGCAATCTCCTTGGTTTACATTCCGAGTCGTCAACGGGAGATTGCTTCGCTGGAGTATATTTTGAATCAATTCAGGTTTTACAGCCAGGCTCGCAAAGACGGTTTTTTTATCGGAATATTTCACTAATCCACCACCAGAATTTTGCCACTAATTTTATCATCGCCGGTTTCTATTACATAGATATAAGGCGCGTTGGCCACTTTCCGGCCTTTTTCATCATAACCGTCCCAAACGGCTTCATAAGTACCGGGAGAGAACGAATTATTTTCCACTTCACGAACTAAATTCATTCCAAAATCAAAAATGCGAACATTCACATTTCCCTGTTGTTCTACTTCGAATTTAATCCTCACCACTTCATAAACCGATGCGGAAAATGGATTGGGATAGGCATAGGAATTCACATTCCGGGCTTCAGGTTCATATACATTCCCGCCGGAGAGAGGGAAGTCGACTCGGGTGATTTCCCAGCTTTGGCCGTAATTATCAGTAGATGCAATTCCATCATTACTTCCTATCCAAATGCGATCGGTGGTAGCAGCTACCGCTTGAAATTCAGCAGATGATTTAATAAAAGTATTAGCGCTTTTTATTTGGGGTGATTTGATCCAGGTATCTCCGCCATCAGAAGAAATAAATAAACCGTTAACTCCCGCCGCAAAAACATAACCGTCTTTAAAACCGATATCATTAACTTTTTCGCCGATCAGCATTTGCGTGAAGGTTTCGCCTTCATCTTCGGTGTAAACAATGGAATGGCTTTCGTTTTCATTGGAGGCAATCCAGTTGGTCATCCAGATGCGGCCGGTGCCCGGTTCTTCCTGTATGGAAATGATCCAGTCTCCGGTTAATCCATCCGAAGAATTATCAAAACTGACATGTTTCCACGAAATACTGTCGGTGGGGGCGGTGAGCGCATTATGTGAAACATTCACTCCGGCTGCGCCGCCAAACCAAACGCGGTTTTGGGAATCAATGTGGACGGAGAAGCCTAGCAAATTATTATCAATACGGGGATCATAACGGTTTATAGTAGCAGTATCGGAGCGTTGTGTATTTTCATTAAAAAACGAAAAAGTGGAAGTCCAAAAATAAGTATCCTCCGGAACAAGACTGGATTCGGTTGTTGGAGGTAAAATTACTTTCTCCCATGTTTCTCCAAAATTTGTACTTCTGATTAATCCAGATCCCCAGACAGCCGCAAAAATAGTTTCATCACTAAAAGAGAGTTCATAAGGAGGAGATTGCTCGGAAACGGTTGTTCGGGTTCTTGTATAGGTTTCTCCGCCGTATTGAAAAACTATATCGCAATCCGGGTCATAATCCTCTACACTTTCAGGTCGTTCATAATCCTCAGAAGATGACTGGCATTTTGCGGGGGGATTTTCATCCAGCGGGAAATCAGAAAAATTCCATGTTTCGCCGCCATCTGTACTAATATAAAAACCATATCCGGCGGGAACTGATCCGTCAGGACTACTGGCAGAATATCCCAAACCTGCCATAACGGTATCCTGTCCAAGTGCGAGAGAAAAAACACGGCCGATACCATCTGTTACACTATCAGCATTTTCAGGAATGTACCAATCAGCATTGTTCCCAATATTGCGGTTAAGAGCGGGGCTAATCCAAACCGTATCTCCATAAGCGGCAATGGTGCTGACTCCATTTTGGCGGATCGAGTTGAACTGGTTATCAATGGAGCCAATAACCTGCGCAAAAAGCATGGAAGGAAATATGAGTGAAACTAAAACGGTGAGTGTTTTCTTCATCATAAATTATTCAACAATGCTGAATGTGGTTTTAATGGTATCACTTGAAAGACCACCTTTATCAATGGCAAAAAATTCAATATCAAAATCGAGGTTTGGGTTTTCTTCATTAGGAGGAACAGATTGATACCATGTATATACAGAATCACTGGCTGTGGAATCATTATAATTAGTTCCGTCATCAAACATTTCAAATGGCGAACCTTGAACTTCACCCGATGCCTGATTAATAACTCTGATATAAACTCGGTCAATAGTTTCTTGCCCATCGTTGTCTACTACTTTAGCAGTGAAAACTGCCGGTACTTCTCCAGAAGCTGGACGGTTAATTACATCAGGACTACTTGTTTCAAGAATTTCAGGTGGAAAATTCGAAAATCCTTCCACTTTAAATTTCGTTTGGCCATAATTGCCGTCTCCGGCCTCATTAATTAGAAACACATTTATAGTGTAATCAGCGATAGTGGTAGTGGTGACTCCAAGATCAATAGTTTCAGAATAGGTTTGGTTTTCGTCCCCTTGAATTTCAATAGCATTCTCTAAAAGTGTTTCTCCCTTACTATCGGAGAGTGCATATCTAATCTGATCACTTGCAGAAACATTTTCAGCGGAGAATTGAAGTTCTAAACTTATCGTGGTATCACGATATCCGTCTACTTCTTCTGTAAATGGAATATTTTTTGGTGAGATGCTTAAAGCAATTATGGCAGGAAAATCTGTATCCAATTCACGGGGAGAAGTAGTAGAATCACAGGCATAAAAGCCGGATATCAAAATAAAAAGGGCACTGATGTAGATGAACAGCTTTTTCAAGATCTCTGATATTCTCTATTATTGGGATGTAATGGTAAGCATTAGTGCTTCTTAAGTCCAATACGTTCTTGCTGTTCTAAAATTATAAAAGATGCGTATTGCATTTGCTAAAGGCTGACTTTATATTCGTCTCGTTATGAAAAACAAAACTCAATTAAATATTTGGTGGTGGCCTTTTGCACATAAATGCAGTGGGCACGCTATGTAAATTAAGCGATTGATTAAAGAAATTTAAAAAACCCACTGTTCCCTGAATAGTGGGTTTTTTTGTTTCTACAACTATGTAAAGCCATTTTAAACAAGGGGTTGCAACCCCTTGTTAAGTTACTATGACAAAAGAGCAATTTTCAGAACTTAGCAGACAATACACGGCTATTCCGGTTTACCGGAGATTATTGGCTGATATTCTCACGCCTGTTTCTCTGTTTATGAATATCCGGGAGGGAGCGGAGTTTCCATTTCTGTTAGAGTCGGTGGAAGGCGGAGAACAACTTGCCCGCTATTCCTTCATAGGCCGAAATCCATACCAAAAACTGATTTTTGATGGAAAGGAAACCACATTTTCTAAAAATGGACAGAATGAAATTGTTCAGGATTCTTATTTCGAAAAACTGAAGAAATTAACCACCGCTTATTCTGAACCCACACTTCCCGAACTGCCAAGATTGAAAGGCGGTGCGGTAGGATTTTCGGCTTACGATACTTTTCGTCAGGTGGAAAATTTGCCAAATGTACCTAAAGACGATCTGAATCTACCCGAGGCAATCTGGGCTTTTTATGATGAAATTTTTGCCTTCGACCATGTAAAACATCAAATCATTTTAATTAAAACGGTTTTTGTGGAAGAAGAAGAGGATCTGAATTCAGCATATGAAAAAGCTCAGCAAAACCTTGACCAAATGGAGAAGGCTGCGCTGAGTTCAAACTATAAATCCCGCTCATTTCATATTGATACAAATTCCCTGAAGAGTAATATGAAACCGGAATATTTCGAGCAGATTGTAAAGAAAGGCAAAGACTACATTTACGAAGGCGATATTTTCCAGGTAGTACTTTCCCAGCGATTCGAAGCCGACATGAGCGGTGATCCTTTTATGCTCTATCGCGCGTTGCGAATGGTAAATCCTTCTCCGTATTTATTTTATCTGGATTTCGATGACTTCCAGCTGGTTGGTTCATCTCCGGAGGTTTTAGTTCGTGTGCAGGAAAAAGAGACCCGGGTTTTGCCCATTGCCGGAACCCGTCCGCGTGGGAAAACACATCAGGAGGATTTGGAGCTTGAAGAAGATCTCAAAAAAGACCCCAAAGAAGTTGCCGAGCATATCATGCTGGTTGATTTGGGCCGGAATGATTTATCACGCGTTTGTGAACCGGGTTCCGTAAGAATGGAACGAAATCAGGTGATTGAGCGATATTCTCACGTAATGCATATTGTAAGTGATGTGGTTGGGAAATTGAAGGGCGATCAGACTTCGGTAGATGCGCTAATGCAATGTTTTCCTGCCGGAACAGTAAGCGGAGCTCCCAAAATTCGCGCGATGCAAATCATTGACGAATTAGAAAAGACAAAGCGCGGAATTTATGCCGGTGCCGTTGGTTATTTTGATTTTTCAGGAAACATGGATACTTGTATCGCCATTCGAACGATGGTGGTAACGGGGAACAAGGTGTATATTCAGGCAGGAGCCGGAATTGTGGCCGACAGTGATCCCAAAAAAGAATTCGAAGAAACACAAAACAAAGCTGGAGCCTTGGTTCAGGCGCTCAGCGTAGCTTTAGATATTCAATGAAGGTAAACCACGAAGGTCACAGAGTTTTACTGAGCTTAGAACCTGCGAGCGTAAGGTCCTCGCAGCGTTCGGCTATTGATAACATTAACCCGCAACCTCGCAGGTCCTATCGGACGCTTCGAGGTTACTCCATAGATCAGATTAATGACTAAGAAAAAAACCATACTATCAGGAATTCAGCCTTCGGGTAAACTTCATATCGGAAATTATTTTGGAGCTCTCCGACAGCATATTGCCATGCAGGAGCAGGGAGATGCTTTTTATTTCATCGCCAATTATCATTCGCTGACTTCTTTGGATGATGGTGCCGAACTCCGACAAAACACCCTCGATGTAACGCTGGATTATCTTGCACTGGGATTAGATCCCAAAAAAGCCACTTTCTTCGCACAATCTGATGTTCCACAAGTAACGGAGCTGGCCTGGATTCTCGGGACTTTAACACCGGTTAGTTTGATGGAAAAAGGTGTCGCCTACAAAGACAAAGTAGCCTCCGGGTTGAATCCGAATATTGGTTTATTTACCTATCCGATTTTACAAGCGGCAGATATCCTGATTTATCACTCCGATATTGTACCGGTTGGGGAAGATCAAAAACAGAATATTGAAATCACCCGCGATTTGGCCGGAAAATTCAATCACAAATTTGGGAGTGAATTTCTGAAAATTCCGGATGCTCATATCGTGAAATCCGTAGCCATTGTGCCGGGAATTGACGGACGAAAAATGAGCAAGAGCTATAATAATACCATTAATATTTTTGCGGAAGGGAAAGCACTCAAAAAACGAGTTATGGCTATTGAAACGGATTCCGCTGCACTTGAGGAGCCAAAAGTTCCTGAAACAGATAATGTATTCGCCTTGATAAAACTATTCGCGGATAAAGAAAAGCAGAATGAAATAGCGGAGAAATATCGTGCCGGAGGATATGGATACGGCCATGCCAAAAAAGAATTACTCGTAATGATTGAAGAGTATTTTGACGAAGCACGGGATCGCCGCAAGGAACTCGAAAAAGACATGGATTACGTTCACGATGTGTTAACCGAAGGAAGCAAAGTTGCAAGGAAACGTGCTGAAGAGGTGATGGTTCCGATCCGGGAAGTTTGTGGAATAGTGCGACACGATCACTGATTTCGTTGATTCCGCATATTTATTGATGTACACAGAAATCCTATACAATGAAGAATAATTGAATCAGTTTTTAGATATCAACGAAAAATCAGCAATCAGCGAAATCAGTAAAATCTGTGATCTAAATCTGTGAAATCATAAAATCAGAGAAATCAGTGATCCTTATAATCGACAACTACGACTCTTTTACCTACAACCTTGTACATTTGGTTGCAGCAGAAACGGATGACTACAAAGTAATTCGGAATGATGACTTAACGCTTGAAGAGATCAGGGAATTGAATCCTACAAAGATTCTGATTTCCCCCGGTCCCGGCCGGCCGCATGAAGCGGGTGTGACGGAAGAAATCATCCAAAAGCTGGGCGCGAAAATTCCGGTTTTGGGAGTTTGTTTGGGATATCAGGCGATCGGAGAGGTCTTCGGCGCTAAAGTTGTTCATGCTCCTAAATTGATGCACGGCAAAGTATCCAAGGTTTCACATGATGGAAAATTTGTATTTAAAGATATTGAAAAAGACTTCACCGCCACACGTTATCATTCTTTGGTTTTAGATCCCAATACTATTCCTGATGTACTGGAAATAACGGCTCATTCAGATGACGGGGTGATTCAGGGAGTCCGACATAAGAAATTTCCCATTGAAGGCATTCAATTTCACCCTGAAAGCATTCTTACCACAGAAGGCCCAAAAATTATTCAAAACTGGTTAAGGCAATAATGAATTTCAAAGATATACTAAACAAACTCTCATTCTCTGAAAACCTTACCGAAAAAGAAGCTGAAACAGCTTTAAATCTTATCATGACAGGGGAAGTGGAAGGAGAACAAATTGCCTCTTTTTTGACCGCTATGAGATTAAAAGGTGAGACGGTGGAGGAACTCACCGCTTTCGTAAAAGTGATGCGAAGCAAAGCCGTAAAAGTGGATGTGAATGTTGATGGAGCTATTGATCTTGTTGGCACCGGCGGCGATAAATCGGGGACCTTCAATATTTCCACCGCAGCTTCTTTTATAGTGGCCGGTGCGGGAGTTCCGGTAATCAAGCATGGGAATCGCAGTGCCTCGAGTAAGTGCGGAAGCGCGGATGTTTTGGAGCATATGGGAGCCGCAATTGAGTTGGGAAAAGAAGGTGTTGAACAGGTGTATAATGAGATAGGAATGGCTTTTATGTTTGCCCCGATGTTTCATCCCGCAATGAAATATGTAATGCCTGCTCGTCGCTCGATTGGCTTTCGAACCTTTTTTAATATCCTGGGGCCTATGGTAAATCCAGCCGGAGTGAAACGATATGTAATTGGCGCTTATAGTAAAGAAGTGGCTGGAAAAATGGCTCGTATTCTTGCCAATTTAAATACAGAGTTCGCCTATACTTTTAACGCCCATGATGGGTTAGATGAAGTGAGTTTAACTTCACAATCTGAAATATTTGAGTTGAAGGATCGGTTAGTTTCGACATCAAAAGTTTTTGATCCGGAATCGATAGGGTTTCAGAAAGTAAAGATGAAAGAATTGGAGGGTGGCGGAGTGGAAGAAAACTCTCAAATCTTCAAAAATATATTGGCAGATAAAGCCACGGATGCTCAAAAGAATATTGCTTTGTTAAATGCTCTTTTTGCAATTCAGGCATCTGGTAAGGCCGGTGATCTTCATGAAGCAAAAGAAATGGCTATTGAAAGCCTGCAAAGCGGAAATGCCCGAAAAATATTCAACGATTTTGTGGATGCCACTAATGATGCAATGGGGACTTTTAAGTACTAATGAGCACCATTCTTAACCAAATAGTAGAACAAACTGCCTCAGACCTTACCAAAAGAAAATGCAAGGTTTCTCTCTCTGATTTTAATTCTTTCGAAGGATTTGAGAAGCAGAGAAAAGACTTCGGAAAAGCCTTAAGAAAGGCTGAAGAAGTTTCCATTATTGCCGAAGTTAAAAAAGCATCTCCATCAAAAGGAATCATTCGTGAAGATTTTGACCCTGTGGATATTGCTTTACGATATGAGGAAGGTGGTGCTTCGGCAATTTCTGTTTTAACCGATGAGCCATTCTTCAAAGGGAACCTGGAATATTTAGAAGCTATTTCAAAGCGGGTGCAGTTACCTCTGCTTCGCAAAGATTTCATTGTTGATCCTTATCAAATAAAAGAAGCCCGTGCATTTGGTGCCGATGCAGTGTTGATTATAGTGGCCATCACGGAAGGAAGTCAGCTCGAAGAACTGCTTCACGCAACTAAAGAATTTGGTTTACAAGCGCTCGTTGAATGTTATGATCAGGAGGATTTCGACCGATTGAATTTTGACTTCATTGATATTTTGGGAGTGAATAATCGGAATTTAAAAGATTTCGAAGTGGATGTGCATCGAGGAATTGAGATTTTACAACAAGCCCCAAAGGGAACAATTCTTGTTTCTGAAAGTGGATTAACATCCGGTGATGATTTGGCTCTCCTTCGGAAAGTGGGGATTCATTCAGCTTTGATCGGAGAATATTTTATGAAGCAAAAAGATCCCGGAAAGGCAGTTTCAGAATTATTGGAGCAATCGGAAGAAGCATTTGAAAAATTGAAAGTTAATGACTGAATCGAATCAACGAACCAAACTTAAAATTTGCGGAATTACCAATCTTGAAGATGCCCGTTTTGCAGCTGGTGCATTGGCGGATTATCTGGGTTTTATCTTTTATGAGAAAAGTCCGCGTTTTGTTGAACCGGCACAGGCTGGCGCCATTATCAATTGGCTTGAAGGCCCCCAGAAAGTCGGAGTTTTTGTAAATCAGCCACTCGATGATGTAAACAGAATCGCCAAAGAAACGGGTATAGACCTGGTTCAGCTTCACGGCAATGAGTCTCCGGAATATTGTGCCTTGGTAGATAAACCGGTGATAAAAGCAATTCATATTATGGATGAAACAATGCCACATCTCCTGAAGCATCAAATCGAACAGTATAGTAGCGTTTCCGAATATCTACTGTTTGATACAAAGATCGATGGATTGTGGGGCGGAACTGGAAAAACCTTCGACTGGAATATGCTGAACGAGGCCGGGATAGAAATCCCATTCTTTTTATCCGGAGGGTTGAATGCTTCAAATATTAAAGAAGCTATCAGCGCTGTATCTCCCACTGTTGTTGACCTTTCAAGCAGCCTGGAAGCCGAACCGGGAATCAAAGATTTCACTAAGGTCGAAGAACTAATGGATATCATGCGAACTTTAGAACAGGATGAATAGAACACGGATGACTGCGGATACGCACAGATTTTGAAAAACAATTCATTTTAGTATTAAAGATCTTTGTTATCCGCGTTCCATTAAATTATATGATTATGAATACATCAAAAATTAAAACCTACCAATTCCCAGATGCCCGTGGTTATTATGGTAAATTTGGTGGGAAATTTGTGCCCGAAATTCTTATTCCCGCAATACAGGAGCTGGAAGCCGAATTCCTTAAAGCCAAAGACGATCTTGATTTCCGTCAGGAATTCAAGCATTTACTGAACGAATATGTTGGGAGGCCAACACAGCTAACTTTTGCGAATCGTCTCACCGAACATTACGGCAAAGCAAAAATTTATCTGAAGCGGGAAGATTTATGCCATACCGGCGCTCATAAAATCAATAATGCAATTGGGCAGGTTTTACTTGCCCGAAGAATGGGAAAAGAGCGGATTATAGCTGAAACCGGTGCCGGTCAGCATGGGGTTGCAACCGCCACAGCTTGTGCGAAATTTGGGCTGGAATGCATTGTTTATATGGGCGAGGAAGACATGGTTCGCCAGAAGCTAAATGTAGATCGGATGAGATTGCTGGGCGCGGAAGTAAGGAATGTTACCAGCGGTTCTAAAACTTTGAAAGATGCCACAAATGAGGCTATCCGGGATTGGGTTACAAATGTTGATGACACCTTTTATATCATTGGTTCTGTTGTTGGACCGCATCCTTACCCGATGATGGTGCGTCATTTCCATGAAGTGATAGGAGAAGAGGCGAAATCTCAAATACAAAAAGCCGAGGGCAGAAATCCGGATTACCTGATTGCATGCGTAGGCGGCGGATCAAATGCCATCGGATTTTTCTATCCTTTTATCGAGGATGAAAGCGTAAAAATTATTGGTATTGAAGCAGCGGGATTAGGAGTGGATTCCGGGAAAACCGCGGCGACAATTACCAAGGGGAGTCCGGGAATTTTACATGGCTCGTTGAGTTATTTACTTCAAAGTGAAGAAGGACAAATTGAACTGGCTCACTCCATAAGTGCAGGATTGGATTATCCCGGAGTAGGGCCGGAACATGCTCATTTGCATGATTTAGGCAGGGTTAACTATTATGCGGTAACCGATGCGGAAGCAATGGAAGCCGTAAAGTTACTCTCCGAAAAAGAAGGCATCATTCCAGCCCTTGAAACCGCCCATGCTTTTGCGTGGCTCGAAAATCTAATGCCACATACAAATGCCGATGAAATTGTGATAGTGAATTTGTCAGGCCGTGGAGATAAGGATATGGGGACGATATCCGAGAATTTGTAGATATCTTTGATTGAACATTTTCACATTAAGTTTTGTAATTTACACGTGCTTAATAATAGAATGTAATACGTATGAATAAAAAATTAACACTCACTATAGAAGAAAAAGCCATCAAAAAAGCAAAGAAGTACGCTGCTGATGAGGGAAGGAGTCTATCTGATATAGTAGAAAATTATTTCAAACTGTTATCTGAAAGTGAGTTTTCAAAAACCGAAAATGATTTTTCTCCACGGGTAACAAAATTAAAAGGAGCTTTGAAAGTAGCTAAGGACTTCAACTACAAAAAAGTTTTGGAAGAAGAGTTGGATAGGAAATATAATGGATAAGTATTTTGCTGATACTGACATTATAATTGATTTTTTAGCAGACAGAGAGCCTCACACAGTTTATTCATCTCGGTTGTTTGAACTTGCTGAACGGGGAAAGATAGAAATCTGGATATCTTCGCTAAGCATAAATAATATTTATTATATCACACGAAAAATATCGGGAAACAGAAAAGCTCTTGATATAATCAATAGCCTTGTTGAGATAGTACAAATACAAAATGTAGGAAGAGAAGAAATAATAGAAGCATTGAATAGTGATTTCAAAGATTTTGAAGATGCCCTTCAGTATTTCTGCTCTTTAAAGATAGAGGGTATTAAGGCGCTACTTACAAGAAATACCAAAGATTATAAAACTGCACAACTCGCAGTTCTAACACCAAAAGATTTATTAAAAACCGGAAAGTTGTAAGTAAATACATGAACCGAATTCAAAAAACCTTTAGCAATAAAGCCCCAGACTCCAAAATAATGAGTCTTTTTCTTACAGCAGGATATCCTGACCTGGAATCTACCGTTGATCTTATCCTCGGTTTCGAAAAAAACGGAGCTGATATCATTGAACTGGGAATGCCCTTCAGTGATCCGCTTGCAGACGGCCCAACCATACAATATTCAAGTGATGTGGCCATTAAAAACGGCATCACCATGAATAAGATTTTTGAGATGGTAGCGGAAGTACGGAAGCATTCCGAAATACCAATCATTCTGATGGGTTACATGAATCCCGTTTTACGTTTTGGCGTGGATGCTTTTTGTGAACAAGCGAGCGAAGCCGGTGTGGATGGTTTAATTATACCCGATATTCCTATAGAGGAAGGCGCGATTATAGCGGAAAAAGCTAAAGAATTCGATTTATCACTGATTTATCTTGTAGCGCCAAACACCTCTGACGACCGAATGAGGCTGGCCGATGAAAATTCGAGCGGCTTTGTATATTGCGTATCGGTAACGGGGGTTACGGGTGCTCGTGAAGGCTCTGAGGTATCTAAATCCGTAAATCGTTTTATTGAGCGTGTTAAAGCAAATGTTACTAAAAATCCCGTGTTGGTAGGTTTTGGAATCAAGAGCCATCAGGATGCAATAGATATCGCATCAATTGCCGATGGTTTCATAGTTGGAAGTTCCTTAATTGACAACATTAAGAAAAACTATCCGGAGGAGGGATGGCAATCACAAATTTTCTCCTTCGTTTATTCACTGAAATTCGGAAAATAAGATCATGCGTTTTATAATATTACCAGTTATAGCTGTCGCCTTAGCTTTTGTAATTACTGCCTGTAACGGCGATTACAGAGAAATGTCGAGTGGGAATACCAGAGATGTTGTTGTCATAATGGATTCCACAAATTTTGAAAGTGAAACCGCAAATGCCATCAAAGAAACTTTTGGCAAATATGTTATGACCCTGCCAAACGCGGAGCCTTCCTATAATTTAACCTTTAGCACTTTTCATTCTCAGGAACAGCTCGATCGCCTCAAAAAACATAAAAATGTAATTTTTGCTGCTCCTATCGATGAGGAATCTAACACCGCCCGGCAGGTACGTGGATTCCTGGACGAAACCGTTGAAGAGAAAGTTCGTGCCGGAGAGAGCTTCGCTTTTCCTGTAGAAGATCAATGGTATCGAGATCAGTATGTGTTAATCCTGACCTCTACTTCTGACGAAGAATTGGCTCAAAAAATCAGAAATACGGATGAAACACTTGTTAACAACCTTCTTCAAAAAGAGCTAAAACGCTGGCAGTATTTTGTGTATGAAATGAAAGAGCAGGTTCAGTATTCCGATTCGCTTTGGAATGACCACGGCTTTAAAGTCCGAATTCAGCATGATTATATTAAAAACATTGATACTCTGAATTTTGTCAGCTATCGACGTTTTCTGCCGCAGAACGATCGATGGATGTGGGTTTGGTGGCAAGATGATGTAGAGAATTTCAACGACATTGATAATGACTGGATCAACAGAACTCGAGATTCTTTAAACCAACAGTTTATAAAAGGGGCTAGAGATTCGATGTATGTGAATACCTTTTATGGAAGTCCTCGCACGCGCCCGATAAAAACGAGAAGCTTCCAGAAAGATCGGTTGATTGCCTATGAAACACAGGGAACATGGCATATGATAAATGGAGCGATGGGCGGGCCTTTTGTGAATTTCACTTATTATGATCCAGATACAAAACGATTATTTATGGTTGAATACTCCCAATTTGCACCATCAGTTCGTGAAAAGCTTCCTTTCGTTCGTCAATTCAGGGCAATGGGACGTACTTTTGAATCTGATTCCACTTGGACGGGAGAATCGGATTCCGCCCCCGAAACTTGATCTCTGCTAAAAGATAATAAAGAGGTGCTTACCCAAGCATCTCTTTTTTTTTGTTGAAATTATTGCCGCAAAAGAGATTCCGATTTGAGCGGGAGAATCTTTATTTTAGGCATCCGAAAAAAAGACCAAAAATAAGTATATGTCCTGGTTTAAAAGAAAAGACGATAACATACAGACTGAAACCAAGAAAGAAATGCCGGAAGGCGTTTGGATTAAAGTTCCGACAACCGGCGAAACCATTCATAAAAGAGAACTCGAAGACAATTTGTATGTGGATCCTCTGAGTGGCTATCACTTTCGGATAGGCAGCAAAGAGTATTTTTCAATCTTATTTGATAAAGGCAAATTCAAGGAAATAGGTGCAGATATCATGCCTACTGATCCTCTTGAATTCGAAGACCGCAAAAAATATAAAGACCGCTTAAAAGAAAGTCAGAAAAAAACGGGCTTATCTGATGCCGCGCGGGTAGGCGTTGGTAAAATGAACGGACTTGATATTGTAGTTGCTTCTATGGACTTCGGTTTCATAGGTGGAAGCATGGGTTCTGTGGTTGGAGAACGATTAGGTGTAGCTATTGATTACGCCAGAGAACATAAATTCCCGCTTATCATTATTTCCCAAACCGGTGGTGCCCGCATGATGGAAAGCGTGTTGAGCTTGATGCAAATGGCGAAAACATCCGCAAAATTAGCTCAACTTGAAAAAGCTAAAATTCCATACATCTCTTATTTAACCGATCCAACAACAGGAGGTGTTACCGCAAGTTTTGCCATGCTTGGTGATTTCAATGTAGCCGAACCCGGTTCATTAATCGCCTTTGCCGGCCCAAGGGTTGTCCGTCAAACAATCGGAAGAGATTTACCTGAAGGATTCCAAACCGCCGAGTATCTACTCGAACATGGGTTTCTGGATTTCATCGTATCAAGAACAGAGATGAAAGAAAAGCTCACCAAGTTGCTCCAACTGGTGTTGCATAAAGCGTGAAAGCTTAATCAAAAGTTAACCCCCCGAAAGAATATCAGCAGGTATTCTTTCTTTTTTTACAGAAGGATTTTTTATGAGGTTAGTAAAGTATTTAGTGGTAATAATGGCTGTTATGTCGACAGTAGCAGTTGCCCAGGAAAAGAAACCAATTGAATTTGAACATCTTTTCGACGGCACATTTTCACCAAACAGCGTGCAAAATGTTCGCTGGATGAACGACGGACAGTATTACACCGCAACTGAAGAAAATGCGATAGTGAGATATAATATTGTTGATGGAAGCAGAAGTGTATTATTTGAGGGTTCCTCTCACTCTGTTTCTGGCCATGAAGACGGCATCAAAATAGAAGGGTATCAGTTTTCAGCAGACGAGAAAAAGATTCTAATCAAAACTGATGTAGAGCAGATTTGGCGGCGAAGCACTCGTGAAAATTATTATGTATTTGACCTGAAAAATCAACAAACAAAAAAGCTCACTTCATCGGAAGGGAAACAACAATATGCAGAACTTTCACCGAAGGGAGACAAAGCAGCTTTTGTGCGGGATAATAATTTATTTTGGGCTGATCTGGATTCCGGAAATGAAACTCAAATAACAGAAGATGGTGAATTCAATAAGATCATAAATGGTGCTTCTGATTGGGTTTATGAAGAAGAGTTCGGTTTCGCTAAAGCCTGGTTTTGGTCTCCCGAAGGAAATCGTATCGCTTTTTACCGGTTTGATGAAGAGCGTGTCTCTGAGTTTTTTATGACGCAATGGGGAAGCCTTTATCCGGAGGAAGTAGAGTTTAAATATCCCAAAGCAGGCGAAGAAAATTCCATCGTTACGATTCATGTGTATCATCTTGATTCGGATGAAATCACAACCATGGAAATCGGGGAAGAAGACGATCAATATATTCCACGAATTAACTGGACCAAAGACAACAATCAGTTAGCCATACGCCGGATGAACCGGCTGCAAAACAAGCTGGAATTATTATTTGCAAATGTAGTTTCAGGATCTTCAAAAGTGATTTTAACAGAAGAGAGTAGCGCTTGGGTAGACATTCATGACAACCTCCACTTTCTTGATAACGGGAAGCAATTCATCACTACAAGTGAAAAGGACGGCTTCAATCATGTGTATTTGTACGATATGTCGGGAAAGCAGTTAGAGCAGGTTACAAAAGGTAATTGGGAAGTGACAAACTTGATTGGCCATGATGAAAAAAGCTATCGGCTGTATTATCAGAGTACTGAAGAATCTCCATTGCAAAGGCATTTATATAGCATTCGCGTAGATGGAAAGAGAAAGAAAAAGCTGACGAATGGTGATGGTTGGCACGGAATAAATATGAGCCGGGATTTTAAATTCTACATCGATAACTACTCTGATTTCGATAAACCCTCGGTTATTACATTGTATTCTGGAGAGGACAAGAAAGTCCGTACCATAGAAGCGAATGATAATCTTCGGGAAAAAATAGAGGAATACAATTTCCAGATGAAAGAATATTTTACGCTGGATGTGAATAACGTGACATTAAACGCATACATGATCACTCCACCGGATTTTAATTCTTCTAATAAATATCCCGTACTCATGCATGTTTATGGTGGCCCCGGAAGCCAAACAGTTACCCGAAATTTTGATTCTGGCCAGAATGCGATCTGGCATCAATATTTGGCAAATCAGGGATATATTATTGTTTCCGTTGATAACCGTGGAACCGGAGCCCGGGGAAGGGATTTCGAAAAGCAGACATATAAAAAACTTGGTCAACTGGAAATAGCAGATCAGATTGCCGCTGCAAAAGCTCTAACTGAAATGCCTTTTGTTGATGAAAACCGCATTGGAATGTGGGGCTGGAGTTATGGCGGTTATATGTCCTCGCTTGCTTTAACAGATGGTTCAGATGTATTCAGCACCGCGATTGCCGTTGCTCCCGTTACTCATTGGAGATTATACGATACTATTTACACCGAGCGATTCATGCAAACTCCCCAGCTTAATCCTGAAGGATATAACCAAGGTTCGCCGCTGGTAAAAGCTTCACAGATAAAAGGAAAATATTTACTCGTTCATGGAACAGGTGATGATAACGTGCATTTTCAAAACTCTGTAGAAATGGTAAACGCGCTGGTTGCCGCCAATGTTGATTTTGAAACCATGTTTTATCCAAACCGAAATCATGGTATCTACGGTGGCAGTACCCGCGAGCATTTGTTTAAGTTGATGACCAATTTCATTCTCGAAAATCTTTAAGAAAACTCAAAATGCGTTTCGCTGATTACGCCAAAATTTATGTTACCGCCGGAAAAGGGGGAGATGGTTCTCTTCACTTCAGGAGAGAAAAATACATTCCCAAAGGCGGCCCGGATGGTGGTGATGGCGGCAAAGGCGGAGATGTGGTATTAGTTGGGAATGAACAACTGAATACTATTCTGGATCTTCGGTACCGGAAATATATCAAAGCGAAACCGGGCGATAATGGATCGAAAAGCAAGAAATCAGGCTCAAAAGGAGAGTCTGAAATACTGCAGGTGCCACTTGGTACAGTTGTTTTTGATGCGGATACCAAAGAACGTTTGGGTGAAATAACAGAACATGGTGAAGAGTTAGTAATCGCTGAAGGCGGCCGGGGCGGATTGGGAAACTGGCACTTCAGAAGTTCAACAAATCAGACTCCGCACTATGCGCAAACAGGCAAAGAGGGAGAAGAGAGAGTGGTGGAACTGGAGCTAAAACTAATCGCCGATGTGGGCTTAGTAGGCTTCCCGAATGCAGGAAAAAGTACTCTTCTTGCTGCTTTGTCTCACGCTACCCCGAAAATAGCGGATTACCCATTTACAACTTTAGAACCTAATCTTGGCGTGGTGAAATTCTCCGATTACCGAAGTTTTGTAATGGCTGATATCCCCGGAATTATTGAGGAAGCGCACGAAGGTAAAGGATTGGGAATTCAGTTTTTGCGGCATATTGAACGCAATAACGTTTTGTTATTTTTGGTGAGCGCAACCACAGATATCGAATATGAATACAAAGCTCTTTTGCATGAGTTGAAAACCTATCGAAAAGACTTGCTTGATAAGCCCCGTATTCTCGCAATTACGAAGATGGATTTAAAACAAGGGTTTGAACTGAAAGAGGAGCTTCATATTGATGATGAAATTCCCGTTATTCCTATTTCTTCAGCTACTGGTTTCGGGATTGATGAGCTGAGAGAAAAATTATGGGAGCAAATTCAATATGTTAAACAAGAACAAGACGAAACTTAGAGTACTTTTAGCGTTCAGCATTATTCCTGGTTTTGGGTATCGCCGCATTCGTGAACTGCTAAAAAAGGGAAATGAAATCCCCGAAATATTCAATTTCGGAAAATCGAAGTTGAGAAGTTTTGAAGGCGTTGGGGAAGCCTCAGCACTTTCTATTCTTTCTTTTGATGATTGGGAAAAGGTAGATCAAATCATCGCTAAAACGGAGAAAATCGGGGCGCAGATCATTACCATTTCTGACCCGGAATATCCGCCCTTACTTAAACAAATTTACGATCCCCCGCTTTTATTCTGGTTGAAGGGAAATTCCGAAGCACTAAGCAAACCCGGTGTTGCCGTGGTCGGAACCCGAAATCCCTCTGCCTATGGAAAGAATATGACAATGAAACTCACAACTGAACTGGCGGAACAAGGCTTGTGTATTTTCAGCGGACTTGCTTACGGAGTTGACGCTATTGCTCATAAATCCGCCCTTTCTGCAAAGGCTCCAACTGTTGCTGTGCTCGGTTCCGGAATCGATAATCTTTATCCTGCAAAAAATACTGGTCTTGCTAATGAGATTGTGAAATCGGGAGGAGCGGTCATTTCTGAATTTCCTTTGGGAGCAAAACCTGATGCCGGAAATTTCCCAGTTCGAAACAGAATTGTAAGCGGAATGAGCTTAGGTGTTTTGGTTGTAGAATCGGGAATAAAAGGCGGCAGCATGATAACAGCCGATCTTGCACTCGATCAAAACCGGGAAGTTTTCGCGGTTCCTCACCCGCTGGTAAATCCTTCAGGAACAGGCTGCAACTATTTGATAAAGAGAGGAGCCGCAAAGCTGGTGCAAACTGTGGACGATATCCTGGAAGAATTGCCGGTTGAAAAAACGCAGGAATCCGCAGTTCACGAAATCAAAGAAAGAGCGAATTGGAAAACGGCAAATCTGGATGAAGTGAGCAAAAGTATCTGCGAGATTCTGGAAGAAAAAGCCCATCAGGTAGATGACATTGCCGATAAGCTAAAACTCAATACCAGCCAGTTATTAGTGGCTTTACTTCAGCTTGAAATGGAAGATTTAGTCAGCCAAAAAGCAGGTAAAATATTTGAGCTCAGATGAGGAAAAAAGATTCAAGATAATCTTTGCCAAGGCATCCCAACGGGAGAATCTTCAATCACGATTGTTCGGTTAAATTTTCTTGAATCACTCCCGGGGAGCCTCAGAGTGACTTAAGGGGTATTATAAATTAGTCATCCTTAACACGGCAGCCGGCGGAGTAAAGTATTGCCACTACCCGTGCAGCAGTTTCATAAAATAAAGCAGAGTTATTCTGTTTCATCTTCAGGTTTTTATCAGACAACAGTGATCTTGAATTTTCAATTAGGTTTTATACCGATAAATAGCCGCGAGGTTAGAGCTGTGAGGCATTTCATCGGGATGAAGTCCATATAAAGTACTGCCGTTTCTCAATGCAGAAATTGCAGTAAAATTGATTAGATCTACAGTTTCGGAAGTAGGTGTTTCTGTTAGATGAACCTGATTCTCATCCGGGTTGAATTTCCCCCACTGCTTTCTGCCCATTGGTACAAAAAGAGTATCCACTTTACCGAAGTAAGCGCCTTTCACAATTTCAATCACATCTGTAGAAGCAGTCCCATTTCCATTTAAATTATTAAAGCGCTCAATGCTGTTATCAATCTCCTTCCGGAAATACGGCTCAACTTTCTGCCATGCTTCCACGTTGAGTTCACGTCCACTTTTGTTATCTACATTACCGACTAAATACTCATCCATAACATTCTGATAGTGGTTCGTTTTCTTGTACATCGCAACTACTTTATCAAGTCCGGCGAGAACCAGGGGGCCATTTACTTTTTTGAGATATTTCGTCACTTTACTTTCAATGTGTTTCAAAAATAGTTCCAGTTCCTTGTCCTGATCTGTTTCCCCACCCTGACCATGAAAACCAGCTTGATTTCGGTTGGTTCCCATATGATGTTGCAGAGAAGGTTCAAATTCGTGGTATTTAAGATGTTCTTCCATAGTTGTTGGCACATCTTCAAGTTCTATCTCCGAAAGTTCATCGGAAGAAGCTTTAAGCAACCGTGTCCCTCCCTGACTTACTACAAGAATATGATACACTTCGTGATGGTTTTGAAGTGTTAAAACCGGAGTTATCAGAAAATTTTCGGCTATATAATAATCCTCTTGTGGGGTAGTGGGAATTTTAAAATACTCGAAATGATCTTCGTTCAGGTAAAGTGCCAGTCCCCGGTCCTGATGCAGCCAAAACTGTTTTTCGTCCAGTAAATCATAAACTCCTATAAATAAATCTTCAACCCTGTTTTCTTTCCAGCCTTTTTGTTGTAACTCCGATTTCACCTTTTGAAGAATATTTTTTAACCGAATGGGATCTTGTTTTCCTTCCTCGCCCCGAACATGTGTGGGCACGAAAATTGAAATGTTTATATCACTTGTTTGATTAATCAGGTTCTCAATAGTTTCACGATTTACTACACTCATGCGATGCTCCAATATTTAATTAGTGGTACTATTTATTTCAATTGCCTAAACAATTACAAGTTCCCTAATGTTCAAAATGGTAGCTGTAAAAAGCGTATATCTCTGAATTACTTCTGTAACCCTTCAATCATTGCGTCAATTTTGCGATCCAAAGTAGCAGAAACCTGATCATAATCCTCAGTGCTCATCAGCTTTGTGTTTACGCTGCAATAGAATTTTATTTTAGGTTCGGTTCCTGATGGCCGTGCAGATACAATGGCATCATCTTCAGTAATAAATTGCAATACGTTAGAGGAGGGAAGGTCAATCTTTTTTGTATCTGAAGTTTCCAGGTTTTTCTCTTCTTGGCTTTGATAATCTCTGACAGCCACCACTTTTGAGCCGCCCAACATTTTTGGGGGAGCGGCACGAAAGTTTTTCATCATCTGCTGAATTTCTTCCGCCCCGGATTTTCCTTTTTTGGTGACGGAAACCAGCTTTTCCCGAAAGAGTCCATATTTCACGTACATCTCCAAAAGTGCTTCATACAAACTGCTGCCCTGATCTTTATAATAGGCCGTCATTTCGGCGATAATAGCGCAGGAAATAACCGCGTCTTTATCACGAACGTGCTCGCCAATCAGATAGCCGTAGCTTTCTTCACCGCCGGCTATAAACTCTTTCTTGCCTTCCATCCGGGTCATTAATTCTCCGATAAATTTGAAGCCGGTGAGCGTGTTGTAGCAAAGAACGTTTTTATCTTTTGCAATCCGATCAATCAAATATGAGGTAACCACCGTTTTTACGATATACTGATTTCCCGTGAGTTTCCCGGCCTTTTCCCACGCATTTAGCATGTAATTTATAATGAGCGAACCGGTCTGATTTCCGTTCAGAAGCTCAAAATCTCCGTTGGTATTTTTTACTGCTATCCCCACACGGTCGCCATCGGGATCGGTTGCCATTACTAAGTCGGCATCAATTTCTTCGGCTTTTGAAATAGCCATAGCCAAGGCTTCTTTTTCTTCGGGATTAGGATACACAACCGTCGGGAAATTTCCATCAACCGTCATTTGTTCTTCTACCAGCGTCACATTTTCGAAGCCGTACTTTTCAAGAACGGGGGGCACTAAAACTCCGGCTGTTCCGTGAATAGGAGAGAAGACAATCTTCAAGTCTTTTTGCCGCTTTATGGCATCTTTCGATACCGACAATTTTACCAGTTCAGCGATATACTTCTGATCAATTTCTTCGCCAATTACCTCCACATTTTCATCAATACGGCGGAACTTTACTTCTCCGATACTTTTGATGTTTTGAACTTCCCTCATCACGTTTTTATCTGCGGGAGCTACCAGTTGCCCGCCATCCTCGCCGTAGGCTTTGTAGCCATTATATTCCTTCGGATTATGTGAAGCGGTAAGCATAATTCCGCTTTGGCAGCCTAATTCCCGGATAGCATAAGAGAGTTCGGGAGTGGGGCGTAATCCATCGAAAAAGTAGACGTAAATTCCGTTTGCAGAAAAAACATCGGCTACAATTTTAGCTAATGTATCTGAATTATTTCGGTTGTCGTGGGCAATCACCACTTTTATTTTTTGGGCGGTATATGTTTTCTTCAGGTAGTTGCTCAAACCTTGCGTGGCAATACCAAAAGTGTATTTATTCACCCGGTTCGAGCCAACTCCCATTATTCCCCGCAAACCACCGGTTCCAAATTCAAGGTCTTTGTAGAAAGAATCCGTGAGCTCTTCATACTCTTCATTATCAATTTTTTGACGAATGGCAGATTGGGTTTCGGAATCGTAACCGCCATTTAACCATTGATTAATTTTTTCCTGAATAGCCGGATCTAATGATTGCATGCCTTGAATTTATTTTATGATTTTTGTTTCCATAGTAGCGGTTTCCCGATTTCTGAAATATAAATAATTCAGCAGGGGAATTCATTCCCAAAGAGGTTTCGGTTTCCATATTGTGGCCCGAAAAACATTTTAGTAGCAGAATCGAGATTCAGCTTCTGAATAAAAACTCCCGAAGGCTTCTTCGGGAGTTTTTGAAACCTGCAGGGCTAATTGCTTTCCTCGAAATATTCATTCACTAAAACAGGTTGGCCAAAACCCAGTTGTTCGAGCCGGCCTAACTGCGTTTCCGCATCTCCCACAACTAAATAGATCATTTTATTAGGATCAGCATATTTCTGAGCCAGGTTTTTGATTTCTTCTTTGGTGATGTTTTTTACCACTTCTTCTTGCTTTTTCACATAGTCAGCCGGCCAATTATATGTACTCATATTCTCCAGAAGATTTAGTTTTGCTCCGGAAGTTTCGAGTCGGCGAGCATTACTTTTCAATAAGAAGCTCTTGGTATTTTCGAGGTCTTCATCCGAAAAGGTAGCGGGATATTGTTGCAGAATTTCCTTTACAAGATCTGCCGATTCATAAGTGACATTAGTGCGAACTCCGCTTGAAATCGTGAAAGCTCCTGGAAGTTGTGAGCCTGAAAAACCCGAACCGATTCCATAGGTATAACCCTTTCCTTCACGTAATTCCTGGGTTAGGCGCGAAGCGAAACTGCCTCCGCCCAAAATATAATTCATGACTGTTGCAGGATAAAAGTCAGGATCGGTTTCAGCCATCGCCAAATATCCAAAGCGAAGAACCGATTGTTTGGAACCGGGAACATCATAAAAATACACTTTAGACTCAGATAGATTTTCAGGCTTTTCGAACTCAGGAAATTCTACTTCTTTAGACTCCCAGTTTGTGCTTAATGAAAGCAGGGAAGCTACAACTTCCGTTGTACTTATCGCTCCAACAATGTGAAAATCCGCAACAGTTGGTGAGAAGTAGGCGTCGTAATAGGCTTTTAAGTCTTCAAGCGTGATGTTTTCGATAGTTGTTGATGTGCCGATGGTGTTGTACGAAAGTATGTGGCCTTCACCATACAGAAGCTTATTAAAAGTATTTGAAGCGATGCTATTGGGATTCGCACTTTGCTGAGAAATCTGGCTGAGCGTACTCTGTTTTGCAAGCTCGAATTCTTTTTCGTCCCAGCGTGGCTGAAGAAGCATTTCTTCCATCAGCTTTAAAGTTGCGGTGTAGTTTCGAGCCAGCGTATTTCCACGAATGGTGATACTTTCTCGTCCGGAAAAAACATTGATACTTGCCCCAAGTTCATCGATAGCATCCTCCAATTCCTCGGGAGTTTTATTGGCGGTGCCTTTTGTCATCATTTGCGCAACCAGGTTTGAAATGCCTGCTTTTTCAGGATTCTCCAGCAGTAAACCGCCTTTAATTTTCAGCTCAAATTGAACCAAAGGCAGTTCATCACTTTCAATTCCATATAGATTCATTCCATTGTCAATCTCAGCGGTCCAAACTTCCGGCACTTTTACATCAGGATTATTTCCATAGGAAGGTTCAACAGAACGATCGAAAGAAGAAGGAGTTTTTTCGTAGGCGGTTTCTGCAGGAAGCACAAAATCCTCACCTTCAGCGCCTTGCACAATTTCTTCTTCCGATACTTCAGCAAGTGTTGAATTATCAAGCACAAGATCAGTCTGTCCTTTGGGTACAAAACTGGTTGCAATGTAATTTTTATTTTTGATGTACTGCTCGTAAACGCGCATCACATCAGCTTTGGTAACGGCAAGGGTTCTCTTAATGTCCTCATTGATGTATCCCGGATCGTCAGCAAAAATATTGTACTGCGCAAGCTGAAAGGCTTTCCCCAAAACACTGGAAAGTCCGTTATAAAATCCCGTTTCTATTCCCGCTTTTATGCGGCTGAGATCGGCTTCTGAAAACTCCTCTTCCTCAAACTTCAGCATCGCCTTGTCGATTGCTTCTGAAACTTCATTCAGGTTGGTTCCGGGATAGGCGCGGACAATTACAGAAATTTCTCCAGCCAGTTCTGAATTGCTGTTGTTCATAAACACGCCGGAAGTCAGTTCTTCTTCTTCCACAAGAACTTCGTAAAGCGGAGCTTTTTTACCATCAGCGAGCAATTCCATCAGGATGTCGAGAGGGTAGGAATCGGGATGATATTGATCAACTCCCGGCCATACCATTCGCAATTCGGGGAGACGGGCAAAATTATCTTCATAATAAAGCTTCTTGGTTTCCTGAACTTCGACCGGCATATCTGGCAAAGGTTCTATTTCTTCTCCACGGGGAATTTCATCAAAGTACTTATGAACCCATTCTTTTGCCTGGGCAAAATCAAAATCTCCGGCAATAATAAGAGTAGCGTTATTAGGAACATACCATTGGTTATAAAATTCTTTCACATCGGCAAGAGTGGCGTTTTGTAAATCCTCAAGCGAACCAATTACCTGCCAGTTGTAGGGATGTTCGGCAGGGTACATGTTTTTGCCAACCACATAATTGACGTGGCCATATGGAGAATTATCCACTCCCTGCCTTTTCTCATTTTTCACCACCTGTTTTTCTTTTTCTACCACCGCTTCGGTTACGGTATTGATGAAAAAGCCCATCTTATCCGCTTCAGCCCAGATCATTTTTTCGAGCGCATCATTAGGTACAGTTTGGAAATAATTTGTGCGGTCTCGGCTGGTAGAACCGTTTGCGCCAGAGCCTCCAATTCGGCTGCTCATTTTATCCAAACCACCTTTTCCCAGGTTTTCAGATTCTAAAAACAACAAATGCTCAAAAAGGTGAGCGAAGCCGGTGCGCCCTTCTTTTTCCCTCGCAGAGCCAACATGAAAAGTAAGCGCGACGGCTGTAACCGGATCTGATTCGTCTTTATGGAAAACGACTTCAAGTCCATTATCGAGCGTGAATTTCTCGTGATCAACGGTGAAGTCGTTTTGGTTTTGTGACATGCAGGACGTAAGGAGAATTCCCGCTAAAAAGGAGGAAATTAATAGTTTCATGATGTGATGATTAGGTTGGTTCTTTCCAAGGGCAGAATATACAGGTGCTTTGGCTATTTAAATGTAAATAAATTCTTGGGAGAAACTGTTTTTATTTGGCGTAAATGTGAAGGAGCTCGTACGAATTTTTCCTGAAAAATGATTCGGGGAAATCCAAAAGTAGTGTAGTAAAAAGGGAAATTTCATAATAAGTATTACTAAAATGGATTCTATGATTTGTATCTTAGCCTATATGTTTAAAGTCAGAAATACTATTTTATCAGACGATATTGCCACCGCGAAATTTGCCTGCGACATTCCCCGTTGCAAAGGCGCTTGTTGTGTAGTTGGAGATGCCGGAGCACCGGTTTCAAAAAATGAAATCCCTGTATTACATAAAGCTTATCAGGTTTTGAAAGATGAAATGAGGCCGGAATCTGTTGCCGTTGCCGAGCGCGAAGGCGTAGTGATTGGATCAGAAAAAGCCGGTTATGAAATTGCCACTGTGAATAAACAGGAGTGTATTTTTGTTAAGTATGATGAGAACGAAGTCGCTTACTGCGCCATTCAAAAAGCGTTTTTTGAAGGCCGTTTTAATTGGGAAAAACCCATAAGCTGTCATCTGTTTCCGGTAAGAATGAAACGCATTGCAGGTTTTGATTACGCCAATTTTGAGTATGTACCAAAACTTTGTTCGGCTGCTTGCGAAAAAGCGGAAAAGGAAAATACCTATCTGGCAGAGTTCCTTGAAAGGCCCCTGGTTAGAAGGTACGGCAAGGAATGGTTTTCAGAGTTTATAAATTATTGTAGAGAGATCAGGAATAGTAGAAAGTAATGATTCGTAATCAGCAAAATTTTAGGCAAAGTCAGCAGCAGAGTTTTCAGCAAAAGCTGTCTCCGCAACAATTGCAGTATATCAAGTTGCTGCAAATTCCAACCATTGCTTTGGAACAGCGAATCAAAGAAGAGCTGGAAATAAATCCTGTGCTCGAAGAGGTTGATTCAGGTGAGAATGATCAGCAATCACTAACTGCGGAAGATGAGCCTAAGAAGGAAAAAGAAGAAGCCCTTGAAAGCCTTGAAGAGCATGAAGTTGACTGGGATGAATTTGACAGCAATACCGAGTTTGATGGAGAAAGTTATTCCCCCAATTATAATCCTGAAAGAGAAGAATGGCGCGACCTTCCAAATCCTTATCACGAGTCGCAGCTCGAAAGCCTCGAAGAGCAGGTATCTTTGCTCGACCTTTCTGATGAGGAGCAGCTAATTGCTGATCAAGTTCTTGGTTCTTTGGATGAAGACGGCTATTTCCGCCGGGAACCGGAAGCGGTTGTTGATAACATCGCCTTCAACCACGGAATTTTGTTTACGGAAGCAGATGTTGAGCGTGTTCGCCGGAAAATTCAAAAGTTAGATCCTATTGGAATTGCTTCGCGGGATTTACAGGATTGCTTGCTTATACAATTGAAATCGACAGCTCCAACTTTGCCCGGCCGCAATTTGGCGATCAAAATTGTAGACGAAGCCTGGAAGCTTTTTGAGAAGAAGCATTTTTCAAAATTGCTGCACAAGTTTAATGTAGATGAGCAGGAATTGAAAATTGCTTTCGAAGCTATTCGGCATATGGAGCCCAAACCGGGTTCATCCGATAGTGAAATGGACTCAACCCAAAATTATATTGAACCAGATTTTGAAGTGTACTGGCGGGGACCCAGAAATGGCGAAACCAATCGGGGTGAATTTGTGATTTCACTAAATCAAAGGAACGCGCCTTCTTTGCGAATCTCTCCGGAATACAAACAGATGTGGGAAGAGATTAAAGCGAAAAAGAAAAAAAATACTGACTCGCAAACCCGCTCTTTCATGAAAAGTAAGGTAGATTCGGCGCAATGGTTTATTGAGTCGATCCGCCAACGCCAAAATACGCTGATGAATACCATGAAAACTATGGTGGCTTTGCAGGAGGATTTTTTCAAGTATGGCGACGGTCTAAAACCTATGATTTTAAAAGATGTCGCTGAACGTATTGGCATGGATATTTCTACGGTTTCTCGCGTGGTGAATGGGAAGTATGTTCAAACAAATTTTGGGGTTTATGAGCTTAAATATTTTTTTAATGAGGGACTGGAAACTGAAAATGGGGAGGAGGTTTCAAACCGTGAAATCAAGAATATTCTCCAAACGCTGATCAATAATGAGAATAAACAAAAACCACTCAGTGATCAGGAGCTTGCCGAACAGCTAAAAGAAAGAGGGTATAGAGTGGCTCGCCGTACGGTTAGTAAATATCGCAAGCAACTCAATCAGCCCGTAGCCCGCATGCGAAAGCAGATCATGTAGATCGCTGATTGCGCTGATTATGCTGATTAGAGAGCACAGATTATGCTGATTCATATCTCGTTACGAAGCCAGAGCTTCATGACGAGGGGAAAAGAGAACGAGCGCGGTCTGACGGCTTCCCGTCCGTCTGACCGATGGTGGAAACGAGCGAAGGAGGCTTCAACAACGATCAGACGGGAAATCCGTCAGATCGGAAAGGTGCTGGATAGTAGCGGTGACTCTGCTTTTTTAATACCTGGAACCGGAAGGTTCCCCCCCGGAGATGCCCATGGCACCCATGCATTCGCTAACCGGAGGGTGGAACGAGATAAACGTCGGTGTCGGCTTACAACACATGTATAATTAATATTAATCAAGGTGTGGATAAATACTTTATAATGTGGATAACTGTTACATACCCGTTACATAAAAAACACAGTTTAATGGTGTTAAAGAAGGGTTTGTGGAAAACTTTCTTTCATTTGTTACATACATGCCACATAAATTAAGCCCAAAAGGGGACATAACTGGCATCTCGTTTTGAATTACTGCTTCCATAATCTTTTATCAAACCTCCTTCAATAGTATCTGAAATAATTCTCGATGCGATAGGGTAATTCTTATCTGATATTTCAAATCTTTTGCGCAGTGATTTATTAGTCATACGTTCACCGGATAAGTGCTTTAAGCATGTATGTTGATAACAAGCTCGTATTTTATCCTTTTTATCCATTTCGTTGAAAGGTCGGTGAGCATAAAGTTTAGCAATTGTATGAGAATCATCTACCAAGAACTCCGGTGGAGGAAGTTGAAAAGCTTCTGTAGAGGCTATGACTTTTATAATCCCACTTCCGCGTTCTTCACAGATATTAAGCCTCCGCATAAATGCAGCTAACTCTTCATTTCGGGAGCGAGGTGTGGCTCCAATAAACCGCAATGGATCAACAAGGGGTTGACCGTTGTTTGTAATCTCAATACGATCATCAAAAATTTCTATCATTGGATTAGTGCCTTTTACATCAAAATCTTGATGGATAATGGCATTGGCAACAAGTTCCCGTATAGCAATCTCGGGATACATTTTAACTTTTTCTCTAAGTGCTTGGCCTATTACTTCATTTTCCGGAAGCCGATCATTTATCCACGCAATAAGACCTTCAAAACCATTTGCATATCCTTTAATTCCAATCTGCTCTTTAATGGTGTCAACTTTGTTTTTACCATCATAAATAATTACCCGTATTGATTTCCTATTTAGTGATGGGAACTTGTTTAGTTTTTTGGCAAAAAGAATCGCTCCTAAATTTGTAATAGAGTAGGTACCACTATCAAACTGAATCAAATTTTCATCACTAATTCTTTGAAGTATCCCATTTATGTCAGATGGAAGAGGAACATCCATCATTTCAAAAAAAGCTGGATAATCTATAAGTTCAAGTACATCATATGCATTCAAGTTGTCAGCTACAACTTTACCTTCAAATGAAGTTTTAGGATGCTTTTTCCAAATTTTTCGCTCTTTTTCAGGATGATCCTCTAATTTCTTTTTGTAGGATCCTATACGTATAAATTTACCATGTCGAAATCTAACCGGTTGATTTCTAGTTGCATCAATTTGAAAAAAGGATATATTTTTCTTTTCATATTCAAGTTCATAGATAGTGAAATCAATTTTGGGATATAGTTGAGTGGCTAACCAATTTTCGAGTTCCTGATTTCCTATTTTAGCATTTTTAGGCTTGAACTTTGTACCCATAACTTTATGGGTTTCATTTTTAATTCCATAAACCAAATAACCATATTTTTGATTGTGTAAGCAGGCGGAGTTGGAAAGTGCAGAAATATATTCTCCAATTTGAGCCTCATCTACGAAGTCATGTTTAAACTCTATCCATTCGCATTCCTGGGGTAGAGAAATTAATTTTTCAAGTAGCTTTTCCTGTTCAGCTTTTGATAGCATCCTACTAAATTTGAAAATTCATTTTTGTGATACAATGTAATCAAGAAAATTAAAATAGAGTATCCATTTCCAAATTAGCTCTACTATAGTTGAAAAACTCCTGCTTATCAACGCAGTACCCGAAGCACCAGCTTCTAACTTGAGGGTAGTGCCACCACCAACAAGGGATTAAAACCCCTTGCCAGGATCTGCAACACTTTGCTTCTACTAAACCAATAGTTTTATCTCGGGTTTTATTTTACTATCATCTGCTAAGTGAGAAAAAATCTACTATTTGCTTCTTAAAAAACCCATAGCATCCATCATTCTGGTTTTAGCGGTACTCATCTTCGGGAGTATTGCTTTGGAGCGCTTATCCATAGAACTCATGCCCGACATTGCCCGGCCAACGCTGCTGGTGAGGACTGATTATACCGGTGCTCCGGCTTCGGAAGTGGAGTTCCGGGTTACCGAGCAGCTGGAAGGAGTGCTGAGTTCGGTTCGCGGCGTTAAGGGCGTAGAAGCTATTTCCCGGCAGGGGCAAAGCCTCATTTTTCTCACTTTCGAATGGGGATTTGATATGGATATTGCATTCCTGAATGTGCGGGAAAAACTGGATCAGGCTCGGTATCTCATTCCAAATCAGGCCGAGCGGCCGCAGCTGGTGTATTCCTCCGCTTCGGATGAACCCATTGCTACCATTGCTCTGAATCTGGCTACGGTTTCGAATCAGGAGTTTTCGAACCGGCTTTCACTTAAAAGATGGGCTGAGCAGGTTTTTACCCGTCGTCTTGAGCAGCAGGATGGAATTGCACAGGCGGTGTTGGTGGGGGAAGTAAAACCCGAAGTTCAGGTTCGTTTCAACCCGCGGCTTATTGATCGTTACGGACTTTCCATCTCCCAAATTCAACAAAAAGTTAGCGACGCCAACATCTTTTCATCCACCGGCGAATTGCGGGATGGCTGGTATCGTTACGCCCTCAAAATTGAAAGCCGGATTGAGTCGCTCGATGACCTGCGGAAAATTCCCATTGTCTCCCTCGCCAGCGGACGTGTGCTTGTTTTGGATGAGGTGGCCGATGTAGTAATGGCGGAAGCCGACCCAACTTCTTTCGCTTTGCTCGACGGCGAAGAAGTGCTGAATGTGCTGGTGAAGAAAGAATATGGTTCCAATACCGTCGAGGTTTTCGAAACGCTGAGTACGGTGCTGGATGAAATCCGTTCGCAAAATCCCGACATCCTGATGGAAGTGATAAAAGAGGATGCGAGCTACATCGAGAATTCCATTTCGAACCTCCTGCAAACCCTGCTGAATGGCGGTGTTCTGGCATTCTTGGTGCTTTTTCTTTTTCTGGATGACATGCGAAGCCCATTCACCATCGGGATTTCCATTCCCGTCAGTATTTTCCTCACTTTTATCGCGATGTATCTCTTCGATATTCAGCTCAACATCATTTCGCTGAGCGGCCTCACGCTCGGCATCGGCCTGCTGCTTGATAATGCCATCGTAGTGCTGGAAAATATCAACCGGTATCGGAAAAAGGGATTGGGAAGGCTGGATTCTGCCCGGGAAGGAACCAAGGAAATTGGGCTGGCGGTAACGGCTTCCACGTTTACAACTATTTCGGTTTTTCTGCCGCTTATCTTTTTAGGGGGATTTGAAGGCGCGTTTTTCCGTGATTTGGCGGCAACGCTTTCATTTAGTTTAGTGTCTTCGTTGCTGGTCGCTTTATTTATTCTGCCCGTTTTTGTGGCACAATTCACCAAAAAGAAAAGCTCATCCGGATTTCAGAGCCGCGTTTCCAAAGGCCTTGATTCTATCATCAACAAATATGAAAGAAGCTTGGGCAGGGTTATTCAAAAACCTGTGCCGATTTTGCTGGGAGCGTTGGTCATTCTTGTCGCAGCGGGCTGGGCGTTCATGTTCATTCCCAAAGATGTACTGCCTGAATCCGAGCCGTCTTCGGTAGATTACCTGGTAACTATGCCGGGCAATACTTCGCTGCGATCCGCAAAAACGGCTGCCGCTGAAGTGAGCAAAATTCTCGAGCGGGAATTCGGGAGGAGCAACATTTTATCTCTGGGCGGCTACACCGACAACAGCAACCTGGAATCCATCACCACCGAAGGGCTTAATAAATTCACCATTTCCGTTCCTGTAAGCAATTTTGAACAGGCTTCTCGCGTGGAAAACCTGATGGGAAAGATTTCAGATGCCTACGCATTCTGGGATTTCAAAAAAGCGGGAGATGGAGGTTTTGGCGGAATTGGAATCTCTGAAGAAGCGCCTGTCCAGTTTAGCGTAATTGGCACCGATCGTACATTCAGTAAAAGAGTGGGAAGTACGCTTCAGGATTATTTCGGAAGGTCTTTCGCGGATGTAGAATTCAGGGAAAAGTATCCGCAGCGTATTCAGGCCTATCAGGTTCAGTTTAAATCGGATGCGCTGCTCAGCTTCGAACTCACCGAAAATGAAGTAATCCGTTACCTGGAATCATTGACCCGTGGCGCTTTTGTAACCGACTGGAACCGGCAGGACGAACAAATTTCCATCCGCATGATAGGGCTGAAGGAGAATAACCTGAATCCTGAGGAAATTTCACTTGGAATCAAAGATAAAATCATCCCGCTGTCATCTCTCGCAAATATTTCTTTTGTGGAAGAAGCGGAACAGCTGGAAAGAAAAGGGCAATCTCCAATTCTCACGTATAACACGCAATTTACTTTTTTTGACTGGTGGTGGAATAGCGGCGAGATCAAAACGCAGCTTAATAGATTCATGCAGCAAACGGGATATGAAGTTCGCGTAAGCGGTTCGGCCTTACAGGTCATTTCACTTCTTACTGATTTAGGATATTTACTGCTCATCAGCGTGTTGCTGATTTACCTGATTCTCGCCATCCAATACGAAAACCTGCAATATCCGCTCATTATCATTCTCGCCATTCCTTTTGCGTGGATTGGCTCTGTGTTCGCGTTGTACCTCGGTGGCGTTAGCCTCAACGCACTTTCTTTTATGGGGATTTTGATCCTCACCGGAATAGCCGTTAATGATTCCATCCTCAAAGTAGATTTTATGCGGCGTTATTATGATGAAACCGGCGATCTGGATGAATCGATTCGTCAGGCGGGAATAAACCGTTTTCGTCCGGTAGTGATGACGAGCGTAACTACCATTCTGGCGCTCATCCCAATGTTGATTCCCTTTGGCGATGGTTACATATTTCGGAAGTCGCTGGCCATCGCGCTTATGGGAGGGATGATTACAAGCACCTTATTAACCCTGTACCTGATTCCCATGGTTTTTAAATGGATTGAGGGGAGGAAGAAATTTAAAATTCAAGATTAAAAATTAAAGATTTTGATTATGCGTCTTAAAGAAACTATCTCAATCAGGAACAGAAAATGGTCAGCGGTCAGTATAAAATTGATCACTGTTTACTGTTTACTGATCACTGTATCACTGATAAGCTGTAAGAGTGAAGCGGATGTAATGGATGAAGCTGATCGTCCGGATCTGGAAAGTATCGAGATAAAACCGGAAGTAGTTTTCACAACGGTTAATTCCGATCCGTTGAATTTTTTCATTGAGAGCCGGGGAGTGGTTGAGCCTTTGCAGCGAATTCAAATCATCCCAAGAATAAGCGGATTTGTGGAAGCTCATTCTATTGTTGAAGGCAGAAGAATTGAAAAAGGAGAAGTTATTCTGCAGTTGAATGAGGATGAGGGACAGAATGCTGTAAATCAGGCTTATAACACCTACATCAAAACAAAAAACGAATTTGATATTGAGTCTCGTTTGCGGGCGGGAACGGACAGCAGCCGCGAAAGGAGCAATGAGCTACTACGAATTACCACGGGATTGGCGGAAGCGGAACTTAACTACGAAAGGGCAAAACTGGATTTCAGCTATACGAAGATAAAAGCTCCGTTTTCGGGAAGGATTTCAGCCAAGGAAGTGCTGTCGGGTGGGGCTTATGTTTCTGCAGGGCAAAATCTCGGAATGCTGATCGATGCCGAAAAAGTAAGAGTTCGCTTTGATGTGCTGGAGTCAGAAATTGACGCATTGGGCGAGGGGATGTCGGTAGAGCTTTTTGATCCCAGCGGGAAAAAATATGAGGGCCTAATTGTGGCGGTTTCGCCGGAGGTGAATTCGGAAACTAAAACCGGACAGGTGCTTGTAGAAGTTGATAATCAACAGTACAACCTGAAAACCGGAATGACTGTGGAAGGCCGTGTTTTTGTGCGGAGCATGCAAAGCAAAGTGAAAATGCCGCGTGAGGCGCTGTTAGAACGCGACGGGCGTACACTGGTTTTTAAGCTCAACGGGGGAGAAGTGGAATGGATTTACGTGACGCCCGAAGCAATGAACACCGAGTGGGTGCTGGTAAATCACGAAGAAATAAACCCCGGAGATACGCTTGCTGTAGATCAACATTTTAGTATAAGTCATCAGCAGAAAGTAGTTCCGCTTATGGCTAATTAGAGATTAAAGATTCAAAATTCAAGATTAATAATTTTGAATTTTGAATCTTTAATTTTGAATCACTATGAAAGAGCTTTTTCGCCGAAAATATCTGATTTCCTTTTTCTATCTCATTATTTGTGTGATAGGTTTTTCGGTGTGGAGATTAATTCCGGTTGAAAATACACCGGATTTAAATTTACCCTCAGTTACCGTTGGTTATAGCTGGGGAAGTACTGCTCCCGAGATTATGGAGCAGGAAATTACCCGCAAAGTTGAGCGGGAAGCTAACCGGCTTCGGGATGTCACAAGCATTCGGTCGATAACCAGCGAAGGCCGGTCGCGCGTTACCATCACTTTCCAAAAAGAAGCGCCGATCGATTATCGAGTGCTCGAGCTTCGGGAGTATCTTTTTTCGCTGGATGAGAATCTCCCTGAAAGCGTTCAGCCGCCTTCTGTAACCCGACAAGTTCCCCAGGAACTGGCTGATCAGCAGACTTTTGTGGTATATACTTTAAACGGGGAGATGCAGCCCCGTCAACTGCTGGAATACAGCAGAACTACCATCAAACCAAAACTTCTGGCGCTGGAAGGACTCGCTGAAATCAATATTGAAGGGGTGAGGGATCCTGCGCTTATCATCGAGTTTGACCGGCAAAAAATCGAGAATTATAACCTGTCGCCGAATCAAATTCTTGTGCAGGTTCGTGATTTTCTGAGCTGGCGATCCACGGGATATGTAGATGAGGGAAATTCAAGATACAGCCTCATTATTTCGCCGAAATTCAGAAATACTGCTGAAATATCAGCGTTCCCTGTTGAACTACCAAATTCCATGAAGCAGTTAAAGCTTGCGGATGTGGCCACGGTTTCCGTTCAGGATTATCCGGCGAAATACATCAAACGCATAAATGGTGATCCCGCTCTTACCATCGAATTTGTGAAAGAAAGCGGAGCCGATGCCTTTAAACTGGCGCGTGATATCAGAAGCCGGATGGAGGAGATGGAAGCTCAACTTCCCGAAAGCCTGGTTCTGAGGCTCACTATCGACTCCACGGAAGAACTTCGCGAGCAGTTTGATCGCTTGCAACTTCAGGCGGTGTTAAGTGGAATCCTGGTGTTTTTGGTGGTGATAATATTCATCCGAAAAGTTCGGGCACCGGTTATAATTATCGGCAGCGTTATCTTCTCGATTTTGCTCAGCATGATTGTTTTGTACCTGATTGGTTATAGCCTGAATATCATTACACTGGCCGGGATTACGATTGCATTGGGGATGTTGATTGATAATGCCGTTGTGGTTTTTGAGCACCTGAATCCCGGTTTACCAGCTGACAGAGAATCAAGATTGGAGCACATCAAAAGAGAAATCCCAAAAGCTGTGGTTCCGGTTTTAGGGAGTACTTTTACCACTGTTGGAATTTTCGTACCGCTGCTTTTTGCTCTTGAAGAATTGAGGATATTCCTGGTTCCATTAGCTGCTGCACTTACTATCACATTAGTGAGTTCGGTAATAATCGCTTTCACCTGGATTCCATATTCGCTGGTTTGGCTTACATCATTCAAAACAAAAAAAGCCAAAATAAGTAAGTTCCCTGGTTATCTGAATCGAATTCTGCTCCACAGTTTTAGATGGAAAGCACGGCTGCGATGGGTATTCATTTTTGGGGTGATATTTATGCTCGGAATTCCCTTTTTCGCCATCGAGGAACCGGAGTGGGATGCGGAAGAAGGAACCTGGTGGCCGGAATTCACCCAAAGTTATTTTGATAATCGTGATGCAATTGATCCCTGGATTGGCGGGTTGAGCTTTAAATTCACCAATGAAACGTATTTTGGAAGTCCCTGGCGCAGAAATTATGACGAAACTGTAAACGTAAGCATTAGAACGCCCCAAGGAACGCCGTTATCGGAAATTGATAAGATTGTGAAGAATTATGAGACTATAGTAAAACCCTACGAACATGCTTTTCTGTATTATGAGGCTAATCTTTCGGAGGATTATGGGGCGAATGTTCAGTTTGTTATAGATCCCGAAGCGTTGAATACTCCCGCGCCTTATTATTTTTATGGAGAGGCCATGTATCTTGCCGCCCGTACTGGAAACTCAGGTATTTCTGTTTCTTCCGTTTTGGGACAGGGAATCAGCACAGGTTTTGGGGGCGGCTCATCCAATCACACCATTCGTTTAAATGGTTATTCTTATGATGAATTGCTTGGCCTGGCTCAGGATTTAGAGCGAAGGCTGAAAACCAGCCGCAGGGTTCAGGAAGTAGACATCAACAAAAGCGGCTACTGGACTCGTGATGATTTTTTCCAGTATAAACTGGCACTGGATGAGCAAGATATTTTAGCGCGGGGACTTGACCGGCGGGAAGTAATTTCCAGCTTGGCTCTGGACCTAAATCCTGAAAATCCCTTTGGAAGAATAGAATTTGAAGGTAAAGAAATGTACTTGCTGGGGAGGACGAAATCTGGCCGAAATTACCGGGAGGATGTGCTGGATAAAACCAGAATGTTCAGCAATGTTAATTTCAATTTATCCACAATCGGTTCCATAGTGAAAGAAAAAGGGCTGACGGAAATCAGGAGGGATAACCAATCTTATCAGCGAATGATGGATGTTAATTATTTGGGAAATTACCGGATGGGATCGGATTTTATTGAGCAAGTAATTGAAAGCACGCCGGTTCCCGTTGGGGCTTCTATTAGTTATGGAGGCGGTTTTTTTAGTTCTTCACAAGATGAAAGCACAAGGAATTTATTTTTCATCGCGCTACTAAGCATCTTAAGTGTCTGGATGATCGTTTCCGCACTTCTGGAAAGCTTCAAATATCCCATGTTCGTAATTATGGCAGTTCCGTATAGTATAATCGGGATAATGCTCGGCGTTATCGTGAATGATTTATCTTTCGACCGCGGCGCTATTGCGGGTTCTCTGCTTTGCATTGGTGTAGTAGTGAATAACGCTATTCTGCTCTATCACCAAAAGCAGCTGGAAAACAGGAAAGGCATTTTTGGCCTGCGAAGCTGGATGTATGTGTACCGAAAGCGGCTTCGGGCAATTTTGATTACCACAACCACCACCATCACCGGATTGCTACCCATGATGCTCTGGGGCGGTGATGAACTGTGGGAGAATATAGCCATCGTGGTTTTCTGGGGATTATCGGTGAGTACCATTTTGTTGCTGTTGATGACGGGGGTAAAGGATCACAGATTACACTGATTACATTGATTATGCTGATTTTAAATTCAACAGCTCGCTGAGCTGTTGAATGTAGTTTGATTTAACAGTTACTAACCAGTCCTTCTGAGGGTACTCCCGAAGAATCTGAGTTGGAAATGGTTGCTGACCTCCGATTTCGTTGATTACGCTGATTTTACTGATGCGTGTCATTCTGCCTGTCCCTATGGGGAACGCAGCGAATGCGGAGTGAAGAATCCAGACAAGTGTGGCGCGGCTTACCCTCGTTAGGAAGGTTAGAGCTTCGTGATGAGAGACAGGAACGCAAAGGTTCTGTTGTATCGTAATCTTCATCTACTATTCTGCCAACCTAATGGAACACTGATAACGTATGATTATGTGGTGCTCACGGGCAAAAGGGTACAATCATTTGGTCGGAAGTTGGCATTAACATGCCCACATCATATTCCTTTTTGGGTATGGATGTTAATATTATTAATACTTTATAATGTATTGACTTTATCCTATATATATATATATTAGAAGCAGCTACATAATAACTATGTAGTAATGATAATTATTTAAGAGAAGAGCAGGATATTATCATCAATGAATAATCAATTAACCGGATAAATAATGAATAAGTTAAAAACACTACTTCCTTTACTAATTTGTTTGTTTATAATTGGAGGTATCTACCTCCTGAATGTACAAAAAGTACAAGCTGATCCTGTTGTGAATTGTGTTTATGCACCTGATTTTGCAGATTGCTATGATCATTCAAAATTAAACTGTATTTGTATTTAATAAACTAGTAGGCTTGGGAACTGCCAAGCCTACTTTTTATAAATCTTCATAAAAAACTAATGTCCAAAACTATTCTTGTCAATATAATATTGGTTCTTATGATTTCTTGCGCTAAGAAATCAAACACAGTAGTTGAAACTGGTGTTCATTTAAATAATATCACCACAATTACGCTTAAAAAAACAGAACCACTTTTTGGAAGGTTTGTTGAAAAATTCAGAGTAAGTGAATCTGGAGATTTATTGGTATTTAGCGACCGGATTCAGGATAGGATATTTGTTTATGATAGGGAAGGGAATTTTATAAATGTAATAGGCGAGAGGGGAAAAGGACCCAAGGGTTTAATTTCTGTGCATGCTTTTGCTATTACTTCTAATAATGAAGTTTATGTTTTTGATTTAAATCAGCGGTTGTTTAAAACTTTCGATTTAAATGGAGAGGTTATAAAATCCGTCTCTTTTTTAGACGAGGCCCCTTTTGGTCCTATTCCATATGAAGCTCATATAAGTAATCAAAAAATCATTACTCCTATAATAGAATCTCAATTTCTGCTAACACCGGAAAAATCCCGCCTTTTAGCCCAAATAAATCTTGATGGAAAAGTAGATAGTGTATTTGGCTCATTTGATTCGTTTGCAGAAGAAGACAGGCATTATACACATTTTACCAACATTGCTATAGATGAAGAAAAGGATGTGGTTTATACTAATCTCTCTACTTCGCCTTATATACAGGCTTTTGATTTATCTGACTTCAAAAAAACTGAGTATTTTGGAATAGTAAGTAAAAGCCATTCTTTACCTACAAAAGAAATTCATCCTACTTTACCGGTTAGCGAAATAAAGCGCCGTTCAGTTAATCAAACCTCGAATGTAGGGTTATATGTCACTGATCACTTTATTATTCAGCACATGCAGATTCTTACAAAAGAATGGATAGATTTAAATGATTACTCAGCGAAAGAAAATATTTTAGTTCTATATGACAAAGAAACATACGAATTTAGCAAAGAAATTCCAGTAGAACACACCTTAGGTGCAGTAAAAAATAACCAGCTTTACTTCATCGAAGATTTCAATCCTGATAATTACACCATAGGGGTATATGAGATTACGAATGAAAAAAAGTAGCTGGTTTCTGTTTGCATGGATAGCATTTTTTCACGGATGTGAGTCAAAGAAATTTTCCTCTTACTATGAAAATACAGACAGCGACTGGAAATCCTACATGGAAAGAATCTCTGATACTAAAGACAGTTCGTTAAAGAATACCATTTTGTTGGTTTTGAAAAGCACTGAATGTTCTCCGGCTTTAGGAGAATTAAGGTGGTGGGATGAATACCAAAGCACAAATTCAGACTTAAATATTCAGCTAATCATTATAGAAAAGTATGCTTCTACCTTTCAAGCATTTTTAAATCAAGAAGAAATTACTATTCCTGCCTCTCGTGATTCTGCAGGTATTTTATTTGATCTTGCTTTATTGCCCACCACGCCAATGAAGGTATTAATAGACGGGGAAGGTAAAATAAAAAAGCTGGCTGCCATCGGAGCTGCTATAGACCCGACACAAGATACTTTTGTTGGATCTTTAAAAGAGTAAACCGTATTAAGTTGAAATCATATTCAATTAGCAGAAGCGAAGCCTGAGCTTCTTGACGAGGGGAAACGGATCATTCTGATCCCGTTATTTCGGGAGAAGAATCTGGGTTGATGAACTTTCATTCCACTAAAAAAGACCGAAAGGCCTCAAAATTATTTGGGAGTAAAACCGACTGCTTTTCCTTGTCTTTGAAATCTAAAACCGGACTCAGCTTTTCGTCGATTTCTTTTTCCACTACCTCTTTAAATTTGAAGGGATGAGCGGTCTCAAGAAATATTCCCGTTCCTGAATTTTCCTGTAAATATTCCTTCAAACCTAAATAACCGACGGCACCATGCGGATCTAAGATATAGCCTTTTTGTTTATACACTTCCCGAATAGCTTTACGGGTTTCTTCATCAGAATAAGAGTAACCAGAAATTTGCTTTCTCATTTTTTCATGCGAACCGGAAAACAAATCAAGCATTCGGGCAAAATTACTCGGATCACCAACATCCATCGCATTTGAAATGGTTTGAATACTTGGACGCGGATTATATTCTGAAGTGTTCAGGTAATCTGTAACCGTTTTGTTTTGATTTGAACAAGCCAAAAAATGCTTCACCGGCAAACCCATGCGTTTTGCGATAATTCCGGCAGTAAGATTTCCATAATTGCCACTTGGCACAGAGAAAACTACCTGCTCTCTTTTTTCGGGTTGAAGTTGAGAAAGCGCATAAAAATAATAGATACTTTGGGGCAATAACCGCGCAATATTGATGGAATTGGCTGAAGTCAGTTTCTTGTGATTCTTTAGTTCCTCATCCAAAAAAGCCTGTTTAACCAGCTTCTGACAATCATCAAAAGTACCTTTTATTTCTAAAGCGGTAATATTTTTGCCCAAAGTTGCCATTTGTTGTTCCTGAAACCTGCTCACCTTACCGGAAGGATATAAAATGACCACCTCTATATTTGGAATCCCATAAAATCCCTGTGCAACGGCGCTGCCGGTATCACCGGAAGTAGCAACCAAAACCGTTAGTTTTTGATCCTCTTTCTGGCTGAAATATCCAAGACATCTCGCAAGAAAACGCGCGCCAACATCCTTGAAAGCAAAAGTAGGGCCATGAAATAGTTCGAGGGAATAAAAATCCTCATCAACCTCAAAAAGAGGAAGTTCAAAATTCAACGTTTCATCAAGAATTTCAGAAAGTTGTTCATCCGGAATTTCTCCTTCTATAAAGGGACACAGGATTTCTAATCCAATTTCAGGCAAAGAAAGCTCACTCAATCCATCAAAAAAAGCAGGGGAGAGCTTCGGAATTTCCTCCGGCATATATAAACCATTGTCATTGGGCAATCCGGCAAAAATAGCCTCACGGAAGGAAGCCGGCTTCGAATTATGATTGGTGCTGTAGAATTTCATTTGATAGAGTAATGATGTATTTGCGAATTAAAAATGCTGCTGATGGCTTACCGGTTTTTTTTAGATTTCTCTGTCATCTGCTGGTGCAGATTCGGTCGAAATGACAAATTAGAAGGTTGTCATAGCTTTTGACTCTTCGAAGTTTAATAATGATCCAACTGATAACTGATAACTGATAACTGATAACTGATAACTGTTCACTGTTCATTGATAACGCACCCTTTCGTGTTGATGGATGAAACGTGGACAAAATGATCGAGGCCGATTCTGGAGTATAAATCCTGGAAAGCTTTTGAAACAGAGTCGGCGGTTTTTCTGCCTCTGCTCAGTGCAAAAATCGAGGGACCCGAACCCGAAATACTGCATCCCAATGCACCACATTCCAATGCTGATTTCTGTGCTTCATAAAAAGAAGGAATCAAAATTCCGCGAATGGGCTCTGCGATAACATCTTGCAAAGAACGGCCAATTAGTTCGTAATCCTGTTTTGCTAATCCGGCCACTAATCCCGCAATATTTCCCCATTGAGTGATGGCATCTTTCAGCTCGATCTGCTTTCGGAGCATTTTTTTGGCATCCGAGGTTTTAATCTCAATTTGTGGATGCACAACGGTTGCGAATAAATCATCGGGGTAATCAAGGTGAACGACATCGAGTGGGGTATAACTTCTGATCAAAATAAAGCCTCCAAGCAGGGAAGGAGCCACATTATCGGCATGCGGAATTCCTGAGGAAAGTTTCTCGCCGGCCATGGCAAAGGGAACCAATTCTGATTTTGAATATGGATTCCCAAGCATTTCATTCAACCCAAAAACAGCAGCGGCAGAACTGGAAGCGCTGGAACCGAGTCCGCTGCCGGGCTTTACTTTTTTGGTGAGTTCAAACTCAAAACCAAAATTCGGCTTGTCTTCTAAAGCATCAAGCAAAGCCTGAGCCGAAACCGTTAGCACATTTTCTTCCGGCTGTTTCGAGAGTTCTTTATCTCCATGGATTTCAGAAATAATCAATCCCGGTTTTTCCTTCTTTCGGATGATGAGCTCATCGCCGATTCCGTTGAGCGCAAAACCGAGCACATCAAACCCACAAGCCACATTAGCTACGGTTGCGGGCGCAAAAACTTTGATTGATTCCATATTAAGCGGATGCGATTTTCATAACGTCTGCGAATATTCCAGAGGCCGTTACAGCGGCTCCGGCACCCGCGCCTTTTACCACTAATGGCTGCTCATTATAACGGTTGGTGTGGAAAAGTACGATGTTATCTTTGCCGCCAAGATTATAAAAAGGGTGTTCTGCCGAAAATGATTCCAGGCCGGTTCTTGCTTTTCCATTCTCGAAGGTAGCCACATATTTGATGCGTTTGTTTTCAATGGCGGCTTTCTGATACAGCTGTTGAAAAACCTCTTCGAACTCATCCAGTTTTGAATAGAATTCTTCAACGGAATCCGTTTTCATGCAATCATCTGGAACAAAATCCTGCTTTTCGATTTGATCCAGTTCTAATTGATATCCACTTACACGAGCCAGAATCAGGATTTTCCTCATCACATCCACGCCACTAAGATCGATTCGTGGATCGGGTTCTGTGAATCCGGCTTCATCAGCCTCTTTCACGATCTGACTGAATAATTTGCGGCCGTCGTAATTATTGAAGATGAAATTCAACGTACCAGAAAGAACGGCCTGAATACTGTGCACCTGATCTCCGCTCTTGATTAGATCGTTCAGGGTTGAAATTACCGGTAATCCCGCTCCTACATTGGTTTCATACAAGAATTTCGCCTGATATTTGAGGGCTGAATTTGTGAGTTGGCTGAAGTTTTCGAAAGAAGAAGAGCAGGCGATTTTATTTGGTGTAACCACAGAAATGCTGCTTTCCAGAACCTCTTTATACACCGTAGCGATTTCCGCAGAGGCAGTAGAATCAATAAAAACACTATTCCTCAAATTCATGGTTTTCATTTGCTGAAGAAAATTTTCTTTGCTCATCGGCTCACTTTTCTGTTCCAGCAAGTCTTGCCACTTATCAAGATTGATTCCATCCTCATCAAAATACATTTGTCTGGAATTCGCCATTCCGGTAATGAATATTTCAAGGTGATGTTTTTCGGCAAGATATTTTTGCTGTGCCTTAATTTGCTCAATAAAAACTTTTCCAACATTGCCGACGCCAATCATGAAGAGGTTTAGTTTCTTATTGTCTGAAAGAAAGAAGCTCTCATGTAAACTATTCAAGGATTTTTTGAGATCTTTTTGTGAAACTACCACAGAAATATTTAGTTCGGTTGAGCCCTGAGCGATGGCTCGTACATTCACTCCGTTGTGGCTTAACGTATCAAATAATTTTGCACTTACACCAACCTGCTGCTTCATTCGCGATCCCACTAAAGCAACAATCGACAAACCGGTTTCCACTTCCAGTGGATTAATCTTATGTGAGTCAGCTTCATAAGAAAATTCTTCCTCGATCGCTTTTTTTGCTTTTGATACATCTTCCCTGGCAATTCCAACAGTGATGCTATGTTCCGAAGAAGCCTGTGTAATCATAATCACATTCACATTCTCCCGGCTCAAAGAACCAAATAGCCGGTAAGAAATATTAGGCACGGCAATCATGCCACTACCCGAAAGTGTGCAAAGAGCAATTTCTTCGATACAGGAAATTCCCTTTACCAGATTTCCATTTTCAGAGCCTTTGACTGAAATGCTTGTGCCGGCTTCCTCCGGAGAAAATGTATTTTTTATGGTGATTGGAATGTTTTCGTCCAAAACCGGTTGAATTGTAGGAGGATAAATTACCTTTGCTCCAAAATGAGAAAGTTCCATTGCTTCCTCATAAGAAAGGCTTTCGATAGGATGCGCGTTTGAAACCAGCCTTGGGTCGGCGGTCATCATTCCGCTCACATCCGTCCAAATTTCAAGTTCAGACACTTTTAAAGCGGCGGCAATCAAAGCGGCGGTATAATCTGATCCGCCACGGCCTAAAGTGGTTATCATGCCGGAATCTCGTGAAGAAGCCACAAATCCAGGGCAAACAGAAAGGGTGGGTGCATCTTTAAAAACTTGCTGGATGTTATCGTAAGTCAGCGAGAGATCTACCGCGGCTTTTCCAAAATGGCTATTCGTTTTTATGAAGTTTTTAGAATCAAACCACTCAACATTTAAACCTTCTGACTTTAAGAAATCAGTGATAATTCGGGACGAAAGATATTCCCCATAGCTTAGAATGTGATCCTTTGACCTTGAGGAAAGTTCACTTAACAAAAATACCCCACGGCAGATATCTTCAAGTTCATTCAACAGCAACTTCACGCGGGTTAGCGATTGACTTCTGCCTGCAACAGGAAGTAATTCGTTGCATAATTCAAGATGCCGCTTTTCGATTTTAACGAGCAAGTTTTTGTAGCTTTCATCACCAGAAGAAGCGATTTCCGCACATTCCTGAAGTAAATTAGTGATACCACTCACGGCGGAAATGACAACAACAAGCTGATCACTGGCCGTTTTTTGGCGAAGTATTTCGTGGATTTTTTTTAGGCTATCGGCGGTAGCTACAGATGTGCCACCAAACTTTAATACAATCATGAGTAAGGGCTATTATTTTTTGAAGCAATGTGGAAGAATGGCGAAGTGCCCAGTGGACGATATGTAGAGATGCACCCCCTAAGGGGTTGTAATAATCGTGATGGTAATCGTAGGCATAGTAATAGCTGCTGCAAAGCTGCGGATGCTAAAATTTGTACTATGTAATTTTTCTGATTTCATCACAAGTCATTCTATTTCTTTTACAGATGAAAATAAACCCCGTGCAAGAAAAAGATCAGAAGTACCAATAAAACAGACACAAATAGGAATTTGGTAGCGCTTTTTTGAAACAGTTTCTAAAATTAAAAAACAGCTTATGAATGTTTTCAGGGAACGACGAATGAAGCTGTAGAATAAAATCCCTTATCATTTCAGAGTTTCCAATTTCTTATTTTTCTGCCATGCAGAAAGATATACAGATTCGTGTTTTGCCTGAGGTGGCCGGACAAACACCTTTATTACGTGATTTCCTCATTCAAAAAGAGAAACTTGATTCCGCTGAGATCCGGCATATAGAGATATTAAGGCGCTCTATTGATGCTCGTGCAAAACAGGCATATGTAAATCTTAAAGTGAGGATCTTTATCAATGAAGAGTACATCCCCGAAAAAATTTTATTACCAGATTATCCAAACGTAGGTAGCGCTGAAGAAGTAATTATAATAGGAGCTGGCCCGGCAGGATTATTTGCCGCTCTGGAATTAATGGAAAAGGGGATGAAACCCGTTATTCTTGAGCGCGGGAAAAATGTTAAAGACCGCATTGCAGACCTTAAAGGAATTAATGTGAATCATATTGTAAATGAAGATTCCAACTATTGCTTTGGAGAAGGAGGAGCGGGCACTTATTCGGATGGCAAGCTGTACACGCGTTCCACAAAAAGAGGAAATACGCGAAAGGTGCTCGAGTTATTAGTTGGTTTTGGAGCTGTAAGAGATATTCTTGTGGAAGCTCATCCTCATATAGGAACTAATAAATTACCGGCTATTATTGAGAAAATGCGTGAGTGTATTTTGGGGAACGGGGGTGAAATCCTTTTCGACACACGTGTAACCGACCTCATTATAGATTCCGGTAAAATTAAAGGAGTGGTCGCACGAAATGGCGAAAAATTCCTCGCCAGAAATGTAATTCTTGCAACGGGGCATTCGGCTCGCGATATATTTGAGCTGCTACATCGCAAAGGAATTGCTATTGAATTAAAACCGCTCGCTTTAGGTGTACGAGTAGAGCATCCCCAGTCACTGATTGATACCATTCAATATAATTGTGAATCACGAGGCGAGTATTTACCTCCGGCGGCTTATAGTATTGTGAAGCAAACGGGCGGACGCGGTGTCTACTCATTTTGCATGTGTCCGGGAGGGGTAATTGCGCCTTGCGCTACTTCTCCGGGTGAGATTGTGACTAACGGGTGGTCGTCGTCCAGACGAGCGCGTGCAACAGCGAATTCAGGAATTGTGGTAGAATTGCAACCGAAGGATTTTAAATCTTTTTCAAAATACGGCCCGCTGGCAGCGATGGAATTCCAAAAATCAATAGAACAAAAAGCCTGGCTTGAAGGAGGGAAGACTCAAGCTGCCCCAGCTCAACGATTAGTGGATTTCCTAAATGGAAAAGTTTCCGGGGATTTACCCAGCAGCTCTTATGCACCTGGAATCACTTCCGTGGAGTTAGGCGCTGTTTTGCCTTCTTTCATTCATAAGAGTTTGAAGGATGGTTTTCGTCAATTTGAGCGAAGTATGAGGGGATATTTATCGAATGAAGCAGTTGTACATGCTCCGGAATCACGTACATCAAGCCCTGTAAAAATACCCCGCCATCCAGAAACACTTCAGCATATTCAAATTAAAGGACTGTATCCTTGTGGGGAAGGTGCAGGTTATGCCGGAGGTATTGTCTCAGCTGCAATGGATGGGATAAAATGTGCCGGGCAGATAAGCCTGTAATACATTGCTTGACCCTTTGTTAAAACAGCCTGTGCTGTAAAGCTGGTAACTTTTTTCTGACTTCTTTCAAAAACCCTAAATCAATTTCAGCAGTTATCAATCCCGGTTCTGTACCGGCATCAGCAAGCACTTTTCCCCACGGGTCAATGATAAGAGAATGACCATAGGTTTCTTTGCCATTTCCATGAATTCCTGTTTGAGCTGGTGCAATCAGGTATGAACTGTTCTCAATAGCCCTCGCACGAAGTAATACTTCCCAGTGAGCTTTACCTGTTGTCTTTGTGAAAGCTGAAGGAACTGTAATCACTTCTACATTCTGATCCACAAGTTTTCTGTATAATTCTGGAAAACGGACATCATAGCAAATAGAAAACCCGATCTTTGCCAGTCCGGCGGCTTCATATACAATGGCTTCATTTTTCCCGGGGCGCATTATTAACGACTCCCTGTAGCTTTCAGAATCCGACAGAGTGACATCAAACAGATGCATTTTGTTATAGGATGCAACTATCTTTCCATTGGGAGCGGCTAAGATTGAGCGGTTAAACACCTTATCTGAGTCGGTTGGGGCAGGAAAGCCACCTCCTAAAATGTACATACCATATTTTGAAGCCCATACTGGTAGTTCAGATTGTACTCTTGTGGAGATTTCACCTGCTTTTAGAAACTGCTGTTTATCATCCCCAAAAAAAGCAAAATTTTCCGGCAGAGTAACAAAGCTTACACCTTCAGTTGCAGCCTTTTCTATTAAAGGTTGAATCTGGTTAAAATTATCGTCCAGATCTGGCTGACTGTTAAGTTGAATAGCTGCTGCTTTAAAAGAAGACATAAAATTTTCCTATTTAAATAGCTGTAAAATTGTCTTTAAGAATCATCTCATTGTAAGGTTAAAGAACCAATTGAGAAAATCGTTTATAAATACAGGAGTTTTTTATCGCTGCCTGAAAAATAATTCTGTCGCTTCTGGTAAATTCTTTCAGAGACAGCGGTAATTTTGCTGCTGAAAATAAAAAAGCCTTACAAACATCAATATTTGTAAGGCTTTTAGTACCCGGAGTCGGACTCGAACCGACATGGCCGCGAAGCCAATGGTGTTTGAGACCATCGCGTCTACCAATTCCGCCATCCGGGCTTAAATGGGATGCAAAGATAAGGTTAGTGAAGACTAAACTCCAAGCATGAAGTGAGTGAATTTTTGCTCTTTGCCAATATTACCAAAGGAAGGAATCTAATTTATGGTGGAAATTCTATTCTTCGACAATTCTGGTATTATTTTCATTCACTACAATTTCCACCCGGACATGAAATCAATAATAGAAAGAAAACAAAGCTGGATTATGAGTCAATTTACTCGTACCCATTCGGGTTTTTTGATTGCCAGTTCCAGGTATCACGGCACATCTCTTCAATTCCTCGGGTTGCCCGCCAGCCAAGTTCTTTTTCGGCTTTAGATGTATCAGCAAAACAGGCGGCAGCATCGCCAGGCCGGCGAGGTGCAATTTTGTACGGGATTTTCTTTCCTGATGCGCGTTCAAAAGCCTTCACCATATCCAAAACACTTGAGCCTTTTCCGGTTCCGAGATTATACACCACTACACCGGGATTAGAATTCAGTTTCTCCAGGGCTTTTGAATGGCCAATGGCTAAATCAACAACATGAATGTAATCGCGTACGCCGGTGCCGTCGGGAGTGGGGTAATCATCCCCAAAAACAGAAAGCTCCTGTAATTTCCCCACCGCCACTTGCGAGACGTACGGCATCAGGTTGTTGGGAATGTCGTTAGGATCCTCTCCAATTAATCCACTTTCATGTGCGCCCACAGGATTAAAATATCGAAGTAAAGCGATGTTCCAGGAGTCATCAGAAATATGCAGATCCTTTAAAATGTATTCGATGAACAACTTTGTGCGCCCATAAGGGTTGGTCGCAAAAAGTGGAAAATCTTCTGTAATGGGTGAAGTTTCAGGGTTGCCATAAACAGTTGCAGATGAAGAAAAAACAATATTCTTCACATTGTGCTCTTTCATCAGGGCACACAAATTCAGCGTGCTGTTGATGTTGTTATCATAATACATCATGGGTTTTGCGACCGACTCGCCAACGGCTTTATATCCGGCAAAATGCACAACAGATTGTATAGAGTGACTGGCAAAAACTTTTGCCAACGCTGGCTTATCTAATAAATCCAGGTTATAAAAAGTGAGTGATTTTCCTGTTATTTTTTTTACTCTTTCTAAAGATTCTTCACTGCTGTTTGCCAGGTTATCTACAACAATAACTTCGTGACCCTCTTTTAGAAGTTCTAGAACTGTGTGGCTCCCAATAAATCCTGCTCCACCTGTTACAAGTACGTTCATAATTTAATTTGCGGTAATAATTTCATTTAATTCTATAAGAACCTGATCGCAGATTTCGGTCATTTTTCTTGACTTTTCTTCCAGCGCTTCGGTTTCTTCTTTACCAAATTGGGATTTTTCACTTTCGTATTCATCCACAATTTGATTTAATCCCAGCATTTTGGCTACCGGTTTTATCTTATGCCCGGCTTTGCGGAATTCAGTTTCATCCTGAGAAATAAGAAATTTCGAATAATTCTCAGAAAATTCTTGAAATGAAAGGACAGCAGCTTCAGCAAATTCTTTTATAAATTTTTGATCTCCACTCAGCATCTCTGAGATGGAAGAAAAATCGATAAGGGCTTTTTGTTTTTTCAAATTGCTAATCTTCGTTAACGGGTTCTGTAATGAGGTGTGGAGTAGGGCGGCCAAATTCATCAACATGTACAAATACTATCTGATCTATGCTAATGATGGTCTCTTTGTTGAACTTGTTGCGCACTACGCATTTTACGGTCATAGAAGTGCGTCCAAATTTAACTGTTTCCATTCCAATCTCAATAACCTCACCTAACTTGGCCGAGTTAACGAAATTTATCTCCGACATATACTTAGTTACTATGTTGCCTTTTCCAAGCTGACACAATACAAAAATGGCGGCTTCCTCATCAACCCAACTTAACACGGCCCCACCAAATAGTGTGCCATGTGCATTCAAGTCTTGAGGTTTTATGATTTTTCGGCTAAAGAATCTCATGTATTAATTTAAATTACTTTTTTTAGAATCAGGTTTTATAAAATTGGAAAGAAATTATTGTTATACTCCCCATTAATCTTCTTTATTGAATAAAATATTTATTGAATAAAATAATTTTTAAAATGTAACAAACATCCGGTTACATACTCTCTAAGTATACAAATAAATTTTCGGCTTAGATTAATTACTATGAAAACAATTGCGTTAACAAATCAGAAAGGCGGAGTAGGAAAAACCACAACCACCATTAATTTGGGTGCTGGTTTAGCCAAGCTTGGAAAGAAAGTTCTATTAATTGATCTTGACCCACAGGCCAATTTAACATATTCGCTCAGAACCCATTCTCATCGCTTAGAAAAAACAATCTATAATGCTTTGAGGGGACAGGTAAATGTAAAAGAGCTTATTATTGAGCATAATGGTTTTGATTTCATCCCTTCTTCATTAGAACTATCGGGTGCAGAGCTTGAACTTGCAAGTGAACCTGCCCGCGAAGGACTTCTGAAAAATGTGATGAAAGACATTGAGAAAATGGATTACGATTATGTTCTTATTGATTGTCCTCCAAACCTTGGCCTTTTGACATTGAACGCTTTCACTGCCGTTAAGGATATTTTTATCGTGTTGCAGTCAGAATATTTAGCTCTGCATGGTTTGTCGAAGCTTCTGGATTTGGTTAAAGTTGTTCAGCAACGGTTGAATAATCAGCTGGAAGTAGGGGGGATTATTTGCACACTTTACGACAGCCGTAAAAATTTGAATAAAGAAGTTGTTGGCCACATTCAGGACTATTTTGGCCCAAAGGTTTTCAAAACAATTATTAGAGATAACGTAGCCCTTGCGGAAGCTCCAAGCCATCATAAAACAATTTTCGAATATGATGGAAACAGTATGGGTGCAAAAGATTACTTCGAATTAGCTAAGGAAATAAAAAACGGCCACTAAATTATGAGCAAGAAAAAAAGTCTTGGGCATAATCCGCTTGCATACAGCATGCTGGGACACGCTTCTTTTGATTTTATTTCTCCCACCGAAAAGGAAGAAGTAGATAAAAAGAAAAAAAGTTTTAACGGATCAAAGAAAGGGAAGGTGAACAAAGTAACGGTAAGTTATTATCTGGAAGAACCCATTGTTGAGCATATCAAACACCTTGCTGAAGAAAATGATACCACCTACTCATCGGTCATTTCCCAGCTTCTAAAAGACTCTTTTAAAAACCTGCCCGAAGAGTAGATTTTTATCTTCAAAAAGGCGCCGCTTTTCTTATTATATGCCGGAACTAAAAAGGCACTATGGTCATCTCTTTCCAAAATGTCGCAGACCTGTCAGGTCTTTAACCCGGCAAGCAAACGTTGACATTACAACATGCTACATTATTATAAATCAAATTCCCTGAAGTCACTTGCGGAATCTTTTTCAAATGTTTTGGAATCGGATTCTCTAAATCCATTGAAGGCTCCGTGGATTGTAGTTCAGAATAATGAGATCAAAGAATGGCTGTCGCTGTATTATGCTAATCAAAAGGGTATAGCAGCTAATTTCAGATTTATTTTTCCTTCTGAATTTCTGTGGACATTGTACCGCCTTCATCGCAAAGATATACCACAAAATCTGCCGGGCGATTTAAGCGCCATGCACTGGGCTCTTTTCCAGCTTTTTACAGACCAACCCGACAAACTGCAATTAATTCCTTCTTTTTCTTCGGAGATTGAAGATCCCAAAAAGCTATTTCAGTTTTGTGCACAGCTTGCAGATGTCTTTGACCAATACCAGGTTTACCGGCCCGAAATGATAGAAAGCTGGCTTAAAGACGAAATGAAATCCCGTCATAAAGACGAAAAATGGCAGGCTCAAATCTGGAAAACACTCAATGATGTATGGGCTTCAAACCCTGAAATAAATAACATTCCTCGCCGATCAGAAGCCTTCACTCATCTTCTGGACTTAATAGAAAATGACAAAGCCTATCTTAATCAACTTCCCGAGCATTTGTATGTATTTGGACTTTCACAGGCATCAAACCCCTTTCTTGAAATCATCACTTCTCTAAGTGTAAACAAACAGGTTCATTTTTTTGCGGGGAATGAAAACGTAGTTGAAGTTAATGAAGCATCAAAAGCTCTTTTTGAAACCTGGAGTAAACCGAAAAAACAGCAACAGGATTTAATTCAGGAATTAATAAAGAGAAAAGATATTTCTTATAAGCCTTTGCAAATCAATGCCTCAAAGAATTTTATTGAGGTAAAAATTCACTCCGGTCATAATAAACGCAGAGAAGTGGAAACGTTGAAAGATTCCGTACTCCGGTTTTTGGATTCCAACAAAAATTCCCGCGCTGATGATGTTCTGATTCTTGTTCCTGATGCGGAAGCATATGCCGGAACACTGGAAACAACTTTCAGCAACAATGATGGAGAACCCGCTTTGCCAATTTCAGGCATCACAAAGAAATCGACACAATCAGCATCTCATGCCTTGGTGCAGTTACTGGAATTGTTTTCTACTGCTTTCAAAGCCACGGAAGTAATACAGTTGATGCAGCTTTCACCTATCCGTGAGAAGTTTGGATTCGCTGAAACGGATATTGACCTGATCGAAGACTGGATTATTCAGAACAAGATATTTTTTGGTTTGGGGGATGATTTTAACGCCGCGTATAGCTGGACAAAAGGCCTGAATCAGCTTTTGGCTGGTTTTGCGATGGAAGCGGAGGATTGGCAGGTTTATAATGGTTTGATGCCGTTTGGAGGGATTTCAAGCTCTGATCAGGTTCAGCTTGCAGCAAGGTTCGCTAACTTCATTCACACTTTGAAAGCAGCGGCCGAAAAGGAAATCATCCCAAAAAAACCACAAGAGTGGGTTTCATTTACCGAACGGCTTGTTCAGGATTTCATATCAGATCAACACGAAGTGATTTCTCAGAAATCAAGGCTCTTTCAATTGCTTAAAAAATTGAAAGATCAGTTATCGTTTTCGAAGGCTTCAGGAGAGGTTTCTTATGAGCTAATAAAAACCTGGCTGATTAACCAAATCGATTCCGACAGCTCAAGTTCAGGCCGTTTTGGGCAGGGAATTACGGTCAGCACGTATGTTCCTTATCGATCGGTTCCGTATCAATTTATTGCTATGCTTGGGATGAATGAGAGTGTATTTCCCCGAAAATCCGTTCGCCCGACTTTCGATTTAATTTATGCTGATCCAAAACCGGGAGATCGAATTTTGAAAGAAGATGATACCCTGCTTTTCTTGGAAACTCTGAATGCTGCACAGAAACATCTGCATCTGAGTTACGAAGGGCAGGATCAAAAAACAGACAGCATAAAATTACCGTCGATTCTTATTCAACAGTTTAGCGAAGTTTGGTTTGAGGAGCCTGAATCAGAGGAGCGTAAACATGCTTTGCATCCTTTTAACGAAAAATATTTTTCGGATGAAAAATGGCTTTCTTATTCAGGTGAAAATTCAGCACTGGCAACACAAATATTGGAACCATCTGAGTCTGATTTTTTTATTGATGAGAATTTCAAAAAGAGCATAGAAAAGCGTGATGAAATAGATATTTCAGAACTTATAAATTTTTTCTGTAATCCCGCTAAACAATTTGTGCAGAATCAATTAGATATTAAAAATTATAGTGATTTTACGGAACTGTCCGACAGAGAAAGTTTTAGGTTGAACGCTTTAGAAAAGTATGGTTTGGGAAATTTGCTTTTAGATGTTCTCATTGAAAATCCTGCCGAAAACGTTCAGGATTTTTTTGCTTCATCAGCCGTTATACCCGAAGGATTAGCCGGCGAAAAAATATATCAGAGTGAAAAGAGAATAGTCAACCAACTAATTGCACTGGCAGCTGAAAATGCAGTCGAAAAAGAACGAAAAGAAGAGGTCGTTCTCGAAATTGAGAGCTTCAAACTAAAGGGAATCATTAGCGGGGTTTGTGGTGAAAACCTGCTTTCTTATCGGGTAGGGAGGCTCAAATCCCGTCAATTAATAGAACATTGGTTGCAGCATCTGTTACTTGTTAAAGCGGGGATTCCAATAACTAAAAGCGTATTTATTTCAAAGGAAGGCGACAAAGTGAATATACTGGAAATTGAATCTGATAAAATTCAAGGAGATCCACTTCAGGAGTATTTAAGCTGGTATTTAGAAGACGATTCACTATTAGACTCGCTGGCTTTTTTTCCGGAATCCTCAAAAGCCTTTGTGGAAAAATTACAGCATGGGAAAAGTGAATCAGAAGCAATAAAAAGTGCGTTGGCAAAATGGGAACCGGGACAATTTAATTTTAATGCCGAATCCGAAGATTACTTTAACAGCTTGATTTGGAGAGGGCGAAATCCTATTGAAAGTGATGTTTTTCAGCAAAACGCGCTGAGGTTTTGGGAGCCGTTTTTCATCACTCAAAAAAAGGGTGGTAAATGAGCAATGCCCTGAACGTTTTTGAAGCTCCTTTGAATGGTATCAGTTTGGTGGAAGCCAGTGCGGGTACGGGGAAAACCTACAGTATCACCTCGCTATACATTCGCATAATCTTAGAAAAGGGATTGCTCCCATCACAAATCCTGGTGCTAACCTACACCGAAGCCGCTACAGCCGAGCTTAAATTCCGGCTCAGAAACCGTCTAAAGGAATCCATTTCGGCTTTTAAAGGAGGTTTAGAAAAGGATGATGAATTCCTTAAAAACCTTTTGAAGCAAAACTATGAAGAGGCTGAGAATAAACTCAAAAAAGCCTTGGATACATTTGATGAAGCCGCCGTTTTCACAATTCACGGATTTTGTAATCGATTGTTAAATGAGCACAGCCTGCAATTTGATGTGGCTCCGGGTTTTGAAGTTATAAAAGACGAATCTGAGCTCTTGCAAGATATAGCTGATGATTATTGGCGAAACTTCATTCGTTCAGCGGGTAATTCCTACGAAGACAGAGTGTTACTGGAGTTTCTTATAGATGAAAAGTTTGGGCCCGATGAGTTGAAATCTGTGCTGATGGAAATTTTAAACCGGCCTTATGTGAAAATGGAGCCTTCCGGCTTGAATCTCGATCAACTGAAGTCGCAGATTAAGAACTTGAAAACAAAGTTTGAAGAGGTGAAATATTATTGGAGTGAAGAAAAGGGCGATATGGAATCCATTCTTTTCCATGAAAATCTGAATAAAAGGAAGTACCAGCTGAATCAGAGAGAAGGACTGCTTGATGATTTAACTGAATGTTTAGAAAGTGAATTTCCACAAATAAAACCCTTTGACGGATTGAGTAAATTTGGCCTTGAAATCAGCCAAAATGGTACAAAAGGCCATGATTTTCCTGATTTGAATATATCCAAAGCGATTGATGAGTATTTAGAAATTTGTGAAGAATTATCACTTCTCAAACCCGCTTTTATCATTGACTCGGTGAATGAAATTCAGGCTGAGCTCTTAAGAAAGAAGGAGACGCGAAATGTACTTTCTTACAACGATTTTTTGATGAAAGTAAATGAAGGACTTCAAAATGATTCCACGGGAAATTTAGCGGATTCATTGAGTAAACAATATCCCATGGCGCTTGTCGACGAATTTCAGGATACAGATCCGGTTCAGTACAGCATCTTTCGGCAGATTTATTATGGGCGGGAGAATACAGCGCTTTTTATGATTGGAGATCCAAAACAAGCTATTTATGGTTTTCGTGGTGCTGATATTTATACGTATTTGGATGCAAAAACCGATGCGCATGCTTCGCAAGATTTTACCCTCAATTTTAATTATCGCTCAACAGATAAGATGATTGGAGCGGTGAATGAGATCTTTCAACAATCATCATCCCCATTTTTGATTGATGGCCTGGAATTTCATAAGGCTCAGTTTCCGCCAGCAAAAACAGAAAATGAGTATGTAGCTTCTAAGTCCGGTAAAGCAATTAGCTCATTGGAGTGTATAAAACTAACTCAAAAGGAAAAAGCTAATAAACCTGAAATTGAAAAACAGATTTATGAAGCGGTAGCTAATGAAATTGCTGATTTATTATCAGGGAATTACACCATTAGAGGGAGGCTAATTCAAGAAAAAGACATCGCTGTTTTAGTTCGGAATGGATATCAGGGGGATCATCTTCAGCGGGAACTTCGGGAACGGGGATTGAAAAGCGTTTTGAAATCGAAGACCAGTGTTTTTGAAACACCCGAAGCCGGGGAATTACTATTAGTTTTGAAATCCCTCCAAAAACTATCCTACGAACCGGGACTTCGGGCAGCTTTGGCCACGGAGCTTTTAGGATATAAAGCGGGGGAAATTCAGGCGTTGCTGAATGATGAGAAATCATGGACAAAAGTGTATTCTCAATTTCTTGAGTTGAAAACTATTTGGGAGAAAAAAGGAATCGAAGCTGTTATCGAGCAAATTTTCGAGCAGTTTCAGGTGAAAACCAAACTTGCTTCAAAACCGGATTTTGAGCGTAGAATCACCAATTTGATGCACCTTTCCGAGTTGCTTTCAAAAGCGGAAAGAGAAGAACGTTTACATGGGAAAAGCCTGCTTAAATGGTTTTATCGAAAGAAAATGGATGATTCTACGAATTCAGATGAAGAGGAGCTCAGGCTGGAAAGTGACGGTGAACTCATTCAGATTTCCACCATTCATGCCGCAAAAGGACTTCAGTTTCCGATCGTGTTTTGTCCGTTTTTGTGGGATTCCCCAAAATCTAAAGATCGAAATGATATTTACCGATTTTATAAAGATGAGAAACTTCATGTTGATATAAATATAGGCGTTAAAAATGAGCAGCGAGACCGAAATAAATTTCTTGATTTGAAAGAGGAAATGGCGGAAGCAACAAGGCTTGCATATGTGGCATTAACCCGCTCAATTTCTGCCTGTTATTTGTTTTTGCCTGATTATAAAACAATGGGTTTGTCTCCACTGGCTTCCATCATGGATGGAAAAGATCATGCAGATAAACGCGCCAGAAAGGAAGTACTGAAAGAAAGCAACGATGAGCCATTTTCTTTCGACTCTATGATTAAACGGCTTTCTGAGTGTAAAAATATTTGTGTTCGTGAGCCGAAAACTGATATTGAGTTAGTAAAGAAAATGAAATTTCAGCCAGCAAAAATGAAATTCAAAGCTGCTGAATTTGGCAGAAAGGATCTGTTTCATTTCCCAAGAATGCTGAGTTATTCTTCATTGGCATTTGGTAAAGAGCAGGGAGAAACCGCTCATGATTACGATGCCGTGTATGATCAAAAACCCGCAATGCCGGCTGTTTATAACCGATTTACTTTTCCTAAAGGCGCAAATGCGGGCACCTTTCTGCACAAGGTTTTTGAGGATGTGATTTTCAGTAATCCCAAAAATCTTAAAGAAGTGGTGAGTACAAACCTGGAATCTCATGGTTTCTCAGAAAAGTGGAGCCCCATAGTTCAAATGTGGACGGATGAAGTCCTCAAGCATAATCTTGGTGAGCTGGGAATATCGCTGAACTCGCTGAAAGAAGAATCACTGCTTAAAGAAATGGAGTTTCATTTTCCCGTAGGAAATTTAAACGCGGATGATTTGTGGAAACTTGTTCGAAATGACGAGGATTTGGAAACTCAGAATAAGGATCGTATTTCGGGTTTTATGAAAGGATTTATTGATCTCACATTTCGAGTAAACGGCCGTTATTACATTCTCGATTATAAATCTAACCACTTGGGAGATTCATCCGAAAATTATACACCGGAAGCTCTTCAGACTGAAATTTTTCATTCCGCTTATGATCTTCAATATCATATTTACGCAACCGCATTGCACCGTTTTTTGAAGCAAAAAATGTCAGATTACGACTATGATCAGCATTTTGGTGGTGTGCTCTATGTATTTTTGCGAGGAGTAAATTTACAGAATCCCGGCAGCGGAGTTTTCTTTGATAAACCTCCAAAAAAGCTAATTGAAAAGCTGGATTCCTATTTCAAAACGGAGAAGGATATATGAATAAACTCTCCATTTTTGATCAACTGCTACACCGGGAAGTCATTTCTCTTGTAGAATATGAATTTGTGCGTTTTTTGCTGCAACTTGATCCGAAGGCTGAACAGGAAGTATTGCTCGCCGCTGCAGGTTGTGTTCATGCTCAATTAAACGGCCATGTTTGTCTTGATTTGAACAGGATGCAATCGGGATTTTTATTCAATAGTCCTGAATCCCAGATCAAGATTTCCCCATCACTTCAGGAAAAATGGCTTTCGGCGCTGAGAAAGAGTGACCTCCTTGCCACAAATGGGGAGCTTAAACCTTTAGTTCTTGATGATGGCCGGTTGTATTTGCATCGATTTTGGAAGTATGAACAGACTCTTGCGAAATGGATTCGGGAGAAAGCCGAAAGAATTAACTCACCAGGTGATGCTGTAGCTGAAACCATCCAAAAATTCATCTCTCCGGGGAATTCTTCAAGTGAAGTGAATTGGCAGCATGTAGCACTTTGTTTGAGTTTTGTGAAAGATTTGGTTGTCATTTCGGGCGGACCCGGAACAGGGAAAACATTCACGGTTTTGAATATTATTGCGGCACACGCGCATCACCATAAAAATGAAAAATTCCGGGTTGCACTAGCTGCTCCAACCGGAAAAGCTGCTCGAAGGCTTTCGGAATCTATTGCAGCAGGGAAAAACCAGATATTAAATAAGATTGAACCAGATATTGAAATCCCGGATGCAGCCTTAACTGTTCACAAATTGCTGGGTTCTGATTTCCATGGCGAGCATTTCAAATTCAACGAGAAAAATAAGCTGCCTTACGATTTAGTAGTGATTGATGAAGCTTCAATGCTTGATATTACAATGTGGGTGCGGCTGATTCGTGCTATTGATGATCACACAAAGTTGATTGTATTGGGAGATAAAGATCAGTTGGCCTCGGTAGAAGCCGGCTCTATTTTGGGTGATATTTGTGGGGGGGAGAATTCATTTTCAGGAAATGTGGCTGAAGCAGTAGATGAATTATCCGGGATCAAAATACCTGAGAAAGAGAATCTGCCCGCAATAAACGACAGTGTAATCTTCCTCACAAAAAGCTACCGGTTTGATCAAAAGAGCGGTATTCGAAAACTTGCCGATGCTATCAATCAGTCAGATCCGGAAACTGCGCTAAATCTGCTGCAAGATCCTGAATATCCCGATTTGAAACTGCTGGAACCATCTGCAGAGAACATGAAAGCGATGATCAATGAGTTCGCTACGGATCATTTCATGGAGTATCAGAAAAGGGCAGAGGCTGATAAATTGGATGCATCAAACCAGAAAAAAATATTGTGTGCGTTGCGGCGGGGGCCTTATGGAGTAGAGCAGATAAATGCCAACGCGGAACAACAAATTAAGAGAGCTTTTTCTGGGGTGAATGCAGGGGAGTGGTACTCCGGCAGAATTGTAATGGCTAAACGAAACGACAGCGTGCTAAAAATTCGGAATGGTGAAATTGGGATAAGTACAGAGGCCGATGAAGAGTTGGTACACTTTGAAGGAGAGGGGAGTATTCCTGTTTCTGCGGGAAGGTTGCAGGAATATGAACCTGCTTATGCAATCACTATACATAAGAGTCAGGGTTCAGAATTTGAGGATGTAGCTATTGTTCTTCCAACTGCAATGAATCCAGTACTTTCTAAAGAGATTTTATATACATCTGTAACAAGAGCCCGCCAATCTGCTCTTGTAATAGGAACTAAGGAGATAATTCAGCAAACAATTCTGAATTCAGTAGCTCGGAATAGCGGTTTAGGAAAAAGAATTTGGAACAGTTAAGCGCTGAATTTGGAACTTTTTTTTAATAAAAAAGCTACAAAGCCCGAAAGCCATGTAGCTTAAATATTGTACCCCGAAAAAGCCAACGTATCATAGGGGAATGGTTGATATCCATTCCCCTTTATTTTTTCAATAATTGCTTTTCTTTACTTACTTGTTAATAAAATTCATTAATAGATAATTGAATTTTCTTCCCTTTCCCTTCATTAATGAAAAATCAGAAGAATCCCGGTTATTTATTAACAATTATTTAGATGAGTTATATTTAGAATTTGGAACATGTGGAGCAGCCACTTGTTTGAAGGTGATGAATAATCACCCAAAAATTATATAACTATGAAACTTTCTAAATATTTACAATTTTCGATTATTACACTATTAGCATCACTAACGTTTTTTGCTTGCTCAACGGATTCCACATCCGACAGTTCCGCTACTATAAACGGGTCTGTAGAAAGTGAATCAACGAATAAAGTGGCTAAAGCACGTTCTGTTGAGGGAGCGGTTGTAAGCGCTGCACGAGTAACTTCAAATGGATCTTTAGAAACCATTGAGGGAGCCACAACAGAAACCAACGCTTCTGGAAGCTTTTCTCTTGAAGTAGATGTCAAGTCTGCTCAAAATATCGTGATTCTTGCTGAAAAGGAAAGTCAGGAGTGGAAAGCTTTTCTATCAGGAAAAGTTGAGAACGGCCAATCCTATACTTTGAAGCCGCTAAATACTGAATCCTCGGCAGAAACTAAGGTTTTTAGCCGTGTGGTAGCATCTGGAAATGCTGATATAGTTCAGAAAGCTGACATAGAAGCTGTGGTATCTAACAAAAATGCAGCTGCGGTTAATTCTGGAGTTTTGGCAGCCGGTGAGTTTGCGTCTGCCTTAAAGAATTCTTCACAAGCCCGTGTTGAATTTTATATGGAATCTTTTCAGGACGATGCGGAATCCAGGCTTGATGATACTTATGCTTTTATGGCTGAAGCACAATTCGAATTAGAAGCAGATCTTGCAGCTTCATCAAGTACGGAAGAAGAAGAGAATGCGCATGAACTGTTTCTGGAAAAAACTATAAATGCTTACACAAATGCTGGATTAGAAGCTTCAGGAGCTGCTAAATCCGTAGAAATGTGGAGCAGAATATTTGTTAACAGCTTTACTACAGTTAGTTCTGAAACAAAGGAAGATGCGCGAAAGAACTCCTCACTATTAGTGGCAATTGCCACTGATAATGCTGTACAGGCAAGGGCGGAGGCGAGTGCTATGTCGGAGTCTTCTAAGGAAGCCATTGTAGAAGCCGGTGCACACCTTAAGACTTCATTAAGAGCAAGCGCGGGTGCTAAAAGTGAAGTAGAATCGGCTTTTGAGGAATATCACAACGAAGTTCGCAATACTATGGAATCTGATACCGCTTTTGAAGCTACGGTAATCTTGGAGATTGATTCTGAGATTAATTCTTCAAGTGGAGTAAAGTCTGATTTCAGTAGTTCAATTTCGAGTGTAATTAGTGCCGCTACCGCCTATGATATTTATTCATCTTTCTATAGCGCCATCAATGCAATAGTAGAAGATAAAATGGATGCAAGCGGTGAAACAGAAGTTGTAGCAGAGATTATGATTCTCATCAATCTTGCAACCTGATATCCAGAAACCATAGACAAAATAAAAGCCCCCGGTTCTTTTTAGAATCGGGGCTTTTTATTTATAAAGCGATCTCGATTACTTTATTTCCAACAACTCAACTTTGAAAATAAGTGTGGCATTTGGGCCAATCGGACTACCTTGTGGTGGTCGTGGACCATAAGCTAAATCTCCTGGAATGTAGAATTCGAACGTTGCGCCAACTTTCATCAATTGCACGCCCTCGGTCCAACCGGCAATTACTCCGCTTAACGGAAATTCAACAGGTTCACCTCGCTCGTACGAGCTGTCAAAAACTTCGCCGTTCATTAATTTACCCTCGTAGTTAACGCGCACTATATCTTCTGCGGTTGGGGATTCGCCATCACCTTCTTCAATAACTTTGTATTGCAAGCCAGATTCGGTTACTTCAACACCATCTTTTTCGAGGTTTTCAGCAAGAAAGCTTTCACCTTCTTCTTGATTTTCAGTTCCCTGACGCATTGATAATTCCTGAATGTAGGTTTGAATTACTTGCTGGGCTTCCATTTCAGTCAATTGCGCTGTAGTATCACTTAAGCCTGTATTCAAACCGGCTGTGAAAGCTCCTGAGTTGAGGTCGGTAATTCCTTGCTGTGTCAAGAACTTTCCGTTCTGATATCCCAATGCATAACTAACACTGTCAACCTGAGTTTCAAGATTTGCCTGAGTAGAATTTTCCCCATTTTGATTACAAGCTGAAACAAGTAAAGCTGTAGATAAAGCTGCTACAGTATATAAAGTTTTAAATCTCATTTTTCTTTTTTTGATGTTTAAAAATTAACAGCTCGTAAATTAGGGATAAATCATAGCAAAGTAGAATAAGTAATCACTTATCTATGTATATTATTACATAATAATTTTCACTACAGGTATTAATACATTGACATTTAATGATCTTGATCTCCACGAAGAGCTGAAATCAGGCTTGAGAGATATTGGCTATTCGACCCCCACTCCAATTCAGGAAAAAAGTATTCCGATTATCCTAAGTAAAAAGGATATGATTGGAGCAGCACAAACAGGAACAGGGAAAACAGGAGCTTTTGTTATCCCAATAATTGAGCAAATCCTTCAGAATAAATCTGAGCATACACAGGCTTTAATTCTTTCGCCCACCAGGGAATTAGCCCAGCAAATTGACGAACAAATTTTCGCGCTTGGTTATCATACCGGCCTTTCTTCGGCTACTATTATTGGTGGTGAAGATTTCGGCAAGCAAGCAAATGCCATTCGTGCCGGGGTTGATATAATTGTAGCTACTCCCGGAAGGCTGATTGACCAAACAAAAGTGCTGGATATTGACTTCAGCCACATCAAATATTTAGTGTTGGATGAAGCCGACCGCATGCTCGACATGGGCTTTCTCCCTGATGTGACTAAAATCATAAAGAAACTCCCAACCGAAAGACAGACCTTACTTTTTTCGGCAACCATGCCGGGGCAGATTAAAGAGCTTGCCCGAAATATTATGAAGGATCCTGAGAAGATTGAAATTGAAATTTCTAAACCTTCAGAAAGTATTTCTCAGCGCGCCTATCATGTAGATATAAAAGATAAACTGGATCTTGTGCAGCATATTTTGGATGATTTGCAGTGGGATTCGTGCATTATTTTTTGTGCAACCAAAAGAGGAACCGACGAGCTGGAACGCCTTCTCTCAAAAAAAGGAATAAAAGCGGGAAGTATTCATGGAGATCGTACTCAGGATGAGCGAAATAAAGCCCTTCACGAATTCAAAAACGGAGTGGTACCCGTAATTGTAGCTACCGATGTAATTGCGCGTGGAATAGATATCGCCGATGTTTCTTTGATCATCAATTATGACGTACCAAGAGCTGTTGATGATTACATTCACCGGATTGGGCGAACCGGGCGTTATGATAAATCAGGAATGGCCATTACGCTGGTTAGTAAAAAAGACAGCCGCGCTTTTCTTGCAATTCAGGATAAAGTTGGCGATCAGCTTACAATTTTAGATATGCCATCTGATTCCAAAGAGCAAAAGCCTAAAAGTAAATCGCAGCAAAAAGAACGTCCAAAAAGAAAGCCAGTTCCAAAAGCGAAGCAGGAAGAAGCTAAAGAACCCGAAGCGAATTCAACCAAAAAAACTGCCGCATCCCCAAAAGAAAAACCTAAGCGGAAGAAATCTCTTGCACAGATTAGAAAAAAGTTAGAGAATTTGGATAGTGTGAGTGTGAAGCTGAAAGGCAGTGAGGATTCCAAGGCCGACAAGAAGGAAAAGAAGGTTGAGAGGAAAAAACCGGAAAATACTTCAACAAAAAAACATGGCATTCCCGCGGAAAGAATTGCGAAAGCAACGAGAAGAAATCAGAAATACAGAACACCATCGAAAGGGATTTGGGGAGTTATAAAAAGCCTGATTCCTAAATTTGGCAAAGACTGATATACAATTTTTAAACACCCTAAAAATTCAAAATTAGCTTGTTATGAAAAAGATACTGTCACTATTATCTGTGGTCGTACTGTTCAATGCCTGCCAGATGAGTGGGAGCGACTCAGGCAATTCTGAAACGAAAACGGAAGTATTTTCTGTAGCTGAATCGAAATCTCCCGTCCCCGAAATGTTGCCGTTGGTGGAAAGCAAAACCATTAAAAATATAATTCTGCTGATTGGCGATGGTAATGGCCTCGCACAAATTTCTTCGGGTCAGATTGGACTGGTTGGCGCTGATGGCCTTTTGCACATGCAAACGCTGCCGGTAACAGGATTTGTTAAAACTCACTCCTCAGATAATTTGATTACGGATTCAGCCTCAGGCGCAACGGCTTTTTCTTGTGGCTTGAAAACTTACAACGGCGCTATTGGTGTTGACCCTGATTCCGCAGCTTGTAAAACTATTCTGGAATTAGCGGAAGAAAAAGGATTAAGCACGGGTTTGATTTCTACTTCGTCGATAACACATGCAACGCCTGCAAGTTTTGCTGCACATGTTGAGCGAAGAAGTATGCAGGAAGAAATTGCGGCAGATTTCCTTGACTCAGGTGTGGATGTTTTTTTAGGAGGCGGGGTGAAATGGTTTGCTCCCGCGCAAAGATCCGATTCTGTTGATTTACTTGAGCAATTCCAAACTGTCGGTTATGAAATTTTACTGAATGAGGAAGAACTTGATAACTCAGAAACCAATCAGCTTCTTGGCCTTTTTGCTGAAGATGGATTTGAACGGGCAGAAGGAGAGCCATCATCCGCTAAAATGACCTCAAAAGCTTTGGATATTTTAAGCCAAAATGAGAATGGTTTTTTTCTGATGGTTGAAGGAAGTCAAATTGATTGGGCTGGCCATGATAATGATGTTGAATATGTACTTCGGGAAATTGAAGATTTTGATGCCGCAATCAAAACAGTGCTGAATTTTGCAGTTCAGGACGGAGAAACTTTAGTGATTATTACAGCCGATCATGAAACCGGTGGAATGACCATGCAGCGACAGCAAAATAACGGTAAGGAATTGGAAGTTTACTGGACTACCGGGTCTCATACCGGAATTCCCGTTCCTTTAATGGCCTATGGCCCACAGGCTCTCGAATTTATGGGCTGGAGAGACAACACCTACGTTGGCCAAAAACTCTCTGAGCTATTGCAGGTGGGTGAACTGCCTCAGGTATTTCCGTGATAGCTTTATCAAATAAGTTTTATTGAACAGCACTCTTTTTTTAGGGGAGAATGAATTTAATTCGATTTTAGGAATGCTTTTGGAAAAGTAAAAGCAGTCGCTCTCAATAATTACAGATGTCCACTTATAAAAACGCACTCAAATCCGTATCTTGTGGAACCGCTTTCATTAAATATAAAAGATAGTTTATGTCGGTAACAACGAAATCAACTTCTGCAAAATCAAATAACAAACCTGCAAACAGACCGCAGGTTCAAGAGCCGTACCAATCTAAACACAAAGTTCGCTTTGTAACAGCGGCAAGTTTATTTGATGGCCACGACGCCAGTATCAATATTATGAGGCGTATTCTGCAAAGCAGCGGTGCGGAAGTGATTCATCTCGGGCACAATCGTTCGGTGCATGAAATTGTAAATTGTGCCATTCAGGAAGATGCCCAGGGAATTGCAATTAGTTCGTATCAGGGCGGACACGTGGAGTATTTTAAGTACATGATTGAGTTGCTGAATGAACATGGTGCTGGCCATATCAAAGTTTTCGGCGGCGGCGGCGGTGTAATTGTTAGGGATGAAATTAATGAACTACATAAAGCCGGAGTTACCCGTATTTTTTCTGTAGATGATGGCAGTGCAATGGGCCTTCAAGGCATGATTAATTTCATGCTTAAAGAATGTGATTATGATCCTGTTTCCATCGCAAAACCCGAGATATCAAAATTAGCGTCTCGCGATACGATTGCCCTCGCAAGAAGCCTTACCGCCATCGAAAATGAGCGAACAGAAGTAATCTCTTTTAAAGAAGGCAAAATTTTTAATGAATCCGGCAAGGAAATTGAGAAATCATCCAAAACCATTCCTTTAGTTGGAATTACCGGAACTGGTGGAGCTGGTAAAAGCTCACTCACTGATGAATTGGTTCGGCGTTTTTTAACCGAATATGAAGATTTAAATATCGGAATTATTTCCGTGGACCCATCAAAAATAAAAACCGGCGGTGCACTGCTTGGCGACCGCATCCGGATGAACAGTATCGATACCGACCGGGTTTTTATGCGCAGTATGGCAACGCGGGCCTCCAACCGTGCCACAAGCAAAGGTTTGCTCGGGGCAATTGAGCTTTATAAAGCCGCCGGATTTGATCTTATTATTGTTGAAACCAGCGGAATTGGCCAAAGCGGAACGGAAATTGTCGATATCACAGATATTCCCGTTTACGTGATGACAAGCGAATATGGCGCTGCTACACAGCTCGAAAAAATTAATATGCTTGATCTCGCTGACCTGGTTGTGCTCAACAAGTTTGAGAAGAAAGGTTCTTTGGATGCGCTTCGGGATGTACGGAAACAGATTATCAGAAATAGTGGGAAGTGGCATTCCAAACCAGAAGAAATGCCGGTTTATCCAACTATTGCGGCTCAGTTCAACGATGAAGGAGTTAACCGGCTTTTCAAAGCTTTGGTTGATAAAATCAACGAGAAATATTCGCTAACCTGGGAAAGTCGATTATATACTAATGCAGAGCCGGCGGAAGATATTCAGGCTCAGGCGATTATTCCCGGGAAAAGAGTTCGTTATCTGTCTGAAATATCAGAAACCGTTCGCGATTATCACGAATGGGTGGAAGAACAGGTAGAAACGGCTACGAAATTGGATCAGGTTTCAGGAACTATTGATCAGCTCGAAAACTGGAATCCTGATGAAAAAGAAGTCGTAACCGGCAATCTTGCCAAAATGAAGGAGCACTGGCTTTCGAAGCTTGATGTGCTTCCAAAGAAGATTTTAGATGGCTGGGACGATCTTTATCAGCAATACCGGCAGCAATATATTGAGGTAAAAACTCGTGGAAAGGTTTTTAGAAATGAGTTGTTCAGGGAATCCTTGAGTGGATTACAGGTTCCGCGTGTAGCCCTTCCTAAAACAAAAAGCTGGGGAGACCGATTGAAGTTTGCCCTCAAAGAAAATTTACCAGGATATTTTCCGTACACAGCCGGCGTATTTCCTTTTAAGCGTGAAGGGGAAGATCCAACCAGAATGTTTGCCGGTGAAGGAACTCCAGAGCGCACCAACAAACGATTTCATTATGTGAGTGAAGGTTTACCGGCCGCACGACTTTCTACCGCTTTCGATTCAGTTACGCTTTATGGTGAAGATCCCGGTTATCGCCCCGACATTTACGGCAAAATAGGGAACTCCGGAGTAAGCATTTGTTCCCTTGATGACATGAAGAAGCTCTATTCTGGCTTTGATTTGACTTCCCCAACCACATCGGTTTCTATGACCATAAATGGACCCGCACCTATGATTTTGGCTATGTTCATGAATACAGCCATCGATCAGGAAGTAGAACGATATTTGATTAGTGAAGGAAAATGGGAGGGAGCACAGAAAAAAATAAAGGCCTACTTCAAAGAACGCGGCGTGGAAATCCCTACATACTGCAACGAAATTCCTGCAGGAAATAATGAATTTGGTTTAGGGACGCTGGGTATTTCAGGAGATCATCTCGTAGAGAAAGATATATATGAGAAAATTAAAGCTCAGACTTTAAATGTAGTTCGTGGAACTGTTCAGGCGGATATCCTGAAAGAAGATCAGGCGCAGAATACGTGTATTTTTTCTACTGAATTTGCACTTAAAATGATGGGGGATATTCAAACCTACTTCACCGAAAAACAAGTTCGTAATTATTACTCGGTTTCAATTTCGGGATATCATATCGCGGAAGCGGGGGCAAATCCGATAACGCAGGCAGCTTTTACTCTCTCTAACGGTTTCACTTTTGTTGAATATTATCTTGCCCGCGGTTTGAGTGTGGATGATTTCGCACACAATCTTTCGTTCTTTTTCAGTAATGGATTAGATCCGGAATACGCTGTAATCGGTAGGGTGGCGAGACGAATTTGGTCTGTGGCTATGAAGAATAAATATGCTGCCAACGATCGTTCTCAAAAGCTGAAATACCACATTCAGACAAGCGGAAGATCTCTTCACGCGCAGGAAATTCAGTTCAATGATATCCGAACTACCTTACAGGCTTTATTGGCTATTTATGATAACTGCAATTCCCTGCATACGAATGCATATGATGAAGCCATCACTACGCCAACAGAGGAGTCGGTTCGCCGTGCCTTAGCTATTCAAATGATTATCAATAAAGAATTGGGAACGGCTAAGAATGAGAATATCAATCAGGGTTCATTTTTTATTGAAGAATTAACTGACCTGGTGGAAGAAGCCATTCTTACTGAATTCGATCGCATCACAGAAAGAGGAGGAGTTTTGGGAGCCATGGAGAGCATGTATCAGCGCGGAAAAATTCAGGATGAAAGCTTACACTACGAAACTAAAAAGCACACAGGCGAACTGCCGATTATTGGTGTGAACACCTTTCAGAAGGATGGAAAAGGAGAAGAAGCGGAGAAACCCATCGAGTTAATCCGCTCTACAGACGAAGAAAAACGGCAGCAAATTGATAATCTCAAGGCATTCTGGAAACGCAACGAGCGGGATTCAGATCAAGCTATTGAACGTCTTAAAAACGTTGCTCGGGAAAACGGCAATCTTTTTGAGGAGCTGATGGAAACAGTTAAAGTAGCTTCGTTGGGGCAGATATCTCATGCACTGTATGAAGTGGGTGGGCAGTACAGAAGGAATATGTGAACGATGAATTATTGATTCGTAACTAGTTAATCGAAGAAGTGTACATACTCATTTACTTATAAGCAACTGATAGATGATTATTTAAGACCCTTTACTAGCTAGAGCTTTTGAGAATAGTTCAGGATTATTGTTCTTTAGTTAGGTAAGATTAATTTCAATAGTCAATTACTTTTGAATAAGTAACTGTATCTGATAAAAACTCATAATAATTAATTTTTGCTTTTCCGTTACCTATAATACCAAATTTTAAATCAAATTCTTCAGTCTTGTTATTTACAGTGAATACTTGCTCTTTATTATTGTAGTCATAATAACCAACTGTGAGATTTATATTTGAGCCTTGCTCATAAACCCAAACATTTCCTGATAAAGATTTAACTACGATTTTATTCATGGGTGCTTTATTTGAAGGTTCTCCTCTAAAGCTAAAATCAGCTTCACCAGTTAAGTTCAAGTTTGTAAGTTCTTTGTTTAAAACATTTTTGCCGTAATTTCCATTTTCAGGGAAATCAACTTCTAATGTAAAGGGGTATTTATTACTATTAATAAAATCCTGAATGTAATTTTTAAATTCAGGAATATCAACTTCTTGTCCTAAATCAGAGTATCTACTTTTAAGATTATTTGTTATTGCGTCCAAACTCATAATTCTAGCTGCATTCATAAGTTCACTGCCTAATTCTTGATTAGTCAGTTGTCCGTCTTCTGATAAGTCTTCAGCTATTCTTGACAGAAGCTCACTAAGCTCTGCTGTTGTGTTAAGACCAATCAGTAAAATTGAGGCAGCAAGTAATTGAGCATTACTCTCTCCTGATTTAGTTATATCGAGTTCTTCAGAATTTTCAGTTGTATCACTCTCAAATCCAAATATCTCCAGTACTTCTGATCGTGCTTGATTCTTAGCATCACGAAACCCCATGCTTTGACGATAGAGGGTACGAATTCTAGGAACTTCCAAGTGAGTGAGTATATTAATATTGGCTTCTACAGAATCCGAGATTTCGACTAAGGTTTGCAAATTTAATTGACTTTGCGAGAGCTCACCGGCAACTTCATCAAAATAAAAACCCTGACTTGATAATAATGCTACCTGTGTTTCGATTGATAATTGTTCCGCAGAAAATCTACCGGTATTATCGGAAATAGTTGTTAGAAAAGAAGCACCAGAAGTTTCCAAATTATTGTCAACTTCAAATATTTCAACAGTGGAACCCTGGACATAAGGTCCTTTTTGAGTTACTCCATTAAAAGCTACTATGGTAGGTTCTACAGTGGTTGGCTCTCCAGAATCATCGGAGGAATTTGATGACGGATTTGATTTACACGAAAAAAACACTAGAAGAATAAAAATGTAAAAAATATTTTTAACCATAATTGTAATCTTATATCCAAAATGATATCAATATATTAAAGAAAAATTAATTTTTATCATAATTATCCTTTCTATCCCCCTTGAAAAAATTGTACAATTTATTTGAAGAGCTGATGGAAACGGTAAAAACAGCTTCACTTGGCCAGATTTCTCATGCCCTTTATGAAGTAGGCGGGCAGTATAGGCGTAATATGTGACCACAGCTTAGGGGGGATGGCTGGATTTCGCTGATTGTTTAGTCGAAAATCCATATCGTAAATTGCTTCATCGATAAAAGCCTCGTTACAAAGCTCCAGCCTAGGCTCTCGGATGACGGTAAGTATGTTTTTGCGTGAATAGAAGTTTGTGGTGTTCATTAATATGATTCAATAATATGATTCAATCGGTTTTGGTGAGTCTGGAATAATTAGATAGGACTTGTAGAGGGCATTGCAAAACAAAAGACTTTTTGATCATAAAGGTGAAATTAATTATAATACTATTTAACAAGGGTTTTCAAATAAATCATAAACTCATGAAATTAACAAATGCTATTCTGGTTATAATTTTTTTAGTAGTTGGTGTAAGTTGTTCAACAACGAATTCTGATACTCTAAATAAAAATGCTGAAGATGTCGCATTGATGAGCGAGGTTGAAGGGCAGTGGGATGTGAAAAGAAATACCATCAGAACTTTCAATGCCGATGGTACCTTCATAGACTCAACTATTAGCGCCAAGAGCAGAGTAATCCAAACGGTCGATGGTGAGCAAGAGGTGACCTCTGAGGTATGTGATAAAGAGTATGCCAATGATATGTATATCGAGAAAGTGGTGAAAGGAACGTATACCATTGAAGATGGCTTCTTAAAGCTTAAAGCTAATAACCTGTTGTTTGCCTGTAATCCCTCAGAAGTAAACGTTACAACACCTTACTTTGATGCTTCTATAGCTATCGAAGGGCAGAATTTGAATGCCACACAGGCTAGATTATTTACCCGAACTGATTCCGGCAGTGGTTTAGAAGGGACTTGGGAAACTGAATATTCAGCTTACATCCAAAATTACGGTTTGCAAACGGGAGCTGGTGTACAAACTTTGACAGAGAAAGTGATTTTTTCCGAAAACTCAGATACCTTCCAACAAGAAAGAAGCACCCCATTTGGAATTCAAAGTTATGAAATGCAGTATGAGTACAATCCACCCGAATTATCCGTTAACTCAGGAAACGACTCCTGGGATGTCGAATTAGACGGCGATGATATGAATTGGGTGTACAATCTTCATACCGCAGTATGGGTTAAAGTTCAATAATTCGCTTACCCATCAAATCTTTTTAGCCGTGTGGATCCTAAATTTATTAGACAATTTTCTGGAACCACCTGGCTTTCTTTTTTAAAAAAATCCCTAGATCTTATTGTCTTGAGCAAACGGAGGCTGGAAAGTTACAGGCCAGGAAGTCTCTGACATCCATTGAGGGGCAACACAGTCAAATCAGCATCTCTGCAATGTTGCTCGGAATAACGGCAATCTTTTCGAGGAATTAATGGAAACGATAAAAACAGCTTCCTTGGCCAGATTTCTCATGCCCTTTATGAAGTAGGCGGTCAGTATAGGCGGATATGTGATTAGAGATCAAGGGGATGGCTGGATGATTATTTATTCGAAAATCTTAATCGTTGATCCCTTATCGATAAAAGCCTCGTTACAAAACTTCAGCTTTGAGATGTAGTCCTGGAAGCTGATCCCCAGTGTTACTCGCCATTTGAGCCAATCATTGTATAGATTCGATAACCGCCTTCTTATTTCATATGGGTGGTATTGGATTTTCAGGGCTTTGATGACCACCACTGGTTAAGAAGGTACCTTCCCACCAAGCGAGCGGGGTGTCAAAGTTTCAGATGACGGTAAGTATGTTTTTCGGGAATAGAAGTTTTCGGTGTTCATCAGTATAATTCAATTGGTTGATTAGTCTGGAATATATAGGACTTATAGAGGGCATTGCAAAACCGGTCTTTTGCCCAATGTCTGCGTTATCATCGGCTGAAATTCTCAAATATGAGGATATGCTGTGGTTCCAACCTCCTTCTGGCCTTGATCATGAAAGTCCAAGTACTAATTGCCATATAAAGCAAAAGACTTTTTGATTGTAGAGGTGAAATTAACTATAATACTATTTAACAAGGGTTTTCAAATAAATCATAAACTCATGAAATTTAGAAATGCTATTCTGGTTATAATTTTTTTAGTAGTTGGTGTAAGTTGTTCAACAACGAATTCTGATACTCTAAATAAAAATGCTGAAGATGTCGCATTGATGAGCGAGGTTGAAGGGCAGTGGGATGTGAAAAGAAATACCATCAGAACTTTCAATGCCGATGGTACCTTCATAGACTCAACTATTAGCGCCAAGAGCAGAGTAATCCAAACGGTCGATGGTGAGCAAGAGGTGACCTCTGAGGTATGTGATAAAGAGTATGCCAATGATATGTATATCGAGAAAGTGGTGAAAGGAACGTATACCATTGAAGATGGCTTCTTAAAGCTTAAAGCTAATAACCTGTTGTTTGCCTGTAATCCCTCAGAAGTAAACGTTACAACACCTTACTTTGATGCTTCTATAGCTATCGAAGGGCAGAATTTGAATGCCACACAGGCTAGATTATTTACCCGAACTGATTCCGGCAGTGGTTTAGAAGGGACTTGGGAAACTGAATATTCAGCTTACATCCAAAATTACGGTTTGCAAACGGGAGCTGGTGTACAAACTTTGACAGAGAAAGTGATTTTTTCCGAAAACTCAGATACCTTCCAACAAGAAAGAAGCACCCCATTTGGAATTCAAAGTTATGAAATGCAGTATGAGTACAATCCACCCGAATTATCCGTTAACTCAGGAAACGACTCCTGGGATGTCGAATTAGACGGCGATGATATGAATTGGGTGTACAATCTTCATACCGCAGTATGGGTTAAAGTTCAATAATTCGCTTACCCATCAAATCTTTTTAGCCGTGTGGATCCTAAATTTATTAGACAATTTTCTGGAACCACCTGGCTTTCTTTTTTAAAAAAATCCCTAGATCTTATTGTCTTGAGCAAACGGAGGCTGGAAAGTTACAGGCCAGGAAGTCTCTGACATCCATTGAGGGGCAACACAGTCAAATCAGCATCTCTGCAATGTTGCTCGGAATAACGGCAATCTTTTCGAGGAATTAATGGAAACGATAAAAACAGCTTCCTTGGCCAGATTTCTCATGCCCATTATGAAGTAGGCGGTCAGTATAGGCGGATATGTGATAAAGCGTGGTAAGAACTATTCATTCTCCCTTAGACATGAAATAAAAAAGGCCTCTTAAAAAGAAGCCTTTTAAAATTACTTTACAGCTATCATGCCTTTCAGGCGCTGGGATTCAGCCAGTTCAGCGCTGGTAGGATATTCGTTGATAATTTGTGAAGCTATTTCATCAGCCCGATCAAAATCCTCCGCATTATAATAAGCACGTGCTGATTTCAGCAGATTGAATGGTGTTGTAGTCGCATTGACGCTCCAATTAGCAGCATCCAGATATTTTTCAGCGGCTTTTTGATGGTCTCCATTAACCCGGAGCAAGTTTGCATGAAAAGCAATTGGGCCAACACCAAGTATACCATCTGGAACATCAAAACGATTAATATACATTAAGGCGTCTTCACTATTCCCAAGTTTAAAGCTTGAAACCGAAGCATAATAATTGGCAATATTTCCAGCGTTGGTGCCTGAAAAATCGTTCGCGATTTGAGAGAAACCGTAGGTGAGTTCAAACTCATCTCCATTAAGAGCATTTTCATAATCTCCCTGCGAGTAATAAGTTTCTGCAACAGCAAGTAATTCCTGAGCTTCAGCTTCCTGGGCAGAGGAATAAAAACTGTAGCCAACCAATGCGCCAACAATGACTATCGCACCCACTACAAGGGACAAAATCATTGGTTTGTTTTCTCTTAAATAACTTGTTGCCCGATTATAATTCTCAATTAACGGATCTGATTCTAATTCTTCTTTTGATAGTCTTTTAGACATTGTATGTAAATATATGGGTGTGATTTTGAGGCTTGAAAATATCACTGTTTTCGGACTTACCAAAAACTAAAGTGTATCTAAAACCCCGTTTTTTAATTCAAAGATTTTATCTGAACGTTTAGCGATGTCCTGCTCGTGTGTAATCAATAAAACGGAAACGCCTTCTGTTTCCCTAAGTTCATGCAGAAGATCAAGAATGATATTGGTATTTATTTCATCCAGATTTCCGGTAGGTTCATCGGCGAGAATAATTCGCGGATTATTCATGAGCGCGCGTGCCATAGATACCCGCTGTTGCTCTCCACCTGAAAGTTGAGTTGGCCGGTGATTCCTTCGCTGTTCGATACCAAAACGAGCTAATAATCCGAAAGCTCTTTCATTAGCCTCTTTTGCAGAAGCTCCACCAATTAATGCCGGCATACTAACATTTTCGAGCGCGGTAAATTCCGGTAACAAATGATGAAATTGAAATACAAAGCCAATATACTTATTTCGAAAATCGGCAAGTTCATCAGTATTTAAGGCAGATATATTTTTCTCATTCCAGAACACATCGCCACTGTCGGTGCGGTCTAATCCTCCAAGAATATGCAGCAACGTGCTTTTACCGCTTCCGCTGGATCCAATTATTGAAGTAATGGTGCCTTCTTCGATGGATAAATTCATTCCCTGAAGCACTTTAACTTCAGGTTTGTCTGGGCCGCCGGCAAAACTCTTATATAAATTACTGGCTTGAAGAACAGTTTTATTTGATGCCATTTCGTTAAACAGAGTGATTTAATTCCGGGTAAATAATCGGTTCAATATGTACGCATTTTCCCGATTCGGCATCTACTTTAGCTAAAACGCCACAAAGGTGATTATCTCCATTAGCCGCTTGGTACTTTTGGTGAACACCAGTTGTAAATCGTTTGATGGCAACTTTCTTATCCATCCCAATAACAGAATTGAAAGAACCCGTCATCCCGGCATCGCTTAAATATCCAAGCCCCTGAGGTAATATACGGGCATCATTTGTTTGAACATGAGTGTGAGTGCCAACCATGACCGAAGCTTTACCATCAATATGCCAGGCCAGGGCTATTTTTTCAGCGGTTGCCTCGGCATGCATATCCACAAGTATAATGTTCGTTTGTTTTTGAATGTTGGAAATAGCCCAATCAGCGGCGGCAAAGGGGTCATCAATGGCCTTCATAAAAGTACGTCCTTGTAGATTCAGAACTCCGATCTTTAGCTCTGTTCCCGGAATATCATACACACCATAACCCAATCCGGCATTTCCTTTTGGATAGTTCAGAGGCCTAAGAATGTGATCATTATCACGCATATAATCGAAAATCTTCCATTTATCGAAGGAATGATCTCCGCCGGTTACTACATGCACACCAAGAGATAGCAGGTTTTTGACAATAGTTCGGTTAGTTCCAAAACCTTCATGAGAATTTTCCGCGTTAGCGATCACAAAATCCGCATTGTACTTATTAATAAGACTGGGAAGTACGGTTTCAACTAAGCTAAGTCCGGGATCTCCGACAATATCTCCTACAAAAAAAATGCTGATGGTATCAGCCAAATCAAACTCCTTTAAAAATTCTTATTATTCTCTGATTTCTGAAAGCAACCGTTCAATGCTGCTGTTAACTCTCTCCATCAGCACCTCTTCGCTTTCTTCCATGTTGCTCTTAGAGGCGCGGGCTTCAAAAAGCTCTTCTGCAATACTTAAAGCTGCAAGAACCATAACGGTAGACTCAGGCTGTTTTACCAGTTGCTGGCGATAGGTTTTGAAGCGATCATCAACAAACTTGCAAATTCGGATCATAGACTCTTCTTCATGATCTTCAACTTTGAGAGGGTAGTGTTTACCAAGAATAGAAACTTTAATCGATTTCATGATTGTTACCTATATGATGATCGATTTTAGTGATTAATCCCTGAACATGTTGTCTTAAAGCCAGCCTTTCTGATTCACTGATCGCAGAAAAAATATCGGTTTGTTTATCGCGCTCTTCTTCCAGCTTTGTTTTCAATCGGCCGTTTTCTCGTTGAAGTTCCCGAATTTCTTGTTTCAAAGACGAAACCTCTTCGCCTACTTCATCTAAAAGTTTCCTGAACCGATCACTCTGTTGCGAAAGTTGATTCATGCTTAAAACCTACGATCTTAATTTAGCGGAATAATCCTTTTCCAGCGATTTAACTATTCGTTGAATAATAGGTTCTACTTGTTTGATATTCAAGGTCTTGTTAGGATCAATGAAATTTAATCTAAAGGCGATACTTTTCTTCCCTTCACCAACAGACTCACCTTCAAAAACATCAAAAATATCAATGCTTTCCAGTTGATCTCCAGCTTTGTTTTCAATCTCTTTCATCATTTCACCAGCAGTTATCGACTGATCAACAATCACTGCAAAGTCAAATTCGAACGCGGGAAATTTTGGAACAGCTTTGAATTTTTGTTCGGGAATTTCTTTCAAAATCTCTGAAATGGCTGTAATGGAAATTTCGGCTGCGAAAGTTTCCTGTTCAATCTCGTATGCCTTTTTCAACTCCTCATTCACGGAGAAGAGAGACCCAATTTTGTGCTCCTTCCAGAAATAATCAAGGGTAGATTCATCGCTCTTTTTAGAAGAAAGATGCTTCAGCAGGTTTAGTTTTGTGAAAAAGCCATGCAACAATGCCTTCAGGTCAAAAGCTGTATAAGCTTTTGCTTCGCCAGACCAATGCTCACCGTGCTTCAATCCTGATATCCCCATTAGAAAATGTACTTCTTCGATAATTCCATCAAAATAAGTACCGTTTTCAGAAGCCTGAAATACATGCCCCGTTTCGAAAAAACGCACCGATCTTGCCCGGCGGTTAAAGTTATAGGAGGCCGACTTCAAAAATCCGTGCAAAAGGGATGGGCGTAACACACTCATATCTTTATTGAGCGGATTTAATGCCGTGATCATACTTTCCGGCTTATCAAAACGATGAGCTTCTTTTTCAGAGATCAAAGAATTAGAATAGATTTCACGAAGTCCAAGTTGCAGCGCAATATTTCGTATTTCGGAATTAAGCTGCTCCCAATCTGTAAGAGGTTCCGAAGAAATAAAAATTCCGTGAGTGGGAGAGGGGATTTTATTGTAGTCATACAATCTGCCCACTTCTTCAATTAAATCTACTTCACGTTCTAAGTCAGGCCGAAAAGTTGGAATTTCATAGGTAACCGAATCCTTAGCTTTCTCGATGACTTTTAGTTCAAGTCCATCTAAAATGGAAACTGTTTCTTCAACATCGAAATCCGTTCCGAGTAAACGATTCAGATAGCTCATTCTTAAGGTGAGTTGGTGAGTCTCTGTTTTATTAGGATGAATATCGATAGCAGTTCCAATTTTCCCACCGGCAACTTCTGCTATTAACTGTGCCGCGCGTTTAGCGGCAATTAGCTGGATGTTAGGATCTATTCCGCGCTCGAAACGGTAAGAGGCATCGGTTTGCAGTGTTTGTTCTTTAGCTGTTCTACGAACAGAACCGGGATCGAAATAAGCGCTTTCAATTAAAATATCTTTTGTAGACTCACTTACTTCAGAATGTAATCCTCCCATAACTCCGGCAATTGCAACAGGACCTTCACCATCACAAATAAAAAGTGTTCCAGGTGAACATTTTCTTTTGGTGTGATCAAGAGTTTCAAACTCAACTACTGTGTCAAAATCCCGAACTACAATCTCTTTGCCTCTGATGTTTTCATAATCAAAAGCGTGCAGCGGCTGCCCCAATTCGTACATCACATAATTAGTGACATCCACCACATTATTTACAGGCCGCACACCGATAGCTTTTAATTTATTTCTCAGCCAGTTTGGAGATTCCTTGATTGCCACATTTTTGACCATCAAACCCACATAGCGGTGGCATTTATTCACATTTTCGATAGAGATTTTAACTTCTGAATCGACTACCCCGTCAGCCTTTGGCTGCCACCCCTTCTTTCCAGAAGGGGAATTAGTATTCCCCTCTTTCAGAGGGGATGATTCTGTAGCGTTCAGCTGCAGAATCTGGGGTGTCCAGGGCTTCTTTAACTCCAGATTCAAAGCGCCGGCTAAATCTCGGGCAACGCCTAAGTGGCAAGTTGCGTCGGGTCTGTTTGGGGTGATGGCAATATCAATAATTGTGTCCTGATACAGCTCGAAAACTTCACTTATAGGAGTGCCGGTTTTTAATTTTTCATCCAAAACCATGATGCCGTCGTGGCCGGTGCCAAGGCCAAGTTCGTCTTCTGCACAGATCATGCCTTCAGAAACTTCACCCCGTAATTTTGCTTTCTTAATCGTAAGGAAACTACCTTCATCTAATTTAAGGGGAAGGGTAGAGCCTACCGTAGCAACGGGAACTTTTTGGCCAGCCGCTACATTTTTTGCACCGCAAACTATTTGTGTTTTTTCTGTTCCTAAATCAACATCGCAAACCTGAAGACGGTCAGCGTTTGGGTGAGAACGAACGGCAAGAACTTCCCCCACAATTACGCCTTCAAGTGTACTGCCGAATTCCTCGATTCCTTCAACTTCAAGGCCAATCAAGGTTAGTTTTTCAGCAGTTTCTTCAGGAGTGAGTTGAAGATTTATAAATTCTTTAAGCCAGTTATAGGATACTTTCATTATCAGTATATAAAATCAATTAAACTGTTCGAGGAAACGAACATCATTTTCATAAAAAGTGCGAATATCGTCAATTTCGTGGCGTAAAATAGCTATTCTTTCTACGCCCATTCCCCATGCAAAACCGGTATATTTTTCAGGGTCAACACCGGCTGATTTAAACACATTGGGATCAACCATTCCGGAACCAAGAATTTCGAGCCATTTTCCGTCTTTTTCAGATCCCCACCAAATATCCATTTCGAGGCTGGGTTCAGTGAATGGGAAAAACCCCGGGCGAAGGCGATACTTTACATCGTTGCCAAACATCAACTTTATGAAAGTGATCAAGGTTTCCTTCAAATCGGCAACGCTAACATTTTCATCAACATAAAGTGCTTCTACCTGGTGAAAGAGGAAATAGGATTTAGGAGAAACTGCCTCATTCCGGTAAACACGTCCCGGCATAATAGCTCGAATCGGTGGTTTTGTATTTTCCATCAACCGAATTTGAACGGGGGATGTATGGGTTCTGAGCACCAAATCCTGAACATCCGGATCATTGCTTTTCCGGATGAAAAAAGTATCCTGCTCGTCTCTGGCGGGGTGATTAGGCGGAAAATTTAGAGCTGTGAAATTGTGAAAGTCGTCTTCAATTTCCGGCCCATCTGAAATTGTAAACCCCAGCCGATAAAAGATCGACTTCATTTCTTCGAGGGTTTGTGTTAGGGGATGCAGAGATCCCAGTGGATAAGAAGGAGGGGGAAGTGTGATATCATCTTCAGCTCGCCGAACCTTAGTGTCCGTTTTGCCACTTGTGTTCTTAGCTTCCTCAAAGATGGATTCTGCAAGAATCTTTGTTTCATTCATTGCTTTACCGACGGCTGCTCGTTCTTCTTTGGGAACGCTGCCCATCTGTTTAAACATGGTTTGAACTTTTCCATTTCGGGAAAGATACTGAAGCCGGAATTCTTCTATTTCTTCACTGTTCGTAACAGGAGATTTGATGATTTCCTGTTGCAGTTTTTTTATTTCATCGAGCATGAAACAGGTTTATGGGATTAAATTTAATGGCCAAAATAAAAAAACCGGTAAACCCCTTATTCAAAAAGATCTACCGGTTTATAATGTTTAATGTATGCAATTAAGCAGTGGCTTCCTTAACAATAGCAGCAAACGTATCGGCATCATGTACAGCTAAGTCTGCAAGTACTTTCCGGTTCAATTCCATATCCTTTTTCTTCATTTCGCTAATGAGTTTTGAATAGGTTGTACCGTTTAATCTTGCAGCCGCATTTATACGGATGATCCATAATCGACGGAAATTACGTTTACGGTTTTTGCGATCGCGGTATTGGTACTGAAGACCTTTTTCAACCGCATTTTTTGCAATAGTGTAAACGTTTTTACGCTTGCCCCAGTAACCTTTCGCTTGATTTAAAATCTTTTTGCGACGGTGACGGGAAGCCACAAGGTTCGTTGAACGTGGCATTTTGTCTGATTTTTAGATTAAAATTTATAAGGGATCAGTTTTTTTACTGAAGGCACATCTGCTTTGTCTACCAAAGTAGATTGCCCTAACTGTCTCTTAGTTTTACTGTCTTTTTTGGTTAAGATATGGCGTTTGAATGCTTTCTTACGCTTGATTTTACCGGATCCGGTAACTCTGAAACGTTTTTTAGCACCACCATTACTTTTCATTTTTGGCATTGGAAATCCACCAACTTTTGTGAAAATTTAAAGATTGCTAAAATAGGGAGAATTAGGCCGCTAAGCAACGAATGAATTTTATGTGATGATGGAATCACACTTTCTCGCAGATGTGTCTTATCCATCTCCCGGATTGCCCGTTCGTTAGACAAATGCTCATGGAATGCACCAACTGCGCAGAGTGTTATTTTAGGCTGATTGGCATAAAAAAGCATAAGGAAAAGCATCAAAAATAAAAGAAGGGCATAGGCTTATCTTCTCATAAAAAAGAAATACTTTAAACCTGTTCGATGTAATAAAATTAGAGAAATGGTTCAGGTAATAAGCAGAAAAAGGGTAGCTGTATCGAAACAGGTGTTATTATAATTTCAACAGATTTACTGTAAAATGAATAAAAATTCAGGTTCAAATAAAAAAGCAGTGGAGAACCAAATCAATCAAAGCAAAGCAAGCAAGCAAGCAAGCAAAGCAATAATACCCTTGTAGTAGGGCTGGGTGCTTCCGCCGGCGGGCTGAATGCGCTCAAAAGCTTTTTTGATTCCCTCCCGAAAAAAACCGGTATGGCGTTTATCGTCATCGTTCACCTTTCGCCGGAGCATGAAAGCAGTATGGCTGAGTTGTTGCAGACGCACACGACATTAGAGGTAATGCAGGTTAACGAGAAGGTGAACATAAAACCGGACTGCGTCTATGTTATTCCTCCCAACAAAACGCTTGTGGTGGGTGATAACCATCTTGAGTTGGAGGAATTGCATAAAAAAGATCACAAGCCGGAGGTGATAGACCTTTTTTTCCGCTCGCTGGGCGAGATAAAAGCCGGAAAATCGGTGTGTATTGTATTGTCGGGAGCGGGCAGCGACGGCGCGGTAGGCTTGAAGGCAGTGAAAGAAAACGGCGGTTTGGTAATTGCCCAGGAACCCTACGAAGCCGAATACAGCGGAATGCCCAACAGCGCCATTCAAACGGGTTGCGTGGATAAGATTCTGCCAGTTGGGGAGATGGCCGAAGAGCTGATGGCGTACAAAAAAAATTTAGAGAAGGTTCGTATTTCTGATGGCCTTTCAGAAGACAAGCAGGAAGTGATTTACAAAATATTGGCGCAGGTTAAGACGAAGAATAATCATGATTTCACCCATTATAAACGCTCAACCGTATTGCGCCGCATTGAGCGCCGGATGCATGTAAATCATGCCGATACACTGGCCGGTTACCTTGCCTTTGTTAAGAAAAATCCCGATGAAGCGGGAGAATTGTGTAAAGACCTGCTAATTTCCGTGACCAATTTTTTCCGTGATCCCAAAGCTTTCGAAGCATTAGAGAATGATGTAATCCCAAAACTCTTTGAGAACAAAAAAGGCGATGACGAACTGCGTGTATGGGTGCCGGGCTGTGCTACGGGCGAGGAAGCTTATTCCATTGCTATGCTAATGCATGAATATGCCGGAGCGGGTGATTATCCTCCTGAAATCAAAATTTTTGCAACCGATGTGGACGAGGAAGCGCTGCATGCGGCTCGGAAGGGAAGGTATGCCGAATCCATCGCCACCGATGTATCGGAGGAGCGCCTTCAACGTTATTTTAGCAAAACGCGCCACGGGTACCAGATAAAAAAGGAAATCCGGGGCATGATTCTCTTTTCCAAACATAACCTGCTTGGGAGCCCGCCATTTTCCAAACAAGATATGATATCGTGCCGAAATCTATTGATCTATTTAAACCGGAAATTGCAAGGGGAAGTATTTAACCTTTTTCACTACGCTCTAAACCAAGAAGGATTCCTGTTTTTAGGAAGCTCCGACTCTAACCTGGAAGCCACGGAATTGTTCAGGCCTTTTGATAACAAATACAAAATATACCGGCAAAGCACGAAAGCTCAATCGAAGGTTCATCTTTCCGATTCCCCCTTAGCTTTTGATGGAAACCAGTTTTTAGCCTCCCATTCCTGGAAGCTGCCCACCAAAAGTAAAACCAGTTTTGAGGAATTGCACCGGAAGCTAATAAGCCGGCAGTACGGACCGCCCAGTGTTATTATTAATGAAAATTATGATGTGCTGCATGCCGGCGGCGACATTGATTCTTATTTGAAATATACGCGCGGCGAACCGAGCCGCAATATCCTTGAAATGGTAATCCCAACATTGCGTCCGCCCCTGCGCAGCCTGCTGTTCCAGGCTAAAAAAGACGGGTATACGTTTCCATTCAGTAAAAAATTAAAGGTGAACCTGGGAAATGGAAGCCAGATGATAGAAGTAAATTTACACAAGGTAGAAGAAAAAGAGTATCCAAACGACCTGATGTACGTGGTATTCAGAGATGCAGGCGAGTCTATAACAACCGCTGCCACAGAATCTGCGATCAACACAGAGAATATTTCGGGAAGGGAAACGGAAATTATTGAAGAGCTGGAACGCGAGCTAAAACATACCAAAGAGCAACTGCAAACATCGGCAGAGGATTATGAAGCCTCCAATGAAGAGCTTCGGGCCTCGAACGAGGAGCTGATGTCGATCAATGAAGAGATGCAATCTACCACCGAAGAGCTGGAAACCAGCCAGGAAGAACTGCAATCCATCAATGAGGAGCTTAAAACCGTGAACCAGGAGCTGGAATCTAAAATGGATGATCTTTACCAATCCAACAGCGATTTAAAAAACCTGATGGATGCCAGCGAAATCGGGATCATTTTTGTAGACGATGAACACCGCGTGAAACGATTTACTAACAAAGCCACCGAGATTTTTAACCTTACACATTCTGATGAAGGCCGCCCGCTCGAACATTTTACCCACCGCCTTAAGTATGATACCATCCTGGATGATATAACGGCGGTGCTTGAACAGGGCGACAAACTCAAAAAAGAAGTAACCGATAAAAATAACCACTATTTTATTATGCGCCTGGTGCCCTACGTAACTACCGAAGACAAGGCCGAGGGCGTGGTAATTACCTTTGTAGAGGTTACGGAGCTTAAGGATGCTGAGGTAAAACTGTCAGAACAAATTGAAGAGATTAAAGAACTACAGCGTGAAATACTGAATTCTGATATCAAAGAACGCTGGAAAATAGGGCAGTACCTGCATGATGAACTTGCTCAATCGCTGCTTGCGGCCGGTTTTATTATTGACCAGCTTGCAAGGGATTTAAAAGCTGAAGATGATGACCATTCGGAGGAGATACAGGAACTAAAAGGAATACTTAAAAGATGCACGGAAAGCGCGCGGGATATATCGCACGAAATTGTACCCATTGATATAGAACAGGAGGGTGTGGTGCACGCTTTTGCCAGCCTCGGCAAACAGATGGAAAAAAACTACGGCCTGAACTGCGTGGTAGAAGGGGATGCGGTTATGCAGGATATTGATGTTATTGAAGTAGCATCAAGTTTGTACCGCATAGCGCACGAGGCTGCAAAAAACGCGGCCTTACACGGCGGTGCCAAAAATATATCCATCAAAATAACAACCGATCACGACAATTTATGTATGGATATAGAAGACGATGGAGCTGGTTTTACCGGCTCTGATCCCGAGAATGATGGAAGGGGAATCAGCATTATGCGGCATCGTATGGATTTAATTGAAGGCACCTTTAAAATTAATAGAAAACCGGGCAAAGGGAAAACCGGTATGCACGTTTCCTGCAAAGTACCCATCGGCAAGATGGCAGAGTAGGAACGCGCGTTAACCCGCTCCATCTGACGGATTACCCGTCTGATGGAACGCGTTGAAGGCAACAAAGCCAGAATCCAACATTCCGTCAGACCAACTTTGGAGTGGTCAGACGGAGAATCAAATTAAAACCTTTTCCATCAGACGGTCGGGAAGCCGTCAGATGGGAGAGGTGGGGATTTACAATCCTGTTAATCTCTCCATCCTGGAAATTCCGGTTCAAAAAGCTGCGATTACTCGATTACTCGATTGCAGAGTGTAGATTTTTTTCCAAAGATAACGCAAGCCTTCTAAAAGATTAACCTTTAGATGGAGTCAGCATCATAATCATTCGCCTGCCTTCCATATTAGGTGTTGATTCAATTTTGGCGATATCCTGTAAGCTTTTGGCAAGTTGCAGAAGTAATAACTCACCTTTTTCCGTGTAAAGCATATCACGACCCCGGAATTGTACGGTAGCTTTTACTTTGTCGCCACCTTCAAGAAATTCTCTTGCGTGTCTGGTCTTGAATTCAAGATCATGGTCGTCGGTGTTAGGGCGGAATCGTAGTTCTTTAACAGTTACAGTGTGCTGCTTCTTTTTAGCTTCTTTCTCTTTTTTCTTTTTCTCGTACATGAACTTGCCGTAATCAATCACCTTACAAACCGGTGGTTTGGCTTCCGGGGCAACTTCTACGAGATCAAGATTAAAGGACTCAGCTATTTTCAGAGCACGTTCAGCTGTTGTTATTTCGTGCTCGTTGTCGGGCGTAATTACCCGAACCTGTGCAGCTCTGATTTCATCATTAATTCGAGGACGATCTTCATTTGTAGGCCGTCTCTGAAAGTTTCTTCTTGCGATAGTAACCTCTTTTTAGTTATTAGTTAGGTAAAGCTTTTGTGTTAATTTCGTTTTGAACATCCGAAAGAAAATCAGAAAAATTGAAAGTTCCAATATCACCTTTTGTATGCCGGCGAACTGAAACGGTTTTATTCTCAACCTCTTTCGCACCAACTATTAACATGATTGGAATTTTCGCCGTTTCCGCATCTCTGATTTTTCCACCTATTTGTTCGCTGCGTTCATCAACTTCAACACGAGCGCCTATTTTAGTGAATTTTTCGGCAATTTCTTTAGCATATTTATTTTGATCGTCTGAGATTGGTAGCACCCGGATTTGTTCAGGGGAAAGCCACAGTGGAAATATACCGGCAAAATGCTCGATCAAAATACTGGTGAATCTTTCCATGGAGCCAAAAGGTGCGCGATGTATAATAACCGGCCGATGTTTTTCATTATCAGAACCTACATACGTTAGGTCGAAACGCTCCGGCATTACATAATCTACTTGTACGGTTCCAAGCTGCCATTTCCGGCCAATGGCATCACGGATTATAAAATCTATTTTTGGGCCGTAAAAACTTGCTTCGCCGGGTGCTATTTTATATTCAAGCCCCATTTCATCGGCCACTTCTTTAATCTCTTTTTGAGCGCGCTCCCAATATTCTGAATCACCACCGTACTTTTCATCATTTTCATCACGATAAGAAAGCCGTATATCCACGGGCATCCCAAAGGTTTTGAACACAAACTGTGTTAGCTCAATAGTATTTTTTATTTCTGTCTTAAGCTGATTGTGAGTGCAATAAATGTGAGCGTCATCTTGCGTAAATCCTCGCACGCGGGAAAGTCCGCTTAGCTCGCCAGATTGTTCATACCTGTAAACCGAACCAAATTCCGCAAGGCGATAAGGCAGGTCGCGGTAGCTTTTCATTTCGTTAGAATAGATTCTATGGTGATGCGGGCAGTTCATTGGCTTCAGCATATATTCTTCGTCATCAACCTTAATAGGGTTGTACTGCGAATCCTGATAATAAGGATAATGCCCGGAGGTCTTGTAAAGTTCAAGGCTACCAATGTGCGGAGTTATAACTTCTTTATAGCCTCGTTTTTTTTGCTCATCCCGTAGAAATGACTCAAGAGTGCGACGAAGAACCGTTCCATTTGGCAACCACATTGGCAAGCCGCTGCCAACCATATTATCTATCATATAGATGCCAAGTTCTTTCCCGAGTTTCCGGTGATCTCTTTTCTTGGCTTCTTCAACCCGATGAAGGTGTTCTTCGAGCATTTTCTGCTTTGGAAAACTGATCCCGTAAATGCGTGTAAGTTGCTTACTGTCAACATTGCCACGCCAATAAGCCCCTGCAAGACTGGTAAGCTTTATCGCTTTCACCAAGCCAGTGTTGGGTACATGTGGCCCGCGGCAAAGGTCGGTAAATTCACCTTGTTCATAAAAAGTGATAGAGCCATCTTCGAGGCCTTCAATCAGATCAATTTTATACTCGTTGCCTTTTTCTTTGTAGAATTTGAGTGCTTCCTTTTTAGAGATATCCTTTCGGTGGAAAGAGGATTTCTTTCGCGCCATTTCAATAAACTTGTTTTCTATTTTTGACAAATCTTCTTGAGTGATGTGTTCATCACCGAAATCAATATCATAATAAAAACCACTTTCAATAGGCGGACCAATGCCGAATTTAGCGTCAGGATACAATTCCTGAATAGCTTCGGCTAATAAGTGAGCGGAGGAATGCCAAAAAGTGAACTTGCCATCTTCGCTATCCCAAGTGTTTATTGCAATAGCCGCATTTTTCGTGATTGGGCGATCAAGATCTAAGATTTCACCATCAACTGTAATACTGAGCGCAGCCCGGGCTAATCCGGATGAGATTGATTCTGCTACTTCAAAACCGGTAACCCCTGATGAATATTCTCGCTTGGAAGAGTCGGGTAGGGTAAGCGTAATTTTTTCTTGTGTCATTAACTGTTTGGTACTCAAATTTTTTATGTGTTGTAAGATAAAAAAAATAGAATGCACACACAGGGTTAATATCGGGTTAAAGAAAGTTAAAATTGAGTGGATAAGATGAAATAGAAATGGGATATTCGTGCGGCAAATGATTAAAAATATAATTAATGATCTTCAGTGAAGAAGAAAGTTTCTTCGATGCGCAGCCCATGTTTGTTTGCGATCAGGCAACTCTTAAAATACTTGATGTTAATTCTGCTGCTATCGACCTGCTTGGATATGCCAGAAAAGACTATTTAAAGAAACGTATTGTAGATGTCGGTGAAAGAAAAGACGCTGATGAACTTAAAAGCTGCATTAAAAATGCCAATCTTCAAAAAGACGATAAAGTTTGGGTTTTCGTAAGTAAGGAAGGTAAGCCTCACTATTTTCAACTTTCCGCTCACCTAATAAATTATAAAGGAAAGCCAGCAAAACTTGTGATGGCTCATAATGTTTCCGATCCCATAAATAAAAAAAAAAGGGGCGAACCTCTTTCGAGCCAGTTAAATATTCAAAATTTTCCTCTTGCCGAGATTGAATGGAGTGCTTCATTGCGAACCATACGCTGGTCAAAAAAAGCCGAAGAGTTATTCCTGTTCACTGAAGAAGAAGCCATTAACGACCCCCATATTTTTGAGAAACTTATACATCCCGAAGATATTGATTATACTAAGGAAGAGTTAGCCGGTGCATTAAAAGAAGGGCGTAAAGAGTTTTCGATCATCAATAAGAATGTCACTAAAGATGGGCAAATAATTCATTGCGAATGGTACAACTCTATACTTTATAATTCTGATGGAAAAGTGGTTTCCATATTTTCTTTTTCTCATGATGTTTCTGACCGTGAAGAAGCTCTTGATGAAGCGAACAGGAGTATGAAAAGCTATCAGGATTTATTCGATTCTATTAGTGATGCCATTTACATAATGGATTATAATGGAGTTATTCTTGAATCGAATAAAGGAATGAAACTTACTTTCGATTATAACCGCGACGAAGTAATTGGGAAGCATTTCAAGGTGTTGTCGGCACCAGGTAAATATGACGAGGAAAGAATAAATCAGATAAGAAAAATTTCTCGTGAGGGAAAACCTGGCAAATATGAAGGATGGGGTAAAAAAAAGAACGGAGAAGTTTTCCCTACCGAATTTTTAGTGAACAGCGGTTATTATTTCGGGGAAGAAGTACTCATAATAATTGAGCGAGATATTTCTGACCGTAAAGAGTATGAAGAAGCTTTAAAGCATCGGGAAGGATTATTTAGTAAACTTTTTAACTCTTCGCCTATAGGTATAGCACTTCTTAATGAGCATAAAGAAGTGGAGATGATAAACGACGGATTCGAGCACCTTTTTGGCTACACAGAAGAGGAGTTGAAAGGGCTTGAACTGGATCGTGTGATTGTGCCAAAAAAGAGCCAGAAAAAGGCTCTTAGGCTTTCTGAAAGTGAAAAAGTGCTTGAGGTAACCGAACAGCGAATTCGGAAAAACGGCCAGATAATTGATGTCATTATTTATGCCGTTCCGGTAATTGTTGATTCAAAAATCGTAGGTATTTACGGGATTTATGTAGATATCACTGACAGAATGAAAGCGGAGAAACAGGTAAAGGATTCGCTTAAAGAAAAAGAAGTTTTGCTGGCTGAAATTCATCATCGAGTAAAAAATAATTTAGCGGTAATCACCGGTTTACTTGAACTTCAGTCATTTTCCGCAGAAAGTGCAAGTGCAAAAAGAATTCTAAAAGACAGCCAAATGCGCGTGAACTCCATAGCGCTTGTGCACGAAAAGCTTTATCAAAGTGAAAATTTTTCGGAAGTTGCTGTAGATCAATATTTCAAAGAACTGACAGAAATTGTACATCGAACGATGGAAACCCCAGCATTTTCAATAGATATTTCTATGGATGTACAGCCTGCAAAATTACCGATAACACAGGCTATTCCTTGTGGGCTGCTCATAAATGAAATACTTACCAACAGTTTTAAGCATGCATTTGAAGGCAAGAAGAAGGGAAGAATTGCTATTACTTTTTGCCGAAATCAGGATATGCTAAAATTAACTATTCAAGATGATGGCATTGGAATGCCGGCACAGAATGCTACCAGCATAAATACTTCGATGGGGATGACGCTCATTAAAACGTTAGCCAAACAGTTGAATGCCAAATTTGATTACCGGAATGAAAATGGCACAATCTTCAATTTTGAATTTGAAAAAGATAAATAATCCAGCAGAAGAAGAGAAGAGTGCGTTTCTGGTAGTTTTACTACCTGGATGCCTTTGGCAGAACTGCATTTAGACTTTTTAGAAATTCAAATAAAAATAAGTGCGTTCTACTGGATTCGAACCAGTGACCTCATCGATGTCAACGATGCGCTCTAACCAACTGAGCTAAGAACGCTTTTCAAAGCGGCAACAAATATAGGGATGTTTTGAGGATGATTTCAAAGAGCTGTGATAAATTCCAGAATTTAATTTGAGCCTTCTCTTTTAATTTGAACAATTGTTTACCAAAGTTCTTAACTTTCAAAATTCAATCAAGTTATTTGGCATGATCAATCGCAGAGTAGTACGAGAAACTGTTCTTAAAGCAATTTACGCACTTCAACAAAGTCAGGAATCTGTGCAGTATATCACGGATACCATCATAAAAAAGTCTGAAGTAGGCAAAGAAAAGGAAGCACGCCGTTTTGCTGAAAAGTTATTTTTCAATACAGTGGAATATGAAGAGGAATTAGATGAAATCATTTCCAAGCATATCAAAAATTGGGATATTAAGCGCCTTGCCTTAATTGACAGGTTAGTACTTAAAATGGCGCTCTGTGAATTCATCCATTTCGAAGAAATTCCCACCAAAGTAACAATCAACGAAGCTATAGAATTAGTAAAAAAATATTCAACGGCTAAGTCGGGGCGTTTTGTAAACGGAATTTTAGATGCTGCTCTTGCTGAGCTCTCAAAAGAAGGGAAAATCACGAAGAAAGGCCGAGGTCTCATCCAACAAACCATCAACAAGTAATGTCTGACATAGATAAATTTGTGGCTATTGGTGATATTCATGGTTGTGCGAGGTCTAATGCGGAGTTGCTAAAAAAACTTAATGATACATTCGGTTCAAATCGGAAATATATTTTTTTGGGTGATTATATAGACCGTGGGCCGAATTCGAAAGAGGTAGTAAATCAGCTTTTAGAATTCGGTAAAAACCATGAATGCATTTTTTTACGGGGAAATCATGATGAAATGTTGTTGAAGGCCTATGAAAATGATGATTGGGATTTATGGCTCGCAAATGGCGGACGGTCTACGCTCATGAGTTACCACTCAACACAGGGAAATCTTGAATTGCCAGTTGAGCATTACCAGTTTTTTCAAAACACAAAAATTTGGTGGGAGACTGACCATTATTTTTTTGTGCACGGTGGCATTTCTCCTGATTTAACAATCCAGGAGAATCTCGAAAGTGAGTTTGAAAGAAGCCATTTTATGTGGCAGAGAGATCATGTGTATTCCCGAACAAACAACTGGGATAAAACCGTTGTTTTTGGGCATACACCAGTAAAAAATCCAATTATTGAGGATAATATGATTGGAATTGATACCGGTTGTGTATATGCAGACAAAGGATTTGGATTCCTTTCTGCGGTTTTGTTGCCTGAAGTTGAGTTCGTAAAACAAGAATGTTTAGATATTTAAATAAAGAATAGATTTAGATGAATTTAAAATGTGGAATAGTTGGTTTGCCCAATGTTGGAAAATCAACACTTTTTAATGCCTTAAGTAATGCGGGAGCAGAAGCCGCAAATTTCCCTTTCTGTACTATAGATCCTAACGTCGGGATGGTAGCTTTACCAGACGAAAGGCTTGTTAAGTTATCTGAACTTGCTGGATCCAAACAAACCATTCCCACCACCATAGAATTTGTGGATATAGCCGGGCTGGTTAAAGGTGCTTCGGAAGGCAAAGGAAAGGGAAATGCATTTCTTTCTCATATTCGTGAGGTCGACCTGATTCTTCACGTGGTTCGTTGTTTTGATGACGATGATATCATTCATGTAGAAGGAAACATAGACCCTGAACGGGATATCCGAATTATTGAGGAAGAATTGGTTTTAAAAGATCTCGAAAGTGTGGAGAAACGGGTTAATAATCTGAAGAAACAATCAAAAAGTGGCGATAAAACATTAAAAGCCCAATTTGATGTTGTTGAACGATTAAGAGAGCATCTCGAAAATGGAAATACGGCACGTACTTTTGTTGTATCTCCCGAGGAAAAGGCGCTTTATAAAGACTTGTTTTTACTCTCAGCCAAACAAGTTCTATATGCTTGTAATGTTGGAGAAGAAGACCTTGAAAAAGGCAATGAATATGTAGAGAAAGTAAAAGAGATTGCGGCCGAAAATGATGATGACATTGTCATGTTTTGTGCTAAGATTGAAGCCGAGATCGCAGAACTGGACGAAGAAGAAAAAGAGATGTTCTTGGAAGAACTTGGGGTTGCCAGTGCTGGTTTAGATCGTCTTATTAAAGCTGCTTACAAAGAGTTGGGGCTGATTACATATTTTACCGTGGGACCAAAAGAAGCCCGTGCATGGGCTATCAAAAAAGGTACCAAAGCTCCACAGGCTGCGGGTGTTATTCATACCGATTTTGAGCGTGGTTTTATCCGTGCGGAAACTATTTCTTATAAGGATTACGAAGAATTAGGAACGGAAAAAGCAGCACGCGAAGCTGGTAAAATGCGCCAGGAAGGCAAAGAATATGTTGTTGCTGATGGAGATGTGCTTTTGTTCCGTTTCAATGTGTAGGAGAAATTACTGATCAAGAAAGAGAAGAGCTGTCTTGCATTTTCTTTCTGTTGTACTGAATAAAGATGAGCCAGATTATAGATAATCCCCCAAACAAACCAATGAACGTATAAAGGGCAGGTTGTGGATTATCTACTGTGCTTACAGAACCTGCATACACTGCTATAATTGCGTAAGGCAACGTTCCAATCACATAAAAAAGCAGATAGCGCAGATAAGGCATTTTTGTAATCCCCGCGAGGCAAGAAGTAACCTCCGGTAACATTGGCGCAGCCCTGCAAAGAATTAGAGAGATGGGGCCGTATGTCTTAAATAGGGTAGTCATTTCTTGAATTTGTTGTTGATCTTTAGAAACAAAATTCAAGATTCTCTCGCCTTTATATTTGCTAAGCAGATAACCCATCGAACCCGCTAAAAGCATTCCAATTGTTGAGAATAACAATCCGTATTCCATTCCCAGAAAAAATCCAGAAAATATAGTTAACGAAAGTGTGGGCACGGCTATGAATAAATCGATCACCAAAAGAAAAATGATTAAAGATCCTATTGCCCATACAGAAAGTTGCTGGGCTTGAGATAGCCAAAGCTTTATTTCATCAACGGAGAGGACATCAAAAAGCTTAAATACAAGAAGTGTACAGGTAAAAAAAGCACCTAAAATAACTACGAATTTAATGAGTGCTTTCATGTTGAGTAATTTTAAGCTGAGCTTTGATAATTATTTCAACTCTATCTGAACCGTATCAGCAGGCACCTGCGATGGATTCACATTATCATAAACTACCCAAGCCTCTCGAAAATTTCGCTTTAGAAGATTAGAAAACGTAATAGCATTATCCCGGTCATGAAAATCCCCAACATGGACTTTGTAATAAGGAGTCCTGAAGGATACATACGTCTCAGCTTGATATCCGGTAATGGTGGAGTCTGACCATACTCTGAAATCCGCCGCAATGCTATCGGCATGATCAACATTTTGCCCGGAGTAAATTTGCACCCGAAATCCTTCATAAATATTCCGCTCAGTTTCTTGCTGAACTTTTACTCGGGTGAATGTTTCCGGCACTTCATTCTCTCTGGAAGTGTACACATCAGCAAGATGAGTACGAAGATCCTCTAAAGTAAATTCGGAGGGCAAGGCTTCTTCCAAATATCTTTCACTATAGTCATCCATAGCATCATTAACGGTTTTTTCAGAGCTGGAACATCCTGCACCTAAGAGCAGAAAAAATAAGAAGAAAAAGTTTTTAGAATGAATCATTTTTAGAATCCTACAGGATGCCAGGTTGTTTTTATTTCCTGGAAATCGGTTAACATATAAGGGCTTTGAGCTTCCTCAGAATACCAGTCAGAAACCGGTTTTTTGATTATCCGTTTTATATTCAACGATGCGTTCTCATCAATTAGTTTCTTCATCTCGGCAGGAAGCTTATCAGTGTACGCTAAAGCGTTTACATCCATATGGGTGCTAAAATGTTCCACTAATTCTTCACGATGACCTGTGAGAATATTAACCACTCCACCGGGCACATCAGAAGAATTCAATACTTCAGCTAAACTAATGGAAGGCAGGGGATAAAGCTGTGAAGCAAGAACCACGCATGTATTTCCTCCTGCAATAATTGGCGCGATGATGGAAACCAATCCAAGCAGCGGGCTGTTTTCTGGAGCCAGAGCGGCAACAACACCGGTTGGTTCCAGTAAACTGAAATTGAAGTGAGCACTTGCCACAGGATTTATAGATCCAAAAACCTGCTGATATTTGTCTGTCCAGCCGGCATAATAAATCAGGCGGTCAATAGAAGCATTTATATCGGCTTCCGCTTCTGATGTTTTAAAACCAATTGGCCCAAGTTCTTTCATAAACTGATCTCTGCGGTCTTCCATCATTTCCGCAATGCGATATAAAATCTGCCCTCGATTGTAGGCGCTTCGGCTGCTCCATCCGCTAAAAGCACCACGTGCAGCTTTTACGGCATCTCGGAAATCCTTTCTTGAACAGCGGCATGCATTTGCAAGTAAATTGCCATCCTCATCAAATACTTTATAAAAGTGGCCAGACTCACTCCTTGGAAATTGCCCGCCGATATAAGTTTTGTAGGTTTTTTTAACGTCAATTCTGTCAGGCATAATCGAATAATTACTATTTAAGATTTGTATAAGCTGCTAAACCATGCATTCCGCCTTCACGGCCAACACCACTTTCTTTGTAGCCTCCAAAAGGAGAGGTCGGATCGAATTTGTTATAGGTATTTGCCCAAACAACACCGGATCTCATTCCACTGGCTGTCTGAAAGATTTTTGATCCTTTATCAGTCCAGATACCGCCTGCAAGTCCGTAAGGTGTGTTATTGGCTTTTTCTATCGCTTCATCTGCCGTTCTGAAAGTTTGAACAGTCAATACAGGCCCAAAGATTTCTTCCTGAACCACCCGATTAGATTGCGATACATTGGTGAAAAGGGTAGGGCGAATGAAATAACCTTTATCAGGAACTTTGCATTTGCTTTGATAAATATCAGCGCCTTCTTCCACACCAATTTCCAGAAATTTATTAATCGTCTCGAATTGTTCTTTTGAGTTGATTGCGCCAACATCGGTATTTTTATCTAAAGGATCGCCAACAATCAGGCTTTCCAAACGGTCTTTTAATTTGTTGATTACTTTATCCGCAACCCCTTCCTGAACCAAAAGTCGTGATCCCGCACAACAAACATGCCCCTGATTGAAATAAATGGCATTGATAATTCCTTCTACGGCCTGATCGATGGGAGCGTCTTCGAAAATAATTAATGCACCTTTTCCACCCAATTCCAGGGTGTATTTTTTTTCTGTTCCCGCTATAGATTTCTGGATGATTTTCCCCACATCGGTAGAACCGGTAAAAGCTATTTTATCGATTCCTTTATGATTAACGAGTTCTGCACCCGTTTGTCCGGCACCGGTTATAATATTCACAACGCCATCAGGAAGTCCGGCATCTTTCACCAATTCAGCGAATTTGAGAGCGGTAAGTGAAGTTGTTTCAGCGGGTTTCAAAACTACTGTATTTCCACAGGCAAGAGCAGGAGCAATTTTCCATGCAAGCATCAACAGCGGGAAATTCCAGGGAATAATTTGTCCGCAAACTCCAACGGGTTCAGGTTTTTTTCCGGGAAATGCGTACTCCAGTTTATCGGCCCAACCGGCGTAGTAAAAGAAATAAGCGGCAACTAAAGGAATATCCACATCGCGAGATTCGCGGATGGGTTTTCCGCCATCCATTGATTCAAGTATGGCGAATTCACGCGCCCGTTCCTGTAGCATTCGTGCAATTCGATAAATGTATTTTCCGCGTTCTTTTCCAGAAATCCGAGACCACTCTCCCTCAAAAGCTTTCCGAGCTGCTTTAACGGCATTATCCACATCATTTTGTGTGGCTTCCGCAAATTCAGCAACAACTTCTTCGGTAGCAGGATTAATGCTTTTGAAGTAACGTCCTTTCGATGGCTTTACAAATTTTCCACCAATAAACAGGTCGTACTTTTCCTTGATCTCTGTCTTTTCTGAACTCTCGGGTGCCGGGGAATACTCCCAAACTGAAGCAAAATCCAGCTTTGAGTTAGGAGATGTTGGTTTATATGGGGCTTCTTTTACTTCGGTATTGTCAGACATGGTTTTTTATTAGAGTGAAAATCAATCAACAGAAAAATAATCGGCAGATTGGTAATGGCCGGTTTGTTGTTTTACGATTTGCATGAGGACATCATTGGCAAGCGAACTTGCTCCAAAGCGGAAATATTCATTAGTAAGCCAGGCTGCTCCGAGAGTCTCTTTCACAAGCACTAAATATTGTATGGCTTGTTTTGCCGTTCTGATTCCACCTGCCGGTTTCATTCCTATCATTTTACCCGTTTGATAGAAATAATCTCGAATTGCTTCCAGCATCACTAAAGTAACAGGCTGCGTGGCGGCGGGACTTACTTTCCCTGTTGAAGTCTTGATGAAATCAGCACCGGCATGCATGGCCAAATCACTGGCTTTTCGTACATTCTCATAAGTGAGCAATTCTCCGGTTTCCAAAATCACTTTGAGGTGAGCATCACCGCAGGCATCTTTAATTTCCGCGATTTCATCGAATACTTTTTGATATTCGCCACTCAAAAAAGCACCGCGGCTTATTACCATATCAATTTCATCAGCGCCTTCAGAAACAGCAAAACGGGTGTCATCTAATTTCACAGAAAGTGGAGCTTGTCCGCTTGGGAAGGCTGTTGCCACGCTGGCTACTTTCACCCCGCTACCGGTAAGAGAATTTTTAGCTAAAGCAACGAAGCTCGGATACACACAAACAGCCGCAACAGTTGGTAAATCGGAGAGTGAAGGATGTGGAAACTTCGCTTTCTGGCACAGTTGAATAACTTTTCCTTGCGAGTCTTTCCCTTCCAAAGTAGTAAGATCCATCATGCTTAAAGCAAGTTTTAGGGCCTGTACTTTAGATTCTTTCTTGATGCTCCTTTTGTTAAGGCGTTCAACGCGTTCTTCAACACCTACATGGTCTATAGGAATGGTTTGACTGAAATCAGGTACTGTCATTTTTTAAGTATCCATCTGAATTTTTAAACGTGCCCAAATGTAAGAAATCTATGGCAAAAGACTGAGCAGTTTATATCCCTGTTGGGTTTTAATAGACATCATTGTTGAAGTCGAAAATTATTTGTTAATTCGTTGCAGTTCATAAACTAAAGCAGACTAAAAATGTTTCTTGCTTCTGCTTTTCAAACAAATGGAGATTTAATAATGGAAATGTCAGCTATTAACTGGTTGGCCGTTGTGGCCGCATCATTGGTAGGTTTTGTAATTGGTTTTTTGTGGTACGGCCCTTTATTCGGAAAAAAATGGATGGCCTCAGTAGGATTATCCGAAGAACAGGTTCAGCAAAGTAATATGGCTAAAACCTTCGGGTTCACTTTTATCTTTCAATTTATAATGGCCTTTTGCCTTGCAATGTTCTTTTATGGTTCACCCGAAGGAGCGGCAACCATGACTGCCGGTGCAGGAGCTTTTTATGGTTTTCTAACAGGATTCGGCTGGGTTGCGACCGCTATCGGGGTGAATGCTTTATATGAGCAAAAATCATGGAGTTATATATTCATTAATGGCGGTTTCTGGATAATAGTTTTCACCCTAATGGGATGGATATTAGGAGCCTGGAATTAATATTTGCTAACATTTTACATCGTTCTTTTTAAATCTTGGTTCAACTAAACTGAGCCAGGATTTTTTTTGAATGAAATTCAAATAGCTTCAAAGTTTTAAATTCAGATCAACATATTCGTATTTCTTTCTCTCAAAAAGTGGGTAAAAAATGAACAGAAGAATCGTTAAGCAACCTATTATATAAAATATCCATGCTACTGTCATATGGCTGCCTAAAATGTCCAACTGAGTAAACATGTTATAGAAATCATGAGCTGACTTAGGCAGGTTACCGATCAGAGGCATTCTTCTGAAGAGGGCATCGGCGGCGTAAGCGGCAGACTCAATCCATGCAAAAGCGGTAAGTAAAAGTCCCAGCTGAGCTGTGAAGTTATTTCGGTTATACCATCCATAAACAAAAATGAGAAAAGGGAGCAGAATCTCCATCAGAGTTCCTCCTAAAATTGCAAGAAACCGATAGCCGAATAATCCAAAAATAGTATGCCCCGCTTCATGGATGATTAATAGGAAATTATCGACTACAAAGAAAAAAGGAGAAAGAAAAAATGGATAAGGATATCTCCATGAAAATGAAATATCCCATTTCAAGGCCATCCAGAACTGTTCCAATAAAATCCAGCAGAAGGGGATACAAATTATTGAGAAGCCCCATCTTTTTAGAAATGGAATAAAACGATCAAGTACATATTCGGGATCAAGCTTCAGCTTTTGAATCATTTTTCATGAATTGAAGTTGCTATAGTAGCAATAAAATTGAAATTGGCCAATCAAAATTAATAACGAATATGGCACTAAACGTAACGCAGAAGCTAATCCAAAATCATTTAGAAGAAGGTAAAATGGAAGCAGGAGAGGAGATTGGAATCAGGATTGATCAAACTCTTACTCAGGATGCTACCGGAACTCTTGTGATGCTTGAGCTGGAGGCAATGGATTTAAAAAAAGCTAAAACAGAAGTCTCTTGCCAGTATGTAGATCATCAGATGCTGCAAACAGATTCAAAAAATGCGGATGATCATCTTTTCCTAAAATCAGCCGCTGACCGTTTTGGAATTTGGTACAGCCGGCCGGGTAATGGGGTGAGTCATGCTGTGCATGGAGAGCATTTTGCAAGGCCAGGAAGAACTCTGGCAGGATCTGACAGCCACACACCAGCAAACGGCTGCATGGGAATGTTTGCCCTCGGAGCTGGTGGATTAGACGTTGCTTTTTCTATTGCCGGTGAACTTATGTACCTGAAAATGCCTAAAGTTCTTGGAGTGAAATTGACAGGGAAAATGCCGGATTGGGTAAGTGCTAAAGATGTTGTACTGGAAATGTTAAGGCGTTACGATGTTAAAGGTGCCAGAGATTATGTAATCGAATATTATGGTCCTGGTTTAAAAGAACTAACCACCATGGATCGCCACGTAATTGCTAATATGGGCACGGAAATGGGGGCAACGACTACCGTATTTCCAGCTGATGATGAAGTTCGAAGGTTTATGAAACAGAATAATCGCGAAGATGAATGGGAAGAGTTATTACCCGATGAAGGCGCCGATTACGACAAACATGAAGAACTGATTTTAGATGAGTTAGTGCCCTTAATTGCTTTACCGAGCAGCCCAGGAAATGTGGTTCCAGTTCGTGAAGTGGAAGGCAAACCTATCTATCAATCTTATATCGGTTCATCTGCAAATCCCGGTTACAGAGATTTCTGGATTGCCAGCGAAATTGTAAAGGGAAAAAGAGTTCATGATGATATTTCCTTCGATATCAATCCAACTTCCAGGCAAATTATAGAGAATATGGTGAGGAATGATGTGATGTTTTATCTCATCCAATCTGGGGCGCGTGTACATCAGGCTGGTTGTAATGGTTGCATAGGAATGGGACAAGCTCCGGCAACTGGCAGAAACAGTCTTCGGACAGTACCCAGAAATTTCAAAGATCGATCTGGAACCATAGAGGATTCCGTTTTTCTTGTAAGCCCGGAAACAGCGGCGGCATCGGCTCTAACGGGGAAAATTACAGATCCAAGAGATTTAGCGACTCTGTATGGAATGGAGTATCCTAAATTCATAGAACCTGAGAAGTATATTGTTAACAGGGAGATGCTAAGGGAGCCAACTAAGAATGGAAAAGACATAGAGTTAATAAGGGGACCAAATATTTCGAGTCTGCCAGAATTCGAAGAGCTAAAAGATTTTGAAGTACCCGTGCAGCTTAAAATGGGAGATAATATTTCAACAGATGAAATCTTGAAAGCTGGTGCAGAAGTTCTTCCATACAGGAGTAATATTCCTGAAATAAGTAAGTATGCCTATACTGTTATTGATAATACATTTTATGAACGAGCTATGGCTACAAAAGAAGCCGCAGGAGGCCATGTAGTGATTGCTGGTGAAAATTATGCGCAAGGCTCGAGCCGGGAGCATGCGGCAATCGCTCCACGATTTTTAGGGCAGCGGGCAGTAATTGCAAAATCCTATGCAAGAATCGGCTGGCAAAATCTGATCAATTTTGGGATCATCCCTTTCGAGTTCAAAAATCCTGAGGATTATGATAAGGTTGAAAAAGATGATGTTCTGAAAGTAGAAAACATCAGGCTTAGCATAAAAGAAGGAAATTCCGCAATAATCAAGAATGTAACGAGGAACTCCACTATCGATGTCACTCATTCTTTAAGTGAGCGTCAGCGGCAAGCAATTTTGCATGGGGGGGTGATCAATACCTTTCTAAAATCAAGCCTTTAGTTTAGCTGTGGACGCTAAATTTGAGAGGGTTTCAATTCTTTAAATTGTTCGTCTAAAGTTTCATTCCAATAATGAACTTCATCAATTTTTCGAAGTAATTCTTCATATTCGCCTTCCAAATCCACGTTTTCAATTGTATCGCCCTGTATGATTGAGTTTACAATGTCCTGATCTTCATTGGAGGCTACTTCCCCAAAAACAGCGTGTTTTCCGTCAAGCCACGGAGTAGGAATATGAGTAATAAAAAACTGGCTGCCATTAGTATTTGGCCCTGCATTCGCCATCGATAACTTGCCGGGCTCGTTATGCACTAACTCGCTATCAAATTCATCCTCGAACTGGTACCCAGGCCCGCCCCGTCCGTCACCTTGTGGACAACCTCCCTGTACCATAAAATCATTGATAACACGATGAAAATTCAACCCATCAAAAAATCCTCGCGATGCAAGATTAACAAAATTTGCTACCGTTTTTGGCGCTTTCTCTTCAAATAAAACGAGATTAATTGTTCCTTTAGTGGTATTTATAGATGCTTTTATGCTCATTGATTTTTTTGTGTAATTAGATGGAAAAGGAGAGGAATAAAAAATTAGAATCTAAGCCTGGATTTTCATTCCCTGTTTCTGCATTAGAGATATGATGAAATTTATATCCCACAGTAAGAATGTTTTTACCTGATATTTTCACCTTGGTTCCTATGGTAACATCAAAAGTAAAATTGAGCCTGCGGGCCATATCAGTAGGGAAGGTGTGCTTCATATAAGCAGAACCACCGGTTGCCTCAATAAAGGGATGAAAATAATTAGAGGTTGGATTGATCAGGTAAAACCCTACTGGTGAAACTCCCCATCCGGTTACTTCGGTTCGTTTCCAAGCTTCATCGCGTTTTGGGTACACATATTGTAAATAGGGAATAATGTCGGCAGAATAATACAACTGATTTCCATTTGGATATTCCTTTAACAGCTTTTTAAAACCAAAGCCGAAAATGGTTGTTTGTGAATCTGGAGTTTTACCTAAAAAGCGAACCGAGTTGAAAGAATATCCTCCCCAAAAAGTGTAGAAGAAATTTTCAGAATCTACCGCCGAATTTTGGGATGAAATCTGAGAATGAACCGGAGAAGTTGAGAGTAACATTACTGTCCCGAGTATGCCTAAAAATAATTTACAATTGCCCAAAGTGAATATGTGTTGTATTACTTTTTTCTCCCTTTACGAGATTGTATTGCAGAAGCAATCCAAATAAATATCCATGCTCCTGTAAATATCCATGCTCTTGCCAAGTAAAAATGACTAACTATCATAAATATTGCAACAGAAATGAAATAAATTATATGATAAAAATAATCCGGAGCAGAGGTTTTTATAGTTCTTTTTTGGAGAGCCGGCATAAAAAAGGTGAGTACCTTACTTAAAACAAGCAACACGGTGTAAACCCAAAGAATAATTTCTATAATTTGATTTGTTGTAAAGGCGTAAATAACAACTAATACAAGTACTATAAGATCTAAAAAAACGTCTTTAATCCATCTCATATATTATTCTGCTGCTTCAGAAACGGGGTCTAAAGAAACCACTTCTTTAGCGTGTAATCCTTTATCTCCTTCTTCAAGTACAAACTGAACAGTTTCGCCACGTCTGAGTTTTTTGAACCCTTCTGATTGAATCTCTGAATAGTGAACGAAAGCATCGTCACCATTTTCTGTACTAATAAAGCCATAACCTTTAGTGTTATGAAACCACTTTACTGTTCCCGTTTCTTTCTCTGCCATTGTAAATCCCGATTAACTTTATTTTTTATAATTAGCCATAACCTCACCATAACTGATGAGAAAATAGTTCTTGCTGTTAATACTGTCAATAGCAGAGAGTTACGGAAATATTATCGAATATGAAGTTCTTCAATCCAGATAGAAAAACTTGCATCGCGATTGTTTTGATTGAGATCTGAAGCAGAAATGAAGTCGAAACTGGTTTCATTCGACACATTTACAACTATTCCTTTTAAGTGAATAATATTTCCATTTCGAAGCGATTTCAGCTTTTCATCGATGTCTGAAGTAGCCGGAATAAGGTGCCATAAGTCCGATTCAGCATATATTTTTGGAACTTCCAAAGGTGGTCGGGTAAGATCAAGTTCAAACTTTCTGCCGCTTAACTTGAAATAGATATGATCCAGATTTCTCTCGTCTGAAAGTTCATTCCACCCAATTAGAGCATCTACAGGCGAATATTTCGAGAAATCATCAAAGAAATACCTCTTTTTTTTGATTATCCTCACCTCGGCATTTATTAGTTTAGTTGGGCTAAGTGTGGCTCCCTTAAAAGTGAAGGGTTTTTGCCAGGCTAACCGGCTTAACTTTGGTTGCTCTTTTGCAGTAATGCCGGGTCCATGGGACTCAGGGAATTGGGTGTAAATCAAATAACCTGATGCTAACAAAATAAAAACAGCTAAATATTTGATCATTGGTGTCCTCTTTCATTTGTTTTTAAACAAGAGCAGGCCGGATGGCAAATGTTACATTATTATTAAAAATTTCTAACACTTCATTTTAATCATTTTGGCGCTTACTTTACAAAATAATTCACCATGCAAAGATATTTCTTTTGAGGATTGTTCGAACTGTAGTTTACAAAGTAGAAACACTTCAAAATTTATTGCGTAGCCGGTTATATGAATTCATTTAAACCACATTTGGAATGGGTTGTGTTTACAACCGGATTGCTGCTTTTAGCTTTAATGGATCCGGCAACAACAGGCACTTCTTTTTGTTTGTTTGATTTAGCTGGAGTGAGTTTTTGTCCGGGAGAAGGCCTCGGACATTCTGTTGCGTACACTTTTCGGGGAGATTTATCCTCAGCATTCCAAGCACATTTAGCAGGACCAGTTGCGGTTTTCATACTTACATTTCGGATACTTCATATCTGGAAAAAATTAATAACTAATAAAAGGACACATTCGGATGGCAAAATTAATAGATCATTTACCGGAAATTGAAGGGGACGAAGCGTTATATATCAGCAAGATGATTTCAGATTTATCTGATGAGGAAGCTTCTAAATTCTCTTCTGTTTATCGGATAAGACGCAAAGATCCTCAAACAATTCTTATAACCTGCATCCTTGGCTTTTTCTTAATTGCAGGTGTTCACCGCTTGTTATTGAATCAAATTGGGATGGGAATTCTCTACATTTTCACCGGTGGTCTTTGCCTGATTGGTACTATTGTAGATTTGGTAAACTATAAGGATATGGCATTTGAATTTAACAGGGGAGTAGCTCAGGACGTTAGAACTTTGATTTAAAGCTGAGCATTTGCCTAAAAATTATATTTGCTGTCAAAAACAGAACATTAGCGACTGAAACCCAGGGAAGTAGTAAGGAGAAATACATGCCTGAGATCACTATCTGTGAAAAGATTTTTGGTGCGATAGCCGAGGGTTAATTCAAATCTCGGGCGATTATTCCATCCCACTCCAAGATCAACTCTGTATTCTCCTGAAAAAACATCTGTGTTAAAAGCCAATAGAGCTTCATTAGAAGCAATAAGGTATGAGTTTTTTTGGAGTGGATATTCCAAACCGATTAAGTAGCGTAACCTGTTTAGGTAGTCCGAATCCCTGAATCTTTGTTCTAATCTGACACGCTGAGAAATACTTGCATCTCCAGCTCTTGTCTTGAAAGATATTTGCTGGAGTAAACGTTGTTCGTAAGCGTAACCAGGTTCAAGCGGATCAGCCCATCGTGAGTAAAAACCGCCTCCTAATTTGGCTTGTGGTGAAAGTGAATAAGAAATAGAAAACTGAGGTTCTATGTATTGTATAGCAGAACTATTATCAAAATCCCTTACAGAGTTGAATATTTCCAGTTTGATGTTATAACTCAACCGATCGGTTTGATCCCACGAATACCCAATAATTGGCCGCCAGATTATATCCGAGTTTTGAGCAAATCCATATGCTGGCATGATAAGCATCACTAGTAAAACCACTTTTTTAAATGTGTCCATCAAGTAAAATTTTATTCAGCTTTATTTTTAGATGCTGAAATGAGTTGATTATTCAACTACGTGTGCTGATTTTTTTAAGTGAGTTTAAAAATCTACTTTTTAAAACTCTTCGTAAAGGCAATTTTTAGAACAAACTACTTTCTTATAAAGTAACTTTATCCTTAAGCGAGTTCCGATATATGTTCAGGTTTCGCATTTTTATAAGCGGGCCGGGGTTTCAATCCAAATAACTCGAACATGTGCATATCTTCATCCAGCTCGTTGTTGTTTGTTGTGAGAAGTTTTTCACCCGTAAAAATGGAATTAGCACCCGCCATAAAGCAAAGAGCCTGCTCCTCAAAATTCATTCGTACACGTCCTGCAGAAAGCCGCACCATAGATTGCGGCATCAGAATTCGGGCAGTAGCAATCATTCTTGCCATATCCCAGCTTGGTACTTTGGGTTGATTTTCCATCGGGGTTCCTTTTACAGCAATAAGCGCATTAACCGGAACGGATTCTGGATGTATGTCCAAATTTGATAAAGTATGAAGAAGGCCAATACGGTCTTCATGGGTTTCTCCCATCCCGATAATGCCACCCGAGCAAACAGAAATATTATTATCCTGAACCTTTTTTATGGTATCCAGGCGATCATCATAACTGCGGGTTGTAATAATTTTTTTATAGAAATCTTCGCTGCTATCCAGGTTGTGATTGTAAGCATACAAGCCGGCTTCTTTAAGTTTTGCAGCTTGTTCATCATTCAACATTCCAAGGGTAGCGCAAACCTCAAGGCCCATGTCGGCAATATCTGAAACCACATCCAAAACCTTATCGAAATCTTTGGTTTTGCGAGCGCTTCGCCACGCGGCTCCCATACAAAATCTGGTGCTCCCGGCTTCTTTAGCGCGTTCAGCGGCGGCCAAAATCATAGTTTTCGGCATCATTTTTTCAGCATTTACTTCCGTATCATATCTTGCCGATTGGGGACAATAAGCGCAATCTTCTGAGCATCCACCGGTTTTGATTGACAGTAATGTACACACTTGCACTTCACCTGTTTCATGATATTCACGATGCACTGTTGCTGCACGATATATCAACTCCATGAGTGGTGTGTTATAAATTTCTGTTATTTCCTCTTTAGTCCAGTCGGTACGGATATCTGTCATCTGAAAATTTCATTAGGTTAAACAACGCGCTAAAAGTAAGAGGGTCTTGATGTAATTCCAATCTTAAAACAATTTTTGAAAAGGCAGATAATGCCCTATAAATTTCTATCTTTATTGAAGTGATTATAAAGACAGATTTGAATGCAGTTCATCAAGAAAAAAATCAGGCAATACTGATGGTAAGCAGAAACGTACTTATTTCGGGTAAAACTTCTTTCAAAGTTGAAGTGCCTTATAAGCTAATTGAAACGGGAGAAAAGGGAAAGAAGCCTCTCATAATCTATCTTCATGGTTACAATCAGAATCTGTCTTATTTTGAGGAAAAGGCTGAAGCGGTATTAGAATTAAACGCTTACCATTTGTTCATTCAAGGCCCTTATCCCATTTACGACACCTCGCGTGAGAAACAGGTGGCAGACTGGGGCAGAGCCTGGTATTTGTATGACGGCGAACAGAGTCAGTTTATAAAATCCTTAGAAATTTCTTCTGAATTTATACAGGAAATTGTGGATGGCTTAGCGGAAGTTATTGAGATAAGCCGGTTATGTGTGATAGGGTATTCGATGGGTGGTTATTTAGCAGGTTATTTTGCTTTTTCGAGGTGGAAGCATGTCAACGATTTGATTGTAATAGGAGGCAGGATAAAAACAGAAGCTTTTGAGGGGAAACTGGATCAAGCAAGCCATTTAAACATTTTGGCATTACATGGTAAAGATGATATTAATGTTTATCCGGAACCACAAGAAAAAGAGATCAAAATGCTAAAAAAAGAAGGCTTCAAAGCTGAATTTCAATTACTTGAGGAAGGACATTCTCTAACGCAAAAATATTTTAGAATAGCTATGGATTGGCTTAAATCAATAGGGTATTGAAGTTAGATTATCTAAAGAAAAAACTTTTTTCTAATGTTTGTTAACTTTTTTTAATTAAATTATTGCAAAGGAGTTCATTAATCGTTAGGATATCGCTCACAAAAAGCTACAATTTCAATCTCAACAAAGGAAATGAATATACTTGTTATTGAAGACGATCCTTCAGTTCGTACATTGGTAAAAGCAGTTCTGGAACATAATGGAAACTCAGTCTCAACTGCCGACAATGCTACAGATGGCGAGCAAATGGCTGGGGGTAATGAGTTTGAAATGATTATCCTTGATTTAGGTCTTCCTGATGGTGATGGCTACGAAGTTTGTAAAAACCTAAGAGCAAAAAATATCGCCACACCAGTTTTAATCCTTTCTGGCGAACAAGAGACGAATGTTAAAGTTAAATGTCTGAAAGTTGGCGCAGATGACTACCTCACCAAACCTTTCAATACCGAAGAGCTTATAGCACGGTTGAACGCCATTAAAAGAAGAACCGAGAACGGCGGCGATCAACAGCTAAGTTGTGGTGAACTTAAAGTAAACCTGCTTAGACGAGAATTTTCTATCAAAAATTTAAAAGTTCAGCTAACAAATAATGAGTTTAATTTGCTGGTCTATTTCCTTAAGAACAGAAATCGAATTATTACCCAAGAAGAACTCGCAGAAAAAGTTTGGGACATTCATTTTGATACTCAAACCAATTATATAAATGTTTACATCAGCTATTTGAGAAAAAAGATCCGAGAGCATACAGAAAATGACTATATCGAGACGGTACGTAAGAAGGGTTTTACTTTTAGATGTAAATGATTTAGTGTGATTTGCGGGATGATTGCTTCACCATGGAAAAAGCTTACCGAATAGGTTTAATCGAGTACTTGCGGGGATTTACCACAGAATCTCGCTGGCAAAAAATAGAAGAAGTTGTTGAGCAGCGAACAAGGCATATCACAGTTGTAGTCGAAGACATTTATCAACCCCACAATGCAAGTGCAGTTTTACGAAGTTGTGATGGATTTGGAATTCAGGATGTCCATATCATAGAAAACCGAAATCCATTTGAAGCATCAGATCAGGTAACTATAGGTGCTGATCGCTGGCTAACCCTTCATCGCTACAATGAACCTAAAACTAACAACACAAAACATTGCTTTGATAAGCTGAAATCAGAAGGGTATCAGGTAATTGCTACTACTCCTCATGAGGAAGAATCAAACCTGAACGATTTCCCGATAGATGACAAAATCGCATTAGTATTCGGTTCAGAATTAGAGGGTATAAGTGAGCAGGCAAAAGCCATGGCTGATGGTTTCTTGAAAATACCGATGTCTGGGTTTAGTGAGAGTTTTAATATTTCGGTAAGCGCCGCGATTTGCCTGCATAATGTTTCAAGAAGATTACGCAGTTCAAATAATAACTGGAGACTGACTACGGATGAAATCGAGCTTCTTAAAATTGAATGGCTCAAGAAATCCATAAAAGCGGGAGAGTTATTAGAAGCCGAGTATGTATCTAAGCAAATATCTACCTGAAAACAGTCCAAGTTAACGAGGCAATCGTTCGTCAATATCCGCTACCATATATGCGAATACCGCCATAGTTGCCACACATTCATTAAAATCAGTTTTCTCTAATTTATCAATCGTATCTGCATCTGTGTGATGATACCAAAAGTATTTTGAGCCATCCACCGTTAGTCCCATGCCAGGAACGCCATCACGCATAAGAGGGCCAATATCCGCACCGCCACCACCTTTTGTTACCACTCCTGAATCTATAGATTCCAAATGTCCGCCAATTTCTGAAAGCATTTCATAAGCTTGTTCACTTCCCGAAAATCCAAACCCCCTCGGGTCAAATACTCCGGCATCAGATTCAATCGCTAATACATGATTTTCTAAAGACCGCTCATCTTCTTTTACCCAACGATGGTATTCTTCAGCGCCTCGTAAGCCATTTTCCTCGTTAGTCCACAAAACCACACGAATTGTGCGTTTTGGTTTTATTCCAAGTTCAATCATCAATCGGACGGCTTCCCAGGCTGCGATACACCCGCCTCCATCATCCATCACGCCCTGGCCAACATCCCAGGAATCTATATGGCCACCCATCACAATAATCTCATCAGGAAACTCACTCCCGGTAACTTCCGCAATTACGTTTCTGGAATCTGCGTCAGGCAAGGTTTCGGCTTCCATTTTGAGAGTAATTTCAACTTTCTCGCCCCGCTGATACAATCTTTGAATCAACATTGCATCCTCTACCGTAATAGCTGCGTGAGGAATCTTCTGTACACCCTCCTGATAGCGAGAAACGCCTGTATGAGGAGTTTGCATCGAATAAGACCCCACAGAGCGCACCAGGCTCGCTACAGCTCCGTGCTTGGCGGCTTCAACCGCGCCATTTGTTCGGTAAGCAACGGTTGCACCGTAAGTCGTAAATTCAACGTTGTAAAGTACAATCTTACCTTCAACTTTATCAGATACTTGTTCTAATTCCTCAAAACTTTGAACGACGATCACTTCCGCGGTAATGCCATTTTCAGGAGTGGCAATACTTCCCCCGAGACCTAACATTGGTAGGTTTTTTTTGTATGGTGAAGTTAAAATCGCTGACTCTTCTCCACGAATCCAATTCGGTACTTTTACAGGTTGAGTCCATACCCGGTCAAAACCATCCGATTCCATGGTTTCTACAATCCAGTCAATAGAATTCTCGAGGTTTTCGGAACCACTAAAACGAGGCCCAAATGTATCAGCAAGGTAAACGAGCCGTTCCCAGGCTTCATCACTTTCCATAGCCGACTCAATAAGCTCTTCGGCATGAATTGCATGTGTATTGGTTGTTACCTGTGAGAAAGCGGGAGAGAGGAGGATGAATGAAAAAGTTAAAGCAGACAGAAAGTGCTTCATAATTTATATGTTAAGATGAGGCCAAATGATAAATTGATCAGAAACACAAAGAAAATTAATCGAGAGAGTTTTTATTTGTCTCTGATATTTGTTTAAACATTGCGTACTCCTCGGGAGAAGTATCTGCAAAGAGAAAGTAGATGGGATCTACGGGTTTTGAATTATAATGTACTTCATAATGAAGATGAGGGCCTTCAGAAAGACCGGAGTCGCCGGCGAGTGCAATTTTTTGCCCACGTTCTACAGCAACGCCTTTTTTAATTCCTTTTGGCAATGCGGATAAATGAGCATACATGGTTTCGTAGCCAAAACCATGATCAACAATCACAATCAAACCCAAAGTACTCTGGCGACCAGCAAATTTGATTTTTCCATTTCCGGTACTAAATACGGGGTCACCTATATCCGCTCGAAAATCAATACCATTGTGGCGCCTGTTATACTTTAAAATAGGATGATATCTCACTCCATAACCACTCAGCATAATCCCACCAGTTGGTTTTATAGCTGGTATGTGACTCATTTTCTCTTTATTGAGATTGTACTGAACCTTTATCTCTTCAAAACTTAGTTTCTGAATTCCAATTCGCCGTTCCAGATTATCTACTTTGGAAGCCGTTTGCTTTAACAGTTCTGAAGTTGATTGAGTGAATACGTCAAACTCTTCGTAGGGATCTGAACCACCAATACCCGCTTGCCTTTCTTCGTAGGAAATTTGGTCCATTCCCAAAACAGATCGGTAAACCTCATTATCGTTTTGAGCGATTTCATTTATTTTAGCATCAAAAGACACCAATGCTTCTGAGGTAGATTCAAGTTGCGCATATAGCGCTTGATTTTCAGCTTTGAGAGCTAATTCGGCAGGGGTTCCGACATTAGTGGCAAGCAAAATTATTCCTATACCTGTTAATATAACTCCAGATAAAATCCAGATAGAGAGGTTGTAAACAACTTGTTCGATGCGATTGTACTCGATAGGCACAAACTCACAATTTTTCTGGTCGTAGTAGTAGTGATTCTTTATTGACATATACTAACCTGATTCAAAAACTTGCTTAAGATAATAACCTCAAGTTCACATTCAAATAGTGACAGAAAATCTAATGTTACTCGATATCACCTTCAAAATATTCAATAGCTCTTTTTGGAAGGCTGTCCTTACCCGCCATTTTATCTCTTATGCTTGATTGAATGCGATCCTGAAAAGCTTTAGCAGGGTCATAACCATAATGTTTCAGCAGGTAATTCATCGCTATCACTTCCGCAATAACTGTAATATTTTTCCCCGGGGTGATGGGCAAATGAATCAAAGGAATATCCAAGCCAAGAACATTTACGGAGTCGCTGTCGAGGCCGGTGCGTTCTACTTCGCGGGTTTCGTCCCAAAGAGTGAGCTCTAAAATCACTTCCAGTCTTTTTTGATAGCGGATGGAGCGAATGCCAAACATAGACAATACATCAACAATACCAAGCCCTCGGATTTCCATGAAATGTTTGCTCATTTCAGTGGCTGAGGACATCAAAATATTATTTTTTTTAGTGAGCATTACCACATCATCGGCAACCAAACGATGTCCTCGTTCTACTAAATCCAGAGCCACCTCACTTTTTCCAATTCCCGATTTGCCAGCTACTAAAATTCCAATTCCATATACATCTACCATAGAACCATGAACCATGGTTTGAATGGCAAACTGATCTTCAAGAAAATCTCGAAGAATGTACATAAAACGGGTGGTTTCCATCTCCGTAGAATAAATCGGAATACTTTCAGCAAGGGCAATTTCTAATAAATAATCCGGAAGGGCATTGTTATCTGTTAAGAAAATCACCGGGATATCAAATTGTGTGATTTTTCGAAAGGCCTCTTTCTGTTTATCGGCACTAAGATTTTCGAGAAACTGAGTTTCGGTATTCCCAATTATCTGAATACGCTGATACGTAAAAAGCTTAATATAACCCGCAAGAGCCAATCCCGGCCGGTGTAAGTCCGCTTCGGTTACAAAACGATTTTTACTGCAATCTTCCGATGTACAGGAAACGATATTCATATTTACTCTTTCCCTTAAACGCTTTACGAGATAGGTAACGGTAATCTGTTCCTTTCGGGGGATAGGTTCCTGCGAAGTAAAAGGCATATAATTTAGTTTATGGAGTGCATTTTATCTTTGTACCGTTTCAATTGTCGGCTCAAAACTTCTACAGCATTATGAATGGCTTGTTCATAGGTAGCCGCTTCTTCCTTAACGGTAATCACTTTCTTGGGTACTTTCACAATTAATTCTGCCTGCTGCGGATTTTCATTGGATGGAGTAGGCTCCAATATGATGTCGCACATTACTATTCGATCATAGAAATGCTCTAATTTCTGTACATAATCTCTACAGTAATCCTGGAGTTCGGTGCTGGCGTCAAAATGTCGTGCTGTGAATGTAGTTTTCATAATCTACTCCTTAGGTTTAATTTTTAGCTCTTGGATGAGCTTGTTCATATATATTCTTTAATCTTTCTACACTGGTATGTGTGTATACCTGAGTGGCCGCAAGGCTTGCATGCCCTAAAAATTCTTTGATTATGCGAATGTCTGCACCATTATTTAGCATGTGTGTGGCAAAACTGTGGCGTAATACGTGAGGGCTTTTTTGAGTGACTTCACTCGTTTGCTTCAAATACTTTTCTACCATATACCGCACTGCCCGATCATACATTCGCTGGCCGCCTGCGGCGATAAATAACGCTTTTCGGGCATCACTGTCGGTTCGTTCTCCATATAATTCGGTTCTCTTTTTTCGGAATTCAGCCAGTTTTTCCGAAACCGTTTTTCCAAGTGGAACAATGCGTTGCTTATTGCCTTTTCCGGTAACCGTAATCTGATTTTGCCTCAAATCAACGTCGGTGAGGTTCAATCCTGTTAACTCGCTCAAGCGAATTCCGGTTGCATAAAATAATTCTAAAATGGTGCGGTCTTGCAGTCCTTTAACGGTGTCCATATTTACGGCATCCATCATTCTCTCAATGTCTTCGATCGTAGCTGTTTTCGGGAGTGTTTGTTCTTTTTTGGGTACAACAAGCAAATGTGCAGGATTATTTTGAATGTGGCCGCGTTTAAAACAATATTTAAAAAAAGAACGCAAAGCGGCTACTTTTCGTGCAATGGTGCTTTTCGCCATGCCTATTTCAGAAAGTTCACCTAACCATAGCCGTATTGTTAACCGGGTGATATTAGACGCATCAACTTTTTCGGGGGTGATTTGCTCAAGATTTGCTGTAAACTCAAGGAAAGAAAGCAGGTCGGTTTGATAGGAAATTATAGTGTGCTTCGAAGCATTCCGTTCGATTTTCAGATACTTCAGATATTTCTCAATCAATGCTTTCATGTACCTCCAATATGTTCATCAATCTGCAAAAAAGAAAACAATATTCACGAATATTTCGCGAAAATTAATCACACTTCCCGGCCTTTCCACATGGCTTTTTTCCCCGATAAATAATCGGAAACACTCCGAATTGCAAGCCCTTGAAACCAGAGAACTGCAACAGGATGCAAAAGACTGAATAAGGGATTCCACCCAAATCGAATATCTAAAAGAAGGCGCTGAAAGAAAATCAAAATAATGGGTATCAAAGAGAGCTTAAAAAAATCCGCATCCCCGAATAAACTAACTCCTGCAATAATGAATGGGAGAATAAAAACCATAATGTGCAAAATTGCCGCCGCTATAAACTTTGGAATATTATAACTGAAACCCGCAAAAAAATTCTTTCTGAAACCCTGCCAAAGTTCATTGTGGTTCTGATACATACGGCAATGTACAGTTCCAACTCCATGATACATTTTCAGTCCTAAGTTTCTTCCCTTAAGGATTTTTGCCAGCTTCACATCTTCCACAATCTCATTTTTCACAGACCTGTGGCCATTAATTTTGTGATAAGCTTCTTTATTGAATGCAAGAAACTGCCCGCAAGCCGCTGCAAACTCTAAAGAAAACTTCTTCTGTAAGTACCTGGGTATAAAATCAGGGTCACGTTCTACGAATTTAGCGGGAAGTAGCGTGTATAAAACGTGGTAGACCAGCGGAATAATTAACGCTTCCCAAAAGCTTCCGAAATGTTGTTTCGGCCAAACTGTGATTGCATCTTTCTGCGTAAGAGCCAAAACCGTTTTAGAAACAGCGGATTCTTCAAGCCACACATCGGCATCAATAAAAACCAGATATTTACCTTTTGCCTGTAGGCTTAACTGATGGCAAGCCCAAGGTTTTCCAAGCCAATCATCAGGTTTGGGTTTTCCATTTAAGTGATGGAGATTGGCAATAATCCCAGAAAATTTATCGAGAATTTGGGTGGTTCTATCAGTGGAATTATCATTCAAAATAAGTACTTCAAAATTTGGGTAATCCTGTTTTAAAGCACTTGTTACACAGCGATCTATAACGTCTTCTTCATTACGGGCGGGAATACAAATACTTACAAGGGGAAAACCGATCTCTTCTTCATTATTGGATAAACTATTTAAACCTTCCAGTGTAAACCAATTTCGGATGAGCACCAAAGTTGTCAGCGCCAGGTAGGCAATAGAAATATAGATGATAGCTTCCATTGAACGAAAGGTAGCAAAGATGTGGTTGCCGTTCATCTTCCTTAATCTTTTATTTGGGTATGAATATTTCTACAAATTTAGCGGCTATTTCTCCGGCACAAAATAAGCCTTCGGGGAGCTATGAATGGTGGTATTTTGATGGTACAAGTAATGACGGAGTACATGGATTTGTAATTATTTTCTACCACTGTAATCCTTTCTCTACCAATCAAATAAAAGGTTTAGAAAAAAGCGAGGTTCAACCTGGAAATTACCCCGCCATTAGCATTTCCTTATACGAAGATGGAAAACCAATTTATTATAGTTTTCTCGAATATAGCTCAGAAGATTTTTCTTGGGATGAAGATTCTTTCCTTTTAAAAATCGGCGAGAATTTCTTCAGGATTATGCCGGACGGGGAAGAGTTAACATTCCAAATTGAGCTAAATCAAACACTGGATTCCGGCCATTCATTATTCGGAACAATTAAGGGTGCTGGAAATCTGTGCAGCAAGGAATTGATTTCATCAAATGAAAGCTTGGAAAAACATTCGTGGAATCTTTTGCTACCTCAGGCAAATATTGAAGCCCGGATGTCGGTTAAAGGAACTTCTATACACGAAGAGATTGAATTCGAAGGAACCGGGTATTTTGATCATAACACCGGCTTTGAACCCATGAAAGACAGTTTCAAAGATTGGTACTGGGGTAGATATCATTTTAAGAACTCTACTCTCATTTATTATTTAATGAATAAGGAGGAGGGGCAGCAATTCGAAACATGGCTGATTGACCGTAAGAGTCAAAAAGTGTTAGAAACTTTCACAGAAGTAAATCCCACATATTATTCCAGAAATTTATTTGGTTTGAAATCTGTCCGCAAATTTGAGCTTAGCTCAGCCGGAACAGAAATCACTATCCAAACCTCTTCACTGCTCGATAACGGACCTTTTTACCAACGTTTTTTGGGTGATGCTGTGATGAAAAGAAAGGGAGAAGTTTTGGCGGCGAAAGGAATTTCAGAATACTTATCTCCGGGTAGAATTTATGCCAAAAAATTCTGGCCCTTGGTTCATATGCGCCTTCGGTATAAAAATGAGAAACCTCATTGGGTTCAAAAATCTAAACGAATGTATCCTTGGACCTGGTGAGTTATTATTATCAGAAATTTCAGCTGATTCTCTGTTTTTAAGAAGTAATTTGTGAAGGTCAATTTCGAACAAAGTGGTCAGTTCTTCCCTGGCTAAGTTTTTGTCGTGATGCACAGGCTCACTGATAAAAATACGCAGTTCGGGCTTGCTGCTTTTCAGTGTGTGTAAATAAAGTGAAACCGGCACAAAATCTACATTTTTAGAATTTGCATAGATCCAGGCAAGACCGGTTTTGAATTTTGGTTTTTGATCGGAAACGGGTGTTATGGTTCCTTCAGGATAGATGAATAAACTGGAATTTGGACGTTGCAAAGATTCTGCCGCATATCGGAGAGATGAAATGGATGCTCTGGAATCTTCAAGATTAACGGAAAAAGCTCCCAGTTTTCTAAAGAAGGGATACTTTCGCATCTGTTTGTCTTCCATCATTGCCCGAGCTTTTTGGTTAAAGAATTTACGATTCAGGTACAATGGAATTAAACCATCCCACCAGGAATTATGATTTAAAAAGTAAACCGTTCTGGAGTTTTCAGCAGGTTGATATTCCTGATGAATTGTTACTTTATGGAACCTGAATTTGATTAGAAATCGGGTGTAAACATCAAAAAACCAAATTATAAAAGTGGATTCCTGAGCCGGTATAAAAGTCGATGAATTCTTTTCGATGATATTTTTAATCTGGGTTTTATCTTTCAAATATGAACAAGAATAATAACAAATCTACCATTTCTATTATCGATTCCCGAATTGGTGATTATGTGGATAAAATGACTTCACAGGAATCTGAAAATCTTCAGGAATTAGTGGAGTCTTCAGCAAATGAGCTGGAGTTTATCGATATGCTGAGCGGTAATTCGATAGCTCAGCTCCTTAAAATGCTTATCAAAATCAGTGGTGCTAAGCGCGTACTGGAAGTTGGTACTTTTACCGGCTATTCGGCTCTTGCTATGGCTGAGGTTTTACCAGAAGACGGAACAATTATCACCTTAGAGATGAACGAACAGTTTCAGGAAATAGCTACTAATCATTTCAAGCGATATGATCAGCATAAAAAAATTATCATGATGAAAGGAAATGCTCGGGATTTGCTTGATGGAATAGAGGGTATCTTTGACTTCATTTTTCTTGATGCCGATAAAGTGAGCTATCCATTGTACTACGAAAAGTTGCTCTCAAAACTAACTTCTGGTGGAATTTTAGCCGCTGATAATACGCTTTGGGGAGGAAGCGTGCTAAATCCCAATGATCAAAAATCAGAAGCCATTCATGATTTCAATAAAATGGTTGCGGAAGATAAAAGGGTAGATCAGATTATGATTCCTCTTCGGGATGGCATCACCATAATCCAGAAAAAATAACCCTTACACTTTAAAGCTTCCTGAACCATTGAATCATTGGAATTGGAAGAGGAGAGAGTTTCCCATCTGCAGCTACACCGGCAAAACCTAATTGGAAGGCTCTGTCATTCTGGGTTTGTACACGAATTCCAGGAATCAGCAAAGCGGCACCGCTATCGTTTGATGAGCCTGTAATTATGAATGAATCGAATACAAAGCTGAATTTTTCACTCACTTTAGTAATTCCCGCAATTGATAACAATGCCCTGCCATCGGATTCATTATCAACCCATACGCCCCCATATCCTACAGAAAAAGTGATATTCTTTGCGCGGTCGCCAAAGGTTAACGCACTGTAGGGTAGAGCTATTCCAAATTCGGGAAGTGCCCATGAGCCGGTTCCCAGCAAAGTGCCTAATGCAAGATTGGTATTTTCACCTAAATTAAGAGTGTATTTTGCCGAACCAATTATTGGATAACCAACCCAGCTGGTCATAATCCCAAGGCCAAAATTATCTGAAACCCCGAACTGTAAATCCGGTCCAAATAAATTCCAAATTATATAACTATCGCCTTTTTTCATGGGTAATCCATTTGTAGCGATAAAGTAGCGGGTAGCAAAAAGTTCCGTTAATCTTAAATTACCTTCATTTGTGATTTCTTCTTCATCCAGCTCACGTATTTCTTTAATTTCGTGGCGAGGGATAATAACTTGTCCCTGTTTATTGGTTGCAATTAAGATTTCACGGGCATCATGAGAAAGAATTTTACCAACGAATTCAGATCCATCATTTTTTATAACCAGGTAAGTTTTGGTAGAATCGATAGAAAACTGCCCCTGAACAGGTTCAGTTATGCAGAGTGAGACAAATAATAAACTACATAAAGTAAGAGTAGCTTTAAGTGCGTTCATATTTTTTTAAGGTAAGTTAGGTGGAAAATCCAATGAGTTTAGACGATGGTGATAATCTGAAATTATTTGAACATATCATAGCAGAATCCAGAAGATGCAAAGCAGAAAAATAGTAGTACTCGGAAAAGTCTGGCCAGAGCCAAAATCCTCCGCGGCAGGTTCCCGGATAATGCAGCTTTTGGAGCTATTCCAATCAAATAAGTGGGAAATTGTTTTTGCCTCAGCTGCATCTAAAAGTAGCTTTAGTGCTGATTTAGAAACATCAGGGATTGATTGTTTTCAAATTGAGCTTAATAATTCGTCTTTTGATGATTTCATCAGGAAACTGAATCCTGATGTAGTTTTATTTGACCGGTTTATGACTGAAGAACAGTTTGGATGGCGAGTAGCCGAACATTGTGCAGGCGCTTTGCGAATGTTGGATACCGAAGATCTTCATTGCCTGAGATTTGGCCGAGAACAAGCCTGGAAAAAGGGAAGAGAGTTCGACAACTCGGATTTGATCTCAGATGTGGCAAAACGGGAAATCGCGAGTATCTGGCGGTGTGATTTGTCTTTGATTATTTCTGAATATGAGATGAATCTCCTGAAGAATTTCTTCAAAGTAGATCAGAGCTTATTATTTCATCTTCCATTTATGCTTAATGAGTTGGAGAAGACAGATATTGATTGCTGGGCTGATTACCATCACCGAGCCAACTTTGTATCAATTGGGAATTTTCTGCACGAGCCAAACTGGAACGCTGTTTTGTATCTGAAGGAAGAAATTTGGCCATTGATACGAGCTAAACTTCCGAAAGCTGAGCTTCATATTTACGGCGCATATTCATCTCAAAAAGTAGAACAGCTTGATAATCCCAAAGAAGGTTTTTTGATAAAAGGAAGAGCAGATGACGCCAAGAAAGTGGTAGGGCAGGCAAGGGTAATGTTAGCACCGCTGCGATTTGGAGCCGGCCTCAAAGGAAAGCTGATTGAAGCCATGCAATGCGGAACACCGAGCGTTACTACCGATATTGGAGCTGAATCAATGCATGGTGATTTTCTCTGGCCGGGAATGATTGCGAATAATGCAGATGAACTTGCGAATGCTGCTGTAGAACTTTATAGCAACGAAGACAGGTGGAAAACTTCGCAAGAACAGGGAATTCAAATTATTAATGGATTATATCCAGAAGATGAACTGGGAGAGAAGTTAGTGAACAATGTTTCTGAACTTCTCGAAAACCTAAAAAATCACCGAAGAGATAATTTCACCGGTGCTATGCTTCAGCACCATCATCTTGCAAGTACCCGATTTATGAGCAAATGGATAGAGGCAAAAAACAGAACTACAGATTAGTGGGATTGAGAGATTTCTCAGATGATCCTGCCTTCGAGTGATTTATTGAAGGCGCTATTGAGTGATGCCGCAGAGCTAAAAATCCCATTAATCCTTAATCTTATTAAATCAGTAAAGCTCAAATTCGAGCAATCGTGCATCAATGGTAGAATTATAAAACTCGATGCGCTGACTGGTGCGTAAACCTATTTTTTTCGCGAGGTCAAAATTCCCCGTAAAAACATATCCCCAATAATCTTTGCATTCATTTTTGAAAAAATCTCCAATCGATTGATATAAATCTCCGAGGTTATTTTCATCACCCATTCGGTCGCCATATGGCGGATTTAACATTACCACTCCAGATTCTCCGGATAGAACTTCCGTTTCCCTAAAATCACATTTTCTTAAGTCAATGAGATGATCCAAACCAGCGGTTCGAATATTCTTCTGAGCTGCATCAATAGCTTGTACATTGTTATCGGAAGCGATTATTTGTCCCTCGAAATCCTTTGTGGACTTATTCTTCAAATCTGACCTCAGATCACTCCATCGTTCTTCATTAAAACCAAGGATATGCTTTATCCCGAAATTCGGACGCAGTAAGCCGGGAGCTCGATTTAGTGCCTGAAGTGCAGCCTCAATAACTATTGTTCCGCTTCCGCACATGGGATTGATAAAATTCTGTCCCGGTTCCCATTTACTTGCCAGCACAAGCGCGGCGGCAAGAGTTTCCTGCATGGGTGCGATATGACTTTCGGTACGATAGCCCCGCCGAGAAATCGATTCTCCGGAAGTGTCGAGATAAATCTGCACCTGACTATCTTTCCAGAAAAGAAAAACTACCGCTTTATTTAGATCAGGGCCAGAATCGGGTCGAGTTCCGGTTTTTCCCCTAATTCTGTCCACGATAGCATCTTTTACTTTCAGGTTCGCAAACTGCGTGTTCGTAATGCTTTTATTTTTGATGAAGGAAGTAACACTCACATAGCCATGTTTATCGATAAAATCTTCCCACGGGATGGTAACGAGTTGCTTGTGCAGCTCATCGGCATTATTGGCAGTGCATTCTTTTAACTGAAAATGAACCCGGTGCGCAGTGCGCAGGCAGAGGTTGAGCATCATGCAGTCGTTAAGGCTTCCTTCTGTTTCAACGCCTGCTAACCGTTCTTTCAAAATAGGAAAACCTAAATCAATGAGTTCTTTTTGGAGATACGGAGTGATGCGTTTTGGACAGGTTACAGAGATTATACTTTTGGAAGAAAAATCAGCCATGCAGAGAGTTTTTTAGGAAATGTTAAAGCATCAAATATAAAAAAAGGAGTACACCTTACGGAGCACTCCTTTTATAAATTATGATAGTGGTTTATTTGTCTTCAACAATATCTATCACTTCTATATCGAATGATAAATCCTTGCCGGCTAATGGGTGATTAGCGTCAATGACAATGTTTTCGTCTTCAACTTTTGTAATCTGAACCGGAACGGGTTGGCCGTTAGGTTGATTTAATTGAAGTTGCATTCCAACTTCTGGGTCTATGTCTTCCGGCAGTTGAGATTTCTCAATGTTTACTTCAAGATCATCTCTGCGATCGCCATAAGCTTCTGCTGCGGGAATTTCTGTTGTGGTTTTATCTCCAACATTCATACCAATCAAGGCATCTTCAAAACCGGGGATAAGTTGCCCTTCTCCAAGAGTTACTTGCAGAGGATCCCGGGTTACAGAAGAATCAAATATTGATCCGTCTGATAGTCTGCCTGTGTAGTGTACTTTTACGATATTACCTTTTTGAACTGTTGCCAAAACAAATCCTTTTAATTTTAGGAATTATTAATGTGTTAATGAGCTTAAACATACTGATTTTTAAAGACAATTGATGTCCTAAACCCTTTGTTTAATGATTAATATAAAATCCCAGACAAAAGAAATTCTTTCCGAATCAAAAACCATCGCTATGATTGGGTGCTCACCCGATAATCACCGGACAAGCAATTACGCAGCTAAGTTTTTGCAAGAACGTGGTTATAAAGTCATTCCTGTAAATCCAGTGGCAGATGAGATTTTGGGTGAAAAATGTTACCCAAAGCTAACCGAGATTCCCGAATCCATTCAAATTGATATTGTGAATGTGTTCCGTAATTCTAAATATAGTGCGGAAGCTGTTCAAGACGTTGCTGAATGGAAAGCGAAGACAGGCCAGAATCCTGTGGTTTGGACTCAACTTGATGTTTCATCCCCAGAGGCCGAAAAAATCGCTGAAGAGAACAATCTCGATTACGTGAAGAACAAGTGCATTATGGTGGAATGGGAGAGAAGTTTTAAACAATAATTATAAATTTTGAATGCTGAATTATGATGGAATAACTCAAAATTCATAACTCAACATTCAAAATTTCTTTACTTCATATTTACAAACTGCAAAGGAACGCCCATATCTTTTCCTTTCAGGTGTTGGATAACCGCCTGTAATTCGTCAATCTTTTTACCATCCACCCGAACCTGATCGTCCTGAATTTGAGGCTGAACTTTTAGTTTCAGGTTTTTTATCTCCTTTACAATTTTTTTTGCGGATTCCCGGTCAATTCCCTCTTTCAAATTAACATCCATTTTCAGATGTCCATGGGAAGTTCCTTCCGGTTCACCAAAATCAAGCACTTTAGAATTGATTCCCCGTTTAATAAAATTCTTGATCAGCATTTCCTGCACAGCTTTCAGTTTCATGCTTTCTGCGGCAACTAAATGAATTCGGTTTTCTTTGCTGTGGAAAGTCACTTCGGTATTCAACCCGCGAAAATCGTAGCGCGTAGCTATTTCTTTTACGGTATTATTAATGGCGTTGTCTACTTCTTGGGCGTTTATTTCGTTTACAATATCAAAAGATGCCATTGGAAAAGTTTTAATTGTTGAGTGTCAATTATCGAGTTCTTCAAAATCATCCTTTTCAAGACGTGCTGTAATTTGTCTGGAGAGATTTTTTTCAATCAGTAAATGATCTTCATCTGGAATCATGGTTTTGAAACTTTTAAGAGTTTCATCTTTTTTATATTCGATTTCAATTACGTTTTCCGAAAACCATGAATAGGTTATAAAGTTATCCCAATCGATAAATCTATCCAACAAAATAAAGCCTTCCTTTCGGAATTCTGGAATCAGCCGGATGGTGAAACTATAAACTCCAACTGCGATAATTGAAAGTCCTGAAGTTACCCGAATGGGTGTAAATGGAAGCTCGGAAAGGAGAGAAGTCCGCTGAATTCCGAATAAAATCAATCCAATTGCAATTACATAAGGGATGATGTCGGTCCAGAACGAGCGATTTACATAGAGAATGTCACCGCTCTTTATTTTCTGAAGGTATTGCTGAATCGCAGCTCCGGTAAAAAATCCAAAAATGGAAGCGTAAATATTAGCCATGGTCGCACCGGCTACGGCCTCAGGAAACCAGCCAGCACGATGCAGCCATTGCAGAAACAAAAAAACAATCGCTATGGCAATCAAACTGACTGCTAAATTTCGAGGAGTAACCTGGTCAAGGTGCAAAAGGTGCTTATAGCCCAGTAATAAACTTAAAAAAGCCACAATAAATGCCGATACAATTATCCAGAGCATTGGTTAATTTTGATTGGATTTTAATTCTGAAAGATAAATACAAATGGACGAAGCAACCACCCCAACCTCAATCGAAGTTAGTAATAAAGAGCAGGTTCTGGAAGTTACCTGGAAAGATGGCCAAACTTCTGTTTATCCACTGTTTGGTTTGCGCAAAAATTGCCCTTGTGTTATGTGTCGTGGTGGACATGGTAAAATGTCTGAGTTTGATATCAGTGCTTTTTTCGAAGAAAATCCTTCCCGAATTGAGATTCGGGATTTACAGCAAGTGGGAAATCACGCCATAAAAATTACCTGGGGAGACGGCCACAATAGCGGAATGTACAGATGGGAAACCCTGAGATGGCTCGATCCTCAAAATCACCAGCCTACATAGAGCTAAGCAACTTTTTAAACTCTCTTTTCAGCAGGCTCTGGAAATGATACACGCCGGATTCCCGCTTAACAGAAAATCGCCCCTTTTGATACACTCTTGACTGTAATCCACGCTGAACGGCCTCACAAATTTCAATGTCTTCTTGCTGAATTTGCTCACTGTATGCAATGTCCTCTTTTATGGATTTCTTTTTTTGGGGTGATGAAATATCATCATAAAAATAACTAAAAAGCACTTTGCACCTGGTTGGCGAAACAGGAATCACGCTGTTCATTTGAAGTCTTCCCGGTAAAATATTCAACATTATATTCGGGAATACAAAGTAGTAAAAAGCTTCTCCACCCGACTCAGAGTAAATATTCTCTTCTGCTTTGAAAGGGCTGTGCTGCAACGAAAACCATTCCGAAGTTTCCGTTACATAAGCCCTGTAATCAAGCAAATTAGCCAGCTCCGGATGCACGATGGGAATGTGATATCCTTCCAGAAAATTATCAACATACACTTTCCAGTTGCACTCAATAGTGTAGACTTCTTCGCTATAAAATTGCAGGTTTTTCGGGGTGATGGGAGCAATTCGTTCTTCAATCCCAGAAAGAAGTTCTTTTATAGCAAAATCCTGTTGTTGAATTCTGGCAAAAATAAGCCCGTTCCAAATTTCGATTTCAAAAGGTTCTAAACCAAAATCTTTCTTATCAAAAAGCTCCACAAGATTCCAGTCAGGAACTCCGCGGAGCGAGCCGTCATCAAGATAGGTCCAGCCATGATACTGACATTGTAAAACCGTTCGCGTTCCTTTTTTAACTGCGAGAGGGCCGCCGCGATGTTTGCAGACATTATAGAAAGCTTTTATCTCATTCTTCATATCCCGAAAAACCAGAATAGGATTACCGGCAACTTCAGATGAATAAGAATCTCCAGGCTCTGGAATTTGATTAACATGGCAAACATACTGCCAGTGATTAGAGAATAAATGCTCCAATTCGAAATCAAAAATACAAGCATCGAAATACCATTCAGAGGCTAAAGTTTGAGCTTTTTCAATAGGTTGCACATCAAGCTCTTCTGGAGGAAGATGAACTTTAACTTTTTTTGATTTCATTAATTTAGATTAATTCTAAATAATCTTTAATTTCCTGTGAATTTTCATCACAATTAAAATAAAACCCCACAAATAATATGAAATTTTCACTACTGTCAATAACCTGCCTACTTCTATTTGCATCATGTTCGAATCAAGAAGAAGTAAATGTTTATTCTGCACGCCATTATGATACCGATCAGGAACTTTATTCTGAATTCACTGAAACTACTGGTATTGAAGTAAATCTGATAGAGGGCGGTTCTGACGAATTGATTGAGCGCGTAAAAAGCGAGGGTATAAATTCCCCCGCAGATATTTTAATAACCGTAGATGCAGGCCGGCTTTGGAGAGCTGAAGAAGCAGATATTTTGCAGCCGGTAGAATCAGATGTTCTTGCAGATCGAATTCCAGCGGAGTTCCGGCATCCCGATGGGCTTTGGATCGGGCTTTCTAAGCGGGTAAGAGGGTTGGTTGTTAACCCTGAAAAGGTTGAAGACTATGAAAACCTGAAATATGAAGATCTTGCTGATCCACGTTTTGAAGGCCGAATTTGCGTTCGTTCTTCTAACAATATTTATAATCAGTCGTTGGTGGGGTCTTTCATCGAAACGCTCGGTGTTGAAGCTACGGAAGAATGGGCTGAAGGTTTGGTTTCAAACTTTGCACGAAACCCGCAAGGTGGAGACAGGGATCAAATAAGAGCGGTTGCAACAGGTGTGTGTGATGTAGCCATTTCAAACCACTATTATCTTGCGGTCATGATTACAGGAAATGATGAGGCCGATAACGAAGCGGCATCAAAAGTGAAGTTTATATTTCCTAATCAGGGAGAAGGGGAGCGCGGTGCTCATATAAATATAAGTGGAGCTGGAATTCTGAAGAATGCTCCCAATAAAGAAAATGCTACCCGATTTTTGGAATATCTGACTACTCCAGAAGCGCAGAAATATTTCATAAGTGGCAATAATGAATATCCTATAAATGAAAACGCAGAACTTGCTGAAGTGCTTATAGAATTCGGGGAATTTGAGAGCGATCAGGTAAATGTGGCAGCTCTTGGAAGAAATAATCCGGAAGCGATTCAACTAATGGATCGTGCAGGCTGGAAATAATAACAGCATTTCTATTGCATTTTATTGTAAAGAATCCTGTAGGTTTTGCAGGATTCTTTTTTTTTATTGAACTGCCTGTATTTGGCTATTACAACGCAAAACTATTTATAGCTGATTTTTGAAAAACATATTGTTTATTGTAACATATGTGTGGGCAAATTATCTTGAGTTAAGTTAGTTGAAGGTTTACATTATTTAGTGAAAATTTGAAATATACGTAGGGAAGATAACATTGTGGTATTATCGGGGGCGCTCGCAAGCCAGGTAATTATAATGTATCTAAGAGCAGTTAATTAGAATTATCAATTTTATCATGGCACAATTTAGGCTGAAAGCTATTTCCCAAAAAGGAAAATCTATACAAACAGAGTTCGAAGCAGATAATAAGAAGGAAGCTAAGTTGAAAGTTGACCGTCTTAGCAAAACTAACGGCTTCAATATTAAAGCTCTTGACCAAAAAACTTCCTTCATTTATAAAGTACAGCGGCAGGGAAAAGCAGCGATTGAAGGAGAGCAAGAAGCTTACAGTAAAGAAGAACTTGAAAAAGCGCTGGTTAAACTGGGTTACAAGGTTCTTAAAATCAATAAAAAGCTATTCGATTTTAAAGGCGGTGTACCTATGCAGGAGGTGGTTACCTTTATCCGGTTATCTGCCGATTTATTAAAACAACAGCTTACTTATGATGAAATTCTGAACCTGCTTTATGAAGATACCGCCAACAAGCGGATGAAAGAGGTTATCAAGACCATTCAAAAAGATTTAAAAGACGGTAAAGAGGGTACGGAAGTATACAGTAAGCACGAAGATGTTTTTGGAAAGTTTGCCGCTTATATGCTAAGTGTGGCGTCTACATCGGGTAATATGGGGCTTGTTTTTGAAAGTACCGCCAAGTTCATGGAAAGGGATGCTGATTTCAAGAAGAACATGAAACGCGCCCTTATGATGCCTACCGTTACTGTTTTGGCTGTTATTGGCGTTGTACTTTTTTATGTGGGATATATTTTCCCGGCTACTGCAGAAATGTTTCTTGAAATGAATATTGAACTGCCGCCAATGACTGCGGCCACACTTAATTTAAGTTATTGGTTGCAAGATTATTGGGTTCTTATCCTGGCTTCCTTTTTGATACCGATGGCAGGTTTTATCTATTTTGTAAAAACTCCAAAAGGCAAGCTAATGGTAGATAAACACCTGATCCATGTTCCGGTGATTGGTGATTTGATGCACAAAACAAGTATAGAAATTTTCGCGCGTGTTTTTTATACGCTATACAGTGGTTCTGGACAGAATATTGAAGTGATTAAAATAGCTGCGGAAGCCTGTAGAAATAAATACATGGAGAAGCAGATTAAGGAAGTTGCTATCAAAAGAATGTTGAAGGATGGGGCTGGATTGATAGAATCGATGGAAGACACTGGAGTATTTACCAGAACAGCAATCAGTCGTTTTAGGTTAGGGGCAGAATCTGGAGCACTTCGGGAAAATGCACGTCAGCTGGCTGAATATTATGAACTGCAAACCACTTATAAAATGCAGTCGGTGATTGATATCATCAATCTGTTTATAAACATGTTCATTATGGTGGCGTTAATTGGAATTACCATAGTTTCATCCGAAGCAGCTGTTATTAGTCCTTCAAGTCCATAATGAGCATTGTTATGAAAGGATTTGAGATCAACGGGTTAAAAATACAATTTGTCAATAAAGATATTATATGGGTAAAATAAATATCAGAAGACATATTGGGGATATCCTTGTAAAAAAAGGAATTATAACCGATGAGCAGCTACAGAAAGGATTAGCGATTTTGGCGGAAGAACCTACTGAAAGCAGCCGTCGTTTAGGTCAAATTCTATTTCAGGACCTGGGTCTTAACCGGCATCAGATCATGAAAGAGATTGCTAATATTTACGCTTTTAGGGAAGTACAACAAGACGTTGATGATATTCCTGACGACGTAATTGAGCATATCAAAGAAAATGTAGAGAAACTCCCCAAAGAGGTTATTGACGAACTCGTTCATCATAAAGCAGTTCCGTACCAGCGTGCAGCTAATTCGCTCACCATTGCGGCGGCAGATCCCTCAGATCCAAATATTCAGGGCATACTGAATAAAGTCAATTTCAAGCAAACGGAGCTCGTTTATTGCAAGTATGAGGTAATTGAAGAAATCCTTTCGAAGGTTTACGAGCAAAAAAATGAATTTCTGGACCTGCTCGAAGAAATCGATTACGAGGAAACTAATTTTGACAAGGCTGACGAGGATGTTAATGAAGAAGAAATTGATGCCGAAATCAACCAAAGTATGCTTAACTCATTAGTTGAGGGTATGTTTGTTGAAGCTGTGCGCCAAGGAGTTAGTGATATGCACATTGTTCCAAGTTCGCCTACAACTACTGATATTAGATTCCGAACGGATGGAAAGCTTCAGCTTTGGTATCAACAAAAAAATGTTAAGCCCGAAGCCATTTCCGCAGTTATAAAAGACAAAACACGAAATGTTGACCGGTTTGAAAGAGACAGCTCTCAAGATGGATTTATCCAGCGCCAGATTGATAATGTAGGGATTCGATATCGCGTTTCCATTATGCCCATTGTTGGTAAACAGTTCGACCGAAAGTTTGAATCAATTGTAATTCGGGTACTTGATGACAGAAACGTAATCCGTGATTTGGATAAATTGGGTTTACAGACCAACGCCAAGGCCAATTTTATAAAATCCATCCAAAAACCTTCGGGTATCGTAATTATTACTGGACCAACAGGTAGTGGTAAATCCACAACTCTTGTAGCCGCACTCTATGCTGTTATTGATCCCACAAAAAATGTTTTGACGGTTGAGGAACCTGTTGAATATATCATTGAAGGAGCGAGGCAGCTAAAAATTAGCCATCATATGACATTTGACCAATCCATTCGAGGTATTCTTCGGCATGACCCGGATATTGTACTTGTGGGGGAAATGAGGGATTTGAAAACAGCTGAAATCGCGATAAAGCTGGCGAATACAGGTCACCTTACATTTTCAACTTTACACACAAATGATGCTCCAAGTGCTGTTTCTCGACTATTTAAGATGGGGGTTGAACCTTTTTTGATAGCGAATGCCGTAAACCTTGTTGTAGCTCAGCGATTAATAAGAAGATTGTGCAAAGAGTGCAGGGAAGAGTATAATCCGCATCCGGAGATAGCGAAAGGAATTGGATTCACAGATGAAGAAATTGAAAAGGAAACCTTCTATAAAGCTGTAGGGTGCGATAAATGTGGAAATACTGGTTACAAAGGACGTGCTGGAATTCATGAAGCACTCTATTTTTCAAAAGAAATAAAACAATTGATTTTAGATGCCGGTGGAGATATTGATGAAGGCGCAATAAAAGACTTAGCAGTTTCGCAAGGGATGCTTACATTACGCGGGTCTGGCAGGGAGCGTGTAAAGGAAGGCATCAGTACAATTGATGAAGTAATAGCAGCAACTATTGAGGACTAATAATTGGTAAATTTAAATTTAATTATGAACTTGCTACGTAATACAGTGCAGTTTGCCAGTTGTAACAACCAAAGGGGTGTAGTATGAGTAACGAGATACCAAATTCTGACGGAGAAATAATGTCAGATTACATCAAAAAATTTCTTAAAGAACCACCTTTACTCTTGAAGAATTTTCATTATGAAGATGTATTGGAATTTTTGCAATTAGGGAAAGAAGAGCGCTTTCTGAATGATGAAATTGTTTTAAATGAATCAGAAAATGTAAACTCTGCCTACTTGGTGGTTGAAGGGAAGGTTAACATCTGGAAAGATAATATTCAGTTAGCGACTTTAGGAGAAGGTAATTTCTTAGGGGAATCATTTCTATTCAGTAAAAATAATAGAATGGCGAAGGTAACGGCTGGTGGCGATTCTGTACTATTGAGGTACGAAAGGTACGAAGCACTTAATTTCTTCCGAAAAAAGCCTGAAAAGCTTTTTAATATATTCACAAAAAATATCATCGAGATACAGCAAAGAAAGATTAGTAACATGAATGTACAGTTACTAAATCTGAAAAAACGGTTATTAAACGACACGAACTGGTAATATTAGTTAGATTTTTTAGGGAATTAGAAAATTTTTATTTAATTCGTAACAAAATTATCCTGAAGATATCTAATAGTACTCATTAATCGGTTTGACTTTTTCTATGGATACAGCAGTTAAGACAAAAACTATAACTGAGCTTGCAAAGCCAGTCCTTGAGCAAATTCCGCGTACTGAACGTGGTACGGAGCTACATATAAAGCTTGGTGAATTAATTGAAGAGTTGGATGTTGAACATCGTGAAGCTTTAACAGCAGTTTTGGATGGTTATCTTCAGAGAATGCTGAAAAACGAAGCGTCAGACATAGATTTAGGCGGTGCAGGCTGTGCGGGTAGAATTTGGTATAGAATTTATGGAGATAAAAAACCTGCCAAAGTTCCTGAAAATATTACTATAGAGGAAACTAATGTTCTGCTGCACAACGTGTTGTTACCCAGCCAAAGGAAAAAATTAATCGAAGAGAAAAACCTGGATTTTTCCTACTCGCTTGTTCTTGGAAATGGTGCCACGCAGCGTTTCAGAGCGGATATGTATTTTGATTTAGAAAATCTTGCGCTCAATATGAGAAAGATTGATAACACCATTCGTCCTTTCAAGACTTTAGGTGCGCATAGTGAAGTTGCCAAAGCTCTAAGCCTTAAATACTATAAGTATGGTTTAACTTTGATAACAGGAATTACCGGTTCAGGAAAATCTTCCACCCTTGATACTATAATTGATGCAAACAACCGTACGGTAGATTCGCATATTGTGGTTATCGCTTCTCCAATTGAATTAATTCACGAACCGGTGAAATCAGTAGTTCGCCATCGTGAAGTAGGACGGGATGTTCCTTCATTTAAAGATGGAGCCATCCAGGCACTTCGGCAAGATCCTGACATTATTGTAATTGGAGAGCTTAGAGACGCAGAAACCATAACAACCGCTCTTGAGATCACTGATTCGGGGCACAAAACATTTGGGACACTACATACTTCTTCCGCAATGGAAAGTATTGAACGTATTTTAGGTGAAGTTCCCACAGATGAACAAAACAGGGTTCGTACACGTCTTGCAGATGTTTTAACGTGTGTTATAAGCCAAAAACTAATTCCCAGCCTGGATGGTAAAAGAGCCCTTGCTAAAGAAGTACTGCTTGCGAACTCGTCAGTAAAAGCTGCTATCAGAAATAACAACGTTGGTGAGATTTATCAAATGTTAATGGAAGGTGGCGAACGTGGAATGAATACTATGGAGCAGGATTTAAAAAGGCTCTATACCGAAGGAGTCATTTCCAAGGAGAGTGCTTTGAATTACGCGAATAACAAAACAAAGATGATGCAGCTTCTAAGTGAAGTTAACTACTAAGTAAGTACGGATTATGGCAAGAAGTAAGACATACACCGGTATTGTAGTTGAAGGCGATGCTTTAAAAATTGCGAGGATTATTATATCTGGCAAAAAAGTGAAGCTTCAAAGTGTTGATCAAATTACCCTGGTTGAACCGCTTCTTAAGAAAGAGAAGGCTACCCAGCCAGTTGGTGATGTTTTCGATATGGATGATTCTCTTGAAGACGATACTATCTTTGGCCTTGAAGAAAACGATTCAGAAAGCGTTGATCTTGGAATTGATGAACTGGATGATGATTTAGGTGATCTGAACATTGATGATTTAGATGCTGACAACGATTTTGGGGAGTTCGAAGAAACAGATATGACGGAAGAGACTGGTGTCGCTTCCTCGAATGAACTTTTGCTCTATAATATATTAAGCTCGATAGACACAAAACGTGTAGATATCGGACTTAATATTCCGGCTGGGGATACCAACTTTCAAATACTTAAAGATGTCGACTTCTCAGAAACCAAAAGAAAAGATCTTGAAGTAATAGTATCTGATCGGTTAGAATCTCTATACGGTGTTACAAAAGGTGAAGATTATTTTTCCTATACCGTTCGCAAAGACGGTGCTCTGTTATTAGCCTCAATTGATGACGAATCGCAGCTGTTAGAACTCGTCAACAAAACGAATGACCTTTACACAGGTAAGGTATTTATTAGTGATATAATGCCTGATGAAACTATTCTATTAGGCTTAATCCGTTCCAATTACGAGCTCGATGATGCCAGTATAACTGGAGTGATTCAATTCGGTGAAAAGACAAGCCGGATTTTGTTTCTAAAAGGAAATCAGCTTTGGATTGTTTCTCCGATCATTTCAGAAGGAGTAAAGAACCAGAAATTCCTGAATACTATTTTCAGTAAAATACTTTTCCAGTTAGATACAGGCGAAGTTCCTAATCTTGATCGTCTGATTATCTGTAACAATTCGCTTGGGCCAGAGGCAGTTGAATTTTTCCAAGATCGATTTCAGGATCTCGATGTTTCAGAGTTCAAATTTTCAGAAGATTTTTTTGAAACTGAGGATGTAGTTGAATCTTCAATTCCTGCATTTACTACTGCTATTGGATCAGCCTGGGCAGCATCAGGATATCAGAAAGAGCATTTCCCAGATATTTCTTTTCTGCCTAAATATATTACAGATCGTCAGAAAATATTTAAACTACAGTGGCATGGATTTTTATTGTTGCTGTTTATCCTTCTGACACCTATCGTAGCCAACTATTTTTATACTAAAAATGCAACTGAAATTGATCAGTTAACGATTGAGGTAAATTCGCTGGAATCTCAAATTCGCTCGCTCGAACCAGTGGTTCAGGAGTACAACCGCATAAGTTCAGAGTTCGAGAACATTCAAACCAAATTGGTTCTTTTAAATGAACTCAATCAGGGAACATTAAGATGGTCGAAAAACCTTGACCGCCTTAATAGCGGCATCGAAGATGTAAACTCGCTATGGATTACATCCATGGGAAGCGGAGGTCAGAATCAGAATGTTGAAATACAAGGATACTCGATCTATAGAAGCAGAATTCCGCAATTAGCCGACGTTGTCGAAAGAGCTACTTTATTAGGAGTAAGCACTCAGGAAATTCGGGAAACTGAGGTTTTTCAATTTCGGTATATAATCCGGGATTTCTTTCCAGATGAAGCGGTGTATAGTCCACAGAGTGCACAGGAAATTGTAGAATTAGTAGAGGATTAATTTGTCGTACGCAGTTAGAAATACCATCATTTTATTAGTCACACTATTTCTTTTTGTAGGTGGAGCTTTTAGCTACATAAAGTTTATTCAAGAAGAAAAACTGGAAAAATTACAATCTACTCACGCCGAAAAAGAGGGAGATTACAATGAAAAAAAAGCGACAAGCGATGCTTATCCCGAGATGAATGAGACTTATCAAGCAGCGGTAGCTATTATTGAAGGGTACAATAAGTCACTGTTTCTAACTAATGATCCTGATGACGTTTTTGATTATCTCAATCAGATAAGTAACAGTAGCTCGAGCTCTCAGATTTTTTTCGATTACGCATTTGTAGATTCTACCGCCAGAGATCAGTATGGTATAATAAAGTCGAGCATTAAAGGATATTCCAGTTATACAAACTTTATGAATTTTATAAATAAATTAGAAAACAGTAGGTTACTGAATAAAGTGGTTGGTTTAACTTTGACGCCCCCGGCTGGGGAGCTCTCTGATATAACCTTTTCGTTCACACTCGAAAGTTATTATGAGCGGATTCCAATTCAAGATATTAAGGCACGAAGTTCGGAGCTAACTTCCGATGAAAGCGTCTCCATATATAATCCGTTTTTCCCTCTCATTCAGCCCACATTACCCCCAAATGAAGATAATCTTATCAACATAGAACGCAGTAGAATTATCGGGCTTACAAGCACCCGAATATTTATAATTGATCAGGATGGCAACATCAATTCTCTTAGAAAGGGTGATGAAGTGTACCTGGGATCTTTACAGTCTGTTGATATAAACACTAAAACCGCTACCTTCAATTTAAACAAAGGTGGCATTACCGAAATGGTAACCCTGGAGATAGAGCGATGAATATCATACATGCAAAAATCTATATAACTAAGCTGTTCTCAGTATTTTTACTTTGTCTGATGTACTTTGCGGTGCCTTACCAGCTGCAAGCACAAATCATCGACCCTCTTCGAGAATATACAAATCCCGATGAAGTAGTAACTTTTGATAGAAATACTACCTACACCGAAGCTATTGCCATCATCAATACTTTTGCGCAGGAATACGAAAATAAATTTATTGTAGATAAATCAGGCTACAGTGGGCCTATTGGGGTGAATTTGCCACCAATGCACTGGAAAGACGCTTTAGCTTATGTACTGCGCTTTCAGAATCTTGAGGTAAATAATTTTGAAGATTACTACGAGATTGTCAAACAAGTAGCTCCGCAGGTTACCTCGGGTGCAAATACTTCTACTACAACACAGAATACCGGTGGAGGTGGTGGTCCTGTAAGTAATGTGGTCGCTACTACAAAAACCCGTGAAATCCGGATTAACGCTACTTTTTTTGAAGGAAATAAACGCGCATTGCGTGAAATAGGGATAGACTGGTCTACTCTTACAAATAGCGTCCCAGAAAATCTAGCCGACTTCGTTACTGGAAATCAGGGAGAAAGAGTGCCGCAAACCGATTTTAGTGATCAGTTTGTATCTGTGAATTCCTTTAATGCTTCCAGTGTGTCTCAAAATGCTTTTAATGCATTAGTGAATTTAGGTGAGATAGGCCCGGGGATCAGCGTTCAGGCTTTATTTAGTGCTTTTGAGGCTGATAACCTTGGTAAAGTGCTTGCAACGCCATCCATCAAAGTGATAGATGGAGAAGAAGCTAACTTGCAAGTAGGGCAGGATTTTTCCATCAAGCAAAGAGATATAGCGGGAAATGTGACGGATAATTTTGTAAGTACAGGTACCATCCTCACCGTAACACCGCAAATTATTACCCAGGGTGATACTTCATTTGTTTACTTAGAATTAGCGGTAGAAAGATCCACGGTTCAGCCTGATGTGGTAAGTACCATCATCAACAAACAAGAAGCCACAACCTCGGCAATGTTACTGGATGGCGAGGCTACATATGTGGCGGGCTTATTTCGAACCGAGGAAACTTCGGTAAGAAGAGGGGTTCCCATTCTTAAAGATTTACCAGGATGGTTCTTTGGCCTACGTTATTTATTTGGTTATAACTCGAATGATATTTCAGAAAATGAGCTCATCATCATTGTTCAGGCCGAGCTTATAAAACCAATTTCTGAAAGAATGAATGAAAGGAGGCTTACTAAACGAGAAGTATTGGATAATGTCCGCGATGGATTCAGAACAGACCTTGATCGAGTATTTGAAATTGAAGACCCGGAATTACCATCAGAAGTGCTTCAAGTTCAAGAAACAGATACTGTTACAATTGAAGAACCAATAGCTAAAGAAACAGAGCCTGAAATCGAGGAGGAAGAAGAAGAGCCGGTGGTGGTTGAGTCAGAAGTAGAAGAAGAATTAACCGACGACCAAAAACAGTTAGCCGAAGATTTAAGTATTCCCGTGCAAAATCCTGAGCTGATGATAGTGGTGCCTAAAGCTTTTGATCTCGATCAGTATCTAAAGCACAAAGAAGAAGGGATTGAAGTTGAAGAGGATAACACAAACTTAAAGTTTTTTGTGATTGGCGGATCTTTCCTCGTACCAAACAACGCATACAACTTCATGGATACTTTAGAAAAGGAGGGATACAATACACGCATGTTATTTAATACCAGGTCCCGGTTTCATTTTGTAGCATTTGAAGGTTTTAGCAACTTCGACAATGCGGTAGAAACTCTGAGAGACATTCAGCAGAACGTATTGCGTGAAGCTTGGTTATTCACCATTCAGTCTGATAGCGACGAACTTAGAGAGTAGAATGCTCATTCAAGTATTTAACGGAAAGCTTGTTAAATGCTCGCGGCCGTTCCACATTACAAACGTGGCCGCAATTATCAATTACCGCCAAGGTAGAGTTTGAATGTTTCTCTACCATTTGCTTCACGGGTGGTAAAAACATGTGGTCTTCGCTTCCCATAACATAAAGCATTGGTGTTTGAAGTTCTTTTTCCTTGAAGTAGCGTAAAAGTGGATTTACTTCATTTGTCAGCTTAAACCACCGCATAAATTCTTTTTGGTAGAGTTTTTTTGCCTCTCGAATAAAAAGATTACGTGATTTTGCATGTCGTTTTCTTGGCATGATAATCCATGCGAAAAGCTTATACAACCACATATACGGAATGAATCTTTTGAACAGATGGCCCAAAAATACAAGGAGCCTGGATCGAACATTTAATCTTGTGATTGCACCACAAAGCACGGCAGATTTTACTCTCTCAGGAGCAATTTCACCAATAGTTCGGATTATTATTGTGCCAAGAGAAACACCAATAAAATGAGCTTTTTGTATTTTAAGGTGATCCAATACTTCAATAATATCCCAGCTAATTGCTTCGAAAGAATAGCTTTCCTCATAATACTTTTGAAGCAAATCTTTAGATTTTCCGTGTCCTCTTAAATCGACCAAAAGCACATTGAAATGCTTTTTAAAATCCTTTATCTGGCTAAACCAGATAGAAGAACTTCCCCCGGCTCCATGAACAAACACTACCCAATCCCGCTTTTCCGGTGATGTATATTTTTTATAATAAAGCATTTAAATAATGTGCAATGAAATTAGGACTGTTCGTGGATTATTCTTCTCAATATAAATATACAGTAGTGGAGAATGAAACGTATGAAGAAGATATCTAATACTTAAAATCTTTTAAAGTTGTAATACGAATGATTAGACTGCAGATGAATGCAACATCCTTCAGCCCAAAATAATTGCTGCTATTTTGCTTTTGGAAATATTTCGATGTGATGGATGCGAGATTTAAATCACTCACAAAGATTATAAATCTATAGCAGGTTAACATCCTGATAGACATTCTCAATCACTTTCGATTTAGTTAGTGAAGCAAGATTTCGTATATTTGTACTCAATCTAAATAGGCGTACAAAAGTAGTAGAATAAAATTTTGTACCGCGCTAAAAAAGAATTTTAAAGGTCTGATAACGAATGAGCGAAGTAAGTGAAACACAAGCGTTAGAATCAATGATTGGTGAAGATTATAAGTATGGCTTTACCACTGACGTTGAATATGAAGATTTTCCCATAGGGCTAAATGAAGATATTATTCGGGAACTTTCTGCACGAAAAGAGGAACCGGAATGGATGCTTGAATTTCGGTTGAAATCCTATCGTGCCTGGAAAGAAATGGAAGAACCGACTTGGTTTAATGCCACCTATAACAAGCCCAATTTCGATACGCTTCAATATTATTCCGCACCAAAAAATAAAGCAAAACTCGATAGTCTTGATGATGTAGATCCGAATATCCGGGAAACCTACGAGAAACTTGGCATTCCTTTAGAAGAGCAAAAAATGCTTGCCGGTGTTGCTGTAGATGCCGTTTTTGACAGCGTTTCCATTTTCACATCCTTCAAAGAAAAACTCGCCGAAGCCGGAGTGATTTTCTGTTCTATTTCCGAAGCGGTTAAAAAATATCCTGAGCTGGTAAAAAAGCATATGGGATCGGTTGTTCCAGCCAGAGATAATTTCTATGCAGCGTTAAACTCTGCGGTTTTTTCAGACGGATCATTCTGTTATGTGCCAAAAGACACCATCTGTCCGATGGAATTGTCTACCTATTTCAGGATAAATAATATGAATTCGGGGCAGTTTGAGCGGACTTTGATAGTAGCAGAAGCCAATAGCCATGTAAGTTACCTGGAAGGTTGTACAGCTCCGATGTATGATGAGAATCAGTTGCACGCCGCTGTAGTTGAATTGGTAGCTATGGAAAATGCAGAGATCAAATATTCCACCATTCAAAACTGGTACGCCGGTGATGAAGACGGAAAAGGTGGTATTTACAATTTTGTAACCAAACGTGGAATTTGTAAGGGAAATAATTCCAAAATTTCGTGGACTCAGCTGGAAACAGGTTCCGCCGTTACCTTGAAATATCCAAGTGTGATATTGCAGGGCGATAATTCAGTCGGTGAATTTTATTCCGTGGCGGTTACAAGCAAAAGACAGCAAGCTGATACCGGTACAAAAATGATTCACCTTGGGAAAAACACCAAGAGCACAATTATTTCGAAAGGAATTTCAGCGGGCAACTCAAATAACAGTTATCGCGGTGAAGTACGAATTGGTAAAAAAGCCGATGGAGCACGAAATTATTCGGTGTGCGATTCCATGTTAATTGGCCAAACTTGTGGAGCACATACATTCCCTTATATCTCATCAGAAAATCCAACGGCAAGTGTAGAGCATGAAGCTTCAACTTCGCGGGTTGGGGAAGAACAAATCTTCTACCTGATGCAGCGGGGAATCAGCGAACAGGATGCCATTTCAATGATTATAAATGGTTTCGTGAAAGAAGTGCTGAAAGAATTGCCACTTGAATTTGCAATCGAAGCCAATAAATTACTTGATATTAAACTGGAAGGAAGCGTTGGGTAGTGATGCCGGCAGACATCCTGAGAAAAGCGAAGATCACTTTAAGACAAAGATTCTTCGGAAATATCCTCAGAATGACAATTGATCAAAAAGAAATAAAATCAAAAAGAAAAATTAGAAACGTGTTAGAGATTAAGAATTTACATGCCGTTGTTGAAGGCGAAAACGAAGAAATCCTCAAAGGGGTGAACCTGACTGTTAATAAGGGTGAAATCCATGCAATTATGGGGCCTAACGGAAGTGGGAAAAGTACCCTTTCTAAAGTAGTAGCCGGGCATCCTGATTATGAGGTTACCGAAGGAGAAATTCTTTTTAACGGTGTCGATATTACCGAAATGGATGCCGATGAGCGTGCTCATTTAGGATTGTTTCTCGCTTTTCAATACCCGGTAGAAGTTCCGGGAATCACCAACAAAACGTTGCTTCGTGAAGCGTATAACACCATTGCCCGTGCACGCGACGAAGAAGAGCTGGATCCGCTTGAGTTTGAAGATTACCTGGTAGACCGCCTGAAAATTATTGATATGAAAGATTCTTTTCTGGAACGTAGTATCAATACTGGATTTTCCGGTGGAGAGAAGAAAAAGAATGAGGTTTTCCAGATGGCGGTACTGAATCCAAAACTCGCTTTTATGGATGAAACTGACTCTGGTTTAGATATTGACGCACTTAAAGTGGTTTCTGACGGGATCAACAAAATAGCTGGCCCGGAAAACGCAATTGTGCTTATTACGCATTATCAGCGACTGCTGAATTACATCACCCCAGATTTTGTGCATGTAATGATGGAAGGAAAATTTGTTAAATCAGGCGATAAAAACCTCGCGCTTGAACTGGAAGAGCAAGGTTACGACTGGTTAGAAAATAAAGCAGTGTTAAACGGAGAGCCTCAGAAATGAGCAATTTGGTAAAAGAAAAAGAAACGTTATTAAATTTTTTAGAAGCTGATTTTGAGACTTCTAATGTGGAGGCGATTGCTGCTTTAAATACTAAAGGAGCTGCTAATGTATTGGAATTCAATTTCCCAACAAGAAAAGACGAAGAATGGAGATTTACTGACCTGAGATCTATTTCGCGCAACAGTTTTGTTTCTGTGAAAGAGGCGGGGGTGAAATCGGTCGGAGATCTGAGTTCCTATTATTTACCGGAAGCGAAAAATACGCGTCTGGTTTTTGTGAATGGTGAACTTGATAAAGAAGCATCTTCAGTCAGTGGACTGCCGGAGAAAGTGATAGTAGGCAGTATTGCTGAAAATGGAGATTCCAAGCTTGTAAAAAATCATCTCGGTAAATACACCAATTATGATGAAGATCAGGATGTTTTCGTAGCTTTGAATGATGTGAATTTTAAGGATGGAGCTTTCATTTACATTCCAAAGGAAACGAAGGTTGAAACTCCAATTCACATTCTTCATGTATTTACAGATTCAGAAAAGCCATATTTCACAACTCCACGGGTTCTTTTTGTAGGGGAGATGTATTCGAAAGCAACGATCGTGGAGGAACATATTGGCCTGGCCAATAATGTGTACCTGAATGTTCCCGTTGCAGAATTTAAGCTGTTTGAAGGTGCTCATGTGCATCATGCACGAATTCAGCGCGACAGTAAGCAGGCGTCTCATATTTCCCGGCCTATTGCGAATATTGATCAGCATTCGGAATATCATTCCTATACAATTTGCCTGGGAGCGAAGTTATTTCGAAACGACCCACGCGTTGTTCAAAACGCTGAAGAAGTAGATTTCACAGTAGATGCACTCGTTTTAATTGATGGTGATCAGATCGCAGATACGCATTCTATCATGGATCACAGGCGAGCTCATGCGACGAGTCATCAGCTGCATAAAGTGGTGGTGAATGACAACGCGCATTCTATTTTTAACGGGAAGATTTTTGTGGCAAAGGATGCGCAGAAAATAGATTCATTCCAGGAAAATAGAAACCTGTTGTTAAGCGAAGGAGGAACAGTTCACACCAAACCTCAGCTTGAAATTTTTGCCGATGACGTGCTGTGTTCGCATGGCGCAACAATCGGTCAGCTTAGCGATGATGAAGTATTTTACCTTCAAAGCCGTGGATTGACCGAGCAAAAATCCCGCGAATTGCTGGTTTATGCCTTCACATTGGAAAGCATCGAAAATATGGAAGTAGAATCAGTTCATAAATTGCTTCTTGAAGAAGTAATCAAATACACCAACCGCGACGAGAAGTTTGTTTCGGTTGGGGATTAAAAAAAACTGGTAACGATGCAGAGCTTCGTTACCAGTAACAATTAGACCTGACAGGTTTTTAAAACCTGTCAGGTCTAAGCTAAAGAACCATGGAAGAAACCTTAAATAAAGAATCACTAACGCTTACAAGTTATTGGGAATCAATACGTAAGCAATTTCCTGTACTTCGCCGAGAAGTAAAAGGCAATCCATTGGTGTATCTTGATAATGGAGCTTCCAGCCAAATGCCGCAGCCGGTAATCGACCGCATTAATGATTACCATTCTAATGAACACGCCAATGTGCATCGTGGAATTCATTCACTTAGCCAAACTGCTACGGATGCTTTTGAAGCTACCCGAACAAAAGTGAAGGAGTTGATCAATGCCCGGCACCCTGAGGAGATAATCTATACGACCGGCACAACCGATGCGATAAATTTGGTGGCTAATTCTTACGGCCGCATTCATTTTAAAGAAGGAGATGAAATTCTTATCTCGGAGATGGAACATCATGCCAATATTGTTCCGTGGCAATTAATTGCTGATCAAACAGGAGCAAAACTCAAAGTAATCCCCATGAATGATGCCGGAGAGTTGCTTATGGATGAATATCATAAGTTGCTTACAGATCGCACCAAAATGGTAGCTGTTGTTCACATTTCAAATGCATTGGGCACTATCAACCCGGTGAAAGAAATGATTGAAGCGGCTCATCAAAAAGATATTCCCGTTTTGATTGATGGTGCTCAGGCTGTGCCGCATTCCGTGGTGGATGTTCAGGATTTAGATGCCGATTTCTACGCTTTTTCAGCCCACAAAATGTGTGGCCCAACTGGATTCGGCATTCTTTACGGGAAAAAAGAATTGCTCCAGGAAATGCCTCCGTATCGTGGAGGAGGGGATATGATTGATAAGGTTACCTTTGAGAAAACTACCTGGAATGACCTTCCCCATAAATTTGAAGCCGGAACACCGCCCATTGCAGCAGGAATTGGATTCGGAGCAGCCATAGATTATTTGAATGAAATTGGTTTCGACAAAGTACGAGATCGAGAAGCAGAATTACTGGAATACGCCACTTTAAAGCTTCAAGAAATTGAGGGTCTTAAGATTTTTGGAACAGCAAAAAATAAAGCTTCGGTAATTTCATTTTTGATAGGGGATATTCATGCTGCTGATGCAGGAACCATTCTCGATCAAAAAGGAATCGCGGTTCGTACCGGACATCACTGCGCACAACCATTGATGCAATATTATGATATTCCAGGTACGGTGCGGGCTTCCATTTCGTTTTACAATAATGAAGAAGATATCGACCGGCTGATTGATGGCATTAAATACGTACAAGATTTTTTTGATAATTAAAGGAGAAAACGATGGCTAAAATTAAAGAAATAGAACGCACACCAAATCCTGATGCAATGCGATTTGTGCTCGATGAACCACTCACCAATGGAGTAACACGTTCATTTGAGAATAGCATGGAAGCTGAAGGAGATGAACTGGCATCTGCATTATTTGCGATCGACAGCGTCATCAACGTGTATTATGTGGATAAATATGTAACGGTAACTCAGGACGGAAAAGCTGTCTGGTCTGAATTACTCCGGAAATTAGCTCCGCCAATTCGAGACGCGCAACCACTTACCGGCGTTGAAGATGACTCAGAAGTTCATGTAAGTAAAGAAGCGCAGGAGTCTGATGATCCCCGATTGCAGGAAATCAATAGAATGTTAGACGAGCAGGTTCGTCCTTACCTTTTAGCAGATGGTGGTGGATTAAAAGTGCTCGGCCTTGAGTCAAATCGACTGAAGGTTCACTATCAGGGCGCTTGTGGAACTTGCCCTACAGCAACCACAGGAACACTTTATGCCATCGAAAGCATGGTAAAGAGAATTGATCCTGAAATTCAGGTTGTTTCAGTTTAAATAGATTTAAGAATTATGGAACTATCGATTAGTCAAAAAGCCTCTGAACGCATTAGCGAAATTCGCCAAGAAAAAGAAGTGCCTCTAAATGCATTTCTCAGGATTGGAGTTATTAGCGGCGGATGTTCCGGCCTTACCTATGATCTGGATTTTGACCCAAAAGGAGAGGCTGCGGAAAGTGATAAGGTTTTCGATGTAAACGGGCTGAAAATCCTCGTAGACATGCGCAGCTTCTTATATCTGGCAGGAACAGAGCTTGATTATTCAGAGGGCTTAGAAGGGCAGGGTTTCCATTTCAAGAACCCGAATGCTACACGCACCTGTTCGTGTGGGGAATCTTTTTCTATTTAGTAATTATAAATTATGAATGTTGGATTTTGGATTTTGAATGATGACTAATCCAAAATTCAACATTCATAATTCAACATTATATTATGATCGTCAATAAAATACAGCAGAACACGAAGCTGGTTACCATCGACCTGCAAAAGTTCTATGATGCAACCCCGATAGAAGAACTGGATATAAAGCAATTTCTTTTCCAGGAACTCTTATTAAAAGAAAAAGACTTTCGGGAACACTTAGAAACTTATGACTGGCCTCAGTTTGAAGGGAAATATTTATCTGTCTATTGCAGTACAGATGCCATTATCGCTCCATGGGCGTGGATGTTAATTACTGCTCACGCTTCACCATATGCCCAAGAAGTCTTTCATGCTGAACCTGAACAGGTCCGGTACGAGCTTTACCGCCGGGAAATTGATGAAAATGACTGGAGCCCTTACGAAGATAAATTCGTGCTTCTCAAAGGCTGCGGAAAAGTTCATGTACCTGATTCCATCTATTTACTTGCTACAAATAAGTTAATGGGAGTCGCTAAAAAAATAATGTACGGGGAAGCCTGCTCCAATGTGCCCGTCTGGCGAAAAAAATCTTACTGATCATACTTGCGAAGGATCTTAGTTTTTCGTGGAGCAGACGCTTCATTCCCACCTGATAATCATTTCCAACTCAGATTCTTCGAGAGTACTCTCAGAAAGACTCGTTGGGGATTCTGAAGTCTATATTATACTCGGTCTTCCTGAGCATACTTGCGAAGGATCTTGCTTTTCGAAGCACAGGCGCTGATTCCAACCTGATAACCATTCCCAACCCAGATTCTTCGAGAGTACTCTCAGAAAGACTCGTTGGGGATTGTGAGGTTATATATTGCATCCATTCTCACCAAAATCTTCCTGAGCATACTTGCGAAGGATCTTAGTTTTTCGTGGAGCAGACGCTTCATTCCCACCTGATAATCATTTCCAACTCAGATTCTTCGAGAGTACTCTCAGAAAGACTCGTTGGGGATTCTGAAGTCTATATTATACTCGGTCTTCCTGAGCATACTTGCGAAGGATCTTGCTTTTCTTGGAGCAGGTACTTATTTCAACCTCGTAATCATTCCCAACTCAGATTCTTCGGGGGTACCCTCAGAAAGACGAATTTCTTATAATCTGCAATGGGAGCTTATACATACATCGCTACCAATCCAAAAAAGAGCAGCTTATATACCGGAGTCACAAATAATCTTCAAAGAAGAATTGTAGAACATTATCTGAATAGAGGAAATCCTGAATCATTTGCTGGAAAATATTATTGTTATTGCCTTATATGGTATGATTCCTTTCCAACAATGGGGGAAGCGATTCAAGCAGAAAAGTATATCAAAGGGAAAAAGAGAGACTGGAAGATGAATCTAATTGCTAAAGATAATCCACAATGGAATATGCTGAATAAATCCATTCTCGGAGAGTGGCCGCCAGATAAAACTTTACCCACACAGTCATCCTGAGCATACTTGCGAAGGATCTTAGTTTTTTGGAGGCATGGGTGCTGATTCCAACTTGGTAATCATTTCCAACTCAGATTCTTCAGGGGTACCTTCAGAATGATTTTGCGGGGTTATTGAGATGGAGAGGTTTCTGACCCCTCCAAACCACCACCTCGGCTCAGCGAGCCGTGTGATTTAGCATCAGTGAAATCAGTGTAATCAGAGAAATCTGTGGTCCTAATTTCTTATACTTACGGCTGATTTAATCTAAGAATATCGAATGAACATTCTGGTTGTTGAACCATTCTACAGCGGTTCTCATAAAGCTTTTTTAAAGGGACTCGAAAAACATTCGGGTCACCACATTATTCCCCTAAAACTTAGCTCAAAAGGGTGGAAATGGAGGATGCACGGAGATTCCGTTACCCTTGCTGAAATGACAAATCAGGTTGATGAGGAGATCGATTTACTGATTACCAGCAGCATGACCAACCTCCCTGCTTTTATGGCGCTAACCAATCCACGTTTCGCCTATACGCCAACGATCATGTATATGCACGACAATCAGTTTACGCGCCCAATTCCGGAAGGGGAGAAGCGGGATTTGACCTACTGCTACATCAATTACTTGAGTATGCTGGTGGCGGATAAACTACTTTTTTCATCTCAGTTTCATTTGGATGACCTGCTGCAAGCCCTGCCAAAATTCCTCGATAACTTTCCGAATGACAAACCTTATAACACTGTAGAACAGATTCGCGAGAAAAGTGTGGTGATGCATCCGGGACTGGATTTAAAAAGCTTTGATAAACAACCGGATTCCCGCCATAAAAATGATTACCCGGTGATTGTTTGGAATCAGCGTTGGCAGTTCGACCGTAATCCCGCCATGTTTTTTCGGGTGCTGAATCGCCTGAACGATATTGACCTGAAATTCGACCTGATTTTAGCCGGGGACACAAAACACGAAAAGCCCGAAGAGTTCGAAAAAGCCTGGCAGCGGTATGGGCAACAAATCACCCATTTTGGTTATGTTGATGACAAAGAAAATTACAGCAAACTGCTTCATTCCGGAGACATTGTAGTTTCTACTGCAAGCTACGAATTCTTCTGTGTAGCCATAATGGAGGCGGTATATTGTGGATGTCACCCATTGGTGCCCAATAGCTTGCATTATCCCGAACTCATTCCAAAAAACCTGCATAACCCGCTTTTGCATGCCCCGGTTTTATATGAAACAGAAGATGATCTCTTTCATTACTTGAAAGATTTATTGACAGAAAAAACGAAACCACTACCAAAGTCTTCACTTCAAAACATCAACAAACACCTGGACTGGCCGAAGAGAATCAAAGAATTTGATTCTCTTTTTGAGGCGGTAATCAGTGATCAGACCCAATCTCCATGAATAAATTCGAATTGCAAAACGTTATCTTTTAAGATAACTTTATGGTATGGCAAGGAAAATCATATTCTTTGAAAACCATTTCATAAATTTTTATCAAAAGCAGGATTCAAAGGTAAAAGAAAAGATTCAATACGTTCTTGAACTTATTAGGCAAGTAGATCGAGTTCCAAAGAAGTTTCTAAAACATTTGACCGGTACAGATGGACTTTATGAAATTAGAGTACAATATCAATCCAATATTTATAGGATTTTTTGTTGCTTTGATGAAGGCAATCTGATAATTCTTTTTAATGGTTTTCAGAAGAAGACACAGAAAACTTCAAAAAAGGAAATAGATAAAGCTTTAACTATTAAGAAGAAATATTTTAACAGTAAGAACAAGTAGTTATGAAAGACTTTAAAAACATAAAGACATTTGATCAACTCATAGAGTTGGAGCATGGTAAAATCGGTTCTAAGAGTAGGAATAAATATGAGGAAAATGCTCAAATGTTCATCGTTAGTGAAATGCTAAAATCCGCACGAAAGGAAGCCAAAATGACTCAAGAGGAGCTGGCGAAAAGAGCCGGAACTAAAAAAAGCTATATATCAAAAATTGAAAATGGAAAGGGCAACATTCAGCTTTCAACATTAATCCGAATTTTTGAGCAAGGTTTGAACCGGCGTATTGGATTAACTTTTTTATGATTCTATTACTCCCTCATCCGTGAGAGAAAAATTTGGTCAGGGAAGTTAGATTAATAAATGAGAAGTAAACTCAATAACCCAATTTCACAATAACTCAATCCTTAAAAAGGAGCATCCTCATCATCCGGGGCAGGATTGTGGGGAAGGGGAGCCGGGCCGGAAGCTTTATTATCGTAGTCACTTTCAGGATTTCCGCCACCGATATACGCATTGTCATTTCCAGCTGCGGTGAGATTTTCAAAACGAGCGTAATCTTCCACAAAGAAGTGGGTTTTGGTTCCTATTGGGCCGTTACGTTGTTTCCTGACAATGACTTCGGCAAGGCCTTTTGTTGATCTCCCTTCTTCGGTAGTTAAAATTTGGTAATACTCTGCCCGATATAGGAAAATTACCACATCGGCATCCTGCTCGATAGATCCTGATTCCCGTAAATCACTCAATAATGGACGTTTATCACCACCACGTTGCTCCACGGCACGGCTAAGCTGAGAAAGCGCAATCACCGGCACATCAAGGTCTTTAGCGAGGGATTTAAGTCCACGGGAAATGGAAGCAATTTCTTGCTCTCGGTTACCATTATCTTTAGAGGAGCCCTGCATTAACTGCAGGTAATCGACTACAATCATGCCGATATCGTGCTCACTTTTAAGCCGACGGCATTTGGTTCTGAGCTCCATCAACGTAATAGCCGGCGTATCATCGATAAAGATTTTAGCCTCGTGTAATCTTCCCGCAGCATTTATGAGCTCGGCAAAATCACTGTCTTTCAGGTTTCCTTTTCGGGCTTCATCACCTTTTACGCGCGCTTCCATGGTTAGAAGTCGTTGCACTAAAGACTGATTCGACATCTCTAAACTAAAAACAGCCACAGGAACCCGCATTTCTTCATCGGGATACATGGCCGCATTTCGGGCAGCGGTAAGCACAAAAGCCGTTTTACCCATCGATGGACGCGCCGCAATAATAATCAGATCTCCTTTTTGCCAGCCGGCCGTTAAATCGTCGATGGCAAGTCCTGCCGGAACTCCGGTGATGCTGGAAGTTTTATCCCGCATATTTTCCAGGTAGGAGAGCGTATCGGTGAGAATATCCTTTACCGGCTTTGCAAAATTTTTACTCTTCTGATTCGCCAGGTCAAAAATCTTTTGCTCAGCTCCATCCAATACATCGTAGGAATCTGTAGTGGTATCGTAAGATTCTTTGATGACATCCGTGCAGCGCAGAATGAGATTCCGCTTTATGGATTTCTCAATGATAATCTGGCAATGATATTCAATATTTGCCGCCGAGCTAACCGACCGCGTTAAGTCTGCCAGGTAGGTGGAACCGCCGCAAATGTCGAGCAGATTTTTATCGCGCAATTCATTTTCGATGGAGAGCAAATCGAGCGGATTATCCCGTTCATGAAGGTTGATCAGGGATTCAAAAATATGCTTGTTGGCGGGTTTGTAGAAATCATCGGGCTGGAGCATTTGAAGTGCGATAATAGCGGCTCCGGTTTCGATCAGCATGGCACCTAACACGGCTTCTTCAACCTCAACGGCTTGCGGGGGAACCCGGCCGTCCATCTCCAAAATCTTAGCTTTTTCCTTGTTCTGATCCTTATATGACCCTGCGCTTTCTGCCATAAAACCTTTATTCAACCCGTAGTAAAAAATGAAAAGTGTGAAGGGATATATTAAGCCTTTCCACGAAGTGCATCAAACTTTCTTTCGGAAAATTTGTGGGGGATTCTTCACTCCGCATCCGCTACGTTCCCATTGTTCTCTTAAGTCTCGAACGAAGTGAAGACTTAAGAGGTGTAGCTTGGCAAGTCTCTGACTTGCATTAAGGGAAGGAAATGTAAGTATTATCTCAAAATCTGAATTGATGAATATCGATGAGATTATAAATGAAGTAGCCTTAATGGAAGTCGGAGGTTTCGTGAACTGGTATTTTTCAGTCACCGCTTCGCTGAAGACTGAAAAGATCTTTGGGGTTTTTACAAACAAAAGCCGTTCTAGCGGGGCTAAGATGATTTTCTGAATAACCTATCATTTAGCTTCAAGTCCAAATGATTAGTGGTTGAAGGTATCACCAAACAATTATATGTTGGAATAATTGTTTATAAAAACTCATACAAAACAGGGCTTATACATTATGCAAATGAAATATACAGTAGTACTCTTTTCGGCATTTTTGTTTAATTGTTCAGGGAGTATTGAAAGGGTAAAAAATAGCAGTGAATTAGAAATAAACCCTGCAAATGTGTCTGCTACGAAATATAGTTCATTTGTAAAAAATGTAGAATTCATAAAATTAGATTCTGCTAAATATTTTGGGTCAATTGAAAAATTATTAGTAACAAAAGACAGATTATTTATACTAGATTCATATAATTCCTTGGCTTTATATGTTTATAACAGAAAAGGAGAATTACTATTTGATATATCTAACTATGGTCGTGGTCCAGGAGAATTCATGGGTCCTTATGATTTTGCAATAGATAAGAAAAGCGAAGAGATTATTATCTATGATGCCAGAGGGAGTAAGTTCAGCTATTTTAACTTAGATGACGGTAGTTTCATAGAAGACAAAATTCTAAAATTTCGTTTTCGAAGATTTGAAGTATTTAATGATGGATATATTTTTTATTTGGATAATAGAAAAGATCCTAATGTTGTAAACAATATTATAGTTACAGATCAAAATTTTATCGAAATACATAGCTTTTCTCCAATAATTGATGGTTTAAGAGGCTATCACGCAGCACTTCCAACAAACTTTACATCCTACGGAAACGATTTAAACATCACTATACATTCAGAAAATTCCATATATAAGGTTACTGATGAAAATAAAGTATCAAAGATGAGTATTGATTTTGGAAAATATAATTTGCCACAGGAGTTTTTTGAGTTTTATGAAACCAATCAAGATAGACGTGCATCCAGAGAGGGTAAGGCATTTAATATTACTGCGTTCTTTGAAACCGATAGCTTTACCCATTTTTTGTATTGGGTGAACACGGACTCCTACCATTATTTTAAATCCAGAAAATCAGATGAAACAATTCATACACGAAACGATAAACTCATAGATGATTTAGGAATTGGCCCTTTGATTAGATGGCCAAATACCGTTTATGAGAATTCATTGGTTTGGTATCAACAACCAACAGAACTTTTTGATTATTTAGCTGAAAAAAAAGAACAATTGAACGATCGAGAATGGGATGCCTTTAGCAAAAAAAATAAAAAGCTCATATCATTTTCAGAAACACTTTCTAAGAATGATAATCCATATCTAATTTTCATGGAAATTGATTTCTAGGATTTGGACTGGGTAATATAGATCTATCGCTTCAGCACTTGTATAGATTCTTCGATCCGCTCAGAATGACAACCTTACCTCGCTCATAAACAAAAGCCACGCAAGCGCAGCTAATGTCTTTCCAGTATCTTCCCAAAGGGATACCTTCGGCGAAAATTCAACATTGAATAAACTCTGCCGATTATCAGAACTTTTCCGATTATTGTGTCAACTCGTTCGTGAGTGAAATTCTCGCTACACATCTCGTATAAAATGTTGTTACTGAAATTCCATTCAGTCTGTTTTGAGTTCTGAATCAATTTTTTAGTTAGCATTTTTTTTAAGCTTGTGCACAATTATTTTTGGGAATGGCAAGTGCGGGATTTCAAGGCACACCGATGTTATTTGCGCCTTTTTTACATCGAAAATCCCATTTGGGTTATCCGCATTCCACCAGTTCCGACATTCAGATTACCGCTAAGTGTTATTCCGCCTACTTGCATATTTTCATTGTCAATTTTTACTTTGAAATTTCCAGCATAAAAGTTTCCAGTTATTCTTAAGATGGCATCTACTTGATTTGTTTTAAGTAGTTCTGGAATTGGACCAGATTTCGGAAGAGTAGGATTGTCGCTTTCAATTTGTTCGACTTTAATAATTAAATTTCCGTCTGTTCTTTTAGCAATAATATTCTTTTTAACAGATTCAATCTTAATATTTTCGTCGGCCACAACAGGTTTACTTTTAAATAGCTTTATTTCCCTGTTATTATCAGAATCTTTAATATCACAATCGACTGCTAAATAAGAACCTTCTGACCTTTTTCGGAATATTTCTCGAACTTTAAAAAACTCTTTTAATTTTCCATTAATTTCTACCGTAAAAACTCCATTTGTTCCAACGAACATATTCGAGCCTAACATAATAGCATATTTCATTTTGTTTGTTTCTTTTTTTTAGGTTGTACATAACAGCATATCACCAACGCTATTCATGTAGTTCTTTAGAAATGGGAGTAAAAGGAAGATTCGATATATAAAATCTTTTTTTCTGGAAAACAGCTAATCCTCACATCCCCCGATTCAAGAATACCCCTCGGATAATATTCCTATCCAACAAGTAAACCAAATAATAACCTGTTTCTGCTAATGTTAAGAGGAGCTATAATTTTTAGTTACCGTCTGTGTTTCGTATTGGTTGTTAATTTCTAAAAGTGAAGTAGCCAAAAGTCGCAGCGAGAAAAATATGCTGTCCAAAAGGCACCCAACCCATTGCGTTCGTCACTCCGTCAAGTAACGCCATAAGCACAATAGGAATGACAGCAATGTTATAAATGAAACTTGTCAGTAAAAGGTTATGCCAAGCCTTGTCTGACGCTGGAAGATTACGATTCAACCAAAAAGTCAATCCGTAAGCAGTCAAAGCTGCACCAAGTAAGCGAGCCATCATGGTGCCGTTACTGTCAAGTGTCACACCAAAAGTTGCCATGAGCTGAATAGGGATAAAAAGTATTCCGAGCCCGAAGCCGAGATATATTGCTGCCCAAACTATTGAAAAGGTTTTTAGTTTCATTGTTTATTGTTTTATACCATTTTTACTCTTATGGATTTTCAATTACTCCCGTTTTTTTGAGTGGGTGCTGCTCCACTATTATTTTTGTCAGCCGTGTAAGCCAGTAAAGAAAGCTGTAAAGTTTATTCTTTAAAATAAATGGGAGTAACAGGAAGATTCGGCTTTTATCAAAAACACCTTTGCCTGTACGAATAAGAAGAAACAGCAACTCATCTATTCCCCGATTCCCGAATAACCTTGGGATAATATTCCTATCCAACATGTAAACCAAATAATAACTTGTTTCTGCTTATGTTATGTGGTGCAAAGTTCTTAAAATCCAGAATCCATTTTTTTAAATCTTGAATCTCACCGCTCTGCTAAAGACTGAAAAGATCTGGCTTTCACATTGTGATTAGTTTAGTTTAGTCTTCAACTTCAACAATCATATAAACAGAAGCCGCAAAATTGTGTGGTACACCAACTCCAACTGCCGTACGGGTATGTCTTCCAATTTCTCCAAAAACCTCCACTACAAAATCCGAAGCTCCATTCATAGCAGCGGCTTGTTCGGTGTTTTCCGGAGTAGCATTGACTAAACCATGAACGGCAATAACACTTTTAATTTTATCAAGAGGACAAACACTCTTTATTGCTGCCAAGCAATTAACCACACATAATTTAGTCGCCGTTTTACTTTCTTCGAGCATAATATCCTCCCCAAGTTTACCTTTATAACTCTTTCCTTCATATACAGGAACTTGTCCAGCAGTATAAATGAGGTTGCCTGCTCTTTTGGCTGGGATATAGTTAGCAATTGGTTTAGGAATTTCAGGCAATTGAATACCCAATTCTATCAATCTTTTTTCGATTTTATTCATCTGCTACCATTTTTTTAAATTATGTCCAACAAAGTGAATAGTATTTCATTTTGTTACTTTAAAAGACGGGATAAAATGAATAGTATAGAGTTAATATCAAAAATTTTTTTACGTACCCTGATGAGATAACAGCTATCAAAAGCTCTTTTGATACGTCTGGATTATTCCTATCCAGTAAATAATCCAAAGATTAACCTGTTTCTGCTAATGTTATGTGGTTCGATATTGTGGGAGTATAAACCTCAGGAGGGGAACCCAGGTTCTCCGACAAAGATGCCTTTGGCACAGCCATGCGTACCTAACCAGAGGTTCGATACGAGGAGAAGCCCTGCCTTAAAACAACAAAAGCCGCGCAAGCGCAGCTAATGTCTTTCCCGAATTCTCCCAAAGGGATGCCTTCGGCGAAAATTCAACATTCAAAATCCAAAATTTAATCATGAATTTGAAAACCTCAGCAAGAGAATCCAAAGCATTCAGCATTGAATTCACCTGAAATGGAAATATGTTCATCTTCCCCATGTCCATCGTCATAATTTATTGCTGCAAAACTGAAAGTTGCTTCAATCCAATTATCTGAGACACTCGTTATGGTTATAGTACCACTTTGATCTTCGGTATTGTATCCGTTTACCTGACTACCACTAATTCGATGCGTATACACAGCTGTGAAATTCAATTCCTCATCTGATAGCTTTCCAATTTCATAGGTTCCGGTGGAAAGGGTAAAGGGTTCACCACTCATGTCAGCTACCAAAATAAGGGAATAATCTGATTCCGTATTCTCATCTCTGTCTTGTGGATGAGTTTCAACTAAATGTATACTGACTCGAACAAGATTTCCATCGTTGTTCAACTCGGTAAAATATGCTATGCCCTCTTGTTTTGCTTCCAAATCACCTGTCACCGTAAATGTGGAAGATGCCACAGCCGATTCTTCTGATTCATCCGAATCCGTTGAATTTGAACAGGATAGAAATATTGTTAAACTAAATAGTACTGAAACCAAGCCTAATTTATACATAGTGTTGTTTTTTTTATTATTTGAATTATTCACTATATCTAATTCAAGGACTTACCACCACAGAATTTCTCTCTCCTGAGTTTGGCCTAATGGAATTAAAATAGGGTTACTCTATAGATACGTTAAATAAATTGAATCAGGTCATAATTCTCTGAAGGATTTGGATAAGCGTTTAAGTTCTTTGTTTAATTAAACAGGTATTAAAACTGCTGACTCTGATACTGATGTCCGGTTAAATTTGCTTTGGTGTAAAAACTATAACCTGTTTCGATTCTAAAATTTGTTAAAATTACATGGTTGGTAGCACTTTAAGCAAGCTCCCAGGTTCTCCAAAATAAGCCTATTTACTTCTGAAATTGATTTTTAAGAATCGAAACAGATCTATAGGAATTCGCTAATAAAAGTTGTTTTTAAATCATCGCTCAATGTAGAGCACCATTGTAGAAGCACTACCGGGGAGCGTCATCCTGAGGCTACTGCCGAAGGATCTTTGCCAATAATGCTTCCGAATCAATTCAGGGACAGGCTCTTCTCCCGAAGGGATCCCTTTGGGAGGCAGTAGCTTCAGAGAGACTTAAGATGTATTATTCGATTAGTCGTCCTTAACACGACAGCCGGCGGAGTAAAATATTGCCATTAACCGGGACAGCAGTTTCATAAAAATAAAGCAGAGTTATTCTGTTTCATCTTCAGTTTAACCGGACAACTGAGATCCAAAATCTTGAATTTTTAATCTTTAATCTTGAATTTAAGATCAACTCCCCACAAGCTCATCATATCTTTTTCGTAGCATCTGTACATCTTCCCAGGTGGGGCGTTTGAAGTGTGGGTTTCGAAGAAGAGCGGCAGGGTGATAGGTTACCATCAACTCGCGGCCGTGGAAGGGATGAAATTTCTGCCGCATATTTTTTAATGCTTCCTCTTTTCCCAGTAGAGTAGTTCCCGGAACTTTCCCCACACATAAGATGAGTTTTGGGTCAATCAGTTCAATTTGTCGTAACAGATAAGGCAAACTTCTTTGACGTTCTTCGGTGGTTGGATTGCGGTTTTCCGGCGGGCGATGCTTCAAAATATTAGATATAAATATTTCTTCCCTGCTAAAACCAATCGCTTTGAGAATGTCATCCAATAATTTACCGGATCTGCCTACAAATGGAAGCCCAAGTTCATCCTCTTTAGCCCCGGGAGCTTCCCCCACAATCATCAAATCTGCATTGGGATTTCCCCCGCCGAATACCAAATTCGTATTTGCTAAATCCGTTCTTAATTCTTCTGCATTTTCACATAATTTTTTTAATTCATCGCAGGTCTTACAGTTCGCAATTAACTGTGCGGCATCAGGCATAGGTTCGGTTTTGGGTGAATTTTCTATTTTTCCCGGAGTGATGGGAGTGGAGCCTGAATTACTATTTTCAGGCTCAGAGAACTTTTTTTCTTCAGGTGATGTCGAAGCTTCAAAAGCGGTTGAGAAATCCCCATACATCTCACGCTGTTGCTGGATGAATCGCGTTGCCCGGTCAATTATATCTTTGGAATCAGGCATTCGAGATTAACTCCTTAATTACTTTTTCTTCTGAAAGAATATTCTCCGGAAGTTTCCCAAAATGAAATCCTTCTTTGCTTCGCTTGCCAATTTCCACTTGCTGAATAGTATTAGCCAATCGTGGACTAAAAGGAACGGCTACACGCACGTAGTTATCTGTCCAGCCATGAATGAAACCGTCTTTGTTCTCTTCCTCGAAAAGTGTGGGACGTGAATCACCAATCCAGCGGCTATCAAAATCGAATCGTTTTTTAGCGGACAGCCGACGAAGTTTATGCGTTCTTTTCTTTCTTATTTGATGATCAATTACAGGCTTTAAAGTCAGTGCATGAGTATTCGGGCGTTCAGAATAAGTGAATACATGCAGATAGGAAATGTCGAGGCTGTCGATAAAATCAAATGATTCCTGGAAAAGCTCGTCCGTTTCTCCGGGATGGCCGGTAATTACATCAACGCCAATGCAGGCGTCCGGCATCAGTTCCCGGATTAATTCAACCCTACTACGATACAGGTCCGATTTATATCGGCGGCGCATCAATTTAAGCATGTCATCGCTTCCGCTTTGAAGAGGGATGTGGAAATGTGGCTGTAATTTCTTTGATTCGGCCGCAAAACGAATAATGTCTTCATTTAATAAATTTGGCTCAATAGAAGAGACGCGGATTCTTTTCAATCCTTCCACCAAATCAAGCGCCTGCAAAAGTTGATGGAAATTTTCATCGGTTCCATAGCCGAAATCTCCGGCATTTACACCCGTAATAATCACTTCTTTGAAGCCTTCAGAAACGAGCTGTTCGGCATTTCGAACTACTGTGTCAATCTTGGCGCTGCGGCTTTTTCCGCGGGCGAGAGGGATGGTGCAAAAGGAACATTTATAATTGCACCCATCCTGAATTTTGAGGAATGCGCGGGTTCTGTCGTCCGAAGAAAAAGCGTTATGAAAATCTACCGCTTCATTTACATCGGAAGTATGGATGATGGTCTTTTCTTGCTTGGCAAAATCATCAAATAAATCGAGCAGTTTGAATTTATCTTTAGCGCCTAAAACTACATCCACGCCTTCAATTTCAGCGATTTCTTCGGGCTCAAGCTGAGCGTAACAACCAACAACCGCTACAAAAGCATCAGGATTTCTCCGCAAAGCCTGACGCACCGTTTGCCGGCAGGCGCTGTTTGCATTGTTGGTAACCGAGCAAGTATTTACGATGTAGATATCGGCTTTATCATCAAATTCCCGAATTTCAAATCCCTGATTAGCAAATTCTCGTCGCATGGAGGAGGTTTCGGAGAAGTTGAGTTTACAGCCTAATGTTTCGAACGCTACTTTCTTCATGGCCAAAAGATAGGAATAATAGAAAGGTGAATCGAGAAATAGTTAATGTAATGAGAAACGTCTTTATTATCTTATTCGCTACTGTTCCAAATTTTGAATAATAGCTGAGAGCATTTATAATTGCTTCTTAATCACCAAAAAAATACTGCATGACCACTATTTCTATCTACTTATTAATCACCGCAGTTCTTTTATTGTTAAGCATATTTTCAAGCAAATTATCTGATCGTTTCGGCATACCCGCACTTCTGATTTTTCTGGCAATTGGAATGTTCTTTGGTTCAGACGGGCTTAATCTAATTTATTTTGATGATTATGAAAAAGCTCAATCGATTGGCGTTATCGCATTGATTTTTATTCTATTTGCTGGTGGCTTAGAAACCCAGTGGAAAAAAGTTCGTTCCGTGGTTGCAATCGGTATTTCACTTTCCACTTTAGGAGTGTTAATAAGCGCATTAGTGGTCGGATTTTTTGCCTATTGGCTGCTCAATTTTAGTTTATTGGAAGGCATTTTACTTGGAGCGATTGTTTCTTCTACGGATGCGGCTGCGGTTTTCTCAGTACTTCGTTCAAAGGCAATAGGGTTTAAATACCGCCTTAAAGAACTGATGGAGTTTGAATCGGGTACAAACGATCCGATGGCCATTTTCCTGACAATAGGTTTAATACAGCTCCTCACCTTGCCAGACTTTGATGGCACTTCTTTGTTACTGCTTTTTTTGCAACAGATTTCTGTGGGTTTATTAGCGGGATATGTTCTTGGTAGAATCATAACCTGGAGCATAAACAGTATTAATTTAGGGTATGATGGGCTTTATCCGGTATTTACTCTTTCATTTGTGCCCTTAGTTTATGGCGCAACTGATTTACTCGGGGGGAGTGGGTTTTTAGCAGTGTATGTAGCTGGTTTAGTTTTGGGAAACTCGAATTTTATCCACCGGCGAAGTTTAACCAATTTTTTTGATGGAATAGGCTGGCTTATGCAAATAGCTATGTTCCTGACACTTGGTTTGCTGGTTTTTCCTAACCAGATTTTAGCTATTTCATTTGAAGGATTGTTGATAGCGCTGGTATTGATTTTGATTGCCCGGCCACTGAGTGTATTTACTTCTTTAATGTTTTCTAAGCAAAAAACCAGGGGAAAGCTGATGGTTTCCTGGACGGGATTAAGAGGAGCGGTTCCTATCATCATGGCAACATTTCCGTTAGTTGCGGGAATACAAAATGCAGAATTGATTTTCAGTATTGTATTTTTTGTGGTGGTTACTTCAGTACTTATTCAAGGCCCCACAATTCCCTGGATTGCAAGAAAATTACATGTGGATTCCCCAGTTCAGAGAAAAACTAAATTTCCTATCGAATTTGAACCCTCAATAGATACCAAAAGTGCTTTGAAGGAGATAGAGATGGAAGAAGGGGATGCTGCTATTGGAAAACAGGTAGTTGAATTAAAACTGCCGGAAACCTCACTAATCGTTATCATCAACAGAGAGGGTAAATTTATTGTACCCAGAGGAACTACCGAAATTCAGGCTAATGATAAGTTGCTTGTTCTTGCTAATAAAGAATTGATGCGAACCATCAGAGCCACTTTAAAAAGAATAGGTTAAAAACTGAGCGGGACATTCCTCAAAATCAATCAATAAATTCATCAGGGTTTTTATCTTCCCTGAAGATTTCAGCCGCATCGGCAAAGCGACTTGCGAGGCCAACCATCACCAACCTATCTCCGTTTTGCAAGAGAAAATCACCAGCCGGATTTCCTATTGTTTTACCGCTACGATTCACAGCAAGTATCGTAATTTGGTATTTATTTCGGAGCGCGAGTTTTGCTAACGTTTTTCCAGCGGCCTGTGAACCTTCCCGAACCACCACGGCACGGGTATGGAGTCCTTCTTCGTCGAGTCCTTTAAGCACCATAAGGTGTGCTTCCTGAATGCTTCCCCGCATTATTTGATAATCTTCAGCTCTTAACTCCTGAATTTGCTGGTCTACTTCTTCATCAGGAATCATATATGCTTTCAGTACACTTGAGAAAAGCCGGACAGTAGTTTCCATTTCTTCAGGTACTACTACATCAGCTCCAGATTCCTTCAGAAAATCGGCTTCCGCAAGATATCTCGTGCGCACAATTATCTGAATGGTTGGGTTGAGGTATTTTGCCAGCTTGATAATTCTCGGGTTTACATCCGGATCATTGATAGCTATAACGCACAATTTTGCTTTATAAATTTGTGCATGCTCAAGGATATGAGTGCGGGAAGCATCCCCATAAAGGGCGGGAATATTATTTTCTCGCATCTCATTAACCGATTGCGGATTTAATTCTATGACCACAAATGGAATCCCGGTTTCAGAGAACACCCGGGCAAGGTTTCGTCCGGCGGGACCAAACCCAACTAAAATTACATGATCTTCTAAATCTACTTTATCTTCGGGCTTGGCTTCTTGTCTTTTTTGCCCAAGATATTTTAGGGGGGTTTTTGCCAGCATATTTCCAATTGCCGGACTTATATGGAGAAACAGGGGAGTGAGTAGCATAAGTAGAACAGAGACGGCGATAAATGTTTGGGAACCGATTTCGCCAAATCCACCGGGAGTTAATCCCGCGGTTCGCCCAGCCCGTTCAAGCACAAAAGAGAATTCTCCAATTTGTGAAAGAATCAATCCTGAAGCGGCAGCTATTCGAATGGGATATCCAAGAGTTAGCAAACTTATGGAAGTTAAAATGAATTTAAGGAGCAGGATTCCCACGGCAATACTTAACAGCAAAATTGGGTATTCGAGCACAAATTCCAGATTGAGCAACATCCCCACAGAAACAAAAAATACTGCACTAAAAATGGTTTTCAGAGGAAGAATTTCGCTGAGCGCATGATCACTATAGTGGCTTTCACTCACAACTAATCCTGCAAGAAAAGCGCCAAGGGCAAGGCTGACTTCAGCAAGATTTGTTAATGCGGCCGTTCCAAAGCAAATGGCCATCACCGTAAGAATAAATAATTCCTGACGGCGTGTTTGAGCAACTTTCTCCAAAATCCAGGGGACGATTTTCTGGGCTAATACAATTACAACGGCAATGAGAAGAACGGCTTTTCCAAGGATGAGGAAAATATCGCTGGTGGAGTCACTTTCGCCAGAAAGAATTGGGATTAGTAAAACCATCACGATAATGGCGAAATCCTGAAAAATAAGTACGGCTAAAGACAACCGCCCAACAGGAGTGTCGGTTTTTCTTTGTTCACTTAATAATCCAAGAATGATTGCCGTACTGCTTAAAGCGACGAGGAAGCCGGTATAAATGCTGACTTTCCAGTCCACTTCAAAAAAGAGTAAAATCCCCACTACAGCGGCAACACTCAACAAAACCTGTAACCCGCCGCCCACAAAAATTGCGTTACGGATGCGGGATAATTTCTCTAAGCTGAATTCAATACCAATGGTGAAAAGCAGTAAAATGATGCCAATTTCAGCCAGCATGTTTACCAATTCCTGATCTTGAACTAACGCCAATGCATTTGGGCCGATTATTACACCGGCAATTAAAAATCCGGCTATAGGCACTAATTTAATGCGATAACAAATATAGGCGATGAGCACACTTACAAGAAACAGGGCAACAATTTCATTCAAAAACGGAAGACTAACCGCAAATACCATAGCCGGTGTGTTTTATAATTTTGGGAAATTTACAATCGGAAAGTAATTGTTTATAGATGCCAAATGAAGCGATAATTAAAATTATCTGGTGTCTTTTCTGTATTAAATGCTCAGAATTTACAGATCTTCATCTTGTGGCATATTTATAAGGAGGGAGGCTATTTTCCCAAACTAAATAATCGATTGATATTGAAACCAATTCGGAATTCTAAATCAGAAATATTGGTGTCGGTTCTGGCAAGCAAATGCTGTTCGGTAAACCATTGGCCAGACATTAAGAAGATTTGAAATACATGTCCGCCCGTGTCGATTTCGTAGGAGACAGCCGCATGATTTTTGGTACCTAAATTTCGTTCTCCGATCACGGGCAAATATTCAAAAGCGACCGAATTTCGTTGACTCCATTTGTATCGCCCGCCAATCCCAATTCCGAATATCGTGTGATTTAATTCATCCGTTGAATTTTCCAGTACAACGGTATTGAAATGGGAAATCATGGGAGCTAACTGAAGGCTAAACTGATTGTTAAATTTTCGAGCGATCATCACCGAACCAAGAAAATTCAGCCGTTCCTTAAAAGTAAAATCGAACCGGTTTTCTCTTTCCGTATTGATACCGATATCACCTTTTAAAGCTATTTGAAAAGGTACTTTATCAGATTTAAGCTGTTGAAGGAGGAGGTACTTTAACCTCAAATCCACCATGTTTTCTCTGCTTGTTCTTCCGATTCCAATATCCAGTTTATCGGTGAGTCCATAATCAATTCCCAAACGTACAGTGGCGCCGACATCAATGCCAAAAAAGTCGTTAATGCCACCGGAAATCAATCCAAAATTATGCATGACCATCGTATTCATATTTCTCTGGGGAAGAGCAGAAACGGTGCTCATTCCTATCAAACTTCCAGATAAGAATATATCTTCAACAGGTCCATCCTGAACAGTGCGTTTTCTTTCCATTTGGGCAAATAAAAGATGGGGGAGAAGAATCAACAGCGAAAAGAGTAGCGGCAATTTTTTTAAGGGCATAATTAATTATCCACAGGTTTTAGGAGTGCTTCAATTTCAATCTTTTGTTCCTGATCTACTTTTACAAACAGCAGGCTTGGAGGTTCGATATCATAATCTTTGAGCAACAAAATCCAGTCGGCTTTCAGCAATAAACCTTCATTGGTTTTTTGAAGAGTACCCTCAACTTCAATATCATTTTCAACTCCATGAATGGTGAATTTCCCAGAGGCGGTAACCGGTTGTTCGGCATCTGAATTGATATCAAACTCTGAAGTTAGTTCACCGAAGAATTCAGCAAAAGGAAACTCCTCCGTTTCCAGGGTTTCTCTCATATCCCGGTCACGTTTTCCAATTCCTGTTTCCAGAGTCTCAAGATCTAAGTAGAAGTCGACAGAGTTATCATCGAGATTTATCATTCCTATTAGATGATCAGAAGTTCCGCTAAAAGAGTGAAGAGGCACTTGTGAATGAAAAACAGCTGTTCCGCTTTCGGTTTGGAAAGTTTGAGCATTCAATGTACCTACACAGAGTAGCATCGAGAGAAGTAAAGTGTTTGATAATCTCATAATTAGTTATTCTCCGCGCCACCTTCAATCCAGGCTTTTATTTTATTGATTTCAGTAGGAGATAATGGGCTTTTGTTCAGGGGCATCCGGCTGCCAAAAGTAGGATTTGCCTCAATTTTATCAACCAAAGGACTTTCGTTGGGATTTCCAGCCACTACAATTTCAGACCCATAACTCGCACCTGTGCTGTTTAAAACATTTGTATAAGTGGAAAGGTTTACACCATTTGTAGTATTGGAAATATGGCATCCGCTCCCACCGCAAGAAGAATTGAATATAGTTTGAATGTCATCGGAGAAACTTATCTCTGTGGGGTCAATAATCTCTCCTGACGAAACATCTTCAATATTATTAATGCAGTTAGAAAACAGCAAAAAAACTGTTAGTATTAAGGAAAGGAGCAAGTATTTCATTTTAATATTTAGCCTTGCTTAAAAATTTAATTTAGCACTGTTAATATTTAGTAGAATGTTAAATGATTTTACTTCAATAAAGCAAATATTATTCTTAAACCAATTTAAAAATGATTGAAAAGGACAGGGAAAAATCGAGTGAATTACTAAGGAAGTATGTTGAAGGAGAAAGCCTTAGGATTCATTCTGAAATGGTAGCCATGGCAATGGAAGCTTATGCGAGAAAATTGGAAAAGAATAAAGACGAGATTGATCAATGGTGGACAGCAGGAATGTTGCATGATTTGGATTGGGAGAAATTTCCCGATGAGCATCCTAAAAAGGCGGTTGATGAGATTCTACCCGAAAAAGGATATTCGGTTAAAGTCTTAGAAGCGATTCGGGCGCATGCACCTGAACGCACCGGTAAAGAGCCTGAAACAGAAATTGAACGGTATCTTTTCGCCTGTGATGAAATTTCAGGCTTTATGAACGCCGTTTCTCTGATGCGTCCTAATAAATTTGCGGATATGAAGGTGAAATCCGTGACAAAAAAATTAAAGGATTTGAATTTTGCGGCGAATGTTCCGCGTGAAAATATTCGCAAGGGAGCGGAGTTAATCGGAAAAGAATTATTCGATCATATAGCTTTTTTGATAGAGACGTTTAGAGACCAATAAAAAAACCCGAGCCTTTCATAACCCGGGTTTTCTTTCTTTAGGGCATTTGGTGCATTGCAGCATCCAAATATTTTTTGCTCTTCGACGGACAATTACGTTGGCATTTATAGAATGTTTCGTGGTAACATCCGTTGAAAAACCTTCAATGAATAAATATTTAGAATGTTAACATTCGCTTCAATTTGTATCTTTCAACATGGATTTAAATAAATACCTTTCATTAACGAAATCCGAGCTTATTTCTACACTGCTTGTATTTGTATTAATTGTGGCCTCTGTTTTAGGTTCGCGGTTATACCGGCTCACATCGGGCGGAGCAGTAGAGTTTGAGGCAAATACAGAGGTGATATTGTCTGCTTCAGGAAATATAGACTCACTTGTGGTGGAACTGGAAGAGCTTGAAATCACTGTAAATGAGGTTGAACTTGAGTGGGCTTCCAGAATTTTAGGGTGGAGAAGCCTTCAGCGAGGCAGGTATGTGTTTGAGGGAAGGTATTCCTACAACAAGTTACTTTCCAAATTGGCGCGGGGAATTCAAGATCCGGTTCCAGTTGTAGTTTTACCAGGAATTGCTCCTCAGAGATTGGCGAATGAATTAGCCGGAAAACTCAATTTTAGTAGTCAGGATTTCATCGATGCTTTAACCGACAGCGCCTACCTGGAAGAAAAGGAATTACGCGCTGAGCAATTGTTTGGTCGAATGTATCCAGAAACTTATCTCATATACTGGACATCATCTCCCAAAGAAGTAATCAATAAAATAACACGGGAGTTTAAAAATTCAGTGGCAAATAAACTTCAGGATCAGGCGGCTGAAATGGGCATCACTATAGATGACGCTCTTACAATGGCTTCCATTGTTGAGTGGGAGGCAAAAGGGGAAGAGGAGAAGCCTGTTATTAGCGGATTGTACTGGAATCGATTAAACAGGGGAATGAGATTGCAGGCAGATCCCACAGTAAATTTTGCTGTTGGAGAACGCCGCCGTTTACTTTTTGAAGACTATAAATTTGATCATGAATTCAATACTTATATGAACGATGGATTACCGCCGGGTCCGGTTACAAATCCAAGTTTGAGTTCGATAAGAGCAGCTTTAAATCCTCAGGAGCATGATTATTTATATATGGTTGCTAATCCTGAGGGAGGCCACATTTTCACCCGTACGTTTAAGGAGCATACCGAAGAAAGTGAAAAATGGCGGCGATGGCTCAGGCAGCAATATCGTATCAAACAGCAGAGAGAATCCGCAGCAGAAGGAGAAACTAAATAAATTCTGAGCAGTTAAAAATTACGGCCTTACCATTCTGATTTTTACTTCTTGATTAATGTGTGTGCCTCTAAAGCTAACATCAGTTATTAGTCCCTTAAAGCCATTCAAATTTTTCAGGCCTTCTTTTAAATAAGCTGGATTTTTAACGCGTTTCAATGTTTGCAGCAATACATTTGCGGCGTCGTAGCCTACATATGCATAATAATTTGGCTCCATATTAAACCGCAGGCGATATGAACTTTCGAATTCTTCCATTGTATTTTCATCCCGAGCGGAAGCGAAAGACTCAGAATAGTAAATATTCGTGCCCGGTAAATTAACCGATCCCATTTCTACCGATTCCCAATCTTCTGTGCCTAATATGGCGAATGAAGTTTGCATTGCTTCAAGATAAGTGAGCAATGAACTAATAAGAGTTGAAGCCACCTGACCCGTAAATGGAGCATAAACGGCATCAATATTATAATTGTAAACAGTATCCTGTGGGTTTAAATATTCAGTGAATTCACTGATATCATATCCTCGTGCAACTAAATTCTCAACATTATAATGCACAACTTCTGCGCCCAACCTTCTTGCTTCATCCCGAAAAGCAACCGCTGATGGCGCTCCCAAGGACCCTTTTTCTGCAATCACTGCAAGAGTATCAAATCCCATATCACGCACAGCAAATTGCGCCATTTTTGTTCCGTGAATGGAAAAAGTGGGGTTAAGCTGAAAAGTATAGGTAAGATCTAAATTAAGGGAATCTGAATTTGCGAGAGGAGTTAACATTGGTATCTCATATAGCTCCGCAAGTTCTGAAAAACGAACAGCTACATCTGAAAATAAAGGCCCGAGTATAACATCTACATCATCATTCCAAACAAGATCATTGGCAACGGATTTTGCATCAGAAGCCCCTCCTGATGTGCTCTGATAACTGATGAAAGCCTTTTTATCAGAATTATCACTATTGAAATTTTCCACTGCAATCTGAATTCCTAAATATAAACTCTGAGAAATTTCAAATTCAGCAGAGTTGAAGTCAAATTCTGGAAGTGCAACGCCAATATTATAAGAGATACCTTGTGGTGCCTCAGGATAAACATTGGGATTATAGCGTTCGAAATAACGCGCGGTGTCTTCTAAAACTTCTTCAATCTGCTCAATTTCAGAACGAAAAAAATCCCCATCCGTCACAGTTCTTTGAAAGGACTTGAAAAGCGCATTCGCCGAAGCATGATCCACAATACCCATCGCAGCTTTTACAAGGTCGAGGCGAACGCCGTCGTAATTGCTGGATTTAAAAGCATCGTAACGCTGCCCAATAGTTAAGTAAGCCGCTAATTGGGTGTAGAAAAAATCAGCCTCTCGCTGAATGGTTCCGCGTCCCGCATTTTGCTTTATTTGATGAAGGGCGTCGAGTGCTTCTGTAAAGTTTTTGAGTTGGAAATCAGCCAAAGCCCGGGTATATCTTGCTTCCAAAAATACTTCGATAGCGGAGCTATCAACCAAGGAAAGATGATGTTTGGCTTTGAGATAGTTACCAAGCCCAAAATGACTTTTACCCGAAAAAAGGTGAGCTAAGGGTTCGTCAAACTCATCAAATATTCGTAGTGCTCGTTCATAATCTCCTTCCTGATAAAATTCTATTCCCGTTTCCAGCGATTGCGAAAAAGTAAGCGTGTTAAGAGAAAATAAAAGAACAGAGAAAAGTAAAAGTTTTTTCATGGAATAATGGGTTAGTTGTCCATCTATAACAGCATAGAAACTAAAAAGTTCTGAGATAGAATGCTTCTGAAAAATAAACGGTTTAACAAACTTTTTATGAGCTAAAAAGAAGTTTGTTATTCCCACTCAATAGTAGCGGGTGGTTTAGAGCTGATGTCATAAACAACACGGTTAATGCCCTTGATTTCGTTGATGATCCTGTTGGAGACATGTGCAAGAAAATCGTAGGGGAGATGTGCCCAATCGGCTGTCATTCCGTCTAAACTCGTTACAGCGCGCAAGACCACGGTAAACTCATAGGTTCTTTCATCACCCATTACACCTACGCTTTGTACGGGAAGAAGAACCGCTAAAGCCTGCCAAACAGAATCATAAAGTTCTTGTTTTTTGAGCTCCTCAATGAAAATAAAATCCGCTTGACGTAGAAGTTCTAATCTTTCTGCACTAAGATCTCCAATTACCCGAATCCCTAAACCTGGGCCGGGAAAAGGATGACGTTTTATAAAATGCTCGGGGATTCCAAGCGCCCGGCCAACTTCTCTTACTTCATCTTTGAAAAGCTCCCGAACAGGCTCAATCAATTTTAATTTCATTTTATCGGGAAGGCCACCCACATTGTGATGCGACTTTATTGTTGCTGACGGGCCTTGCAAAGAAACACTTTCGATTACATCAGGATACAAAGTGCCCTGAGCTAAAAACTTAAAACTGGCATCCGAGCCAACTTCTTTATCAAAAATATCAATAAAAGTATTTCCGATGATTTTTCTTTTCTCTTCCGGATCGGATACTCCATGAAGCCGGGTCAAAAATGTCTCGGATGCATCTACTCCACGAACAGGCAGGTGCAAATCTTTGATGTAAAGATCGAGGACATCCTGAAATTCGTTCTTTCGAAGTAAACCGTTATCAACAAAAATACATTGTAACTGATCGCCAATTGCTTTGTGAAGAAGAGTTGCAACCACAGTTGAATCTACGCCGCCCGAAAGGGCACACAATACTCTGTCGCTGCCAACTTTTTTCCGGACAATCTTAATTTGCTCTTCTATGAAAGAAGCAGAAGTCCAGTCGCCCTTCAACCCACAAATATTGATCGCGAAGTTCTTTAAAAGCAGTTTGCCATACGCGGTGTGCGCTACTTCGGGGTGAAATTGCACTCCATAGAATTGATGCTCTTTGTGCCGGATAGCGGCTACTTTGGCGTTATTGGTATGCGCGATAATATCGTAGGAGGGTGGAAGGTCGTGAATATGGTCTCCATGACTCATCCAAACTGTACTTTCGTTTGGAAGGTCGGCCAATAAATCCTCGGAATTATCAATAAGAAGTTTTGCTCGCCCATACTCCCGTTTCTCAGCTTTTTCAACACTTCCGGGAATTTCTGTGTGCGCGAATAATTGCAATCCATAGCAAATTCCCAGGATAGGAACGCCCCAATTTAAAATTTCTTCCTGAAGATGGGGTGCACCTTCATCGTACACACTTTTGGGCCCACCGGAAAGAATGATTCCATGAGGTTTTGGAACAGAGACTTTTTTCAGATCTACATTAAATGGGTGGATTTCACAGTAAACATTGATCTCTCTTAACCGACGCGCGATGAGTTGAGTAACCTGAGAGCCAAAATCGAGAATTAAAATCCATTCCGAATGTCGGTTTTGCATGAAATAAAATGATTATGCGATTACTTCCTGATACTCTTCTGCTGTAAGTAAAGCGTCCAGTTGAGACTTATCATTTACTTTTATCTTTATCATCCAGCCATCGCCATAAGGATCTTCGTTCACCAATTCTGGCTCATCCTCAAGCTTGGCATTTACTTCAACAATCTCACCGTCTATTGGAGCATATAATTCCGATACGGTTTTAACGGCTTCAACAGTTCCAAAGGCGTCGTCTTTAGAAAATTCGAAATCAGCAGATTCCAGCTCCACAAAAACAATATCACCTAATTCGCTTTGAGCGAAATCGGTAATTCCAATGGTTGCGGTGCCATCACCGTTATTCTTAATCCATTCGTGTTCGCGGGTATATTTTAAATCGGCGGGAAGGCTCATGTTGTTTCCTTAGGTATATATTTAAAAGATCTTTCAAGGTATTTTGTGTCAAAATCTCCTTTCAGGAAATTCTCATCGTCCATTAACTGGAGGTGATAAGGAATAGTAGTTTTAACTCCTTCGATGATGAACTCTTCCAGGGCTCTTTTCATTTTGTTGATGGCTTCGAGCCTGGTAGGCGCACAAACAATGAGCTTGGCAATCATGGAGTCATAAAAAGGAGGGATCCGGTAACCGGCATAAGCATGAGTATCTAAACGTACTCCACGTCCACCCGGGGGATGAAAGACTTTAATTTCACCAGCCGATGGCCTGAAATTATGAGCGGGATCTTCCGCGTTAATTCGGCATTCAATGGCATGAGTTTTGATTTCCAAAGGAGCGGGTTTCAGTTTTTCACCTGCTGCAACTCTTATTTGCTCTTCGATTAAGTCAATTCCTGTTACTTCTTCCGTAACAGGATGCTCTACTTGTATGCGTGTGTTCATTTCCATGAAGTAGAAGTTATGATCATCATCTACAAGAAATTCAACAGTTCCGGCTCCTTCATAATTCACAGATTTCCCGGCATTAACAGCCGCTGTACCCATTCTTTCTCTTAATTCTGGTGTCATAAGAGGAGAGGGGGCTTCTTCTAATAATTTTTGATGCCTGCGCTGTAGCGAGCAATCTCTTTCTCCCAAGTGGATAACATTGCCATGGCTGTCTCCGATAATCTGAATTTCAACGTGATGCGGATTAAGGACAAAGCGCTCAATATAAACGGCGGCATTTCCGAAAGCGGATTCTGCTTCATTTCTGCACATCTGAAAATTTTGTTCCAGCTCAGATGCTTCATTTACGAGCCGCATTCCACGGCCTCCGCCACCAGCTGAAGCTTTAATAATAACAGGGTAACCGATTTCATCACAGATCTTTTTTGCGTCTTCATAGCTTTCAACCACACCATCACTTCCCGGAACAACGGGAACCTTATTTTTAATCATGGTGGCTTTTGCTACTGCTTTGTCTCCCATCCTATTAATGGCTTCAGGAGAAGGCCCAATGAATTTGATATCGTGTTCTCCACAGATGCGAGAGAACTCGGCATTTTCAGCAAGAAATCCATAACCGGGATGAATGGCTTCGGCGTTGGTAATTTCAGCGGCAGCCAAAATGCTGGGAATTTTCAGATAACTTTCTTTACCCGGAGGAGGCCCAATACAAACTGCCTCATCTGCAAATTTAACGTGAAGGCTATCGACATCGGCGGTAGAATAAACAGCCACCGTTTTGATACCCATTTCCCGACAGGTTCGGATAACTCGAAGAGCGATTTCACCACGGTTGGCGATCAGAATTTTTTTAAACATGAAAGCCGTTAGTCTTTTTTGATGATAAATAAAGGTTGATCGTACTCAACAGGCTGGGCATTATTCACCAGTATTTTTTGCACAGTACCGGAGAATTCTGCATCAATCTCATTCATAATCTTCATTGCTTCCACAATACAAAGGGTTTGCCCCACTTTCACTTTATCGCCCTCTTTTATGAAATTAGGGGATTCGGGTGAAGGCGCTTCATAATAAGTGCCCACGATTGGAGATTTAACCGTTTCACCATCTACATTTGGCTCTGTTGCCTGCACAGACTCCGTTTGTTCTGAAGCAGTTGGCGGTGCGGAAGGCTGAGGAGGAGCAGGTTGCTGCTGTGCCACCGGTTGTGCATAAGTAACCTGCTCAATAGTACCGGTTTTTTTTACTTTGATTTTGAAATCTCCTTCCTCAATAGAAACTTCATCTACCTCGCTTTCGGATATGAGATTAAGAATGTTTTTTATGAGTTTTAAATCCATGATATAATTATTTAGCTCGTTCTAAGTATTCACCGGTTCTTGTATCAACTCTTATTTTTTCGCCTTCGTTGATGAAAAGCGGCACCTGAACTACGGCTCCGGTTTCCAACGTAGCGGGTTTACTGGCGCCCTGTGCGGTATCTCCACGAAGTCCTGGATCTGTTTGAGCAATGACCGCTTCAATATGATCTGGTGGCTCGGCATACAGTACTTTATCATCATCTGCATTCATTAGAACCGAACAGGTTTGGCCTTCTACAAGAAAATCTTTCCGCTCTACCTGATTAGCATTGATTGGAACTTGCTCAAATGTTTCGTTGTGCATGAAGAAGTACATTTGGCCGTCGTTGTATAAATACTGAAACTCATGGCGTTCAACACGAACTGAATAAGCGGTTTCACCCGATCTCCAGGTTTTATCGATATTTTTCCCGTTCAGAATCCCTTTTATTTTTGTGCGAACAAAAGCAGGTCCTTTCCCCGGTTTTACATGCTGGAACTCTGTGATAGAATAGAGTTCGCCATCCATATCCAGAACCAAGCCGTTCCTGAAATCTGATGTAGAGATTTTAGTCATTAATTAATTCCCACTTTAAAATTTTGAGCAAAAATACCACCTGACTGACTGGATAACAAACCTGTTTAAATGAAATTAGTAACAAGATTATAAAGAATTGCAGCGGGGCAAATATACTTAATAAATATGGGCCAAATCTTGACAAACAACGTCTGTTTGATACCTGCAAAGCCATATTCCATTTCGTTTATGGCCTGTTCTGTTTTCCAAACATAGCCTACAAATAGACAAATTAGAAAACCACCTAATGGAAGCCCAATGGTGCTAAATAGATAATCGAACAAACCAATAAGCGCAGGAAAGAAAGCCACAGTTACAGAAATGCCAAGAATCCCAAATCCTACCATCCAAGCGGCTTTTTTACGTTTTACTTCAAATTCATCAATTACGTAAGAAACCGGAACTTCAAGCAGAGAAATAGTGGAGGTTAATGCGGCAATACTAAGTAGCAGGAAGAATGTAACTCCAAGAAGCATACCAACAGCACCACCAATGGAGTGAAAAAGAGCGGGTAGAATTTGGAATACTAAGTCTGTGCTCGATGCCAATGAACCGCCTGCATCAATGGTAATACCTTGGCTTTGTGCGAGGTACATGGCTGGAATAATTAATAAACCGGCAAGAAAAGCAATTCCTACATCGGCAAGTGTTACAAAAGCGGCCGCCTGCGGAATATTTTCTTTTTTATTGAGATAAGAACCATAGGTGATTAAAGCTCCCATCCCTAAAGAAAGAGAGAAAAATGCCTGGCCCATTGCAGAGAAAATTAGGTCCGCGTTAATCCGGCTAAAATCCGGTAGTAAGTATTCACGAACCCCTTCTGAGCTACCTGGCTGCAACAGCACATACACAATCATAATTACGATAATACCAATTAACATGGGCATCATGAATTTGGTTGCCCGTTCGATACCATCACTTACACCACCGGTGATAATTTTAATGGTGATTATCATAAATGCGGTAGCCAATATGGCGTTTCGAAAACCATTCTCAGTATCAGTAAGCCAATTAGCGGCATTATCCCATCCAAAGAAGAAAAAGATTTCTTCGAAAGCATAGCCAAAGGCCCAGCCTGCAATAACGGTGTAGAAGGAAAGAATCATCACCCCGCAAATAACACCCCATAAACCAACGAGCGGGAAAAATTTATTTGAGCTTATAGCTTTAAATGCTCCTACGGGATTTTTTCCAGAACGCCGCCCAATGGCTAACTCGGCTACCATCACTGGAAAACCAATAGCGAAGGTACAGAGGAGATAAACAATTAAGTAAGCAGCACCACCTTCGGTTGCTACTTTTGTTGGGAAGGCCCATATGTTTCCGAGGCCAACTGCTGATCCCGCAGCGGCAAGGATAAATCCAAGTTTCGAATTCCATGAACCACGTTCGGTTGTTGATGTTGCAGCCAAGTGTTTTTCCTCCTAAGGATTAATTTTAAGACGTCGTAAAATATTTCAAGCTTCTGTCACTCGCAACTTTCGTAAAACCACTCCCGAGCAAGGTTGTAAATCATAGGCATGCCGAATGCTTTCAATAGTATCGGTGCCCGCTTTTTCTGAATTTATAACCATTTCCCAGTAGCCATCAGGAATTTTAATTTCGTGTGTCTGATCTTTATTTGCGTTCAATGATACAAAGTAATCGTAATTATCTTTAGTACTTTTTCCATCAATTGAGAAAGTTATGTGAAGTGGATCATTATATACTTTGAAATGAACTTCCTGAGGCTCAGCTTTTCGTAGTGCGGGTGCAGAAAGCCGTAATGCAATCAATCCTTTATAGTAATCAAAGAGAGTTTTGTTGATCTCGATTTCATTGAAATTCAGCCAATTGGTTTCATTGTCTTTATTGTAACTGTCGTAATCCAACTTTCCTTTGTTGCTTTCTTTTCCGGATGAATCATGAATCACTTTTGAGCGAGCCCATTCCTGTCCGGCATGAATCATAGTTACCCCTTGTGTTACAAAAAGACAAAGAGCGGCAAACTTCGCCACTTTCATTTCTTGCTGATTTAACGCAGTTATCGCAGCTTTGTCAGTAAATACCTCTTCTGCTTTCTGGGGATCTAAGACAATGCGGATATAGTCGCCAAGAGTGTAACGATCGTGACTTTCAAGATAATTGAGCGAATGTTTTGAGGTGAGAAACAAGCCTTTTTCTTCTGTTCGTAGTGTACCTCTGATAAAATTTTCGAGCACAAAACGCGAAATATCAGGATTCCAATTTCCGAAAATATATCCCGCAATTTCTCGTGGATCATAGCCTTTAAAATAGTTACGGAAGAGGTCGTTCCAGGAAGTCCAGCCATGATCTGAAAATCCAGCCGGTTTATAATCACCACCCCAGGGTTCTGCAATCAGAATTACATTTGGGTTTATTTTCTGTGCTTCTTTTTTGATTTCATCCACGGTTTCCCAATCAATTAAACCAGCTAAATCGAACCGAAACCCGTCAATATGAAACTCATTCATCCAGTATTTCACGGATTCAACAATCAATTTTCTCGAATATTTGGTACTCGTTTCAATGTCGTTGCCGGTCCAGCTGTCATTCAGGTAATTACCTTTTTCATCAAGCCGAAAATAATGTTCCTTCGCGGTAAGTTTAAGCGGATTTAAATCGAACTGGGAGGCGTGATTATACACCACATCCATAATTACAGAAATTCCTTCTTTGTGAAGATTCTTTACAACCTGTTTAAGCTCCGAGGCGGCTTTTTCGCTTTTACCAACCACAGCGCCCGGTTCTAAAGTAGCGTCGGAAGCATAGGTAGTTTCTGGCGCGAAGTGAAAAGAAGTCATATAACCCCAATAATTGCGGGAATAAGAATTCCAGATATTCTTAACTCCTTCCTCAGTTTCTTCTTGAAAAGGAGGTTCGAAATAAGCGAAACTCTGTAGTGGAAGAAATTCGACGGCGTTTACACCAAGTTTTTTTAGATGACTGATTCCCCCAACTTCAGCCTCACAAAAATCATTATAAACTCCTCTTACCTGGGTTTTGGAGGAGGGGTGAGCCACCATATCTTTAATATGCGCTTCATAGATAACCAAATCCCGGGGATCAGCCGGGGTCGCAAAATTATCACCTTCCCAATCAAAATTTTCTGGCGGGGTTATTTTTGTCTTGGGAAATCTGAGGTGATGATTTACTGAAGTTACATGTTTACTCCAGGGATCAGCAACCGGCTGATTTAGCTTTATCACTCCATCATCATTGAACTGACTAACTCTTTCAAGTTTGTAGGCATACCATTTTCCTATAAAAGTATCCTGAATTGAGCACTCCCAAATTCCCTCGTTGTTTTTTTGCATGGGGAAATGGAGTCCCTCTTCATCCTCAAAAGCGGAATAAATAATAACAGCAACTTCCACAGCAGAAGGTGCAAAAAGCCGAAACACAGTAGTATTCTCATCAAAGCTACAGCCGAAAGAAGATTTAAAATTCAAAATTCAAAATTTATAATTTTCTAAGTAATCGGACTGCCGGGTTCAGCAGAAGTTTCCACAAAATGAAGATTTCCTTCACTATTTTCAGCCATTAAAATCATTCCCTGGCTGGGGATGCCCATTAATTTTTTTGGTGCGAGATTTGCTACCACACTCACTTTTTGTCCGATGATATTTTTAGCGTCAAAATCTTTGGCTATTCCGGAAACAATGATTCGCTTTTCAAGGCCTAAATCCACTTCCAGCTTTAAAAGTTTATTCGACTTTTCAATTTTTTCAGCCTTTAGGATTTTTCCCGCCCGGATATCCAGCTTCATAAAATCCTCAAACCCGATATTTTCTTTTATCTCCGGGAAATCGGGGAGAGGGTTAGCGGCTTTTGCTTTGTCTTTCAATTTCTGAAGTTGTGCGTTAATCACTACATCCTCAATTTTTTCAAATAAAATTTCTCCTTGTTTGATAGAAGCTCCGTTTTGCAGCATCTCTGAATGAATTTCATCCCAGTTAAAATCATCTACCAAACCAAGCTGAGAACGCAGAACTTTCATTTTTGTGGGAAGCACAGGTTCAAATAAGCAGGAGAGAGCGGCGCAAATTTGGGCGCTTACATATAAGGTATTATTGCATTTATCAGGTTCGGAATTACGGGTTTTCCAGGGCTCAGTTTCCGTAAAATAACGGTTTCCGATACGTGCCAGGTTCATCGTTTCGTTAATCGCTTCCTTGAACTTAAAATTCTCATAAGCTTCCGTCACCTTTTGCTTTTGTTCGGTGATGGAATTCAACGTCTCCGTATCCAATTCGGAAGGATTTTTAAGCTCCGGTATTTTAGAATCAGCAAATTTAGCAGTAAAAGAAAGCGTCCTGAAAATAAAATTCCCCAGAACATCAGCCAGCTCCGAATTCACCCGTCCCTGAAAATCTTTCCAGGAGAAATCGGAATCTTTGGTTTCAGGAAGAGTCACTCCTAAAGCATAACGGAGTAAATCCGGTTCAAAATCTTCTAAATATTCATGCAGCCAAACCGCCCAACCACGAGAGGTAGACAACTTTTTGCCTTCAAGATTTAGAAATTCATTGGCGGGTACATTTTTAGGAAGTACATAACCACCGTGTTCCATCAAAATAACAGGAAACATAATGCAGTGAAAAACGATGTTGTCTTTCCCAATAAAATGATAGAGCTCGGTATCAGTATTCTGCCAGTAATCTTTCCACTTTTCTGGTTCGCCTTTTGCCATCGCCCATTCTTTGGTTGCAGAAACGTAGCCGATAGGCGCATCAAACCAAACATACAGCACCTTGCCTTCAGCTTCCTTCAGAGGAACCGGAACTCCCCAGCTTAAATCGCGGGTAGCTGCGCGATCAGCAAGGCCATCTTTTAGCCAACTTTTCACTTGTCCCATTACATTTGGCTTCCAGTTTTCGCGGGTTTCAATCCACTTTTCGAGCTTAGGCTGAACATCACCCAAAGGCATATACCAATGCTCGGTTTCCTTTAATTGGGGAGTTTCACCGGTAAGTGCGCTCTTGGGATTTTTTAATTCTGATGGAGACAAAGACGTACCGCAGTTTTCGCATTGATCTCCATACGCTTCTTCAAAACCGCAGTTTGGACAGGTGCCTTTTACATAGCGATCGGGTAAAAACATGTTCGCTTTTTCATCATATAATTGTTTCTCCGTTTTCTTTTTGAAGAAGCCTTTTTCGTAAAGCGTGGTGAAAAATTCCTGGGAAGTCTCATGATGTATTTTCGAACTCGTACGCCCATAATAGTCGAAGGAGATGCCGAATTCTTCGAACACTTTTTTATTCATTTCATGATAGCGGTCTACAATATCCTGTGGGGAAACGCCTTCTTTTTCAGCTGCAATTGTGATGGGAACTCCATGTTCATCCGATCCGCAAATATAGACGATGTCCGCATCAGTCAGCCTTTTGTAACGCACATAAAAATCGGGAGTTAAATAAGCACCGGCAAGATGTCCGAGGTGCAGAGGGCCGTTCGCGTAAGGTAAAGCTGATGTAACAAGAATTCGTTTTTGAGCTGACATGAATAGGTTTTAACTGTCGTTTTTTCGAAGATAAGAAATGATGCCTTTAATGTTTATGCCGGCAGGAGAAATATTTGGAGTAGGTGGAAAGCAAATTTAGAAAAATCTTTTCCACTAATCGAAAATCTGCCCCTTCAAGGTGCGATGGACGATTAACGACTTCAGATTTCAGAACTATTTTGAGACAGGTAAAAAAAATTTGTAAGGATTAGGTTTCAGTCAGCTCTTTATAACAATCCTTATAAAAAAATAATTAGAATGAACACAAATATATTGGAAGAGCGGCTTATAGATTTTTCTGTATTAGTAATTAAACTCATTGATGGACTTCCACCTTCAAAAGCTATCACCCACTTATCTAGGCAACTCTTAAGATCTGGAACATCTCCTGCCTTAAACTATGCAGAGGCACGTAGTGCAGAGTCCACAAACGATTTTATTCATAAACTTCAGATAGTTTTGAAAGAACTAAGAGAAACATTTGTAGGATTGAAAATCATACATAAAGCCGATCTCCATAGTAATTCCTCTGATATAGAAATTGTATTGAATGAGTGCAATCAACTCATTTCTATATTTGTTAAAAGCGTACAAACTGCAAAAAAAGGAAGGTCTGATACTTACCAGCTAAGAAAGTAGGTGCATTTCACTTCTCAAATCGTTAATCGCAGATCGTTATTCGAAAATCTATCTCTTCAATGTACGATGGACGATTAACGATTTCAGATTTCAGAACTATTTTGAAATCCAAAAATCCCCCAATCCAACCATCCCATTAATCTGTGATCACCAAAGCTTCTGTAACAAACCATAAAGTACCACACCGGCGGCAACAGAAACATTCAACGAGTGCTTTTGTCCGTATTGAGGAATAACAACAAATTCATCAATAAAAGGCAAAATCTCCTCATCAATTCCGGTGACTTCATTCCCGAAAACCAGGCAAATATTTTCATGGAGGCTTGCATCAAAATCGGGAAAATCGGTGCTGTTCTCTGTCTGTTCTAATCCTACGATGTAATAATTCTGCTTTTTTAGAGAGGCAAACATTTCTTCAACATCATCCCAGCCTGACCACTCCACAAATTCTTCCGCTCCAATAGCTGTCTTATTGATCTCCGTTCGGGGAGGAACGGGAGTATATCCCGAAAGTAAAAGCTCAGAAACCCCAAAAGCATCTGCCGAACGAAATGTTGAACCCACATTATGCATGCTCCTGATGTTATGCAGCAAAATTTTTACCCGGCCTAACTTCTCCGGAGCTTTTCTGGATTGGTTTTCATTTAGTATTTCTTTGGTCGTTAACTTGATCACATTTGTGGGATTTAGGGATTCCGCCATTTTTGCTGCTGGCTGCAGAAGGTATTAATCCTCTAAAGAAAATATCATTAATTCATCTATCGATTTTTCTTTCGAAGTACAGCCAAATTTCTTGCATATCACATAAATTTCAAAAATAGAGACGATCAGCAAAACGAATAGTCGAACTTTGAAAAATGAGGTTTATGTATCAAATGATACCTTTATTGGCAGCGGGCAATACTAATTTTAACCAGAGACTATATAAGGTGGCTATGCCACAAAGCCTTCTGAGAGTGTAAAGTTGAAAAAACCTTTAACCCAATAAAAATGTGAAATGATGAATATTACTAAATCTGGTATAAGCCATCTTGCAATGCGTGTAGCCGAAGCGATAACACTTTTACTTCTTTTTTGCTCCGTGTCGTTACTTATTCAACCTAAACCCAGTCAAAATAATCAAACCATGAATAACAAATCAAGTATTCTCATTCACCTTAGCCAGGGTCCTGAAAATCCCACGGTTGCCGCACTCGCCTTTCTTATTGCGCGCACTGCGGTTGAAAACGGGCACGAAGTAACCTTGTTTTTTGCCGGCGATGCTGTTCAGCTGATGAAGGACGAGGTGTTGAACAACCTTACCGGTTTGGGAACAGGAAAATTAATAGAACACTACAAAGTGCTGAAAGAAGCCGGGTGCCACTTTTATCTTTCCGGTATGTCGAGTAAATCCCGTGGAATTACTGAAAACGATATGAACGGGAAAAAGGTTACTTTTGCCAGTCCCACTGTATTACTAAACCTTGCGCTGGAAAATGATAAAATGTTTACCTATTAAACCATGATTAGGGTTCAAGACCTTCCGCTGGAAAAAGCCCTGAAAGCCGAGATAGAGGCTCAGTGCAGCATTGCATGTTTCGGCAAAGATGAAATCATCGTTAAGGAGGGTAGTTTCATGCAAGTGATTCCTTTGCTGTTAAATGGTTCTATCCGCGTTTTTCGGCGTGATTGTGAACTGGACCGAGAAATTTTGCTTTATTATATACATCCCGGAGAAACCTGTATGATGTCGCTGGTAGCCTGTTTTGGAGATGCGGTAAGCAAAGTAAATGCGGTGACGGAAAAAAAGGCGGAGCTTTTGTTGATTCCAACTCAAAGCGTGCGGGCATGGCAAAAGAAGTTCGACAGCTGGAACTCGTTTGTTATTAACACATTTTTAGATCGCTATACCGAACTGCTAAAAGCGCTGGAAGAAATAAGCTTCAAAAATATTGATGCGCGCATTCATTCTTACCTTAAAGAGTATGCGAATAGAAATATTACTAAATCGGTAAAACTGACTCATCAGGATATCGCAAATGAGCTGGGAACTACCCGCGTGGTAGTTTCAAGAATCCTAAAAAATATGGAGAGCATAGGGCTTGTAGAACTTCGGAGGGGGTTGATTAAATTGAAAGGCATGTGAGGCTTGGTCTATTTGTTTAGCTACAACACGTCCCTGCAATCCCTAAGTTTTAGTAAATAAGTTCATTGTAAATTCACTAAAATTGATCTCAGTAAATATCCGATCAAATTTAATTAGACAAACACGGTTCATCCTCTTATTTTCGGGTACAATGAAGACTTTTATAAAAGGCGTCTGCCGCAGGTGGATGGCTTTTTTTTATTTTAGAAACTGAATAAAATCACACCATCATGAGCAAAGTTCAATACCTGTCACAAGAAGGTTATGATAAACTTGACGCGGAATTAAAAGATTTAAAAAGCAGGGGCAGAAGAGACATCGCTAATGAAATAGCGGAGGCTCGTGCTAAAGGTGATTTGAGTGAAAATGCCGAATATGATGCCGCTAAAGAAGCCCAGGGTCATATGGAAGACCGCATCACCAAGCTGGAAGATATACTTGCAAACGCTCGCGTGCTTGATGCCAAAGACCTTGACCTATCTAAAGTGAGGGTGTTGACAAAAGTCACCATCCTGAATAAAAATGTGGGCAAGGAAATGCAATACACGTTGGTTTCACCAAATGAAGCGGACTTTGCAGCGGGGAAAATTTCTGTGGATTCTCCAATCGGACAAGGCCTTATGGGACAGGAGATAGGGGATACGGTTAAAGTGAAAGTGCCTGCAGGCGAGGTTGAGCTGGAAATAAAGAAGATCGAAATCTGATCTGAGATAAAAGAGAAATTCATGAAAAAACTCATTGATGTATATCCATACCGTTTGGCAAATGGACATCCAGAGTTTTTGATAATGAAACGTTCTGCCGGTAAAATTTACGCCAGCCAATGGCGGATGATAGGCGGGAAGCTGAAAAAAGGAGAGAAGTATTGGGAGGCGGCGCTTCGCGAATTGCAGGAAGAAACGGGTTTGAAGCCAATTCAGTTCTGGGTAATTCCTTCGGTGAATCAGTTTTATGAGGCAACATCAGATTCCATTTATTCCATCCCCGCGTTTGGTGCGGAACTCGCTCACGATGCTCAAATTAAACTCGATGACGAACATTCCGAATTCAAATGGGTAAGCATGGAAAAAGCCGGGGCGTTTATCCTGTGGCCAGAGCAACGCCGTTTAATGCAACTGATACACGATATTTTAACAGATCAACTTCTTGAAATTCTTCCAGAGTGGCGCATTCAGATTTAAATTCATATCAATTTAGTTTTCCCTTCCTAAGCCGTTTAGGTGTATTTATTGCGTTGGCTTTTTCTTGTTTGATGTTGAACACAAATCCGGCTCAGGCGCAGGACAAAAATTACACGTTCACGCCGGCACCTGATGTTTGGTACAATAGTGTGGACGGAGTTCGCCTGGGCCTGCGTGTGTTAGGTGAAGTGGAGGGAACGTTCAAAGACGGGCCCCACCGCCTGGATGCCGGAATTTGGCTCGGTACTAAATTTCCCGAACTGCCGGTTTCTTATTACCTCTCTTTCACGGAACCCATTGCGGCGATTTCTTCTTTTGGGAATGAAGGGAATGTGCAGTTGATAAGCAGTATCAGAACGGGGTATAATGAGCAGAAAATAGCGCTGAATAAACGCTGGCAAGCAGGTTTTGATGAGACAAGATATAAGGAGTTATCGCTGAGTTTTTCCCAGGAAAAGCTGATTGATTATGAGTACCGGCCTTATAATCAGCTGTGGCAAAATGATTGGAAATCGCTCGTTGGGGCTGATTTTGTACTGAGTGATTTTACCGCTACTGGAAAATTTGATGCAAATGTTATCTTGCTCCAAAATCTAAATACCACTTCCGAAACCTTTACCGTAATTACGCTTGAGCTTAAACAGCAAATTGAGCTAAATCAAAATTTTGGTATCAAATTAAGAGTATTTGGCGGGTTTGGCAGTGATAATACGGCCCCCGAACATCTGTTTGGCAAGAGTTACCGGCAACCGGCAAAGTGGCTCCAAAACGGTTTTAGCCGAGCCAAGGGTACATTACCCAAAAACTGGCTGAATGATGGCTTGTTTCACATTGCGGGTGGAGCGAATTTGCGAGGTTATACTTTTCAGGATTTTGAGAGCCTGAGCAATGGTGGAGCTATTTTATATACTCAAACAGCTGCGGTGAATGCGGAATTTGAATTTCCCAATCCAATAAACCACCTTTTTAAAAGTTCCGTGATCGGAGACTTTGTTCATTTAAGTTCTTACACTTTCTTTGACACGGGTTTTTTTTACAGAGATTCTATACAACAAACACCTGATTTGGTAACAGATCTGCAGGAATTTGTTTCAGACGCGGGAATTGGATTTCAATTTTCACTCAATATTCCTGATGTTCTGGGTAAAGACCGTGGCTTTGCTGTCCGTTATGAGATACCTTTCTGGCTTTCAGATTCTGGAGATGAATCGAATTTTAAATTCCGTAGTTTGATCGGCATTGGTGCGGTAATTTCACTCTAATTCACCCCATGAAAATTCTCGTTATAAATTGCGGCAGTTCTTCTATTAAGTATCAGCTTATCCAAACTGAAAGTAAAGAAAGCCTCTGTAAAGGTCTTGTGGAACGAATTGGCGCGGTAACCTCCATCATTAAACAAGAATTTCAAGGGGAGAAGCCGATTAAGAAGACGATGGTTATTGAAAATCACGCGGCAGCTTTGAAGAAAATCATGGAATTGCTTTTGGAGGAAGATAACGGGTTTCTTCATTCACTTGATGAAATTGAAGCGGTCGGCCACAGGGTGGTCCATGGTGGTGAAACCTTCAAGGATTCTGTGCTTATTGACGAAGATGTAGAAGAAGCTATTCAGCAGGCCTTTGACATTGCACCGCTTCATAATCCTCCAAACTTGGAGGGAATACGAGCGGCAAAAAAACATCTGCCAAACGTGCCGCATGTAGCTGTTTTCGATACCGCTTTTCATCATTCCATACCACAGCACGCGTATTTGTATGCGATTCCTAACAGGTTGTATCGCCGTTATAAAATTCGAAAGTATGGCTTTCACGGAACCTCTCATTACTACGTTAGCCGTCAATACTACCAACTCACAGGCCGGCCAAAGAAAGGTTCAAAAATAATTTCATGTCACCTGGGAAACGGCTGTTCAATTACAGCTATAAAAGATGGCAACTCCTACGATACAAGCATGGGTTTTTCACCACTTGAAGGACTGGTGATGGGAACCCGAAGCGGAGATCTTGATCCTTCTATTTTATTTTACCTGATCGAAAAAGAAGAACTATCACTCGCTAATGTGCACGCACTTTTGAATAAGCACAGCGGATTGTTAGGATTAAGTGGTTATGCCGGTGACATGCGCGATTTACTTGAAGAAGCGGAAAGCGGAGATAGGCGTTGTAATGAAGCTATTGATGTATTTTGTCATCGTTTGAAAAAATATATCGGTTCGTATATTGCGGCGTTAAATGGTGTAGACGCAATTATTTTTACCGGAGGAATTGGTGAAAACGCCGCACCCATTCGAAGTAAAGTGCTTGATAATATGAGTTTTTTTGGAATTCAGATGGATGAGAAGAAGAACACGAATCTTCAAAACCAAACAAAAATAAGTACCGAAGACTCTAAAGTGGATGTTCATGTAATTCCTACTAATGAAGAACTCGTGATCGCTATTGACGCGGCTAAAATTGCAATTGCTTCAAAACAAACGCCATGGGCTTAATGAAAATCTCAATTCTTGCCTTAATATTTATATCAGTATTTGCAGGATGTTCAACTACAAGCTGGGTGGTGCAGGAAGACGCGGTAGACATCAACGACTACGAAAGCGAAGTTACGGGCTATTTTCTTAGGAGTAGTAACGGCCTTAGTCCTGATCAGCCTGTGGTGCATTTTGAACTGATGGCTTCGGAGGATTACCTGTTTACTACCCGCATCAAAACGGAACGGTATATTCAAAGGTATAAACCCCGCCTCGGTTATGTTTTTTTGGGGATGGCGGGAACCGGACTATCATATTATGCTGCACTTTCCGATGATTTAATCAAGCGGCCAACCGATCAGCAACAGTATGCTTTGATGGGAGCCGGTTCATTATTAACCGGACTTTCTCTTTTGAATATGAAGCCATCCGGAGAACCAAAGGAAACAGGGGAGGTCAGGTTACTTAGAAAAACCGGTACCGTTTCAGAAATCGATACGGCAAGTGTTTTCCCTTATGCTTCTGATTATGGGGAAATCAAAATCACTTACAATAATAAACCTCTGATTGAAAGAACCGAGTGGGAGTTTTCTGGTAAGGCATTAAGCATTAATCTTGCGGAGGAAATAAACGCTGGACAATTTTCTGGTAACTCAAAGGCTCCCATAATAGTAGAAGCTTTTTATGACAGCTTGTACGCGGTCAAGGAAGTGCCTTTAACCTCCATATTTGAACAGTTTGTTATTGTGAATTCACAAGTTACAGCACTCAGAAATTCCCCAAATACCAACTCCGATAACATTCTTACAGATCTTGCTGAAGGAAGTCAGCTTAAACTGGTTTCTTCAGAAGGAGAGTGGTTTAAAGTGCTCTATGGAATTTCCGAAACATGGATAGCAGCCAAAGATGTGCGAATGATTTGGCGGCCTTCAGAATACGCTTCTGACCTTTCAGTTATTGAAATCCCAAATATTCCTTTCGGCTCTGTTGATGTGGAGCAAAATATACCCGTGGTTGGGAAAAGTGAGCTCAACTCATCTGCATTTATCCTTTCGAACTATCAGTATGAAGGAGAACTCTCGGAACGGACATACGGCGATCGTGATGCCAAATTGATGGAGGAGTATTTTATACAGGCTTTCGGAATTCGGGAAAGCAGGATTGTAAAAGCTTCGAACGTGGATAATTCCCGCCAAACAGACCGGGCTTATTCGCGCTTAATAAGTTCCTTGCAGGATAATCAAAGCCTTACCGTTTATATAAATGGTTATGCCGAGGAAAGGGATTCTAAGCTGTATTTAGTTGGCAGCGGACTGTCTGATGGCGAAAATCAGTATATCAACCTTCACAGTTTTTTCAGTGCACTTAGCAATTTAAAACTGAAAAACCTCATCATTTTTGCTGATTTAGACATTCTGAATGCAAGCAAAAATAGCTCAGTACTTGATGAGCTTGCTTCCATAATCACCAATAAGTTGTACAATTCCGCTGTTATTTTCGGAGCCAAACCGAATCAGCGCTCAAATATGTACACTTCAGCGACTGGTGAGAAGAAGAGGCACAGCATTTTCACCTACTATCTCGCAGATGCGATCAAAAAAGGCAATGTGACGATGAACTTCCTATATAGTCATCTCGACCGAAATGTCTCGTTTACTTCACGCCAAATTTATGACCGCCCCCAAAACCCAATCTTTTATGGAAACCGCGACCTCAAACTGGTGAACTAATGGGGCTTCTGTTCATTGCGCTTAGCATTATTTGCTCACTCGCTATAGCCCAGATTCTCAAACTCGCTGAGGATAAAAGAATGGGCGTTATGCAAATTTTGGTCGTTAATTATGCAGCCGCTTTTCTTATTAGTTTATTCACATCCACCGAAATATTTTCGCCAAACCTAAAAGTAGCCGGTTACGAGAACTGGTTGTACGTGCTTATTTTTGTTTTAGGAATTGTTTTCATCGCCAATATGGTGGTGTACAGCCGCTCCATTCATCGTGTGGGGATGGGAGTAAGTATCGCCGCCATGCGGATGTCCCTGATTTTCCCGATTGGCGTGAGTCTTTTTGTTTTCGGCGAATCTATTAGCGTAATCAAATACGGAGGCATTTTTTTAGCCTTAGCTTCTCTTTTGTTGATGTTGCCAAAGATCAAAAAAACAAATCTGCCCGGACTTTCAGATGCTTGGCTTCCACTCCTGATTTTCTTCATGACCGGCTTCGCCGATACAGGCATGAAAGTGTATGAAGAATTATTAGTAGATCAGATATCGGAGAATTTATTCCTGGCCGGTGTTTTCTTTATCTCGTTTTTAACGGGAATGGGAATCCTCATAAAAAGAAAAAGCTTAAGATTTACGATAAAAGAAGTGGGTTATGGAATTGCTATCGGAGTTGTGAATTTATACACCTCCATATTTCTTATTTATGCCTTAAAACTAATGCCCGGATCTGTAGTTTTTCCATTGGTGAATGTGACGCTGGTAGTTCTGGGAACGATAATTGGAATTTATATCTGGAAAGATCAGCCCACAAAAAAGCAATGGATTGGCCTTCTCATAGCTATTTTTTCCATTATCTTATTGCTATAAAAAATTAGTTGAACGTCTATTACATCAACAGATTCAAAATGGATATCATCAAATACATTCGTGAACGTGCACAACATCAACAAAAAACCATTGTGTTGCCGCGTTCATCTGATGTGCGGGTAATTGAGGCCGCAAAATTCCTTGATGAGCACAATTTGTGCAAGGTAATTCTACTCAAGAATGAAGAAGGGAGCGAATCTATTCCCTCAACACTAACCTTGGTAGATCCGGAAAAAGATGCTCGCCGCGAAAAATACGCTCAGCTATTATTCGAACGCAGAAAGCATAAAGGACTCACCGAAGAAGCCGCTTTCAAAGTGATGCTGGATCCTCTTTTTTTTGGAGCAGCAATGGTAGCTTCCGGCGATGCAGACGGCTGTGTTGCGGGATCAGTTTCAACTACCGGCGATGTTTTACGAGCGGCTATTCAAACCATTGGGCTTAAGCCGGTATCAAATGTAGTTTCGAGTGTTTTTTTGATGAGTTTCGATGACGGCCGGGTTTTTACCTATGGGGATTGCGCCGTTGTTCCATATCCCGATGCACAGCAATTGGCAACTATTGCGATAGATTCAGCCAAAACCCATAAAGCCATTACCGGTGAAAATCCGAAAGTTGCTATGTTGTCCTTTTCAACAAAAGGAAGTGCAGATCATGAAAGGGTAGAGTTGGTTCGGGACGCCCTTGAGCTTGTTAAAAGCTATAATTTGGATTTTGATATCGATGGAGAGCTTCAGTTTGATTCGGCGATTATACCTGAAATAGCTAAACGGAAAGCGCCGAAATCAGAAGTAGCAGGACAAGCAAATGTCTTCATTTTTCCAAATCTTGATGCCGGCAATATTGCTTATAAAATTACCGAACGACTTGCAGGTGCAACCGCAACCGGGCCCATCATTCAGGGACTTGCTAAACCGATGATGGATCTTTCACGCGGTTGTTCACGGGATGATATCATCAACACCGCCTGCGTTTGCGCCTTAATGGGGAAATAGTAAATCCATTAAAAAGAAATTGAAATGAGAATATTAAGAGCCGCTATACGATTAACTGTTTTATTACTGTCTACCTTCTTTTTCTATTCCCTGATTATGATAGTTCTGTTGCTTTCAGTTTTTGGGGTGAATTATGAGCGATGGCGGGGATATTTACTCAGAAATTGGGGTAAAAGCTGCTGTTTAATTTTGGGATGTGAAGTTCAGGTTAAAGGAAAAGCTCCCGAACCTCCGTTCTTTTTGGTATCGAATCATTTAAGCTACTTCGATGTATTTGTGTTGTTTTCGCAGCTAAGGGGCATTTTCGTTGCAAAAAGTGATGTAAAATCCTGGCCACTTGTTGGCATGTTAACAAGAACGTGCGGAATTCTTTTTATCGACCGTGAACGCAAAATGGATATCCCACGAGTAAACCAGCTCATTTCTCAGAATGTGAATAAGAATCAGGGCGTGATTGTTTTTCCTGAAAGCCAGACAAGCCCAGGTGTTGAAATCCTACCATTCCGGTCTTCTTTGCTGGAATATCCGGCTTCGGTTAGTCTGCCTGTTACTTATGCCGCAATTACCTACTCGTCGCCAGAGGGGGAAATTGATGCCTGTAAAGAAATTTGCTGGTGGGAGAATCTTTCTTTTCTCACTCATTTTATGAGGTTACTAATGAAGAAAGAGTTCACGGCTTCTATCACTTTTGGAAAGAAAAAAGTGGCTTCAACCAATCGTAAAGAATTAGCGAGAGAGTTGTTGAAGAGTTTAAAATCCGACTTTATCCCAGTAATTGATGCTAAAACATTCAAGGATTTAGTAGAGGATTAGCATCTTTCAAGAGCGCCTGTTTTTGAAAAATGATTTCAGCAAATGGCTGCTATCGGTTTCCATCACCCCTTGAATAATCTGCACCTGGTGATTTAATTTTTTGTTGGTTGAAATATTAAACGCACTTCCACAGGCACCGGCAATACTATCGGAAGCGCCATAAACTATCGTATCTATTTTTGACCACACCAAAGCCCCCGCACACATCGGACAGGGCTCTACAGTTACATATAATGTACAGCCGGGTAAGTATTTATTGTGCAGATGCTCACAAGCGGCGGAAATTGCAATTATCTCGGCATGAGCGGTAGGATCATTCAATTTCTCAACCTGATTATAACCCTTCCCAATAATTTGATGGTTTTGTACTACTATGGCACCGATGGGCACTTCACCTTCATCAAAAGCTTGCTCGGCCAGCATAAATGCCCGGGCCATGAATTTCTGGTGTACATGGGAGAGAGGGAAGTCTTCTGATTTCATCATTCACTTTATGTTATCAATTCTTATTATCCGCACCTTCATCAACAATAGAAAAATACGCGTGGAAAAAGTAGATCAAAGTATAAAAGAATATATCTCAGAAAATATTAGAACCGTACCTGATTTTCCAAAACCGGGAATTCAGTTCAAGGATATTACCACGCTTTTACAAAATAAAAGAGCTCTTGAATTGACTTCGTATATGCTTTCTAAGCCATTCAGAAATAAACAGGTTGACTATGTTATTGGCCTGGAATCCAGGGGATTTTTATTTGGCACTAATTTGGCTCAGGATTTAAATGCCGGTTTTATTCCTGTCCGAAAGCCGGGAAAACTTCCTTCAAAATCTTTGTCAGAAACCTATGAGCTTGAGTATGGAGAGGATAGCGTGGAAATTCATTCAGATGCCTTCAGTAAAGGAGCTAAAGTAATAATTCATGATGATTTGATTGCTACAGGCGGCACAGCTTCTGCAGCATCCAGATTAATAGAACGAATGGGTGGAGAAATTATCGGATACTCATTCATAATAGAGCTGTCTTTTTTAAATGGCCGGCAAGCTTTAGTTAAAAATGTACCTATAGAAAGTATAATCATAGAATAAGGAACTTTCTTTCCCTTTTTTACTACTAATAATTGTATGAAAACAGTAAATAAAAAATGGAAAAATGAACCTTCAAAAAGTTACTACTACTACTATTTGCCTGTTATCAATTTTGATAGCAGGAACCTCCTGCAAGACCTTCGTAGTTCAGGATGTAAATTATGCTTATCAGATTGAATCTGTATTAACTCCTGGGGAAGATGGAATGGTGGAAGATTTACGCCATGGAATTTCCTTCGATATTCAGCCTTTTCTCAACGAAGAGTTTGGAGAGGATTCAGAACAGGAAATTCGGGAAGTCCGATTAATTCGAAATTCGAAGGGCTTTTATTTCATCACAGCAAATCAGTTTAACCATGTATATGTGATGGAGCCTACAGAGGGTGAATTAAAACTAAAACGAAAAATTGAAGTTTCTGAAGAAGGTTTAAGTTCACCTGCTTTCAATCTACGGGAGGCGCTTGTTCAGTTGGTGGAAATGGATTCTAATAGAATATTGAGTTTAAATGAAAATGGAATTCAGGAAAGAAATGAAGAGGAAGACCAATCATGAGACGTTTAACTTCATTTTCTATTCTACTTGTAGCATTTTTAGTTTTAGCAGTACAAAATGCGGATGCCCAACAATCAGATTACCAAATATCACGGGATTTTCAGGAACAGTATCGCTCTCTTGATACTGCAATCAGTTCTGCCATTTCAGTTGTCGAAATAGACAGCTTAATTAATGAAGTTGATGCATTAGAAGAAGAATTTAGTGAGCACGTAACTATTTTGAATGCGGCACTATATCCCAATAACTTTGAAGAAAGTATAGAGGATTTACGGAGTGATGCACGCGTTGCCGAGCATAAACTTCTCATCATCGAAAACCAAAATGAGCGGTTGAGTTCTCTGACGAATGAAGTCTCCTCTTATGAATCAGAAATCACAAATCTGAATACCAGAGCGGAGTCGCTTCGGCAGGCAATAGCGACTTCAGAGGATAGCGAGAGGCAACTATCGGGTTTGGTTGAGCGCTACAGAAGCAGCATGGAAGAGCGGGATGAATTTATTCTGAATATGATTGATTCTCTGCTTATCACCTACGAAGACCTAAGTCCTGAAGCAGTTTCTGAGTTATCGGAAGGGGCAGAATCTGGTGAAATTGATGAGCAGGAAAATCCCCTTCAGATTATGAATACTATTATTGAGAGCAATACGCAAAGGCTGAAATCTGCTGATGAAGCTCTTGATACTGAAGATTACCTGAGAATGTATGTAGTTCAGGATCGTTTCAATGAAGTTTGGAGCCAAATTGGCGATGAGCTTCTGGCTATTTATGGAGGTTCTGATCATGCGAATTGGAAATCCGAAATAAGTAATAACCTAAGTGATTATAGAGCCAGTGCATCGAGAAACATGTGGCAGTCATTAGATGTTCATCTTGAGGAGCAAAATGTAGATTTAGATGCTTTTGATAATAATGAAAGCTTCTATAACGCACTTAATACCTTCGTAACCACTGCTACAGAAGAAAGCAGGCAAAAAATGTTGACTTCTGATAATTACGAGGAGTTCGAGAATTTTCATGAATTCTGGAACACAAAAATCAAGAATGACTGGAGCCAGTTTATTCAGGAAGGTGAAGTATTGACCATGTCTCAAATCTCCACTATTGATAATGAGATCGTGAACTGGAGAGAGGAAGCAAAGCCACGATCATTTCTGTTCCCTATTTTATTGGGCGTAAGTCTGCTCATTATAATTGGTTTGATTATTGTTATTGCCAGAAGATAAATTCCAATTACTTTCCCAAAAAGGCTGGTGAAAACTGGCCTTTTTTATTTACGCTACTCTGGAATTCTTGTAAAATTAGCCACATCATTTTTCTATTATCTCTATTTAATTATATTCTGAAAAAATGAAAAGGCAATGAAACAACTTCTTCTTCTAATTATCCTACTTTTTTCCGCCAGAAGTGTGTATGCACAGCAAGCAAATTCAACTTCGGATTCTACTACAATTATTCTTGTTCGCCATGCGGAGAAACTGGATGACGGTACCAACAATCCACACCTGAGTGAAGATGGATTACTACGTGCTGAAAGGCTTAAGGAAATTCTCTACGGAAATTATCCAATAAAAGCTGTTTTTAGTACCAAATACCATCGTACTCAGGAAACGGCTACACCCATCGCTACTGCTTTAGAGCACGAGATCCTGGTTTATGATTTGAGTAATCCCTCGGAGTTTTTACAGTCAGTTATTGAAAATTACGCATCCCAAACCGTTCTGATTGTAGGCCATTCTAACACAACCAGTTACTTTGCTAATATTTTACTTGGTCAACAGAAATATGAAAAAATTGATGAAGCAGATTTTGGTAATATTTATGTAGTGAAAGCTGTTGGGCTCGGAAAAGCTTTAGAAAAACATTCTACCTACTGAGCAGCGACAAATTCAGGGGAGTGAATAAAATTTACGAACTAACCATTCTGTGCCTAATAATAGTAGTACAACTACAAACCATATAATTGATCTGACCGGGAAGGCATAGTTTTCAATTGTTTCTGTTTGTGATTCAAAAACCTGGGTTGTTCTCAGACTGTCCCAAAATGCCTCAGTATTATTATAGATGAAGAAACTTCCGCCGGAGTTTGCAGAGAGAGAGCGAAGCAGGCCATCATTCCGTAACGTATTATTCAGTTCTGAGCTGGAGTTGGAAACTAAAAATTCACCATTCTGGCTGTCAATTTCACGATTTCCTTTTCGGGCTGTTGCCTCGTATTCATATAATCCTTCAGAGAAACGCGGCAAATTAAGCGTGTAATTTCCATTTCCCGCATTTTCCATATTAAAAGTTCTGATAGAATTATCGCTGGTGAGTATTTCGATCTCAATAATCGCGCCTGACTCCATTTCACCGCTCTCGTTTTGAAGGCTCGCATGTATGGAAGGAGATTCAACTGTGCTGAAAGTCTGCTTGGCTGGCTTTAGTACAAGGTTTCTGTTATCGGGATCGCTGGATGTCCAAGAAACCAGATTCGCGATAAATTCTGTTGTAAATGTTCTGTTCTGCGGATTATTACTCTGATACAGCTTGTACCAATCCCAGGCGAGCACATGCGCTCTCCTTATATTTCCTTGTTCTAACACAGCAACAATGGGATTTTCGGTTGTTGTACCGTTGTATTCCATCGAAAAAAGACTCACACTTTGCGGGTTGATAACCTCGGTTCTTAATGGAGAAATCAGTGGCGGGGTATCATTATAATTGATAGCAGGCAACTCAAGAATGGGCTGCTCATTGGCTTCTAAGAGCTGATTGAGACGAATCCGGGCAAGTTGATTTACCGTTGTATTTATTAATTTTAGGTCATTCAGAATAGCATTACCGGGTGATGAAAACGAACTGTTACTAAAAAACAAAACAGGAAGCTCGGACAGGTTCGCTAAAAACCCAAAATCACTGTTTTGAGCAGGATCTCCCTGGATAATCACCAGATCGAAATCCATTTCATCCGGAATTTGCTCTATGAATCGATTTCCTCCTATCCAGGTAAGAGTGATAAGTTCGTTGTTGATGTCTTCATTGATAATAGAGCGAATGGTTTTTACATCTGGGTGAATTTCGAAAGCGACATGCAGAATGTTAACCTTGCTGTCTAAAACATCGATGGAAAACGATTTGCTGTTATTTGAAGAGGACCATTCATCCGCTATGGGATTGGTTCTGATTTCGTATTGTTTGAGTCCGGCTTCTTCAAGTTCCAGTTCAAACTCTACATTTAAAACCTGATCATCCGAGTTGAACGACACCGGTTCTTCGAGAATAATTTCACCCCCCGAAACAAGTTCTACCGTAACGGTGCTGCCTTCGAATCCGGATTGTGTTATCTCAGCTTCAATGATATGATTGGTATTTGTATAGCCTGTAGAATTTGTAAGCACATTCGAGATCGCGATATCCTTTATTTTGGATGTATCGCCAATGGCAATTGTATGGAGTGGAATAGCGGAATTAGAAGCGGTAAAGGCGGGATTTTTGCCATAAGTGATAATCCCATCAGAAATAATAACAGCAGCGCGAACATCCTCTTCTAATTCCAGAATGGTATTTACAGTATTGGAAAGATTGGTTAGTGGAGCGGATAAACTTAAAGAATCAGGATGAAAAGGTGAGGTAGACTCACCAATGGAATAATATTCGATATCAGCTTCATCTACAGAAGCAAAATTTAAAGAGCGCAATAACGCATCGTAGCTTTCTCTTCCGGAATAATCGCCGCGGCTAATGCCTACGCTTTCAGAGTTATCGAGAAACACAGCCAGTTTGGGCTTTACGTTTATTTGTTGAGAGGAATAAAAATAAGGATTCATCAAAAGCAGCAGTAAAATAATAAGCGCAAGTGCTCTTAGTGTTGCTAATCCAACTTTAGAAACAGGAGGGAGGTTTTCAACTTTGCGGTAGGAGAACCATGAAATAGCTATCATCGCACAAATTGCAATGATTATCAGTATTCCAGGAATAGCGTTTTGAAATCCTTGAAAATCCACAATAAATCACGGGTAGGAGGTTAAGAATCTTCGGTAAGCATTTCGATAAGCTTAACCGTTGTGTAGCCTTCTGCTTCGGCCGCATAATTATTAACTATACGATGCCGTAAAACAGGGGTGGCTAATGCTTTTATGTCTTCTTCCGACACATTATATCGCCCTTGAGAAAGTGCGCGTGCTTTACCGCCTAAAATCAGGTACTGTGATGCTCTCGGCCCGGCACCCCAGCTCAAATATTTATTCACAAATTCAGGAGCCATAGGAGTATTAGGGCGGGTTTTCGATACTAATTCAACAGCATATTCCAATACATTATCAGGAACCGGAACTTCGCGAACCAACTCCTGAAGCATCTTAATTTTGTCGGCATCAATTAAAGCCTCAACCTTTACATCCTGATGGGAGGTAGTGGTATTTACGATTTCTTTTTCTTCCTCAAATGAAGGGTAATCCACCCAAATATGAAACATGAACCGGTCGAGTTGGGCTTCTGGAAGTGGATATGTTCCTTCCTGTTCAATAGGGTTTTGTGTAGCCAATACGAAAAAGGGGGTATCAAGGTGGTAAGTTTGTCCACCAGTAGTAACGTGATATTCCTGCATGCCTTCTAAAAGTGCAGCCTGGGTTTTTGGCGGCGTACGGTTTATTTCATCCGCTAAAACAATATTGGCGAACACGGGCCCCTTAATAAATTTGAATTCTTTTCTGCCTGAATCTTTATTCTCCTCAATAACTTCGGTGCCGGTAATATCTCCGGGCATGAGGTCTGGGGTGAACTGAATGCGGCTGAACGAGAGATTCAAAGATTCCGCAAGGGTACGAATGAGGAGGGTTTTTGCCAAACCCGGCACACCGACAAGAACGCAATGCCCGCGAGAGAAAAGACTGATTAACAGCAGGTCAATAATATCATCTTGGCCAATTACTACTTTATGAATTTCTTTTTTGATCTGATGAAAGGCGGTATGAAACTCATTAGCCAGTTCAACAGGATCTAAAGTGGCTTTGCTCATAAAGTAGTCTCCACTTTGGGTACAGAGATTTTATACTCTACATAAATATCTTCACGAAGATCTTCCATCCATTTCTGCATTATGCGCCCTTGCTTTCGTTGCAGGGCTATATTTCGGATGCGGTCATAATCCTGATCAAGGTTAGCGGTATGTTCCAGTATCTGATTATCGAGACGAACAATGCGATAAGCTTTACCGCGGCCATTCTCCGGAGTGAATGACTTAGGTTCTGATATTTGGCCAACTTCATCCATCAACAGAACTATGCGGTACATTGCAGGTTCTAACCGATTTAAAGCGATTAAGCGTTCTCCTGTCTCGGGATCAAATATTTTACCGCCGGCATTTGCTGTATAAGGATCTTCACTTTCTTTTCTGGCCATCGCTGAAAACTTCAAATCAGGAATAGTCATTAAACTATCCCGAATTTCATTTAAGCGATTGATGGCAAACTCTTCGTTCATTTCGCCTTCGTCTACAGTAATCAAAATATGATTTGTTTCGATTTTGTCACCAACCCGGCGGTTTAGTTTAATGATATGAAAGCCAAACTGAGTTTCTACGACTTCAGAAATACCACCCGGGTTTAGAGCGGAAGCGGCAGCTGAATATTCCGAAACCAGCTCATCCAGAGACATCAGGGGAAGCTTACCTCCATTATTGGCAGACCCATCAGCACTGTGCCGTTTTGCGAGTTCTTCAATAGTTTTTCCATGAACTACAATTGAGTCGCGCAGTTGTTGGGCAAATTTATGTGCTTCTTCTTTTGCATTCCCCAGGGGAGGGGGAATTGTCACTATTTGAGAAAGAGCTACTTGTTCAGGTATTGTTGGGAGTGAATCTTTCGGAATACTTTCAAAAAACTCTGTTACTTCAGGCCGGGTAATGTTTATAGTTTGAATTTTTAGCTGCTGAACTCTACTAGCTAAAAGCTGCTCCCTAAAATCCTCCCTGAAATCAGCTTTCAACTGAATAATTGATTTCCCAAAAGCCCGTTCAAGCGCTTGTTCACTTCCCGCTTGTATTATTAATTGATTCACCCGCTCATCCATTCTTAACTGTACTTCTGAATCAGAAACAGTGACCGAATCAAGTTCAGCTTTTTCCAGGCGTACATAGATATCAATAACCTGCTCAAGGAAAGCGAACCACATGTCTTTACTGAATTCAATTTGCTGTCCCGAAACTTGCGCTTGGCGAAGGTAATCAGCAACGGCTTGATCTACTTCAGATTTAAGAATAATTTTATCATTTACATGGGCAACAATTCTGTCCGCTAATTGGGGAGCTTGTTGGGCAAATGACTGAGTTGCGATTAAAAGAGAGAAAAGAAAGAGAGGTACAATTTTATATTTATTCTTCATTACTTGGATTATTCAATGAGACAGTATCAATTGCTGCCGGTATTTGCTTTGGTAGAACGTTATAAATTTTGATTTCATTGTTCGCCTGACCCTGAAGATAAAGATTCTTTACATATGTATTAAAAGCTCTTTTCCGCTTTTCAAGTACAAGCCATTCTTCAATTTGGTTTATAAGCCAGTCTAAATCGGGGTGATCGCCTTTGGGCCTTTCATCCATCAGTTGCACAAAATGATATTCGGAACCAACTCTGTGTGTAGGTGATATTTCAGAAGGGCCGATTACATTCAAATAGCGATTGAGCAATGCGATATCAGCTGCGGCAACCGAGATGGGCCAAAAACGTTCTGATTCACGAATTTTCAAATCGGGATATAAAGAATATTTATTTGCCACCGTTTCCCATGAAATTCCCCGCATTAATTCTCTTTTGGCATTTTCGGCATCCTGATTATTTCGGGCGATAAGATGCCGGTATTGCACGTAGCGTTCATCCAATACAAATTTATCTTTATTCTGCTGATAATAATTCCGCGCTTCTTCTTCAGAAACGGTTACTTCCTCCTCAAATTCACTTATGATATAATCCTGAACAGCCTGAAGAATATATTCGTCCTTTAATCGGGCTAAATGCTGTTGAACAGTTTTTCTGTTGGCGAAATTTAGACGCTCTGCTTCCTGAAGGATTACCTGCCTGCGAATCCAGTCTTCCCGGTATTTAGCAAATGATGCGATGCTATCTATTGCAAAAATATGCTTGGGAATATTTTCTTTGGCGTTCGATAAGGTTAGTTTTTTTCCACCAACCTCGGCAAGAATAACCGGTTCGTTCTCACTTTTCTGAACGCAACCGGTTCCTAAACCAAGAAACAGAATAATTATGGTGAATTTGAAACTCATTTAGAAGATTGAGAATCATTTTTGAAGGCTTTGCGCAAATTCTTGATATCAGGCTTTACCTTATATTTGGCCCGTAATTGCTTCAGCCAGGCTTGCTCACGCTCCGGTTGAAATTCAGCCAAAAGCCGGTTAAAAGCTTCATCGAATGTCATACGGCGGGCGGGAAGATTATCCACTAAATAAAAAGCTGATTGCCGTTTATTATACTCAAAGAGTTCAGAAAATGAACCCGGATTCATTTCTCGTAACCTGTCAAACGGTTCTTCCTGAAAACTGCTTGTGGAGTCAGAAGAAACCCCAACTCTATTATGATACGTACGGACGCTATCCAGAGAATTTCCTTCCTTCACAAAATTGATCGCTTTTTGTAAAATTGAATCCTTGCTTGCAGACAGCAGGTAATAATACGGCCGGGCAGAATAGCTATAGGCTTCGATATTATTCTCGTAGATTTCCATCAATTTGGTGCTGTCTACTGTTGATGCGTTCCAAACATTATCATCATTAATATTATACACCACCAATCCATTCAGGTAACTTTCAGATTGCTCTGCAAAGTTTGGATAACTTTTTAGGGTGAGATTAATCACTTCAGAATCAATAACACTCTGATGGAAATTGATAATCCAGCTATCCCGGTATTGACGAGCCATTCTGTTTCCCTCAACTTCACCTAAATAAGAATGATATTCCGCCACTGTATATTCCTGGCCATTAAAACCGAATATTTTTTGTGATGATAAAGAAAAGGGCAGAGTGGTAACATTTGAAATCAGTGTGCTGTCTAAGCCAGTTATAAAATCTTTATAAGCCTTTCCTGATTCCGGAAATTCTTCCGCTCCAAACTTATTCTTTAGATAATTAACCACAAAAGCATTGTCTTCTTTATAGTAATTGCTTCTCTTCATTTCCGCGCGCACTTCATCTTTCCGTTCTTCTTCGGATGCGTATGTTTGCACTGAATCAACTTTGAAAATATGAAAACCATAGTTGGTTCTGACAGGCTCAGAAAAATCAAGAGAGGCGTCAAAATTGTTTACGACATCAATAAAATCACCCGCAAAATTAGAATGGTAACTTACCCAGCCAATGTTTCCATTATTGCCTTTCGAAGCGTCGTCTTCTGAATATTGCATCATAACTTCATTCCAGCTTCTTCCTTCGTCAAGATGGTTATAGGCTTCGTAAATTTTCTTATAAGCCGCAGAATCTTGAGTTGGGCGCACAAAAATGTGATTGGTCAGTCGGGCAGGTGTGCGTTCTCTTTTTTCCTGTAAAAGCACAATATGATATCCAAATTGTGTAGCGAAAGGCTCCGAGATTTCGCCAATCTGTAAACTGTAAAGTTGATCCTCAAACTCACGAACCGTTCTGCCAGCTGAAAGCCAGGGTAGATCGCCACCCATACTTCTACCACCACGAGTGGTAGAATATTTTTTATCAACTTCTGCAAGCGGAATCTCATTTTTAATATCTGCTTTAGCCTGGGCAAGTTTCATTTTCGCGTTATCAACTTCCTCCGGCGATGGATTCTCTCCAACACCCACCAAAATATGAAAAGATTTCAATTCAGTAGTTGCCCGGTTATAATACTCTTTGAATACGGTGGGGCGAATCTCATTTTCTAACCAAAAAGCGTAGGCCGCTTGTTTAGCATATAAATTATGTTCGGCCACCAGGGCAGAATCACTATAATAATCCTGATCTTTTGCAGAAAGAAGTTTGGCCTTATAATCTAAATAAAGGGGAAGAAAACTTTCAAGCTCATCTATTGAGAAAGAATTATTACTTCCGGAACTGAAATTATTTTTCACCTCCGCATAGGTTACTTTTTCTTTGCCAACAGTACCAACAACCGTACGGTCGTTTTTTGATTGAGCGTGTGTTGTGATTGGGAAAAACAGTGTAATTATTAAACAGCTAAATAATAGTTTTTTACTGATCGCCATAGCGAAATATTTTTCTTTTGATGATTAATTTTAAAAAAGCATACCGGCAAAAGTAGCGGTCATTAAGTTAGCTAAAGTTCCAGCAAAAACGGCTTTAATTCCAAATTTTGCCAACTCCGATTTTCTGCTTGGTGCCAACCCCCCAATACCACCAATTTGTATGGCAATCGAAGAAAAGTTAGCGAAGCCACATAAAGCGAAAGTTGCCATCGCTATCGTTTTCGGACTAATATTTACTGCGGCAACTTCTTCAGCTAATTTCAGATATGCTACAAACTCATTGAGAACAATTTTGGTGCCTAACAATGAGCCCATATTTATAGCGTCGGCCCAGGGAACTCCAATAAGCCACACTAAGGGAGCAAAAACCCAACCAAGCAGCATTTCGATGGTTAAGTCTGTTCCTAAAACTCCAGATAAACCGGTTAATTCGCTTCCCCATCCTAAAATTCCATTCATCATAGCAAGCAGGGCTATGAAAGCTAAAAGCATAGCACCAACATTAGCGGCTAATTTCAAACCTACAGCTGCACCCGTAGCTGCGGCGTCAATTCCATTAGCATCCGTTTTTTCAACCACCATTGAGACATCACCCTTGGTAACTGGATCGCCTTCTTCGGGATATAGCATTTTAGCAATCACAAGGGCGGCAGGAGCGGCCATTAAACTCGCTCCCAACAACCGCTCGGCAAATAACTGATGAGCAACGGAAATCTCAATTCCATTTGCGGCTGCAAAAGAACCTCCTAACATGGCTACGTAAGCGGCCATAACCCCACCGGCAATGGTTGCCATCCCACCCGTCATAACTACCATTAATTCTGACTTCGTCATTTTATCGATGAATGGCTTAATTACAAGGGGCGCTTCGGTTTGTCCAACAAATATATTCGACACTACCGAAAGAGTTTCGGCTCCGGAAGTTCCCAACAATTTCTGTATCCCTTTCGAAACAATTCTTACTATGAACTGCAACACTCCATAGTGATATAAAATGGCAGTGAGTGAAGCGAAAAAGATGATCGTTGGCAATACCTGAAAAGCAAAGAAAACTCCTAAACTATCTTCATATCCAGGACCTTTCCCTAAATCACCAAAAATGAAAGCAGCGCCTTCGGTGGTATAATTCAGAACCACCACAAAAAATCCAGCTATCTTTTTGAATAAAATCATTGGCCATCCTAAAGGACTCCAAAAGCTTGCCAGTACATCTGCTTTCAGAATAAAAATGGCAAGGATAAACTGAGTTCCAATTCCAATTCCAACTAATTTCCAGTTTATATTTTTTCGGTTATTGCTGAAAGCATAGGCAATGCCAAGAATGGTAATCATTCCTAAAATCCCGCGAAGTATATCCATTAGTTGTGCTCAGGGTTAGTTTTATCTTCTGTTTTTTTCGTTGATTTCAAAAAGGGAGTGATAGGGCGACCGCGGCGGCTATCTACAGGAGGGCGAAAACAATGCCGCGCCCGGGGTTCGTAGGCTTCATATTCCCCTACTAAAACCTGGCCCTCTTTAGCTACTATGCGTTGAGAATAATGCGCCATAGTTCCGCTTTCGGCGCAAACGGCATGTAGTTTGGTTACATATTCGGCGATAGCTAAAAGGTTGGGCATCGGGCCAAATGGCTTGCCTTCAAAATCCATATCCAAACCGGCTATAATTACCCGTTTACCATCATTGGCTAGTGAATTAGCCACATCTACAACGCGTTCGTCAAAAAACTGGGCTTCATCAATACATACTACTTTAGCGTTTCCGGTAAGGAGAACAATTTGATCGGCTGTATCTACTAAAATGCTCGGAAGGGCGGTTTCATTATGTGAAACAACTTCTTCATCGCTGTATCTTTTATCGAGTGCTGGTTTTACCACTACAACATGTTGTCCCGCTATATGAGCACGTTTTGCCCTGCGGATTAGTTCTTCAGTTTTTCCACTGAACATGCCACCGCATACTACTTCAATCCAGCCAAAATCCAGAGGTGCGAACGAAGGTTCGTTGATCATTTATCCGAATGCGTTTTTTGTTAGATCCCTAAATAAAATCAGCCTGAATATATCAGAGGATCAGGAGAAAAAGAAAAGTGATTTGGAATAATTTGGCTACAGACTTTTTAATGCCTCTGTTTACCAATTAACCAATCTGCTATTAGCTTATAGCCACGTAAGAGGGTAAGAATTCCTAATATGAAAAGAATGGCCGCCATCCCCAAAATATACAGCTGAATATCCTGTTGTTCTTCTTCCTTAGATGCGATTGCGAGATATGTATTCCACAAATGGAAAACTCTCTCTACATAATTTTTACATATACCTACAGATTGCTATCTTGAGACCATGAAAAAATTTATTCTAAGAAAAGAAGAGCCTCGGAAACGGCCGGAAGATTACTCTATTCCTTATGCCGATTTACTGAATAAGCAGCAACTCGAAGTAGTCTTTCATGAAACCGGGCCCGCTTTGGTTGTAGCCGGAGCGGGAACCGGTAAAACCCGAACGCTTGTTCATCGTGTAGCACGCCTGGTTGAAAGCGGTGTATCTCCCGAACACATTTTGCTGTTAACTTTTACCCGAAGAGCGGCTAAAGAGATGACAAGCAGAGCCAGTACTATTTTGGACGACCGCTGTAAAAGGGTGCAGGGAGGCACATTCCATTTCTATTGCAGCCTTTTGTTGCACAGATATTCTGATGCGATTGGTTTTCCATCCAACTTCACCATAATTGATACCGCAGACGCTTTAGAAGTTATTCAGTTTGTGAGGACACAACTCAACCTTCACCAAAAAAATGAGCGGTTTCCGAATAAAAACACCCTGTTGAATATTATCAGCAGTTGCGTGAATAAATACCTCGACTTAAGAGTGGTGCTTCAGGATCAGTACCCGCAGTTTTTGGACTTGGAGGAAAAGATTGAGAAAGTGGCCTTGGCTTATGCCGATTACAAAGAAAAAAACTTTGTAATGGACTTTGATGACTTATTGCTCAAGACGAAGCAATTGCTTACACAGCATGAGGATATGAGAATCAGGGTAGCTTCGGATAATCGTTTTGTAATGGTTGATGAATTTCAGGATACCAATAAATTACAGGCAGAATTAACGGCGCTTTTTTGCAGTGTTCATGGCAATGTAATGGCGGTTGGAGACGACGCTCAAAGCATCTATTCTTTTCGGGGGGCAGATCATCAGAACATCATGGATTTTCCGGAGAGATTTGAAGGAACCCGGCTCATAAAGTTGGAAGAAAACTACCGGTCAACACCTCAGATATTGCAGGTAGCAAATAATGTGTTAAAGCAGGCGAGCTATAAATTTGAAAAAGAACTTTTCTCGAATAATGAAGTCGGGGATTTACCGGCGTTGGTGCAATCTGCAAGCGAGCACGAGCAAAGCAGGTTTATAACCCAGGTTGTGCTGCAACTGAGAGAGCAAGAGTTAAGCCTGAATGAAATTGCCGTTCTGTTTAGGAATGGCCGCGATTCTTATGACTTGGAAGTAGAGCTGAATCGCAAAAATATCCCCTTCGTCAAATATGGTGGACAAAAATTTACCGAAGCCGCTCATATCAAAGATGTTCTCGCTCATGTTCGCGTGCTGGTAAATTCTATGGATACGATTGCCTGGAATCGGGTTCTGATGTTGCTGGATGGAATTGGCCCTAAAACTGCACAGGATTTGTTTGAATGGATTCGTCTCGCTAAAAATCCTTACAAACTGAATCTATCTGACACCACGAACAGTGCTTATATGAAACAGTTGAAAGTACTAAGTAAACTGTTGATTGAACTTAAAGAAAACGATCATTCCGTAAGCAAAGTCATTTCCCTGATTGTTGATTATTACCGTGATTTCTGCAAATCCCGATATGATGATTACCCAAAGCGGCTGAAGGATCTGGAAGCTTTCGTGAATGTATCGGAGAGCTTTACTTCGCTTTCAAAAATGCTGGAAGAATTAGCTCTTGATCCGATTAACGCTACAGCCATTGATACCGAACAGAAGCAGAAAGAAGAATCACCGCTCATTCTTAGCACCATTCATTCTGCCAAAGGATTGGAGTGGAAACATGTATTTCTGATACAGTGCTTAGACGGAATTATTCCATCTGCTTATTCTGTGGAGGATGAGGAATTGTTGGATGAAGAATTACGGCTTTTATACGTAGCTATCACACGCGCAAAAGAGATGTTGTATTTCAGTTATCCTGTTCTTGCTCAAAGTAGTTACGGGGATTACTTCACACAACCCACACGCTTTTTAAAGGAACTGAACCAGCAGTTAATTGAAGAATGGAAATTGGTAGAGGAGGGGCAAAATCATCTTCCGGAAAGCAGTCAAAAACAAATCCCGAATTAAGCCGAGTTGCTTTGATAATTCAAGCAAACAAAATTTCTCAGATTTCGCCTTTCATATGTTTGCGTTGCAGGTACATATCAGTTATGAGCCAAATTACCGGATAAATTGGGATGAGTATCGCACAGGCAATCTGCCAGCGGTTTCCTTTTTTTCGTCCGCCGTCATATGGAAGCGTGATGCCTGCAATTCCCGCAATCCAAAAAACGAAAAAGAAAAACAGAAACAGGGAAATGGCAAGAGCGCCGAAGAAGCCGAAGTTATTATAAAAGCTTTGTAACATGCCTGAATTATAGTGCTAAATAATACGTACTTTTGAACGAGTAGAATCTAAGAATCTAACACATAAAATGCTTCCAGTAGTTTCGATAGTTGGCAGGCCCAACGTAGGTAAGTCAACATTTTTTAACCGGCTAATAGGCCGCCGCAAAGCCATTGTACATGATGAATACGGAGTAACCCGCGATCGCCATTACGGGGAATCTTTTTGGAACGGAGTAGACTTCAACGTAATTGACACCGGTGGATATCTTCCCGATGAAATGGATGTAATCGTGGTTGGAGTACGGGAGCAAGTTTTTATAGCTCTTTCTGAATCTGACGTTATTCTTTTTTTGGTGGATGTAGAGGCCGGCGTTAACTCGCTCGATAAGGCCGTGGCTAAATTACTCAGAGAGCAAGATAAACCCGTTATTGTAGTGTGTAATAAAGCCGATAATGAAGCCCGGAGAATGAACGCTTCTGAATTTTACGAATTAGGTTTTGACGAGCTTTTTCCTGTTTCCGCAATTAGTGGAACAGGAACGGGCGAATTGCTTGACAGGGTAGTGGAGCTTCTTCCTGACAAGGAACCGGAAGCTGAACATTCAGCTCCTAAACTGGCTTTTGTTGGCCGTCCTAATGTGGGCAAAAGTAGTTTATTTAACGCCCTTTTGAATGATGAAAGAGCCATTGTTACTGATGTAGCCGGAACAACACGGGATTCCATCGACAGTAACCTGAACTACAATGGCCAAGATTACATTTTAGTTGATACTGCTGGCCTTAGGAAGCGAACTAAGGTGAAAGAAAATATTGAATTCTACAGTACAGTTCGCACCGATAAAGCTATCCGTGAATGCGACGTCGCAATTTTATTAATCGATTCGATGCGGGGCTTTGAAGATCAGGATAAACGGGTTTTACGTGAAGCCGAAAAGTTCAACAAAGGGTTAATCATCGTTTTGAATAAATGGGATCTTGTACCGGAAAAAGACACGCATACTGTCCGAGAATTCGAAGAATATATTCACGAATCGGTTCCGCAGCTTGATTATGTGCCTATAATTACTATTTCTGCCCTCAATAAACAAAGGGTGCATAAAGTAATTGAGATGGCGCAGCAAGTTATTGATGAGCGCGCGAAGGAGATCTCAACTTCAGCACTGAATGATTTTATTAACAAGATGCTGAACGAAAAACCACTACCGATGAAGAGGGGGCGTCAGCTTAAAATTACTTACGCTACACAAGTGAAAAATAACCCACCGGTGTTTAAGTTTTTCATGAACAGCCCGCAAGATTTGCCTCCAAATTATCGTAGATTTATTGAGAACAAGATCAGGGAACACTATGGATTTGCAGGAGTTCCCATTACTATGATATTCAGACAAAAATAAATAAACTGCTCTGATAAATATCTTTGACGCTAAGCTTTCAAAGGTTTATTTTTGAGCGCTAATTTCCGATACAAAACACTATTCTAATTGAATGGCTATTAAAAACCTTGAGAAACCAGGTGTAAACGCATTAAGTGAAAACTATGAGAATGAACGCAAGCTAAATTTCCTGGAGAAATTGTATCTGCCTGAAATTTTCAAAGGCATGTGGTATTCATTTAAGCAGATGTTTCAGCCTACCTTCACATTAAATTACCCCGAAGAGAAATGGAATCCACCCGCTATTTTTCGGGGCCGGCCGGTTTTGGTTGAAGATCACGGAAAAGAGCGCTGTGTGGCTTGTGGTTTATGCGCACGTGCTTGTCCGCCTTTAGCGATTAGCATGCAAGCCTCAGAAACGGAAGATGAAAAAGAACGATACCCTGACTTCTTCGAGATCAACATGCTGAGATGTATTTACTGTGGTTATTGCGAGGAAGTTTGCCCTGAAGAAGCTATTGTGATGAGCAAAGATTACGATATCGTGTTTGAATCAAGAGAGGAAGCAATTTATGATAAAGAGCGGCTTTTGGTTCCTAAAGAAGATTTAAAGGAGCGACTGGATTTTTTGCGGGAATATAAAAACCAGCAATTCGGGTCTTTTTGGGATTTTCAGGAAGAGAATAACATTCATTCCGTGAGAGACAGAGACGAGCAATGGAATACCGGACTTTCTTTGGTGGATATGATCGAAAAACAGCAGAAGAATGATTCCACTCCGGCATCTTCAAACTGGTCTTAAGGTTTACTAACAATGGAAATCAAACAAAGCCAGGTTGACAATTTAATTGACGATGTAGCTTACCTTCAACATGAAACGGAAGCTCTTAAGTATGTAATTGATTCTGTCCCATATGGTGAAAAACCACCCACAGGATTATCAATAGTTGAAACATTGATGTTTGTGGATCATGCTCAGCAGACATATTATCGTGAAATAGTCGAAGAAGCCTTCAAAAGTGTCCGTCCTATTAATTTAAACGCCTACGCCAATCCTAAGGAAACTTTCGAAGCTGATGAAGAGAAGGCTAAGGATATTCAGAAGGTACTTTACAAGATTTCAAAACATCGAGTAGCGCTTCTAAACTTACTTAAAAATATTAAGCTAATTGATTGGGAAAGAGAGATTTCAAAAGGAAAATCATCACTCACATTATTCGATTTTGTAAGCAGCATGGTTGATCAGGAACGAAAAATTCTTAAGGACATCGCGGAGCTGGTACTCACATATCAGAATGGAAAACAAATTCAGCGAGAGATAAACAATCGGAAACCTGCTAACTGATGGATACCGCCAAGTGGATAGATTTAGTTTTATCGATTTCCACTGGAATTTGCTTCTTTTTGCTCATTCGTCAGTACATTAAATACAGATCTTTACTTGAGCTATATTTTGCCCTCGCTGCTTTCATCCTGGGATTGCCATACCTGTTTGATCTTTTCAATTTTAATTTAAACACACAGGCTAACTACTTTGAATGGTATAAGCTGATTTCCATCACTATTTATATAAGCGGGTTGTTGGTTTTAATCAGAGAATCCAAACCTGTGTTTGCGCGATTTCCTTTATATCTTACCGCTTTACCTTTTATAAGCTTTCTGTTTTTCCCATTCATTACAGATTCTATCGTTATCAATAACCTGATAAACGCGATTTATCAGGGGGGAGCCTTAATAGTAACAGCGCTTATCTTTACTATAAATCACGCCCGTAATAGTGGCCGAAGATATTATTTAATTGGGATTGGCTTCGTCCTAATATCTTATCTAAGCTATTGGTTTTATTTCAATAAGGTAAATTATGAATACATTTGGATAGCAGAACTTTTATTCGCTGCTGGTATTGTTATAACCACACTAAAGTTCATCACTCAAGAATCAAATATTACGGCCAATGCTTGAAAAACAAATAGCTCCGAATTTCACATTAAAAGACACAAGCGGGAAGGATGTGAACCTGGAGTCTTATTATGGTGATAAAAAAATCGTACTCCTGTTTTTCCCTTTAGCGTTCAGTAGCGTTTGCACGAAAGAGTTGTGTTCCGTCCGGGATAATCTAAAAGTATTTGATTCATTAGACTCCGAAGTTTTTGGCATAAGTGTTGATAGTTTTTTCACACTACGAGCTTACAAAGCATCAAACAACCTAAACTTTACCTTACTTAGCGACTTCAACAAAGAAGTAAGCAAAATTTACAATGTTTTGGATGAGGATTACTTCGGATTGGTTGGAGTTTCTAAGAGAGCGGTATTTGTAATCAATAAAGAAGGGGAGATTATTCACAGCGAAATACTTGATAACGCTGACAAACTGCCTGATTTGATAAAAGTGCAAGATGCGTTAAGCATTTGAAAAGCTATTTTTTGGATAAAGCAGAAGAGTAGAAACTAATACAACTTTACATAATATAAATTATAGGAATTTAATTAACTAATTTAAACTGTGGTTTCATTTCTCTTTATTTATTTTTGTTCTGCTAATAATTAAATAGATTCCTCAAAAGAAGAAAAACCTATGAAAGTTTTAATTGTTGAAGATGATACCGTTCTTTCATTATTGATTTCCAGGATGATTGAGCGTTTAGGATATACTGTTACAGGTGTGGTTTCAAAAGGCCGCGAAGCCGTAACAAAAATAAAGCAGCTAAAGCCCGATCTTATCCTTATGGACATTATGCTTGAAGATGATCTTGATGGAATTAATGCCATTTATGAAGTGCGCGAAGAATCTATTAACACTCCAGTGATTTTTATTACTGGTAATTCAGATCCCTACAATAAAGATCGTGCTAAAGAAACGAAGTACATCGACTACCTCATAAAACCTATTACTTTCAATGAGCTTACCCTTTCTATTGAAAAAATTCCCTTCTTTGATAAACTTTGAATTTGGACAAAAAAACATCCAGAAAATTTCCCTGAATAATTTCTTCGCTCTTGATATCCTTCAGGTCAGCTACCGCCTTTATTTTTGTCTCAAGTGAAATGAGTGAAGAATAAATTAGAATTCTATTTCACTATAACCGGCAATACACCTTCCTTGATATGAAATTGAAACTGCATGCTCTCCTGAATTTGCTCCCCGTCTGCATGGCATTTTTGATTTTCACAGGCTGAGAATGAAAACTCCTTCAGTTTCAATACTTGAACTACTTTTTGGTCAAACGAAAAGCCAAATGAAAGCTTTATAAACTCGATGATAAGCCGAATCCTTGAAATACGACTTACAAGTATAACCTCAAAAAAACCGTCATGATTATTTGAAGTGGGTGAAATCAGATACCTCCCTCCTTCAATTTTACCATTTGCAATCACAGCCATCCATACCTCCCTTTGATAAAGTTGATCCAGTTGTTTATATGAAACGTGGAAGGATTTTGAAGTAAAAAGAGCCATTAATCCCCCTACAAAATACCGGAGAAAACCTTGCTTAAAAGATAGTTTGGAAGCATAGTGATTCGTAAGGCCATCTAATCCTACACCAAAAGTATTCAGAAATATCTCGTCTCGGCACCTGATTACATCAATATTGCGTACCTTCCTCAGTTTAAGAATTCGACAGCTTTCTAAAAAATCCCGAGATAAGCCTATACTTTTGGCAAAATCATTTCCGCTGCCTAAAGGAAGAACTCCGAGAACAGCTTTGGTTCCTAAGATTCCGTTCGCAACGCGATTAACCGTTCCGTCTCCGCCGCAGGCTACAACTATTGAATGGCTTTCCGCAAATTTGGCGGCAATTTCAGGGATTGAATCGTATCGTTTTACGTACACAAATTCACTCTCCGGAAATTCTGCCTTAATATATTCAAGCTGATTTCTGAATAACCCTTCAGCTTTGGAAGCATTGGAGGCGCAGTTCACTATAAAACAAATGGACCCGGAATCCACTAATCGAAATGCTTTACTTTCACTGAAAAACTGCCATTCTTGTTTTTCTTTAGCTTGATTTTATCAATGATGGCATCGATCGAAAAAGTGCCCTGAATAGCTATAAAACTGAGATCATCTTCTTTGAAACGTTTTATGGGAGACTGAATCCGAAGCGGGTCAATAACCAGTAACAACACGGTTGTTGATTCCGAAAAATGCAGGTTAACAATTTTTTCAGCGTCGGCACCTTCAAAACATTTCACCTGACCATTTTCGGTAAAAGAATCCGGCTCAAAACTGCCCGTTTCTGTTATCCTTTTCCAGTCATCATCATTAACAGCCGTAAATAATAAATCTATTTCCAATGGTTTATATTTTAAGAATTATAAGCAAAATGAATTAAGGCGTCACCCTTATTAACTACAGGACAATTATTTAGCCCGATCACCATACCATCCCTTGGTGCTAAAACTTTGGTATTCAATTCTCCATACGGGTCTTTTATCCAACCCAGAACTTGTCTGTTTTTCAACTCTTCTCCCAGCTTTACTTTGGTAATAAACAAGCCGGCATTTTTAGTTCTGACCCAGGTAGATTTTTCGAAAATTTGTGTGTCCACAGCTGGCGGAGCTTCGTCAATCATTCCGAGGTGTTTCATTATTCTTTTGGTGCCTTTTATGCCTTCCTCTATTCCATTCTCATCATAACGAAGGGATTCCCCTGTTTCGTAAACAATAATTTCCTTGCCCTTTTTATGAGCCGCGCTTCGGAATGATTTTGTGATTAAACTGGAATTCAACATTGCGGGAGCACCGAAAGCTTTAGCCAGCTCTTTCGCTTTTTTAGTATTGAAAGAGCAACGAATTTGAGGATAGTTTGAACGAGACGAACCACCGGTGTGGAAATCGATTCCACAATCTATTTCGGGGATAATCTCATTCATCAAAGTATAGGCAAGCAGTCGGGCGAGCGAACTGCCCTTCACCCCGGGAAAACTCCTGTTGATATCCTTACCGTCTGGAACGCCTCGTACGTTTTGGATGAATCCGTAAATATTCACAATGGGAATAGCGATAATCGTCCCCTTTTGAGGAATAACAACCTCCCTTTCGATCATCCGGCGGACAATTTCAACGCCGTTAATCTCATCTCCATGCAATCCACCCGTCAATAATAAAACGGGGCCATCTACAGGGGCTCGAAAAATTAATACGGGCAAATCAATACTCGTGTAGGTTGGAAGCCGTGCAATATTCAAATTCACGATTTTCTTTTCCCCAAGCCCGACCTTATGCTTGTTGATGGTGATAAATTCAGGCATTCTTTCTTACTTTTTTCTTTCGGCTGGGGATGGTTCTTCTTTCTTCAACGGCTTTCTCGATGTATCGGATTATAGTGCCCGCAATATCTTTTTGGGTGGTTTTTTCAATGCCTTCTAAGCCGGGAGATGAATTCACTTCCAGAATGAGCGGTCCTCGTTCCGACTGTAACAAGTCTACGCCGGCAACAGGTAAATCCATTGCTTTAGCCGCTGTTAAAGCAGCAGAGCGTTCTTTTTTTGTTAGTTTGATGAGAGTTCCCGAACCTCCCTGATGCAGGTTTGACCTGAACTCCCCTTCTTTACCCTGTCGTTTCATAGCTCCAACAACTTTTCCATCCACAATAAAAGCCCGGATATCGGCACCTTTTGATTCGGAAATAAATTCCTGCACAATCACACGCGCTTTCATACTATGAAAAGCCTCAATCATAGATTCTGCTGCTTTTTTAGTTGGCGCTAAAACCACGCCATAACCTTGAGTGCCCTCGAGAAGCTTTACAATCAGAGGAGCTCCACCCACCGACTCAATCAGCGTTTTTACTTCTTTGGAGTAATTAGTAAAAACTGTTTTAGGCAAGCCAACACCAGCACTTGCGAGAATCTGCAGGCTTCGAAGTTTATCTCTTGAACGCACCAAAGCCTGGGAATGAATCGCGCTAAAAACATCCATCATTTCGAATTGACGGACTACAGCTGTTCCATAAAAAGTGACGGAAGCGCCAATTCGTGGAATAATTGCATCCAGATAATCGATTTTGTGGCCTTTGTAATACACGCAGGGATTATCCTGCTCAATTACGATATCGCATTTTAGATGGTCAATTACTTCCGGTGTATGGCCTCTTTCCTGGGCGGCTTCTACAAGTCTTTGAGTAGAATAGAGTGCCGAATTCCTGGATAAAATTCCTATTTTCATGTAAAGCGACTCCGTTTAAACCTTTTTATGTGAGAGATTCTTCTGTGTGATATCAACTAAAAAGGGTCCTTGTTTTAAAAATTTTCGCCCAATCAGCAGAGGGTATTTCATTGCGGAACGATCCGCCAGAGACAGTTCTATCGCATACTCTTTGTTGAACAGCTCTATTCTGGTCTCCACAAAATAACGCAATTCACTTACTCCGTTTGAACTTTTTACTTCCCTTTGATCGGAAATCGGCATCTCTAAAACTCTGTCGTTGTAAGAAATGTGATCAGGATCAAGTAGATAAAAGCGAATCCAGTTTTCATCGTTCTTTTGAAATACTTCAAGATGATGGCAATGCAGGCTTGAGGTGTAAGCACCGGTATCAATTTTGGCTTCCAGGTTTACAAATTCCCATTCCGGTAAATTTACCTGTTCAATTCGGCCGATTATATGTTTTTCTCTGGATTTCATTGCCAGACAAAAATACAGGTTTTTTTCGCTTATCACATAAATAGATGAAATTTGTTTAGGTCTACTTTTCATTTCATATCTTAAGCAAAAAATAAATTCATTCAGATATATGAAGACATTCACTTCTATTTTTATATCCGCCTTTTTACTTGCGTCTTGTTCATCAACAGAACCTCTTGTAGAGTCAGAACCAGGCGAAGATGTAACCCGGCATCCCACAACACAAGCCACGGCATGGGTTCAGAATTCCGCCGAATATAAAGCACTTGCTATTCAAACCTACCGAACTGCAAAATACACGCTTCCTCTCCCGCTTCAGGATTCATTCTGGACGGCTTCACCCGATCAGGAAAAAACCGAATTCAACTCTCTGCCTCCCGCTATAATTTTTGATGTGGATGAAACGGTTTTAGATAATTCGCCTTTTCAGGCGCGAATGATAAAGAATCAAAGCAGTTTCAATAACGAGGCCTGGAACGAGTGGTGCAATGAAGCGAATGCGTCTGGAATTCCTGGTGCGGCGGATTTTGCAACTTATACCGCCAATCAGGGAGTTGAGATTTTCTACATCACCAACCGAGATTTTGAAGTGGAAGAAGCTACCCGCCGGAATTTGGTTGCGGAAGGATTTCCTGTCTCGGATTCTCTCGATAATATAATGAGCAACGGCGAAGAGCCTGAATGGACTTCCTCAAAAGTTGAACGCAGGAAATTAGTGGAACAGCATTATCGGGTTTTGATGATAATTGGGGATGATCTGAACGACTTCATTTCCGCTAAAAATATCTCCGAACAAGAGCGAGATACGATTATATCCGAATATGCCGGTTACTTTGGAAAGCGCTGGTTCATGCTTCCCAACCCTGTTTATGGCTCCTGGGATCAGGCAATGTATAATTTTAGTTACGATTATAGTGATGAAGAAAGGCAACAAATTTTGCTCGAACATCTGAACTCCAAAGAGAAGAATTAAATCATGCCGGTATCTCCATTCCCCGTTTTACTTATTGATCTTGATATTGTACGCGCCAATATTAGCAGGATGAGGACAAAAGCTGAGAAAAATAACATTGAATTCCGGCCGCATTTTAAGACTCATCAATCGAGGGAAATTGGCCGGATATTTAAAGAATTTGGGGTAAAAGGAATTACGGTTTCATCACTTAAAATGGCAAAATATTTTGCCGATGATGGATGGAATGATATCACCATTGCCTTCCCTGCCAATGTGTTAGCTGCGGAATATTATTCTGATATAGCCAAAGATTGCAAGCTCAAAACACTGGTAATATCTGAGGAAGCCGTTCTAAAGCTTGATTCCAAATTGAATGCAGAACTTGGCCTTTATATTGAAATTGATCCCGCTTATGGAAGAAGCGGGATTCCCGTTTCTGAAACAGCTAAAATTTCTTCCCTGATCAAAGGTATCGAGAATTCGGAACATTGTTATGTCGCCGGATTTTATTCCCATTCAGGCCATACCTATAAAGCGAGGTCAGCCGCCGAAGTACAGGAAATTGCCGGAGAATCCCTCGAGTTATTAAGTAGATTAAAAGCCGATTTCACGGGCATTCCTGTTTGTTTTGGTGACACTCCTTCTTGCAGCGTTTTGGAGGATTTTGGGCCCGCTGATCAAATCAGCCCCGGCAATTTTGTATTTTATGACTGGATGCAGGTTCAGATTGGAGCCTGTACACCGGAAGAAATCGCCGTAGTTATGCGATGTCCTGTTATTGAGAAATTCGATGAAAGAAAACAGATTCTTATTCATGGCGGCGCCGTTCACTTCTCAAAAGATTCCGTGGAAACCAACTCCCACATTAATTTTGGACAACTTCTCTCCCCTTCCGGTAGTTCCAAAAACTACCTGCAAAGAATTTCTCAGGAGCACGGAGTGATGAATTGCGATGCGGAAACTTTTGATTCACTCAGCATCGGAGACACCGTGGATATTTATCCCATTCACTCCTGTCTTACAGCCGATTTAATGAGAGAATACCATACCAGGGATGGCAAAGTAATAGATCATATGAATGGAAATTTGATAAGTTGATGTGGCGGATTCAAAAGCTGTTGGTGAAGAAGATTTTTTAAATAACCTTTGAATTTTATACTTTGGCAAATAGTTAATTAATCTAAAGATGCTCATCCTAAATAGAGGAAAATCATGAAAAGAATTCTTTATCTATCCGGAATAATAGTTTTATTCACAAGCTGTCAGCTAAATGATTCCTCTACTGTTACATCTTTAGAAAATCATGAAATAGAACTAAAATTCGGGGAACAAGTTTTCATTCAAGAAAAAGGATTAACTGTTCTTTTCAGTGACTTGATCGAAGAGTCTCGGTGCCCGGAAAGTGTGATGTGTGCTTGGGCAGGTAATGCTGAAGTAGCAATTCAGATAAATAGTGATGATATAAGACTTAACTCTTATAAAGATCCAAATAAGGTTTCCATTTCCGGTTATGAAATTGAGCTGATCTCAGTCACTCCTTACCCAAAGGACACTGGGGGTATTCAGAAAGAGGAATACGTTGTCAAACTTATGGTTTCGAAGAAAAGTTCTTAAACATAAAAAAGGCTCCATAAAAGGAGCCTTTTTTATTTGTCGTGTTTACAACCAGTTTATCTCTTCACACCGGGTAAAGTTTGTGTTTTAGGATTTGGCTGAGTCCATTCGAAATCCCCAGCCTTTTTCTTATCTGGATACAACTGATCGAGTGTGGCTCCATCATATAGCCTGCCGTTTTTCATCACCATATTAATGGAATTCGTATTTCGCAGGTTCTCCAGCGGGTTCTTATCGAGGATAATCAGATCAGCAAGTTTCCCTGCCTCCAAAGATCCTAAATCTCCATCAAGGCCAATAGCCGTAGCTCCGTGGATAGTAGCTACTTTTAAAGCGTCGTGATTGCTCATTCCGCCTGCACCCATAGACCACAGTTCCCAATGATAACCAAGCCCTTGAAGTTGCCCATGACTTCCTACTCCCGCTAAACCACCCGCTTCAACAAGGTCTTTCATGAATACGGCATGTTTCTGAAACACGTGCTCATCATCATGAAACCAGCCCGGACGACGGCGCGATTTCTGCGCCAGTTCATCATAAGGAGTAAAATTCCGAAGCTTCATATCGTTGAAAGGATTCTCGCGGGAATAGTAGTAATTCTCCGCCCAAGGACCGCCATAGGAAACCAGCAGCGTTGGCGTAACCGTCATTTGTGATTGCGCTGTAGTTTGCACCACATCCTTGTAAATGGGGTAAATAGGGAAAGAATGCTCGTGCCCTGGATAACCATCCAGAAGCTGCGTCATATTCAGTTTCCAGTTCAAAGCACCCTCTGTTGTCGGCATGATATTCTGTTCTTTAGCCGCCATCAAAATCCACTGCCGTTGCTTTCGGTTACCCGCAAGGTACATCTTGATGGTTTTGGTATTATAATATTTACTGTACTGCTGCATTACATCTTTGGCATGTTTCAGGCTTTGAATATTATATCCCCAAAAACCGAGCCCCGGCCCTGTAGAATATACACGTGGCCCTTCCATCATTCCGGTTTCAACCATATCAGCGTAGGTGAGAACATCGGTGGTGGCCGTTTGTGGATCTCTTGTGGTAGTTACGCCATAAGCAAGATTGGCGGCATAAATCCATACACGTTGCTTATGAATTCCCCACGAAGGCCACATGTGGGCGTGAGTATCAATGAATCCCGGAACCACAGTTTTGCCATCTAAGTCCATTTGCTCAACACCGGGAGCGGAAAGTCCGGCCCCGATTTCTTTAATGCGGTTATTCTCGACGAGGATATCACCTTTCTCGAGAATTTCATTCCCATTCATCGTGATAATTCGCGCATTCTTGAGAAGAATTTTACCGGAAGGAATATCTTTTGTGATGGTAACATCAATGCTCAATTCTACCGGTTTGTAGGAGTCATCTTTTTCATCATCATCTGACTCTTCTTTATCAGCAGCATCTTCTTCTCCACCTCCATTTTCCTCATCGGAGTTTTCTTCCGTTTCGTCTTCATCTTTTTTTGCAGCTTCTTCTTTCTTCTTTTCCTCTTCTTCGAGCTTTTTAGCTGCTTTTACACTGTCTTCATGCACTTTGGCATCTTCCAAATCATAGATAAAATGTCCGCGGCCAATTGACCAGTGTACTTTTCCGGCATCACCCGACCAGGTAGGAAATTGTCCGCCGATAGTCGTTAGTTTTTTGGATGGAAATTGAGAGGCGTCAGGATTGGAAACAGAAATTGAAGGAGTATCACCACCTGTTTTGGGTACTGTAACCACGTAAATATCATTATTTATCTGCGCGAGCGCCTGATCTCCATTTGGAGCCATGGTAATCATATCCGCATTGGAAGCAGGATTTGCCTCTTTGGCGTGCATATCTGGGTGAAGTTCTTCTTCCGTCGGAAAATTTTGAGTTCCCAGCTCGCTAAATCCGGCTGTAGTAATCCCTGAAATTTTCACATGCTCTTTTTCATCGGTTCCATCCCAGCGAATAGATAACAACGTTCCATTTCCCCTGTTCAGGTAAATGCGATCACTATTGTGAACAAAGTGCGGATTATCCCGGCCGCTGCTTTTGGCTATGAAATTAGTTTCCCCACCATTTGCAGAAATCCAGACAAGATCTTCGGAAGAACCAAATGCAAATGGGCCTGAAGCCTGAGCGAGGCTTCTGTTATCACCCCGCAAGGCGACAATTCTATCACTGCTTTTAGACCAGGCGGGAGACGTATAAAGAGACGACTCCTGGCTTAGCTTCACCGAACGAACACGACGTGCATTAGGCTCAAGCTTATATAAATTCCCGCCGTTATTAGCACTGTGTGTCGCATATACAATCCACTTTCCATCGGGCGACCATGCCGGATGCGCTTCAACTTCATCAGAATTAGTAAGCCTTTTTGGGGTGCCATTTGGCAAGTCCTGAATGTATAATTTGTTCAGCACGGTAAAAACGAGTTGCTCTCCATTAGGCGAAGGCACGGCATCGCGAATCTGCGTTGCAAGCATTTTTTTATCATCACTCACCGGATACTTGAAAAAAACTTCGGGGCCCATTTCCAGGTGAGCATCAACTTCAAAAGGAATTTCAACAGCTTCTCCGCCATTAACCGGAATTTTCTGAATTTTTCCTCCATAGGAAGCAAGCAGGTGTTTGTTATCCGGGGTGAATGTCATTGCGGGTAAAACTCCCATTGTAGCGATAGATTCCTGCTCATCACGCTGAACGGGATAAGCCAGCCATCTTTCATCACCGGTATTTAAATCACGGAGTACAAGTCCTGTTTCACTTTCATAACGGCTGCCATACACCAGCCATTTTCCATCGGAGGACAAAACCGGAGTAAACGCGGAGCCATAGGTTGAGGTAATATTCCTGCGTGAACCATCTTCACGATCATAAATTCCAATCTGATATTGCGGAAGCTGTGCGTTGTAATTCCACGCGCCATTTCTCTGGGAGAAATAAATATAGCGGCCATCGGGGCTAACAGCTGGGTCAGTAATTTTAAGGTTTCCCGGTTCGCCAACTAATGCTGCGCCTTTTCCGCCATCTTTATGAATCAGCCAAAGCTTCGGAGTTAGTCCGCCTTTTGAAGCAACGATATATTCACCGTCAGGTGTCCACTCCGCATTTGTGAAGTGGGTATTTTCTCCTTTAGTAAGCTGAGTTACATCCGAAGTATCTTCTAAATTTCGATAATACAGGTTTTCTTCCCCGTCGCCATCAGAAGTGTAAAGTAAGTACTTGCCATCGGGGCTGTATCGGGGATGCGTATCAAAAGCCATTCCATCGGTAATTTGTTCTGCTTTTCCTCCACTTGCGGGAATCCGGAAAATATCTCCCATCAAATCAAAAACGATATGCTTTCCATCAGGGCTGATATCGAGCGACATCCATGTTCCTTCAGTAGTATTGAATTCAATAATTCTTCCGGGATCCAGCGGAAGATTTTTACTTTGTTTTTTAATGGAATCCGCTTTTGTAGTGTCGGCTTGCACCTGAAAATCAAAAGTGGCAAAATTAGTAGCGGCAAAAGCTGTGTGGGAAAAGAGTCCGAGTAGTATGAAAAGCGGAATGCTTTTCATCAATTGTACTAAGTTTTTCATACCGGGAAATTAATTAAGGTTATCGCGCATCAATTACGGAAAAAATGCACATAGTTGCAGATAAACAGAAAATAAATCCCTGACGGTTAAATCACTCCGGATTCCAGCACTTTGATAGACTTAGCAACGGCATCAATTCGAGCCGGTAAACCTACAGGAAGGGTAATATTATCATCTTCGTGGCTGATCATTGCGCCGTAAAAAGCGGGAATTTGCAGCGGTTTTATGTGATCCTCAAAAACCTGTTTTAAGGTGAGGCTGTTGCTCCCGGCGGAACAATCGGTACATTTTCCAAAGACGAAGCCCGCAATCTCATCCAAAATTCCGGCAAGCTTTAGCTGCGTAAGCATTCGATCAATTCTATACACGCTTTCCCCAACATCTTCCAAGAAAAGAACAGAATCTTTGAACGAGGGCAGGTAATTTGATCCAATCATTGCTACCAACACAGACAAATTTCCGCCCAACAAATTTCCTTGTGCGGAACCGCCGGTAATGGTATATCCATCATCATCTTTTTCGGGGATGAAATGCTCCTCCTGTTCCCCAATCATAATAGTATTCGTAAAAGAGCGGGTGGTAAATTCCGTCCACTCAGATTTCCCAACAGGCCCATGGAAAGTGACCAATCCACAGTGCTTCAAGAATGCCATATGAAGCGAGGTGATATCACTAAAACCTAAAAATACCTTTGGGTTTTGTTTGATGACATCAAAATCAATGAAAGGTAAAATTCGGTTGCATCCCCATCCGCCACGAATACAAATGATCCCATCCACTTCAGGATCATCGAACATATTCATGAGGTCAGCAGCACGGTCGGCATCATTTCCCGCTAAATACCCGCGTTGATCGCGAACGTGTTTACCAAGCTTCAACTTAAACCCCATCGCTTTTAAGTCAGTGAGCATTTTGGTGAAATCTTTTGTTTCATAAATGGGGCTGGCGGGGGCAATTAAACCGAGGGTAGCTCCCTTTTTTAAAGCTTTTGGCTTCAGTAAATTTTTTGCGCTTAGAGATTCCTTAGCCTTTGATCCCGATAATGGAATACCCGCAAGAGGCAAAAGGCTGGAGATTTTTAGAAAGTTTCTTCGTGAAAATGCCATTTGATATTTTTTTGATCTAAAGGTATAGCCGCTCTTTTTGTATGATTTCCAACACCCCTTCAGGAACACATTCTTGAATGGATTCCCCTTTTTGCAGCTTTTCTTTTATTTGGGATGAAGATACTTCAAGCGGCGTGTGTTCTGCAAAATGTGTGCGTTCTAATATTTTTTGCTCAACTTGGGAATGATCAGCACCGGGGCGTTTAGCCACTAACAATTCACATTCAATCAATATCTCGTTGTAAAATTTCCACTGATTGAAATGGGCGAGATTGTCTTCACCCATACAATAATAAAAAGTGCGGCCCGGATATTTCTCCTTCAAATGCCGAATGGTAACTACGCTAAAGGAAGGTTTTGGAAGCTCATTCTCAACTGTACTGATGCTCAGATTTGGAGTGCCAGAGAATGCAGACTTGAGCATTTGAAGGCGGTTTTCGTATGAAGCCTGATTTCCATTTTCCTTATGTGGAGGGAATGGAGTGAGCAAAACCCACAGTTCATCGATAAATCCAGAGTTCAGAAATGCATCAGCAATAGATTTGTGGCCTTTGTGAACCGGATCGAATGTGCCCCCGAATAAACCGATTCTCGCTGACATTAGCTTTCTTCTTCTGCAACAGCGATTCGGGATAGTTTTCGCTGTGCTTCATCATGATAACCTTCGATCTCATTTCTTAAATCACTTTCAGGGAATAACTGAAGGAATTTTTCATAGGCATCAATAGCTTTGCTGTATCGTTCGGCCTGCCTTGTAGCAATACTTTTGTCGGCAAATTCATTATAAGTCCTCACCTGCAAAACCAACGCTCGCTCCGCCCATTCCGATTCGGGATATTGATCGATCGTTGAATCCAGATAAAGGATTCCCGCCCCGTAACGCTCTGTTCGAATGTAAAATCGTGCCGCGTCATAGTTTTTCTGAGCGAGTTTATTTCTGAGCTCGTTAATTTTATCAGCTGCATCGGTAACAAACTCAGAATCCGGATACCGGTTATTGAAAAGCTGAAACCGTTCAATGGCTGTTCTTGTAGTAGTTTGATCCAGTTTGTAGCGCGGACTTTGATGGTAATAACACATCGCGGATTTGAACTCCATTTCCTGCCTTCGTAAATCCTGAGGATAATAACTTATATAGCGATCGTACTCAGAGGACGCTAACAAATATTGGCGGCTGTTGAAATAACTTTCAGCTAAATAATACTGTGCGTTTTGGCCATAATCGGTTCCTCGTGCAATCCTTGTAACCGTTTCGAAAGCAGTAGCGGCTTCCGTGTAGTCTTCCTTTTCGTAGAAAGCCAAGGCCTTGTTATAAGCTACTTCAACCGAATCTCCCCTTTTGATGAGTGCGTCATTTTTACATGCGCTGAATATTAAAATGAAACCGAGAATGAATAAGATTTTTTGCTGCATCTACTTTTTTATTGTTCTTTAATGATCGCGATTTTTTAAGAAGATAAGGAGTTTTTCGAGTTCTTTTTTGTAAGGTGAATTTGAAAACGAATTAAGTAAACCAAAGGCTTTTTCATAATGCCTGTCTACTTCTTCGCTAACATCTTTTATCACATTTAGCTCTTCCAGAACTCTCAGTACCGCATTTACCTGAGCCTGATCGGGCGCTCCATTCTTCAGCGTATCGTTGATTAAATCAGCCTGATGGCTATTCGCTCGTTCTAACGCAAGTATGGTAAGGTATGTTTTCTTTCCTTCAAAAATATCTCCACCAGGGCGTTTTCCAAACTTCTCAGGATCGGCAATCGCATCCAGTAAATCATCCTGCACCTGGAAAGCGATTCCCATTTCATAGCCAAGTTCGGATAATTCTTTTCTTTTCTGGGGTGAACTGTGCGCAGCAATTGCTCCCATTTCCAACGCACCGCTTAAAAGAGCGGCTGTTTTTCCGCCTATCATCTTGAGATAATCATTGTGGGAAACTGAAGTTTTATCCACAAATTCCATATCCAAAGCCTGCCCCTCGCACACGGTAACTGTGGTTTTTAGGAAAACATCATGAATGGCTGCAAATTCTTCTTTAGAATATGAAGAATGGTGGCCATAATATCCGAGCTTCATATATGCGTCTGCAAACATCAAATCCCCCGAAAGAATGGCTACATTCTCATTCCATTTTTTAAAAACGCTTGGCTCTCCTCTTCGGGTATCCGCGCTGTCCATAATGTCATCGTGAACCAGGGTGAAGTTATGCAGGATTTCAACCGCTAATGCAGCCGGTAAAGCCTCGTCAATTTCTCCCTCACAAAGTCCGCAAGAAAGCAAGGTTAACAACGGACGAATTCGCTTCCCTCCTACAGATAGCGCATAGCGATAGGGCGCGTAGAGAGTAACAGGTTCCGCCGGCAGATCAAGTTCTTTCAACCCCTGTTCAATTTTGTTCAGTAAAATTTGCTGAAGATTTTCGCTACTCAATTAAATTCCATTACCTGTAAATGATGGCCAAATATATTAAAATTGAAGGAGGGAAAACTAATAACCTGTTTCGATTAAAAAAATCGTCATTGACCCGAGGGATTCCTTTGGGACGAGAAATGAGCGATAGCGGATGCCGAAACACCCGTAAACTACTTTCCAGGCATTCCAGGGAGATCGCTTCGTCGACAACACTCTGAATCTAAGTCTATAACAAGCCTCTCTCGCAAAGACGAGATAGTTGTTTAGTCGGGTAATAGAAAAGGAATCATCCCTCCCAGTTCTAATTTTTTTTCATCAGATGAGAAGGATTCAATTCGGAAACTTCGCTGCATCCTAACAGGGTCAAAATTGTTTTCAGGTCTTTTTGATAATTTTGAACCAGTTTTTCGAGCCCTGAATATCCATCCTGAATAACAGCTTTTATTATCGGTTGAGCCGTTGCTGTAAAATGAGCTCCTAAACACAACGATTTTGCCATATCGAAAGCCGATCGAATTCCACCGGAAGCAATTATTCCAAAGCCTCTCTCCCATTGCAAACTGCTTAGCTGCCGCAACGATTCAACCGTTGAAATCCCCCACTCATCGAAACCATGATTTGCGGCTTCATTTGATGATCTGAAATTCTCCACTTTAGCCCAGCTTGTTCCTCCGGCACCGGATACATCAATAACCTGAACACCAACATTGAGCAGCTTTCGGGCAACGTAACCCGAAATTCCGGCTCCTGTTTCCTTCACGATTACAGGAAGTTCGGCGTCTTTAACTAACTGTTCTATACCATTTAGAATGCCTTTAAAATTCCGGTCTCCTTCCGGCTGCATCAGTTCCTGAAGAGGATTTAAGTGAACGATGATGGCGTTTGCTTGAATGGAGTCGGTCATTTTTTTCAAATGTTTAGAGGACAATCCGCCAATAAGCTGAGCTCCTCCAATGTTTGAGCAAATAAACGCATTCGGCGCTTTCTTTCTTACAACTGAAAAGGTGCTGGCAAGAGCATCATCCTCTAACATTGCTCTTTGACTTCCAACACCGAATGGCAGATTATTAGCTTCACAAAATTCTGCGATTACGGAATTCACCGGGCCGGCATCTGCGTATCCGCCCGTCATTGAAGAGATAAATAACGGCATTGAAAAACTTCTATTCAGTAAATCTGCTTCCGTAGAAACCTCATCAAAATCTACTTCAGGTAAAGCGTTATGCAAAAATTGATATGCCTCAAAACCAGGAGACTTTTGATACTGGGTGCCGTCGGTAACGGTAAGCTCTACATGGTCTTTTTTACGGTCGCTGATGTTGCTCATTTTTCGTGTTACAGGTTTCGGGGTTTAATGTACAACAAACTTAAAAGCCCTAACAATTTCGTGCTACCTCCGAAGGGTCTTTGCCTATAACGGAACAGTAGTTTTTATGAAGAATTTTCAGTGGAATGCTCATCAAATTCATATACCAACCATTTTCTAAATTAGATATGACCCAGAATTTATATGAAACGTCTGTCCGGTCATGTGTGTGAGTTTTCCTTCAGCAATTAAATACACTATTTCTGCAATTTGCTCAGGCGGAGCAATGGAATCAAGGGCGAGATCCTTAGTTAAATATTCAGCACCATAAACTTCGATAGACTCCCTGGCCATATCTGTGTCTACAAAACCTGGCGCAATGGTATAGGCGGTAACTCCAAGCTTTCCAAAGCTACGCGCTATGCTTTTTGTGAAAGCGACCATCCCTCCTTTACTGGCAGCATAAGCCGCGTACTCCTGCGTATCTCCGCGATATCCTGCCCTGGATGAAATATTGATAATTTTGCCCTCAATTCCCTGCTCCTTCCATGCATTCAAAGCCCATTTACAGATTAACGAAGGAGCTTTGAGATTCACCTGAAGCGTTTTATCCCAGGTAGAAACCCAGTCGTTGTCTTCAATATCAAAATCAGCTTCCTCAAACATACCTGCATTATTGATAACAACTTCGGGAACATTTTTACCATCAAATATTGCTTTCATCTTCTGAAGTTCTTCCGTGTTTGCAAGATTACAGTTGATGTGAGAGTACTTATTCTCCTCAAAAGGAGATTCATCACTGCGGGATGTCCCGATAACATCATCTCCGGCAGCTAAATGCTTTTCGGCAATCGATTTTCCAATTCCCCGCGACGAACCTGTAACTAATACCAGCATAAAATTTTTTGTAATCTGAATTTTTCGAAAGATGAGAGATGAGGAATTCAGAAACAAGTGTGAAGGGAAATAATCTCCATAAAAAACCTGACAGGTTTCAGAAACCTGTCAGGTCTTTAAGGAGAGAGGCATAGGCGAAACAGAAGAAAAGTTCCCAATCACTCAACCACCACTATCTCCTCGTACACCTCAACAGAAATTACATTACCGTTCATCCCAGAGGAGTTTAGGCTCGCTTTTGAGATTTAAAAAATATTTGGGGCTATAAAAAACTCCATCCGAGTCTTTGGCAGTTTGGAGCAAAAGATTAATCTATCGGATTTATAATTTCTAAAGAATCAATTGCTGCAAAATCTTGAACATTTCGGGTTACTAATATTAATTCTTCATAAATACAAGTAGCTGCAATTAAAGAATCACCCAAAGTGAGATTATGCTCTTTTCTAACCTTAATTGCTTCGTCTATTATTGATTCAGTGATGGGAAAAACTGTTACATTTTCAAAAAATTGCTCTAATAACATTTGTTCTTTTGGATTCAACTTATGATAACCCAGCACTTCAACTAAACTTATTGCAGATACAACAAAATTTTGAGTTTTTAGAAAATCCCGGAGGTTGTTATAGCCTGGTTGAGCGGCATAAATAATAATATTGCTATCTATTAACATATATTATTAGCTAAGAGAGCGGTCTTTACGCATACTCCGCTGCCATCTTGCAGGATCGTTTATTGAGTTTAAAGATCCGGTTTTAGCTAATTTTGTTAGAATGGCGATCGCTTTTTGATTATCTATATTCCCGGATTTTTGATGTTCCAGAACTTTTATTTCCAGCTCAATCGGTTCATCCTGAATAGGCTTTTTATCAATCCAGCTTAACCTTCCATTCTTTAATATGGCTTTATAAACTTTTCCCATGATTTCTCCTTTTGATTAAAAATAACATTTTAAATGGATACTTTCCTGCCTGTCTAAATAAAATCGCCCATTCTGTTCCCGAAACCAATCACTCAACCACCACTCCCTCCTCGTACACCTTCACTATCGAACCGAGAGGTTCTCCCAAGGGGATGCCTTTGGCGAAGTCAAACGAGAATAAGGCTTCTGCGTTTTTGGTTTCTCGTTCCACAACCTCCGGTTGGGATACGCCTGGTCTGAACCTCCTGGTTCAAAATCGGTTTAAGCTCAGGTTTTTTTATTTGGGATTGAAAGGCTTATCCCTGTAACATTACTTGGTGGTTGACTTACTGCACACTGGAACCGGGAGGTTCAGAACAGGCATTACGAACGAGACGTTCGTAACGAGAACAATATCCTATTAAACTCCCGGATGCTATAATTGCGTCAACAGCAATTTCATTTTGAATCAGGATTCTCAGGATTTGAAAAGAAACATCCTGCATATCCTAAAATCCTGCACAATCCTGATTCAAACACCTTCATTTTTCTATGGTTGCACCTTCCGCCAAATCATCAACAACATCTGGATTCTTAATATTATCCCGTAAAAAATCGAATGTAAGTGTGATGTTCCTTTTTATCAGCTCTTACTTATTCATTTTTTTCTTTAGTTAAATTACTGGGATCTTGGCTGGTATGGAATACATCAGTAATAATTATCAAAAAGTTATCAGAGTCGTATTCATAAATAATTTTATAATTATACTGAATTATAAACCTGCTATTTTGACCAATATCATGTAGAAGTGGTTCAATTTGGCCAGATTCTGGAAACTCTGTTAGCTGTCTTACCCTATCAAATATTTCTTGGATTACTTTATTTGCAGGTTCTTCAGATTTTTCTTTATAAGTAATATAATCATGGATATTTTTGAGAGAATTAAGAGCAAAAGGCGTCCATTTTATTTTTGTTTTTTTACTTGTCATTATTCTTCAAATAAGACAAAGCTTCTTCATGTGCTATTAGATTATCACTTGAAATAGCCTTACGAGATACCTTATTTCTCTCATAAAAAACTGCTTTACTCATTGGACTCAAATTCTGCTCATATCTTTTTGCTTTCCCATATGCCAATAAGTTTTTAATAGCTTCAATTAAACGAACATCATCCACATCCTCTATTTCAGATTGAATTATTTTTTTTTCAGTTTCAAGATTCATATTTCCTCCAGTTGTATAAACGAAATGTAAAACAATCTGATAGTCTTTTCATGTCAAAATTTAGCAAGTGTGTAATTGAAAGATTACACCTCGTTCCACAACCTCCGGTTGGGATAACGCCTGGTCTGAACCTCCCGGTTCAAAATCGGTTTAAGCTCAGGTTTTTTTATTTGGGATTGAAAGGCTTATCCCTGTAACATTACTTGGTGGTTGACTTACTGCACACTGGAACCGGGAGGTTCAGAACAGGCATTACGAACGAGACGTTCGTAACGAGAACAATATCCTATTAAACTCCCGGATGCTATAATTGCGTCAACAGCAATTTCATTTTGAATCAGGATTCTCAGGATTGCACACATTCACAGGATTTGAAAAGAAACATCCTGCATATCCTAAAATCCTGCACAATCCTGATTCAAACGCCTTCATTTTTGAACAGGGATGTTCCATTACAATGCACCGCCAACCATCGTAGGAACGCACGGCCGTGCGTTTCTACGATGGTGCGTCCTGCGGAATATGTACATTTCTCTTTAACCAATTCCCCCAATCACTCAACCACCACCCCCACCTCGTACACCTCAACAGAAACCACATTGCCGTCCATATTCCAGCGGGTATAGGTGCTGTCTAACTGATCATTTTTAAAGAAAGCTTCTGTGCTTTGTTCACCCGTTGGGTAGAATACTTCCAGTTTTCCTTCTCTTTCATCATTTATGAAACTAATTTCACTGGCTTTATTTCCGTTTTCATGCCAGGCTATAGAAAGGCCTTCTTTTTTGCCATTCATATAATTTGATTCTCCCATCTTTTGACCACTTAAATGCCATGCAGTATAAGTGCCATGTAATTTGCCTTTCTTGAACGTGGCGCTCACATAAGGTTTTCCATCGCTATACGTAGACTGAGAAAATCCCGAATACGGTACTTCAGCTTCTGTTTTATAATAAAGACCTTCGCGGATTTCTATGCTGGGAAAGAATTGAATGGCTGATTCAGACTCGTTTTGCTCTGATGTGCAAGATATTATACAGCAGGTAAAAAGCAATAAAAAAAAATATTTCATAAGTGGCAGATATTTGCAAGCTGAAAGTTCCCGGCTAAAATATAAGTAATAAAAAAGGGCTTCTATTTAGAAGCCCTTTTTACAATTAAATTAGGGGCTGAAGTAGTTAAGGGTTAATGTTTGGTTCGTTTATACCATGATTTTA
>JBBEBR010000005.1:0-148969 GCA_040882225.1 Balneolaceae bacterium | reverse complement strand
TCTTCTTTTTCCCCACAAGCCCTTCCCTCCACCCACGAGCGAAGGGCTTTTTTTTGAGTACTACACAAGATTTACCCCACCAGATTGATTATATTATATGCTAAAGGATAAAATAAGCTGAGGATGATTTGGACTTCCAGAAATTTTTAAAAGAATACAAGAAAAAACTTTCAAACATATTCACTCATGAGGAGAACTCAGATGAGTTAAATTTGAAAAGAGGCATAGCAGATTCTACGTTGCAGGAAATCATGGATATGTCGCCTCTGAGTGCTTTCATTCCGGAACAATATGGTGGTTATGGTGGAAATACCGCTGAAGCACTGGCAATGCTCGAAGCCAGCTCTTATCAGTCTCTTCCTTTATCTTTGATGATGGGAATAAACGGGGCTTTGTTTTTGCAACCTATTGCCAATTATGCTTGCGAAGAAACCAAATCTGAAATTTTTAAAAGAGTAATCAACGCGAATAAATTAGGCGGACTGATGATTACCGAACCCGATTTCGGTTCCGATGCTTTGAAGATGCAAACGTCATTCGAACAGAATGAAAATAAATACATGCTTGAGGGGCTAAAACACTGGGGTGGATTAACAGGCATGGCAGATTACTGGCTTATTACTGCGCGTGAAAAAAATGATAAAGGTGATTTAGGCCGAGACATTTCCTTCTTCATACATGATGTGCGTAACGGGGGACTCGAAGTTACCGAGTACTATAATAACCTGGGGCTATACATGCTTCCCTATGGGCGGAATAAGATCAATATTGAAGTACCAAAATCTTATAAACTTCAACCCAAAAGCACCGGGGTTACTATGATGCTGGATTTACTCCATCGAAGTAGATTGCAATTTCCCGGAATGGGAATGGGTTTTCTCCGAAGGTTGATGGATGAAGCGGTTGATCATTGTAAAGGGAGATTTGTAGGCGGACAAAGCCTCATTAATTATGATCAGGTAAAACAAAGGATTTCTGAGATACAGGCATATTTTACAGTTTGTTCTGCCATGTGCAACTTTACCAGCTCTAAAGTACCTCTCGAGAGAAATACTTCAAGAATGGATGTGGAGGCAAATGCCATCAAATCTGTAGTAACCGATTTTATGCAACGTGCTTCTCAGTCGTTGCTACAGTTAACAGGCGCAAAAGGCTATACACTCGACCATATTGCCGGAAGAGCTACGGTTGACAGTCGACCGTTCCAAATTTTTGAAGGCTCAAATGATATTTTATATCAGCAGATTTCGGAGTCGGTTATTAAAATGATGCGTAAACTTAAAAGTTCGAACTTGCACCAGTTCTTGAGTGAATACGATCTTACTGCTCGTTCTTCTGGATATTTCAAAGAGCATTTTAATTTTGAAATTGACACCAAAATGCCTCAAAGGAAACTGGTAGAACTTGGCAAAGCACTCGGAAGAATGATATCTATGGAATTTACCCTGAGCCTTGAAGATCAGGGATTCAATAAAGAACTTATTCAAAATGCCATCATCACTTTACAGAATGAAGTAAATGCTATCATGTACAGCTATAAAAATAGTGGTGAAGCTGATGTAGTTGAAGACTATAGTGCGGATAGCTCTTGGTTTAAACTTGTAACAGTGAATGCTTAAGGAAAAAATTGTTGTTATTACCGGGGCCGGAATTAGTGCAGAGAGCGGTCTTTCTACGTTTCGAGATTCCGGTGGACTATGGGAAAAGCATAACATCAATGAAGTGGCATCCATCCAAGGATGGAATATTAATCCTCAGAAAGTCCTGAACTTTTATAATCTCCGTAGAAAACAAGCCGCAGCAGCCCAACCGAATAATGCACACAAAGCGCTCGCAAAACTTGAAAACCATTTTGATGAGGTTGTAATAATCACTCAAAATGTTGATGATCTGCATGAAAGAGGCGGGTCTACAAAAGTGATACATTTGCATGGAGAGCTTAGCAAAGCCCGAAGCGAACGAGATGAATCCATCATATTCGATATCGGGGAGAAGCCAATAAATTTGGGAGATAAAGCCTCAGATGGTGCACAACTAAGGCCGCATATTGTTTGGTTTGGAGAGATGGTTCCTTTAATGGAGAAAGCTTTCGATGAAGTTGAAAGCGCCGATATATTAATTGTTATAGGAACTTCTCTTTTGGTTTATCCGGCCGCGAGTTTGATTAATTATTCAAAACCAGGAATTCCAAAATATATAATTGATCCTGCAGATACGGAATTGCTGAATATTGAGGATTGGATTCACTTTAAAGAAAATGCGGGTACTGGTGTAGATAAAATGTTGAATGAATTATTGAGGTAAAGAAAAATGGCAGATAAGAAAGCAACCAAAGAAGAAAAAGAGATAATGGAACAGTTCATGCTTCCGTTTTATCATCAATCCAAAAGAACTGGGTTATTTCCCGGAGCGAAAAATTTGGAAGCTGAGGCGGGTTTATTCGGGTTGAAATTGGAAGAACTCGAAACGTATAGAAAAAACTATGATGAAAACGCCAAACAAGCAGCTCTTGAAATTCTAAAAGATGAAGAGATTATTGACCTCCTCGAAAGCCTGCCTTTTGATGGAGAGGAAACTATTGTAGCATTCGGTGATTCCATAACGGAAGACGCTCAGGGCTGGTTTTCGATACTAAAACATGTACTCGAAATCTCGATCGAGAAAACAAATTTCAATTTTATAAATGCCGGAATTTCCTATAACACAACATCTGAGGCTCTTCGCAGAATTGATCGTGATGTGGTTATTCATGAACCGGATTGGGTAATTATCGCGCTCGGTACTTTTGATGCACAACGCCTGAATATTTCTCCGGACCGAACTTTATTGCCTTTATCTGAAACCTGGGAAAATATAGAATCGATTCAGGAAGTGTTAGAATCAAGAATTGAAAATGCGTTGATCTGGCTAACTCCTGCCCCGGTTATCTCCGAAATGCTGGAGGAAAATCTTCTTTTTGATTTCACCATAGAAGAAAAAGATTTAGGTCCTGTAAGAGAGTTAGTTGCGGGGAAAAGCGGAGCCATTGTTGATTCCAGGGGACGAAGAATGGGGGAAAACCCTCAGGCTTGGAATTATTTACCGGATGGATTACACCATTCGCTGGCAGGCCATAGCGAAACAGTGAAGGCAATTATTAAAAAACTTGCAGAGCCTAAAAATTAAGTTTGAAGTTAACAAGCTGAACAGCGGGCGTTAATTCCTGTTGCAAAGTATTATTTTTGGTTTGATAAGTATTGATAAGTGATGGGGAAAGAAAACCAATACTCTTCTGATCATCAAAACTTACGCCGATTAAACCGCTTGCCATATCTTTTTTGCGATCGAAATGGGCTGCAGCTATTGGTGTTCCTCTTTCGGCGAGTGTTAAGGCGTCGATCAGTCCAAAACCAAAACCAGCCCAGGCACCAACTCCCGCGCCATATTGCAGTCCCTCAACTAAAGGTTCATTAGCTACTAACATCACCGCACTCACAACTACCGCACCGGCGGCGGCTCCGTAGAAAGTATCTAACAGAACAATTATGCTGGTGTTATTAGCGTCATTGAAAGTTCCAGAAACAAGTATTTCCTGTCCTCCCCCGCTGGAAATATCGTATGCCCCCATCCCAATTCCGTACAGAGTGCCCAAGCCAACACCCACTCTGAGCGGAGCAAAATCTGTATTATTTGTAACAGCCATTGTGGCTCCGCCAAGTAGAGTGCCGTTCATAGCTCCATTCAATGTGTTTCCGGCTAATAATTCAATTGTTTGGGAATGTGCTTTTTGCTGAAAAGAGAATAGCAAAAGCAAAGAGAATACCGCCCCGATTATATTTTTCTTCATGATGATGTGATGAATTTTTTGCGAAGTTAGTAATTATTGACTGACGATACCATTCTATCCCGGATTATTCAGTGCTACGGGGAGAACTTTTCCATTATAAAATTGATGGCCGGTTAAAATAAAATCCGCCAAATATGCACCCATTTGTTCGGGACTTACCGGAGCTGTAAAACCAGGAAAAGCATCTTCAAACATTTCGGTTTGTACCGCTCCAATACATAAACAATTTACCGCGATGCCTTCCCTTGCAAACTCTACACTCAGGACTTCTGAAAGGCCAACCACAGCAGCTTTTGAAGCTCCGTAAGCTGTTAATCCTCCAAATTTCAAACTACCCTGAAATCCCGACATACTTGAAATATTTAAAATGTGGCTCCCAGAAACCAGTTTCGGTTTCATTGCCTGAATTAAACGAACAATGGCAAAAACATTCACATCCATCACTTTTTTCCAAATGGAAATATCAGTTTTCATCAATTCACCTTTGTGTAAAGCACCGGCATTATTGATGATTCCATCGATGCGCTGGAGACTCGAAACAGCATCTTCAACTTTGTTTATACCGGCTTCTTTGGTTAAATCTGCAGCCACGGGGATAATTTTTCCGGGTGAATTTGTTGAAGCCAGTTGTTCAAGTTTATCCTCGGATCGTGCAACTGCAATCACTGTATGATTTTGCCTGACTAACTCTAAAGCCGTCTCGAAACCAATACCACGACTTGCTCCTGTAATCAATATTGTTTTACTCATAGAAAATCTAATTGCTCAAATATTATAAAATATATGCTTTAGCACTTGGAAAAAGCGCTTTTTTAGTGGTAATTTAAAACTTTGTTCTGCACCAACAACTTAAGGCTTAATGACTACAACAACCGGTAAACCGTTAGTACCAAATAATATTGAAACGCTTAAACCCTATGTAGCCGGTAAAACTATTGCTGAAGTTGCGGAAATATATCATCCCGAAAAAATCGCCAAGCTCGCTTCTAACGAAAACAGGTTGGGATGCAGCCCAAAAGTAAAAAAAGCGATTGATGAAGCTTTTCTTTCCATTCAGGATTACCCCGATCCGGTGGCTCGTAAATTACGTGCCGCAATTGCAGAACGCAATAACGTTGCTTCCGAAAATGTGTTGATTGCCTCAGGCTCCGAAAGCATTATTTCTATTCTTTGTAAAACCTTTTTTCTAAACAGGGAAAATGCCATAACCGCAGATGCTACTTTTGTGGGATTTTTTGTACAAACTGGCGTCCGTGGCATTCATCTTAAGAAAATTCCTGTAACTAAAGAGTATAAATATGATGTGAAAGCGATTGCAAACGCCATTGATGAACATACAAAAATGGTCTACATCGCCAATCCGAATAATCCGACGGGCACGTATATAAACAAGCAGGAATTCGAATGGCTGATGGAACAAGTACCAGAAGACGTGTTGGTAATTATGGACGAAGCCTACTTCGAATTTGCACAGGATATTGAAGATTATCCGCACGCTCTGGATTACAATTTCGAGAATGTGATTGCTCTGCGAACATTTTCTAAAGCCTTTGGACTTGCAGGATTCCGGGTTGGATATGCAATCGCAAATAAGGAAATCATCAAGAATATGATGAAAACTAAACTCACATTTGAGCCTACCGCCTTGGGTCAGGCAGCCGCACTTGCAGCTTATGATGATGACGAATTCCTGCAAAAAAGTATAGCCGTGGTGGAGAACGGCCGAGAACGGCTCTACCAATTTTTTGATGAACAGGGAGTTGATTATGCAAAGTCTATTTCTAATTCCGTAATGATGATATTGCCGACGGAAGAGGAAGCCGTTAATTTTACTCAAAACATGCTTGAGAAAGGCGTTATTCTAAGACGGCTAAATGCCTTTGGATTGCCAAATTGTATTCGGATAACAATCGGTGTTCCGCATGAAATGGATCATTTTGAAAACACATTTAGAGAAGTAACCAAATAGAACACACCAGATTTATGGCGAAGACAAAAACCAAGTCAACTTCCAAAAAGAAGAAAAAGAAATCTACTGTAGACTGGGAAAAGGTAGCTCGTTTGATGTTGATTTCCCGCGCTATGGATGAGAAAGAAGAGACAGAGCTGGTTCCTCAGAAAAAAGTTTTGTACCAGTTTTCAGCCCGCGGACATGAATTAGGCCAAATTTTACTTGGAAACCTACTTAACAATAAACATGATGCGGCGAGTGCATATTATCGTTCCCGGCCGCTTTTGCTTACACTTGGGTTGTCTGAAGAAGACGCAATGGCAGCCCCAATGGGTAAATCGGGCGGTTATAGTGACGGGCGTGATATTGGCGTAGTTTGCAATAAACCGGATGCCGATAGCCCCAAAGTTTTGCCGATGGCTGGCGATGTTGGTTCCCAATATACTCCGGCAATCGGATGGGCTCAGGGAATCGAGTACCGCCGCAAAGTGCTGAAAGAGAAAGACTACGAAGGTGCAATTTCTGTAATTCTTGGAGGTGATGGCTCGGTAGCCACTAACGGTTTTTGGTCAGCTTTAACAATCGCTACCACCCAGAATTTGCCGGTTTTGTTTTATATAGAAGACAATGGTTATGGAATTTCGGTTACGAGCAAATTCCAGACTCCCGGTGGAATTATCACTGATAACCTTCAGTCTTTCAAAAATTTAAAAATAATTGATGGTGATGGTACCGATCCAGCAGAAGCTTCTGAGTTGATGGAAAAAGCGGTCAATTTCACCCGCGAAAGAAAAGGGCCGGTTATGATCAGGTTAACTGTTCCAAGGTTGAACGGCCATTCCTATCAGGATAATCAGGCGTATAAAGATGATAAACTTCTTGAGAAAGAAAAGAAAAACGATCCTCTGAATAAGCTTCGGAATTTTTTGGTTGACGATCATATTTCCAAGAAAACCTGGGACAGTTGGGAAAACGAAGCAAAAGAAAAAATTGAAGAATCCGCTGAAGCTGCCTTGAATCGCCCGGAACCTGATCAGCAAAAAACTACCAAATTTGCCTTCGCAGAAGATGAAGTCCAAACCATCGGCGGTTTAGCTGTTGAAGGATATGAGTTTCCAAAAACCACCGAAGAATCTTCACCCGAAAAACAGCGAATTAATATTGTGGAGGCTATTCGCCGCACATTAAAACATGAACTTGAAACAAATTCCCGGGTCATGGTTTTTGGGGAAGATGTTGGATTGAAGGGGGGCGTGCATGCGGCAACAATGGATTTACAGTCTCAGTTTGGCGAAGATCGGGTTTTTGACACCAGCCTGTCGGAAGAAGGAATTATTGGCCGCTCGGTCGGTTTAGCTTATGCCGGATTGATGCCGGTTGCAGAAATTCAGTTCCGAAAATATGCAGATCCTGCAACCGAGCAATTAAACAATTGCGGCACCATCCGGTGGAGAACAGCGAATCGTTTTGCAGCGCCAATTGTAGTAAGGATGCCGGGAGGATTTGCTAAATGTGGCGATCCGTGGCACAGTATGAGCAACGAAGTATTTTTTGCCCACGCCATTGGCTGGCAAATTGCCATGCCGAGTAACGCACAAGATGCGGTGGGGCTTTTAAGATCAGCCATGAGAAGTAATAACCCGACAATATTTTTCGAGCACCGGAATTTGTTAGATGCCAAATATGCCAGAAAACCTTATCCGGGCGATGATTTTATAGTCCCATTCGGGAAAGCAAATATGTTAAGAGAGGGGGATGAAATCACCATCGTAACCTGGGGAGCGATGTGTGAACGTAGTGAGGAAGCCGTTGATCAGCTCGGAATTTCAGCGGATGTGATCGATCTGAGAACTATTATGCCGTGGGACAAAAATGCGGTACTTCGCTCAATTGAGAAAACGAACAGATGTCTTGTAGTGCATGAAGATAACAGAACCGCTGGTTTTGGAGCAGAGATTGTGTCCCAAATCATGCAGGAAAGCTTCCATCACCTTGATGCTCCGGTAGAGAGGATTGCGATGCCTGATATACCTGTTCCTTATAATGTTGGACTTATGGAATCTGTGCTGCCGAGCACTCGTTCAATTTCAAAAAAAATTGAAGAAATTTTGAGATTTTAAGCACATGTTAAATTGTTACATGAGGCTTTTTTAATTTTTTCTATATAGTGATTCCATTTAAGAAGCTCTACTTTTGTAGAGAAATAAAATCCTCGCGAAGTGAGACTTGGAACAAAAATAATTATTGGGTTTGTCTGCATAAGTTTGCTGTTGGTCGTGGTCGGGTTAATTTCTGATCGTTTTACCGATCAGGTACGGCTCGAGCAACTGAAATTTGTGAATGAGGTTTCTTCCGTTGTCATTTATACCGGAGAAATGGAAGGCAGCTTATATCAAAGCCTTATTTACTTGAATGCTATCAGAGAGACAAGAAATGTAGAAGCTGACTTTAGCGTTGTACAGGAGTTGCCTGCTGTTAAAGATTTGCAAAGGCAATTTTTAAACGAATTAGAAGAGTTTGAACATTCTTTCAAAGAACTCCAATCTTTGGTAGGCGGAGATGATTTGTTGCCGGAGGATATTAACCAGCTTTACAAAAGCTATCAGGTGTATAAGTCGCTTGCAAGCGAATGGCTTGTAATTGGAGAGGAGGATTTCGAAAAGGCAAACCTGATGTTTATCCGATCTATCGAAACTTATTTCACAAATAATATCATTCCTCAAATCAGCCAGCTCAGAAATTTTGTGCTTGACGTGCAGGAGCAACGCAACCAGCGGTTAAATGAATCTCTCGATAAGGCTTCCATTGTTAATTATTTAGCCACCTTCTTTTCGGTATTTTTGGCGATTATTTTAGCAGTTTACATCTACCGTTCTATCGCCAATCCTCTTGCTAAATTAAGTGAAACAGCCACCCGTTACGGCCAAGGAAATCTGGATGAACGAATTGAGGTTGATTCAAAAGATGAGATTGGGCAGTTGGCTAAAACTTTCAACGAGATGGCTGCCAATCTTCAAAAAAAGACCGTCTCAAAAGCGTACCTGGACAATATTATTGAGTCCATTCATGAAGCCATTTTTGTTGCCGATGCAGATGGGAACCTGAGTATGCTGAACTCAGCTGCCGCTTCTTTATTAGGGTATGAAGCGGAAGAAATGTTGAATATGCCCGTGGAAGCGTTTTATGATTTTGGGAACATGAAAGAAGTTTATGAACAGCATCAGGGGAACAGTAAATCGTTTGAATTTTCCTTGATCACGAAGGATCGAAAGCCGGTTCCGGTTTTATTTTCGGAAGCTGGGTTAATTGATACCCAAGGGAATTTGGTAGGAACAGTAGCTGTTGCAAGCGACATTTCACAACGAAAAGTTCAGGAAGAAAAAGTACAAACTTCGTTACGTGAAAAGGAAGTGATGCTTGCCGAAATTCACCATCGGGTGAAAAATAATCTCGCCGTAATCTCAGGTTTATTGCAGCTCCAAAGCTTCAATACAGAAAATTCGGAAGTTGAAAAGGCGTTAACGGATAGTCAGCTGCGAATTCAGTCGATTGCCTTGGTTCATGAAATGCTATACGAAAGTGAATCTCTTGCTTACATTAAATATGACAAATATGTAAACGACCTGCTTCAGGCAATCAGCAGTATGCATACGTCTGCCGAAAAAGAGATTAAGCTGGTTTCGAATGTAGAGCCGGTTATGTTGAGTGTTAATCAGGCTATTCCCTGTTCTTTATTGTTAAACGAGTTAATAGTGAACTCCTATAAACACGCTTTTGAAGGTGTAAGTGAAGGTGAAATAGTGGTTGATCTTGAACAGGAAGAGGATTACGTGACTTTAACAATCTCAGATACGGGAAATGGTTTTGATCTGGATAAGTTTAACGACTCGAAATCCTTAGGAGCAACGCTTATAAAAACTCTTACCAGCCAACTAAAAGGAGAGTTTGAGATAATAGCCAACGGAAAAGTAGAGCACACAAAATTCAGAGTGTCTTTTACTAAAGAAGGATAATCGTCTCTTATTTCTGCGCTAAAAAAAGCACTTGCGAACTATTTTAAAGATGCGAAAGTGCATTTTGCATTAGTGTTATGTCAATGCTGAATTGGCCAAGACCTGTCAGGTCTGCCTACGACAAAATGAACACTGCATTAATGGCTTGTGAAGCAGGAGCATTGTAATCCGGCTGCTTCTATCGTGTTGGCATGCCAGTCGAAGCCTTCGCCATAGCCATCTCTTTCCCACCAAAAAGGAAGTCGGTTTCGTTTCTGATTTCCAACTTCGTTCATCGTTGCGGCATCGAATAAGCGGCCGTTTACCATCGTATATACTACAGAGTCCGTATTGCGAATATTCTCCAATGGATTCTCTTCAAGCACAACCAAATCGGCGAGTTTACCAACTTCAAGCGAGCCGATATCATGATCCATCCCCAAATAATGCGCACCGTTCAAAGTAGCTGCTCGCAAGGCTTCCATATTGGTCATCCCACCTTGCTCAAACATCCAGAGTTCCCAGTGTGCGCCCAACCCCTGAAGTTGCCCATGAGCTCCCAAATTTACTTTCACGCCGGCATCAGCCAGTAGTTTAGAAGATTGCGCTGTTAAAATATGCCCGTTTTCATATTCTTCATCCGGAATCATCGTGCGGTGGCGCGAACGTGAATCTACCACGCTTCGGGGGGTGAAAGTCAGCAGCCTTTCATTCTCCCAAACATTGGTTTTTTGATACCAGTAATACTCGCCGCTTATACTTGCGTAATTCACAACATGAGTTGGCGTGTAACCCGTTTGGCTCGAGCTCCACAGTTCCTGCACATCTTTATACAAAGGAACAACCGGCACATTATGCTCAATTCCAGTATGGCCGTCTAAAATCATGCTCATATTATGTGTGAAGGTTGAACCGCCTTCTGGAACTACCAACATTTCAAGCTCCTTTGCAGCTTTAATTACTTGCTGGCGTTGATCTCTGCGTGGCTGATTATAACTTTTCACTGAAAATGCACCCCAAGCCTGGGTTCTTTTCAAGGCAAAAAGTGCGTCTTCGTAATTATTTACTTCGGCTTTTATGGCTCCATCAGCTCCATATAAAATTACTCCAGTAGAATAAACCCGGGGGCCTATCATATTTCCCGCTTTGATAGCTTCTGAGTTGGAGAAGATCATTTCTGAATTTGATGAAGGGTCGTGAGCGGTGGTTACGCCATATGCCAGATTTGCAAAATATTCCCACTGTTGCTGTGGACTTAAACCATACCGAAAATTTCCAATATGCGCGTGAACATCTATAATTCCGGGCATAATGGTTTTGCCTGAAGCATCGATGACCGTAGCATTTGCAGGAACTTCCACATCGGCACCAATTGCTGAGATGCGATTTTTATCTACCACAATTGTTCCGTTTTCAATCACCGTATCACCCTTCATAGTGATAATCCGGGCGTTGGTAAAGGCGATTATTCCTTCCGGGACATATGTATCAATATCGAGCTCTAATTTTTGGCCTTCTTTGGGCGGCTCGGGAATTTCATCAGGGGCTCCATCAACAAAAGAAAACACATCCTTCAGGTCTACAGTGAAATATTCTTCGCCAAGTGTCCAGTGAAGTTTGTCGCTGGTGTTTGACCAATGCATGTGATAACCAGCTTCCGCCGACACCTGTTTAACCGGAATGGCTTTTGTGGTTGGCGTAAGTACAATGGGTTTTCCCGTTTTTGGGATGGGGGCTATATAAACCTTGTGAAGATTAGAAAAAGCCATCCACTTTCCATCAGGGCTGGGTACAAAATGATGCCCATATTCGGAAGTGAAATGAGTTGACTCATCCTCTCCATTCAAATTTACACTCCGATAGGTTTTGTTGATGGCTCCCGAAATATAGCCTCCGGTTTGATAGAAAATTCGTGTTCCCTCAGCATTGAACCGAGGCATAGCTCCATTTTCTGTAATCAGTTTTTTGGTGCCGCCATTTGCGGGTATCGTGTAAATGCCGGGGTTTAGCGTATGAACAAAACCTTGCTGGCTGTTTCCGTTTTCTTTTCGAAATACAATTGTTTTGCCATCGGGAGAGAAACGTGGTTCTCTGTAAATTCCCTTTTCAGTGGTCACTTTTTTTGTCGGGGAAGGCTCGGGGCTGGCGTTTAGCTGAGCGGTTCTTATGGCTCCCATATTTTCATCACTCCAGGAAACAAACACTATCGATTTACCATCGGGAGAAAATGAGGGTTCAAATTCAAACTCCTTTGAATTAGTCACACGTTTAGGAGTTCCGTCTGGCAAAGTTTTACTCCAAATATATCCTGCCGCGTTAAACACTAATGTTCTTCCATCGGGAGAAGTAGTTAAATGGCGGATAGCTTTTGCTCTAAATTGATCAGGCGCAACATCCTGGGCAAAGCGTACGGCATCCACAATTTCATGGCGGGATTCAACTTCAAAAGGAATGACTTCCGCTTCTCCGGTTTTGGTATTTATTTTGTTGATTTTTCCGTGCGCCCAAACAATGACATGCTCATTATCAGGCAGCCAGTTAAAATTGGGATAAACCCCAAAAATAGCCCAGGCTTCCTGTTGGTCTTTGCTGAGATTTTCATAAATGGGCCACTCTCTGCCTGTATTCAAATCCCTCAAAAATAAAACTGACTTTGTCCGCACTCTTCTAACAAAGGCTAAATGATCTCCATCGGGAGAAATTTGTGATCTTGCAGCACCGCCATTTCCGCCGGTTACCGTTTCAATATCCCCATCTTCGCGGTCATATCTTTTTATTGCGTAAATCTGGCTGTTGGGATCTTTGTTGTATTGAAAAAATCCGCCTGGATAAACATCCTGACTGTAATAAATATACCGGCCATCAGGAGAAACCCACGGCTCGCCGATATCTTGCTGATCATTTGGCTTTTCTACCAGCTGAATTCCACCACCACCGGTATGGTGATATAACCAAATTTCACCCGCACCCAGCGAACGGGTAGACGAGAAATGCTTTTTAGCGATGATGTATTCGCCATCAGGAGACCATACTGCATTATTTAAAAGCCGGAAATTTTCTTCGGTGATTTGTTTGGCATCAGAGCCATCGGCATTCATTACCCAAATATTATCTCCGCCTCCGGCATCACTTGTAAAAGAAATTCGGTTTCCGTCCGGGCTAAATCGCGGCTGGATTTCATAAGCGGTTCCCCCCCGCAGTAACTCAGCTTCGCCACCGTCTACCGGCATCAGGTAAATATCGCCTAATAGATCGAAAACGATTTGTTCGCCATCCGGGCTTACATCAAGATTCATCCAGGTGCCTTCATCTGTTGTAAAGCTAACTGCTTGGGTTTCACCAAGGTCAGGATTTGTTACATCCCACTCTTCTTGTGCAATTGCAGATGAGACGCAGAATAATAGGGAAAGGAGAGTAACGGTAAATTTCATAAGAAAAGGTATGGTTTGATTTTGCCTGATTATAGGAATTAACGATGTTAAATGCGGTAAATGAAAAATGTTAGAAATAACTCATTCGAGGCTCATCAATTTTACTAATGAACGCCGAACTCGAAATTTCAGGAAAAGAAGGGACCTCGGTTACCGTTATCATCCCCAGATAATTTCAACTGTTCTTGAATTTTTTGATGAAATTTTTGGTGTAATCGGAAAGTACCAATCTCCCACTAATTTCGGCTCTTTGTTCTAAAAGCTCCTCCCAGTTTTCAGTTTCCTTCCACAAAACAGACTTCAAATCAGCCATGGCATCGGGACTGCTTTTAGCAAGTTGACTTGCAAGTTCTTCAACGGCACTATCCAACTCTTCAGTGGTTGAAAAAACGCGGTTGTATAAACTTTTTTGTTCTGCCCAAGCGGAACTGTGCCATTGAGTCGCATCAATTGAAAGAGCAGCGAAAGCACTTTTTCCCACTTTTCGCTCTACCGCCGGGCCTACCACAAAAGGGCCGATTCCCAGCGCAAGTTCACTCAGTTTTACAGAAGCTCCTTCCTTGGCAAAGGTATAATCACCGGCTGAGGCAATACCTACTCCGCCTCCTACCGTTTTACCATGCACCCGCACAATAATCAGTTTTGGACATCTTCTCATGGCATTCAAAACCAGAGCAAATCCCATGAAAAAATTCTTACCGGTTTCGAAATCCTCTATGGCAATCAGTTCATCAAAAGAAGCCCCGGCACAAAAAGCACCCTCACCTGAACTTTTGATTACGATTACACGGACGCCTTCTTTTTCCCCGGCCTCAGTAATCGTGGTGGCCATTTCCCGCAGCAGCTTTCCAGGAAGCGAATTTCCCTTGGGGTGATGGAATTCGATGGTTCCAATGTTGTTGTTGATGGAAAGGGTAACAGAGCTGGGTTGTGACATATAATCAAATTTTAGTTTAAAATAAGGATACAGAAATCAGGATACAGAATTCAGTATTGCTTTGGAATATCCATCAAGAAGTTTACTTACTTCCTGTAGTATTTCGTTCAAGTCTTTTGTTTCTCCGTAACCCAAATCTTTTGAAAGAATCATATAGTATCTGCATTCTTCTAAAGATCCATGTGATATGTTTAGGAATCGAAGCTTGTCTTTTTTTCCTCGTTTTTTAAATCCTTCAGCAATATTAGCAGCAATCGAAACAGCAGCTCTTCTAAACTGAGAACTAAGACCATATAGCTCATATTTAGGAAAACTCTTCGTATAAAAATAAGTTTTTAAAACTAATTGATGTGCTTTTTGCCATACTATTAAATCTTGGAAGGTTTTTGCAGGTTTTCTCATAATGGGTTCTATTTTCTGATTTCTGATTTCTGAATCCTGGATTCTTAGTTCTTTAATAGTTAGAGCTCCGAAATTCATAAACCTTACAAAAAAAATTCAAACCTCATCAATATCCAGTTTGTGCTTTCTTTTTACTAAGGTGAGGATGGTGTATTCGGCTACTATTTCCTCATCCTGATTAGTAACCTCCACATCCCAATAAACCACACCAAATGGGAATTTATCCGTTTTTCGCTGCTGGCGATTGGTTTTCCGTTTCACGATAAGTTTGGCTTGGATGGTATCTCCCGGGGCGACAGGTGCCAGAAATGATAAACTTTCAAGGCCGTAATTGAGGAGAACCGGGCCTTCATCCGGATGCACAAATAAACCGGCTGCGGCTGATAACACGAAATAACCATGAGCAACTATTTTCCCAAAAAGTGAACGCGCAGCGGCGTCAGCATCGGTATGGGCATAGAATTTATCGCCGGTTAAATTGGCGAAATCTTCCACATCCTGATCTCTAACGGTTCTTTTTTCAGTGGTTAAGGCTTCACCAACAAACAGTTCTTCAAAATATTTCTGGAAAGGATGCTTTTCAGATTCCACGGTCTCGGCACCTTTTATATGTTGCTGAGTGATATTCCTCAGCGTAGTAGGTGAACCCTGAAGTGCAATTCTCTGCATATTATGAAGCACAGATCGGGCACCGCCTAATTCCTGCCCGCCGCCGGCTCTTCCCGGCCCGCCGTGAATCATGTGTGGCATCGGAGATCCGTGTCCGGTAGACTCGCCAGCTGAATGACGGTTAATCACCATAAATCGGCCATGATAAGGAGCGCATCCCAACGTTATTTTTTGGGCGAGATTATCATCGGCGGTAAACAAAGAACCCACCAGAGAGCCATCTGCTTTATTGGCAAGAGTGATGGCGTCTTCCGTTTTCTCGTAGGGCATAATGGTCGTCATTGGGCCAAAAGCTTCGATTGTATGAATCTCATCCACAACGAGTGGTTTATGACACACTAAAATTTTTGGGTTTGTGAAAGCACCACTATGGCCATTTTCTCCATTCTCAAAAACACTTTGCGTACAGCCAGCCAATGCCTCAAGTTGCTCGTTAAACCGTTCAGCCTGAAGAGAACTCGCAAGCGGGCCCATCCGCGTTTCTTTGACTGCGGGGTTTCCGATAGTAGTTTTTAAAAGTCTTTCTTTTAGTGCTTCTATAACATCATCCACACGATTTTTGGGCACAATGGTTCTTCGGATGGCCGTACACTTTTGCCCGGTTTTTACGGTCATTTCATCCGCAACCTCTTTAATGAAAAGGCCAAACTCTTCCATATCAGGCGTTACATCTTCGCCCAGAATGGAGGCGTTAAGAGAATCAGCTTCCAGGTTAAATTGAACACTATGTGCAATAATGTTCGGGTGAGATTTCAATTTTCTGCCTGTTGTGGCAGAACCGGTGAAAGAAACGGAATCCTGACTTATCAAATGATCTAAAAGATCACCAGGTTTATCGGCGGCAATAAACTGAATGGCTCCTTCGGGAAGAATTCCAGATTCAACCATATCCTCAAAAACAGCAAAAGCAAGCTGGGAGCCAACCGGAGAAGGCTTCACTATAGCCGGCATCCCCGAAATAATGCAGGGCGCCAGTTTCTCGACCATTCCCCAAACCGGAAAATTAAAAGCGTTAATATGGATGCCCACTCCATGTTTTGGAACACAAATATGCTGGCCAGAAAATGTTCCTTTTCGTGAAAGCCGCTCATAATTTCCCTCAACATGCCAGGGAAGGTCAGATAATTCCCTCCGGGCTTTGCTTGAAAGCACAAACATAGAGCCGAATCCGCCTTCGATGTCTATCCAGGAATCCCGGCGAGTGGCTCCGGTTTGGGTCGAAATCTCGTAATACTTTTCTTTGCGCTCCATTAAATATGCCGCAAGAAATTTGATTTTGAACGCTCTCTGATGAATGGTGAGTTCACGAAGATTTGGCCCTCCAAACTTTCTGGCATACTCCAAAGCTGATTTATAATCAATATCCGCCTCCACCATTTGACCAACCGGTTCCCCATTCACCGCACTTATGAGATCGGTTTCGGTGCCTTCAGTTAGCCATTCACCTTTTATATAGCTGCGTACTTTCATTCCTGATTGATTAATTTTTGATAGTGAATTGTATGTATAAAATGACTCAATTTTGCCAATCTTAACTAAAGAGAAAGTAAAACCATTTTATGAGAACTTCAGTTTTGGGATTAAGTACAAATAGGCTTTTCTTATTCGCTTTCGACTATAGGAATTCCTGTTCATAAGCCTGAAACCAAATTAAACAAATGTCGTAATTCGGCGGCGCTGATTAACATCGATTTTCTATATTCACTTCATTTTCATCAAAAATTCCACAAATGAAACAGCTGATTACAACGCTTACTTTATCACTTCTCACCATTTCTGTGTACTCCCAAACCACCACTAAATACGAAATCTCATTTGAAAATGCGGTTCATCATGAGGCGGAGATTTCTATTCAGTATGAAAATCTCGAGAATAAAGTGCTTGAAGTGCGAATGAGCCGCACCTCACCCGGTAGATATGCCTTACACGAATTTGCTAAGAATGTATATGGGGTGAAGGCTTTTGACAGCGAAGGAAAGGAGCTTGAAATAACGCGGCCAAATCCGCATCAATGGAATGTAAGCGGCCATGACGGAACCGTGGTTTTTGAATATACTTTGTTTGCCAACCGGGGTGGCGGAACTTATTCGCAGGTAGATGAAACGCATGCTCATCTCAATATTCCCGCCACTTTTGCATGGGCTCGAAATTATGAGCATCGTCCGATCGAAGTCACTTTCAACCTTAGGGATGATTTAGGCTGGAAAGTTGCCACTCAGCTGAAACATCAGGAAGGAAATACTTTTTACGCACCGGATTTGTACTACTTTTTGGACAGCCCAACAGAGATTGCGGATTTCCATTTGCGGGAAGAAAATGTGGATGGGCAGAATATCCGAATGGCGCTTCATACTCCGGCTAGCGATTCGGAAGTGGATGAATATTTTGAAAAGGTGATGGCGATTGTGCAAAGTCAGAAAGCAGTATTTGGAGAACTTCCTGACTTTGAATTCGGCGAATACACCTTCCTGAACTGCTTCATGCCTAATGCCAGTGGCGATGGAATGGAGCACAGGAATTCAACCTATGTGGTGAACTCAAAACCGCTGGATCGACCTCTGGGAGAAACCAGTATTGGGACTGTTTCACATGAGTTTTTTCATGCCTGGAATGTGGAGCGAATTCGGCCGGCTTCCCTGGAACCATTCGATTTTGAAGAAGCCAACATGAGCGGCGAACTTTGGTTTGCGGAAGGTTTTACCAGCTACTACACGGGATTGATTTTAACGCGGGCGGGAATTCAGACTAGCGATGAATATATAAATGGATTAGCCGGTGGATTAAATTATGTGATCAATTCTCCGGGAAGAGATTTCTTCAATCCTATAGAAATGAGTTATCAGGCTCCTTTTGTGGATGCCGCCCGATCCGTTGATCCCGTAAATCGTGAAAACACTTTTATTTCCTATTACACCTACGGCAGTGTTTTGGGCCTGGCTTTGGATTTGTCACTTCGTGAAATGAAGGGCAAAAATTTAGACGATTATATGAAATTGGTCTGGCAGAAATATGGCAAAACTGAGATACCTTATTCAGTAAGAGATTTAGAAGCCACGTTAGCGGAATATACGAATGATGATTTCGCGGAAGAGTTTTTCGGCAAGTACATTTTTGATAGTCAGGTTCCAGATTACGAGCGATTACTGGCAACTGTCGGGGTGAATTACGAAAAAGCGAATCCCGGAAAAGCGAGTTTAGGAACAAATGTTCGCATTTCAAACGGAGTTGGGGTTTTGCGTTCAAACGCTATAAAAGGCTCTCCAATTTATGAAGCAGGTATTAATAGTTCCGACGAAATCATTTCCATAGGCGGAACTTTTTTGAGTGAAGTTGAAGATGTGGATGAAATCTTATCCAGATATTCTTCCGGCGATAAAGTTGAAATTGTATTCGATAGATGGGGTGAAAAGAGAACCGTGCAAATTACACTCGCCGCAGATGCTTCCTATAAAACCGAAGTGATGAATGACATCAATCGAAATATGCGAGCTAACCAAAACAACTGGGTTTCTGGGGAAAATTAAGTAAGTGGTTGATCCATTCCCCTTCTGGAAAGAAGGGGTGGGCTCGCTTGCGCCAACGACAATGTTTCCAACAACAAGGGGTAGCTACCCCTTGCGAGGTTGGGATAATTGAAACCACCTCAAAAATCCGCCCGATCCGCGTTCCATTCTGTTGTTTGCACCTGTCTGCTTTCCTCTCCATATTCCCGCCGAACGATAAAAAAATCCAGCCATGAAAAAGCCTCTGCTACTACTTTTGATCTCGGTTTCCATTTACTCTCTTAGCTATTCTCAGAACTATCCTCACATCCTCCCGATGAAAGAACGCGCAGCGGTTATTGATGAGCTGCTGGAGGATAAAATCAGAAACACGTTGCCCGATATTATGCGTCGGGAAGGCCTCGATATGTGGGTGATAATTTCCCGCGAATATAATGAAGATCCGGTAATCGAGACGATGCTGCCGGCTACATGGCATGCCGCCCGCCGCCGAACCATTTTGGTGATTTATGATCGTGGTGATGATGCCGGTTTGGAAACTTTAGCCGTTGCCCGTTATGATGTTGGCACCATGTTCAAAAGAGCCTGGAATCCGGAGGAAGAACCGGATCAGTGGAAACGGTTGGCGAGAATTATTGAGGAGAGAAATCCACAAAAAATTGGGGTGAATAAATCCAAACATTTTGGGATTTCCGATGGAATTGTGGCCACAGATTTAGAAGAATTGCAGGCATCACTTAATAAGAAATTCCGCGACAGGATTGTTTCTGCCGAAAAAGTATCTATCGGATGGCTGGAAACCAGAACCAAAAAAGAGATGGTATTGTATCCACAGATTGTGCGAATTGCGCATGAAATAATCGCTGAAGGATTTTCTGACCGGGTAATTCAGCCCGGAGTTACAACCACCGATGATGTAGTCTGGTGGTTTCGTGAGAAGATCAAAGAGTTGAAGCTGAATACGTGGTTTCATCCCAGCGTCTCCATTCAACGAGCCGATCCTGAGTCTTTTGATCATCTGCGAACCTTTGATAGCCGTCCGGATGAAAACATAATCCTGCCTGGAGATTTGCTACACGTTGATTTCGGAATCAAGTATTTGAGGTTGAATACAGACACTCAGCAACACGCCTATATTTTGCGCCCGGGTGAGACAGAAGTGCCGAAATATTTGCAAGAAGCCTTCCGAAATGGAAACCGGTTGCAGGATATTTTCACAAACAATTTCAAAGAAGGAAGGACAGGAAATGAGGTGCTGAAAATGTCACGAGAGCAGGCGATTGAGGAAGGAATCAAGCCGAGTATTTATACGCACCCGATTGGCTATCACGGTCATGGGGAAGGAACTACTTTGGGAATGTGGGATTCACAGGGAGGTGTTCCCGTAACCGGAGATTATCCGCTTCATCTGAATACAGCCTACTCCATCGAATTAAATGCCGCTACATACATTGAAGAATGGGGAAAGGAAATCCGAATTATGCTGGAAGAAGAAGCTTTCTTCGACAGCACCGGTGTGTGGTACATAGACGGCCGGCAACGAGAAATTATGATGATACCAAGAGAGCCTGCTGAGCAGTGATCAAGTAAAAAAAACCTCCAAGGTCTCGCAGACCTTGGAGGTTTTTAGCTTTGATATTCTCCTCGCTCTTACGGTTTATTCTCTACCGCTAAGATCGCAAAGGTGCGCAAAGGGAGGGGATTTTTAACTTTGGCACCCGTGGTTTCTAATTTTGTAGCGAAAAGCTACAACAATCAAAAGTCAGCGCAATCAGAAAAACCAGCGTAATCAGTGAAATCTGTGATCCTCTTCAACCCCGCCCAATAATTTTGAAATCGGAATATTAAGCGCTTTGCAGATTTTGAGCAGCGTGAAAACAGTAGGCATGGTTTTACCGCGCTCAATGAGGTCAATCATATTTCGATGAAGTTCGGCTTCTATGGCAAGATCGAACTGAGAAAGCTCGGCAGCATTTCTTTCCCGCTTCAAATTAAGCCCGATTATTTCCTGAACTTCCTCTTTAGATTTCATCCCGCAATGATGCGGGAATTTCAGGCTTGATTAAGCACAATATAATGTGCAGATTTATCGGTCTGAATTATTAACCTGTTTTACTCAAATATCGGGGCTGTTAGCTTTTGAAAAAGCTGTATTTGTGAAGCGGATTTATAACTAAAAGAAATATCATGTTAAAGAGAATACTACTGTTGCTATGCTTTTTCTCCTTTCTCTGTGGAAACAATGTGTATGCTCAATTTGCAGGTGGTTCGGGAACCGAAGAAGATCCTTATCAAATTTCTACGGTTGAGGAATTGCAGGAGATAAGAAATCATACTGATAAGCATTTTATCCAAATTAATGATATTGATGCGAGTGTAACTGAAACTTGGAATGGAGGTGAGGGTTTTATACCAATAGGAGATTTCCATATTAATTTTACAGGTACCTATAATGGAAATAGTAATTTTATAAGTAATTTGCATATTGATCAACAGAAGCAATATATGGGATTATTTGGGTATGCAAATGGTGCAGCCTTTCTAAACATCACTTTACTAGATGTGTATATAAAAGGATTATCCGAAACCGGAGGTTTATTAGGCATGGGGGCTAATCAGACTGAAATAATTAGCGTACACGTTTCTGGAGAAATATCCGGTAATTTTCATGTAGGGGGATTAGTTGGAAGAATGTTTAGTAATGGTGTGATAATTAAGAATTCATCAGCATCCGCAAGTGTAATGGGAACAAACTCTAATGTAGGTGGGTTAGTAGGAAGTGCATATCAAGGAGAAATCATTAGGTCCTATGCAACTGGACCTGTTATTGGGTACTATAGCGTTGGTGGATTAGTGGGACACCATAATAGTAATGCAACTATTGAAAATTCTTATGCTCATGGTGCTGTTAGTGGAGTTGCTCAAGTGGGAGGGTTAGTAGGAGTAAGTGATACGGAGGCGGTTATTTTAAATTCCTATTCTATTGGAAAGACTATAGGAGATGAAGACGTTGGTGGATTTATTGGCATTAATGCAGGACAAATTTTAAATAGCTATTGGAACAAAATATCCACAGAACAAAGTAGTGGGTCTGGAAGGGGAGCTTCAAATGGGTTAACTGGTTTAGCAACTTTTCAAATGCAAGGAGCATCCGCTGAAATGAACATGCCTGAATTAGATTGGGCAAATACTTGGGCAGCCATACCAAATGATTATCCAAAGCTACTGTGGTCAATATCTTATACCTCAATTGAAGAGCTTTCATTCTTACAAAAAATTTCAAGTGGACAAAACTTTGAAGTACAAATAAATCTTAAAAACAAAGGAGGACTTAAAGACACTACAGATGTTGTACTCAAAGATTCAGCTGGAACAGTTGTTGACATTACAGAGAGCGTCATTTTAGAGCCGGAAGAAGAGACTTCATTGTCACTACAATGGCAAACAACTGAAGAAACTGAGGGGATGTATGATTTCATTCTTAAAACTCGCTACGATCGTGATTCTTTTTCAGTAGAAGTGTTAAAAATGCCATCAAAAGTAGAAATTACTTCTCCTGCTATTGAAGCTCAAGATATTGCTCTGCTTCCTGAATTAACTTGGAATGAAGCTTCTCTGGCAGATTATTATCAGCTTCAACTTTCTACAAATAATGCATTTGATTCATTAGTTATAGAAGAAGATAATCTGGATTCTTTTACTTTTTCAGTAACAGATTCACTGGATTATTTAACAGAATATTTTTGGAGAGTTAGAGCAAGTAGTTCAATTGGTGAGGGAGAATGGAGTGATACAACATCATTCACCACAATCATTGAAAAATCGGAAGTAACTCAACTTCTTTCTCCGGTAAATGATACCACGGATGTTTCTATTACACCAACATTAACTTGGAGCTCTGCAGAAAGAGCTGAGGACTACCAAGTACAGGCTTCTACAGATAGTACATTCGAAACGATACTTTATGATGTTTCAGAAATAGATTCTTTAAACTATCAAATGGAGACTCTGGATTTCAATACTGTCTACTATTGGCGTTTGAAAGCTTCAAATGTTGGTGGTGAATCAGATTGGAGTGAAAACTGGTCCTTCTTCACCGAATATGCTTTGGATAAACCTGTTGCAGAAACGCCAATTAATGAAGCAATTGATGTAGAAATACCTGCCCGTTTTGAGTGGAAGCCGATAGATGGAGCTGATGATTATTTACTTCAGCTATCAAAAGATGAAAATTTCGAATCTGAAATTGGTTTAAGTGAGCATACTGATGCAGAATTACAAACTACCCAGAATAGATTAGCAAAAAGTATAAGTGAGAAAAGCTGGAATATCTCACAAACTGTAGAAGGCTTAGATTTCAGCACAAAATATTTCTGGAGAGTGAAAGCCATAAATAATGAAGGTCATAGTAGCTGGAGTCAGACTCAATTCTTCACAACTCAAGACGCTCCCATTGAAGGAATAGTTAACTTAACTTCACCTTCACATAATTCGGAGGATGTGGATTTTCCTGTTGAGCTAACATGGGATGAGTTTACTGAGGCAAAGTATTATAATCTTGAGCTCTCAGAATCTCCGGCTTTTGATGCCACCATCAGTGTTCGGGATTTAGAAGCTACCTCATTCGAAACATCACAGCTCTCCGATACCACCACCTATTACTGGAGAGTTCGCGCCAGTGTGGATGAACAACTAACTGCGTGGAGTGCAATATGGAGTTTTAAAACTGTTTTAGGCATTCCTGAAGTACCCACTTGGACACCTGAAAACGAAGCTGAAGATGTCTCGCAAACCCCGTTTATTTCTTGGGGATCTTCAAAAAGAGCGACTACTTTTGACTTTCAAATAAGTAAAGCTGATGACTTTTCAGAAATAATTTTTGAGGCGGAAAATTTAGAAAGCACAAATATTAAGATAGAAAACAAACTTGAATCAAGAACCAAATATTACTGGCATGTTCGTGCGAATAATCAATCAGGTTCGAGTAACTGGAGTGAAACATTATCGTTCATAACGGTTTTAGAAAAACCCGATTCCGTCCAGCTTTTAATCCCTCAAAAAGACGAATGGTATCCAATCGATAACCCATACTTCGAATGGACTTCCTCAGAGCAAGCGGATGAATATGTTTTTCATCTATCTAAAGAGGAAGATTTTGAGTCTTTTGTATTAGATACAATTATTACCGCGCCCGATACTTCCTTCACAATGGATGAATATTTAGAAGCCGATGTGTTTTACTACTGGCGAGTAAAAGCTGCAAATGAAAGTGGTGAGTCAGAATGGTCAGAAGTTTTCGACTTTCTTGGGAATGGTGGTTTATCAACAGAAACGGAAACGCTACCCACTGAATTTACACTTCAACAAAACTATCCCAATCCATTCAACCCAACCACGCAAATTCGATATGGGATTCCGAATGCGGCAGAAGTTCGGCTTGAGGTTTTTAACATGCTGGGACAGAAAGTATCCACATTGGTAAAAGAACGAAAATCCGCCGGCTGGCATAACGCCACTTTTGATGCCTCAGAATTATCAAGCGGTTTCTATATCTATCGCATTCAAGCAGGGGAATTTATCAGCACGAAGAAGCTGCTGTTGATTAAGTGAAAGAGACCTCCAAGGTCTCGAAGACCTTGGAGGTCTGAGCCTGTCTATTTTTCCTCCCTTCTTTCGGCGAAGCCGGAAAAGGCAAATCAGCGTAATCAGTGAAATCAGTGATCCTCTTTATTAACTTCACCCGCTAACATACAAGAAAAAACTGTTATGGAATTCAGCTCCCTGGAAGAGAAAATAGCTCACGCCCGAAAAACTTCGACGGCCCTGCCTGAATTAAAACATGATTTTCTTTCACTTCTGAAAAGAGGGATGGGGAGCGATAAAATTTTCCTAATCTATTACGATGCAGCGGATAATCGAAAGGAAATTTCATACCGGAATTTTTATGCTGCTGTTAGTGATACTGCCCGATTCTATCAGTCTAAAGGATTAAAACCCGGCGATAAAATTGCCACCATCTCCCATAATCACTGGCATACGGTGGTTCAATATTTCGCCGCCTGGTTCTGTGGATTAGTTGTGGTTCCCGTTAGTTTGGGCGAAGACGATAACAGAATTTCCTACATCCTGAAAAACGCGGAAGTGAAACTGGCTTTGGTGAAAGATGAATATGCTGAAAGAATAAATTCAATCATTGAAAGCAGTGATCACCTGAACAGAATTGAAGTTGTTGTATGTGATGATAACATCGAATGTTTTTCCAAAAGTGAAGGGGAATTAAAAGAAGCTGTCATTAACAGTGAATCGGAGGCTTTGATTGTATTTACTTCAGGGACTACCGGAAATCCCAAAGGTGTGGTTTTAACACAGCGTAATCTACTGGAAGATGCGCGATCAATAAGTAAATGGCATAATATTGATGTTCAAACAAGAATGATGTGTGTGTTACCGATTCATCACGTGAATGGAACAGTTGTGACGATGATTACCCCTTTTTTTGCAGGTGGATCTTCCGTTCTGAATCAGAAATTCAGCCCCGGAAAATTCTTCCAGATCATTTGGAATGAAGAAGTGCATATCGTAAGCGTGGTTCCAACCCTGCTGCAATATTTGAACAGTTATTATGAAGAAAAGAAACATCCCGATGCGGCAAGTCTTCGACATATTATTTGCGGTGCGGGCCCGCTTACAATAAAGGTTGCACAAACTTTTGAGGAGAAATTCAGCATTCCAATTATTCATGGATATGGACTTTCCGAAACTACCTGTTATTCCTGTTTTGTTCCCGCGAATCAACCCAAAAAAGAGCATGAAAAATGGATGCGGAATTTTGGCTATCCAAGCATTGGGGTAGCAATTCCAGCAAATGAAATGGACATACAAACTGAGGATGGAAAATCAGTTAAGGAAGGTGATCGCGGGGAAATCGTTATTCGTGGAGTGAATGTGATGAAAGGTTATTTCAACAATCGTGAAGCTAATGAGTATGCTTTCAAGAATGGATGGTTCAGGTCGGGGGATGAGGGATTTTTTCAGTTAGACGAACAGGGAAATCCCTACTTTTTCATAACAGGCCGCTTAAAAGAACTCATAATCCGTGGCGGGATAAATTTGGCTCCACTTGAAATTGATGAGGTCATTAATAAAGCTCCCGGAGTAAAAGCCGGCATTGCAGTCGGATTCGAAAATGATTGGTATGGAGAAGAAGTTGGGGCGTTTGTACAACTAAAAGAAGGAGCAGAAAAAAACGAGCAAGCAATTTTAGAACACTGCCTGAAGCATCTGCCATTTTCAAAAGCTCCGAAAGTAGTAGTATTTGGAGAAGAACTGCCGGTAACTTCAACCGGAAAATACCAACGGTTAAAAGTGGCGCATTTGTTTGAGAAGTGGAAGGGAGTGCAGTTTAAAGAGGGAAATTAGAAATTTTAGATTATGAATTTTGAGTTTAAAACTTTTCCAAAGTTACATCGGAAGTAAGTTATAACTCCGTACCAACTTTGGAAAAGTTGCCTCGAACTTTCAAATTAAATGTGACTTGAAGCATATACCATTCAAAATTCATAATCTAAAATTTATAATTTCTTTTCCACCACCGCCAGCGTACACCTCGAAACACAAACCAGCTTATCTTTTTCATCCCGAATCTCGCATTCCCACACCTGGATTTTTCTTCCAACATGAACGGGTTTTGCGGTTCCGGTAACTCTTCCGCCCATTTTAACCGCGCGGATATGATTGGCATTTATCTCCACACCCACCACCGTTTGCTCCTCCGACTCTAACCGAAACCAACCCCCAACCGAGCACAATGTTTCCGCCAAGGCAACCGAAGCTCCGCCATGCATAATTCCAAATGGTTGGACTGAATTCTCATTTACAGGCATACTGGCAATCACTTTATCCTGAGCTACATGTTCAAATTCAATTCCCAAAGAATGCTCCATATGCTTGTGTGAAAAGTTGAAATATTTGTCAGCTTTCTTTTTGAGAGAATCTTGAATAAACATGGTTAGAGAGGTAAAATTAAAAATTTAGTGGGAACCGCTTTCAAATGTACGGTGAAAGTGTTACTTACCAAAGACCCGTTAACTATAAACAAAGGCCATGAAATATAAACCTACCACCATATTATCAGTTGTTTCAGAAGGAATCGAAAAAAATAAATCTGGAATTTACTCGGCTGTTAAAAGGAATGGAGAATGGATTGAAACCACCATTACAGATTTTATGCAGATGGTGCAAACTCTTGCCATGGGATTATATGAATTGGGTGTGCGAAAAGGAGACAAAGTTTCCATTCACGCCGAAAACAGTACGGAATGGCTGGTTATAGATCAGGCTATCCTGTCTTTAGGAGCAGTTGTGGTTCCGATTTATACTACTCAGCCGGGCGATCAGATTAAATATATTCTCGAAAATTCAGAAGCTAAAATACATTTTGTTTCGAATGATGAGGTTTTTGCTGAAACTAAGCCGCATATCAAATCGGTAGAGTCGGTGAAAGGCATCGTTAGCATTCTGGGAACAAGCCATGGCAAGCTGAAGTCTTTCGAGTCGGTTTTGGAACTTGGCCACAAACGCCTGGAAGAAGAACCTCACCTTTTAGATAAGTTGAGAAATGACGTAAATCCGGAAGATCTGGCAACATTGATCTACACATCAGGAACTACAGGTGTGCCAAAAGGTGTGATGCTAACACATAATAATATTGGAGGAAATGTATTGGCAGCTCAGGAAATATTTCCTTTTGATCCTGGAAAATATGACGAACCTAAAGTAATGTCTTATTTACCGCTCGCTCATATGTTTGAACGAGTTGCTTCCTATATCTACAATTACCTGGGAGTGCCGGTGTATTATATTGAGGATGTGGAGGAGATCAAGGAAGATTTCCAATACGTGAGGCCTATCTACATGGTAACAGTACCTCGATTACTTGAAAAAATTGTGACTGGTATTAAAGTAAAAGGACAGGAATTAAGTGGCTTGAAAAAACAGCTCTATTATTGGGCGATAGATATGGCCGAAAATTTTGAACCCGAAAATGCTCCCTCAGGATTAGGAAAAGCTAAATTCAAACTGGCAGATAAACTGGTGTATTCTAAAGTTCGTGAACTATTTGGGGGGAATTTAATCGGAATGAATGTGGGTGGTGCGGCTCTTTCTCCAAGTATAGCACGGTTTATGTATGGCATCAATGTTTATTGTGGATTGGGATATGGCCTTACCGAAACATCACCCGTTTTAACAGGGCCACCAAAAGGAGAGATTCGGGTTGGATCTTCAGGAAAACCTCTTGTAGATGTGCAAATTAAAATAGCCGAAGACGGTGAAATATTGGCAAAAGGCCCTAACATCATGAAGGGTTATTATAAAATGCCGGAGAAAACGGATGAAGCAATTGATAAAGACGGATGGTTTTATACGGGAGATATCGGCCATATCGATGAAGATGGATGGCTTTTTGTGACCGACAGAAAAAAGGATCTTTTCAAACTTTCGACCGGAAAATATGTAGCGCCTCAACCCATAGAAAATGCACTGGTAACCAGCGGATTTATTGAACAGGCCGTTGTTGTGGGGAGTGAACATAAATTTTGTGGGGCTTTAATTGTTCCTTCATGGGATAACCTGAGAAAGCGGTTCAAACAATCAGGGCATACATTCCCTGAGGAAAGTATGACCACGAACGATTATGTGCTAAAGCGTATTCAAAAAGAGGTAGACAAGGTGAACGAGAGTTTATCTCATTGGGAGAGAGTAAAGAAATTTGTGTTGCTTGAGGAACAGTTCACTATAGAAAAAGGAGAAATCACTCCGACACTTAAAGTAAAACGAAATGTGATTAATCAGCATTACAAAGAACAAATCGACAGCCTGTATCAGGAATCAGAATCTTAAAAAAAGGAAATGAGCAAGAATAGATACTCGGTCAGAAAAGTAGCGGTACTTGGGTCAGGAGTGATGGGAAGTCAAATTGCGGCACACTGCGTAAATGCTGGCTTGGAAGTTTTGCTGCTCGATTTGAAAAGTGATGATCCAAAACGGCCAAATAAGATAGTGGAAGAGAGCCTGCAAAAAGCCGCGAAAATGAAGCCCTCTCCTTTTGCCTTGCCTGAATTCGTAAAACGCATTGAGACCGGTAATTTTGATGATGATTTTGATCGTCTGAAAGATGCGGACTGGATTTGTGAGGTCATCATTGAGCGCATGGACATCAAGCAAAAAATAATGGCTCGAATTGATGAAATCCGAAAACCTGGGGCTATAGTCAGTTCAAATACTTCTGGATTACCCATCAGTAAAATCGGGGAGAATTGCAGTTCAGAGTTTAAGGCTCATTTTCTGGGAACGCATTTTTTCAATCCTCCAAGGTATATGAAACTGCTGGAGGTAATTCCAACGGATTCTACTTTTGTTGATGTTACTGAGTTCATGCACGGATTTTGCGAGCAGACACTGGGAAAAGGAGTGGTAATTTGTAAAGACACTCCAAACTTCATTGCAAACCGTGTAGGAATTTTCTCGATTGCCAATATCATGCCCTACTTTTTTAATAGTGATTTTAGGGCTGAAGAAATTGATCTGCTAACGGGAGTTCTTACCGGTTATTCAAAAGCCGCAACTTTCAGAACCGCTGATATGGCGGGGTTGGATGTGACCAATCATGTGGCTAAAAACCTCTATCCAACCATCCCTGATGATGAAATGCAGGAGACTTTCAATCTTCCCAAAAAATTTGAGAAAATGGTGGAAGAAGGAAAAATCGGCAATAAAGCCGGCAAAGGTTTTTATAAAAAAGAGCGGACAGATAAAGGAACAGAATACCTCGTAATAAATTCTGAAACGTTGGAATATGAATCCCAACAGCAGCTTGAGGATCCTATTCTTGAAAAAGCCGGGAAAATCAAAAATACTGCTGAGCGACTGAAGTTTCTGACGTTTTCAGATACCAAAATCGGAGAATTTATCTGGAAAGTTCAGCGGGATTTATTGCTATATGCAGCCAATCGAATTCCTGAAATTACGGAGTCTCCATTGGCAATTGATCGCGCGATGAAATGGGGATTTAACTGGCAAATGGGTCCTTTCGAGAGATGGGATGCTTTGGGTATTGATGAGGTAGTAGATCGACTGGAAAAAGAAGGTGAATCTATTCCGGAACTCATCAAAAAAATGAAAAAAGAAGGAGTTGATTCTTTTTATCAGGATGGAAAAGTATATGATCCCGAATCAGGGAAAATGGTGGGCGTGGCTCCATCTGCAAATGGTGAAATCAAAGTGCATCAGTTGCGGAAAGCAAAATCTCCGGTGATGGAAAATGACAGCGCAGCCCTTCACGATATGGGAGACGGAATTGCTCTTTTCGAATTCAAAACAAAAAACTCCACATTAGGATTTGAGCTGGTTCAATCCTTAGAAAAATCTATGGATATCGTAAAGTCAGATTTTGACGCGTTGGTCATTAGTCATGATGGCGAGAATTTCGCTTTTGGAGCCAATCTCAAAGAAGCGCTGGAAGCACAGCAATCAGGAGATTGGGATAAAGTAGTTGAAGCTGTTAGCAATTTTCAAAGAACGGCAGTTGGATTACGATACGCACCTTTTCCGGTAGTGGCGGCACCTTTTGGAAGAACTCTCGGCGGAGGTACCGAATTTTGTTTATACGCTGATAAAGTAGTGGCTCATCACGAATTGTATATGGGTTTGGTTGAAGTTGGAGTTGGTTTGATTCCCGCCGGTGGCGGCACTACAGAATTACTTCGGCGAGCAATGGAAAAGCTGGAAGGAGAAGCTGATCCGCTGCCATTTATCCGGGAAGTTTTTAAGACAATAGGCATGGCTAAAGTTTCCGAAAGTGCTCATTTAGCAAAAGAGTTGGGTTTTTTGATGGAAGCTGATACCATCGTTATGAATCGAGATTTGGTCATCAGAACTGCGAAACAGGAAGCGTTAAATATGGTGAAGGCGGGCTATCAGCCTCCGGCAGAACCATATATAAAAGTGCTTGGACAAACATCACTTTCCGTAATGAAATTGATGCTTTACATCATGCATGAGTCGAAATTCATAACAGAATATGATCGTGAAGTTACTCTGCGTGTGGCAAACGTTTTAGCCGGCGGCGATTTAAGTGAGCCCCAGGAAGTACCCGAGAACTATTTACTGAAACTCGAAATCAAAGCCATCCTGGAATGCCTCAAAGATGAACGAACTCTGGCGAGAATGGAGCACATGATGAAGAAGGGGAGGCCGTTGAGAAATTGATTTTAGTAGTAGTGAGTATTTAGATGTTAGTAATTAGATTTTAGAAAATGCATCAGTATAAAAACTTAAAGGTTTGGCAAAAATCAGTAGAACTAGCGACCGAGGTTTATTCTTGCACAAAACAATTTCCTTCAGAAGAGAAATTCGGCCTTATTTCGCAGATTCGAAGAAGTACGGTTTCTATTAGTTCAAACATAGCAGAAGGAGCCGGGAGAAACTCTAACAAGGAGTTTAAAAATTTTCTTAATTATGCTTATGGCTCAGGTTCAGAACTTGATACCCAACTAATAATCTCCAGAAATTTAGGATATATATCAGAAAATAAGTTTGAAGATTTATCCAATAAAACAAATGAAGTCCAAAGAATGATCTACTCCCTTTCAAACTCACTGAAATGAATAGTATTTAGCAATTAGATTTTAGAAAATGCATCAGTATAAAAACTAAAATATTTAGCAGAAATCAGTAGAACTATTGGATGAGATATATACTTGCACAGAAATTATTCATACTAAAATCTAATTACTAAATACTAATATCTATTCTCTAACACTATGAAAGAAGCATACATCGTATCGGCGGCAAGAACAGCATGTGGAAAGGCAAATAAAGGATCTTTGCGATTTACTCGGCCCGATTCTTTAGGGGGTGAAGTTATCAAGGATTTGCTGAAAAGGACTCCCGGACTTACACCGAAAATGGTTGAAGATGTAATTATGGGATGTGCTTTTCCGGAAGGAGCTCAGGGTTTGAATGTGGCACGACAAATTGCTCTTTTGGGAGGATTGCCAAATGAAACTCCGGGCGTTACTATTAACCGCTTTTGCTCTTCGGGATTGCAATCCATCGCAATGGGAGCCGAGCGAATACTTACCGGTGCTGTAGATGTAGTGGTAGCCGGCGGTGTTGAGTCCATGTCTTTAGTTCCAATGGGTGGAATGTCAACACAGCCAAATCCAACGTTGATGGAAGAGAATCCGGGGATTTATATCAGCATGGGAATTACGGCTGAGAACGTAGCGCAAAGATATAAAGTGAGCCGGGAAGACCAAGATGAATTTGCATACCGCAGTCATCAAAAGGCTATTTCAGCCTGGGAGAGCGGGAAGTTTGACAAGCAAATTACACCGGTAAAAGTAGTAGAGAAAAAAGTAACTGCCGATGGAGAATTAGTAGAAGAGGCCTTCATTTTTAAACAAGACGAAGGCCCGCGAAGAGACACATCTGTTGAGGTTTTATCCGGGTTAAGGGCGGCATTTAAAGCGGGAGGAAGTGTGACGGCAGGGAACTCTTCCCAGATGAATGATGCCGCTGCCGCCGTTGTGGTAATGAGTGGCGAAAAAGTAAAAGAACTCGGTCTTACACCAATGGCCCGTTATGTTGGCTTTCAGGTAGCAGGTGTGGAACCCGAATATATGGGAATGGGACCGGTGAAGGCTGTAGCCAAAGTGTTGGAGAAAACGGGAATAGAATTATCCAAAATAGATTTAATTGAGTTAAATGAGGCTTTTGCTTCACAGGCGGTAGCTGTAATTAGGGAGTTGGGATTGAATGCAGATATCACCAATGTGAATGGCGGGGCAATTGCAATGGGCCACCCGCTGGGATGTACCGGCGCTAAACTTACCACTCAAATTCTCTACGAAATGCAGACACGAAATTCCAAATACGGGTTAGTGACTATGTGCATTGGCGGGGGAATGGGCGCTGCCGGTATATTTGAAAATTTAAGTTGATTTAACTGATTATTATTCCATATTTCATCTATGGTTAAAAACCCTCACATATTGGAAGCTTTTGAAAAAAAAGAAAGAATAGATTCTGCAAATAAAGGAAAAGACTGGTATAAGAAAGCTGATGAGATGTATAAAATGGCTTTGAGTATAAATCCGGACATTATTAACTCTGAAGGGCAGAAACATATCGCAATGTTGATCGGAGTGAGAAAAAAAATGATGCTAATTAAGAAGAATAGTGCTTAATAATACCCTTCATGAAATAACTGATTTGCTTGAAAAACACAAATTACCATATATGGTAATTGGAGGGTATGCTGTTCTATTTCACGGCGAGCCTCGATTCACTGAGGATATTGATATAGTTTTAGGAGTAGATTCAAGTAGCTTAGATCAAGTCTTAAAGGCTGTAGATAATAAATTTGAAGCTAGGGCGAAAGATGCTACCCAATTCGTGGAACAGACTAATGTTTTACCATTGATCAGCCTAAAGAATAACATAAAGGTAGATTTAATTTTTTCCTTCATAGATTTTGAGAGAAATGCGATTCAAAAAGCTTTGTCTGTAGATATAGAAGGCAAAAAAGTTCAAATCGTTAGAGCTGAAGATTTAATTATCTATAAGCTGCTAGCTGGTCGCCCAAAAGATTTGGAAGATGCTAAAAATGTAATAGAGCATAACTTAACTACTATAGATATTCAGGAAATAGATTCTGTAGTTCAGGAATTGGTAGAAGGATTACAAGAAATTAGGATCCAAGAGCACTGGAATCAAATTAAAAATTTATAGGAGTTATTCATGTATAAAGAAGACACGTTATCAGGAAAGACTATTTTGATTACCGGAGGCGGAAGCGGATTAGGTTTGGCTATGGCAAAAGGACTTGCAAAATGCGGAGCAGATATCGCCATTTGTGGAAGAACTGAAAAAAAGCTAAAACAAGCAGTTGAAGAGATTGCAAAAGAACGTGATGGAGCCACTGTAAAGTATTATCAGATTGATGTGCGAGATTATGATGGCGTAACATCAATGTTTGAACAAATTATTAATGATTTCGGCTCAATAGAAGGTTTGGTTAATAATGCAGCGGGAAACTTTTTATCGGCTTCTGAGGATTTAACACCTGGCGGGTTCAAAGCAATTGTAGATATTGTGTTGCACGGAAGTTTTAATTGTACTCACGTTTTTGGCAACTATCTGATCAACAATAAGAAAGAAGGCAGTGTCTTGAATATGGTCACAACCTATGCTGAGGGAACTGGATGTGCTTTTGTGCTTCCATCGGCATGCAGCAAAGCCGGGGTTTTAGCCATGACGCGTTCTTTGGCTTTTGAATGGGCTGAATATGGAATTCGGCTAAACGCGATTGCTCCGGGTCCTTTTCCAACCGAAGGAGCTTGGTCAAGATTGGTTCAGAAGATGCTGGAGAAAAAATTTAAAGAGAAAATTCCTTTAAAAAGATATGGCGAGCATGAAGAGCTCGCCAATCTTGCAATATTTCTTATGTCTGATCTTGCACCATACATAACCGGTGAATGTGTAGTTATTGATGGCGGGGAGAGGCTTCAGGCAGGCCAATTTAATTTCATTGATGGCCTGATGTCCAGAAGCAAACTTAAAAAGATATTCAAATCCTTAAAGCCGTAATAAAAATAACTATAGAACAGTAATTCCTAAAATGATAACTGCTGTAATGATGGCATAATAAAGACGTTTTATAGATTTATCCGGTTTATCGAGGCCTAATACATTCTTAAAGATAAAATGATCAAATCCTCGCTTGTAATATTTTTCATATAATTTTGCTCTCATAGTGGCACCTCCTTTTAAGTGCTGATGATATTTCTTGTTATTTTTTTAAACCAGCAAGTTGTTTTTCAGGCTCTTGAACTTGTCTCTCAATATTGTTTATTGCTATCTCTTGTTCTCCAGCTTTTATAATCTTGCCATCCACTGTGGTTTCAACCCACACTTGTTTTCCTTTCACAAATTCTGACTTCGTAGCAATTTCATCAGAGTTTGGTGCATAAAGAGTCCAAATGCCATGGGGTTTGAATCGATTATCTTGCTTCCAGTATTCTCCTTCTTGCGCAACGTTTCCTTCTGTATCAATGAATTTTACAGAGAAAACATTTCCTTCAAGATGCGTTAAAATACGCTCGTGTTTATGATTCGTAATAGTTTGCTGAGCTAAAATGCCCGTAGCGGAAATCATGCTAAAGGCAAAAAATACAAGAACTGTTTTCATTTTTTTCTCACATTGAATGATATCCAATGTTAAGAAATTGTTAAGAAAAAGTAAACACAATGTTAAGCCGAGGTTAACATAATATTAACTGAATTGCTTTAACCGCTGTTCTATACGCTCAACCTGAAGGGCGAGCTGGTACGCATCATAACTTGTATAAGCAGTTTCTTTATTCATTTGGATAGATTTCAAAAACATCAAAGCAGCCTTTTCTGCTGATTTAGCCGGATCAAAAACCTGTTTTTCAAAAAACAAATGCTCTCCAGAATTTAACCTCCCAATTCTTATAGTTTGAGAAGGCACATTACATTCCAATACTTCCTGTTTGGTAGCAATCAATCGCTGGTGATAACTATCTCCGCCGGCAACGTTAATTCGGATATCCGCAGAAGCGCCATTATCGAAGCGTAAAAAGAGATGGATAATCAGAGGCTGATTTGCACTCATTGCCACCTCTTTTGCTTCCAGGTGATGAATGCCGCTACCCACCCATTTAATACACAGTCCGAGCTCATCCATCCAAAGTTGTTTGAACTCATCATCTAAATTTGAAAACTGGGAGTAACTAACCTGTCTGATTATACTGATTACTGACGGGCGGTTAATCCTGTCCATCATCCACTGGGTGGCAGGAGCTAACGTTGGCCAATGCGAAAGCTGAACGTGAACTCCGGCTTCCCGGGTAGCCTGATGAATTTTCTCAAGCATTTTTTTATCGGAAGGGGGTTTGGATATCAGGAAACAGTTTAGCCCCATCTGAATTCCTTCCAGCAAAACATGAAGGTTATCGGGACTTTCATCAATAAGAAAACAGGCATCTACCTCGCCGACTGTCTGAATGGTTGGGCAAAGATCTACTTCATGAACAATTCTGTGGGGACGAAGATGTTGCTCCCAGGCAACAGCACGTTTCGCATCACCAATAATTCCAACTTTCATATCATAATGATTAATTGGTATTCAAGATGCTAATGCGGAGGGATTATTACAAGAGGAGGTAAATCAAATAAAACGTATCCACAAAAAAAAACTGTATCTAAAAAGTAGTGCAGCTTTGGGGAATAAAAGCCGGTTGATCAATCCGGCATTACAATAGCTAAAATGAAGTAAACGAGGACAGCTGTTCCAAAGCTGGAAATCAATATTAAAGCAAAAAGGATACGAACAAGAGTTGAATCCCATCCGAGGTACTCTGCAAAACCGCCGCAAACACCGGCAAGCATTTTGTCTGTCCTTGATTTTCTTAATTTAGCTGGCATGGTAATATATTTTGATTTTAAAGCTAATTCGGTAGTACGATCAAGAATAAACAAAGTTGCAAATCAGATGAAATAAAAAAAGCGGGCTTTTCAAACCCGCTTTTGTGAAGGACAAAGGTTAACTATTCCTGAGAACTAAAATCAGAATCCTGAAGGCGGAAATTGATTGACATAGCAAATCTTACGCGAACCGGTTTTCCTTTTTGTATTCCCGGTTCAAACTTGGTTTCTTCCACTACCCTCAAGGCTTCTTCATCAGCTCCACCGCCGATGCCGCGCATAACCTGAGCATTTTCAACATCTCCGTTTTCATTTACTATAAATTGAACGGTAACTCGGCCCTCGATTCCGGCTCGACGTGCCATCTCGGGATAAACCACTTTACTTTGAAGAGCGCTTATGCCTCCAATAGGCTCTGGCATTTTTTCTACTACTACGAAATAATCACCTAAATCCTCATCAAAGGAACTCGTGTTTTCTCTGTCGGGTATAAGCTTGTTGAGAAAATCTCCATCAGCGAGAGCAGAGTAAGGGATTGAGCTGGCTGTAAAAGAAGCGGGAACTTTATCGGGAAAATGCCTTACCCAAAGAGTTGTTTCACCTTCGATAAACTGCCCTTCTTTTGTTACGGTGAAATTCAGTTGATTCGTAGTGAAAGTTAACTTGTTTTCACTCAATTTGGCTGTTTTTGTGGCTCCTTCAAATTCAGTTCCCGAAACCATGAATAATCCATATTGCTTTGCTGAAAAAACCATCCCGTTATTTAACGTAGTCTTGTAAGAAACAGAGTAACGTATAATCTCTTCTCCATTGACTTCTAATGTTGAATTATCAAAAGAAACTTCTGTATTGATTAACTCCTGTTCTGTTAAACCCTGCGGCCCACGTAAATCGGAACAGGCGATGGGCAATGTGATTCCTACTATCATCAGCAAAAGGAAAAAGATGCTTTGCTTAAAGGATGTGCGGTGTAATTTGTGATATTTCATGGTTTTGATCCGTTGTTTTAGAGTTGATTGTTTTACCGCCATACTTACCGAAAGCCGACCTACACCTGAATTCAGCGGTACCAATTCGTACAACAGGTTGGCATAAGATTTTATAGAAACATTTGTCTTCGAAAGTACTTCTTGGTCGCAAGAAATTTCCCGATAGGTGTCTATTTCCTGGTTACCAAAATGGATGAGAGGATGAAACCAAAAAATGGACTCAATAATGGAAAGGGCGAGTTGCAACAGGTAGTCTCCCCGTTGAATATGAATGAGTTCGTGCTGAAGAGCCATCTTCAATTTCTCGGAGTCACTTTTCAATACTTTCGGTAATACGATAACCGGGTTTTTCCATCCAAATGTGAAAGGAACAAGCGGGTGGTCGTGAAAAGCGAGATTAAAATTTTCAGAAGAAGAGGCTTCAGGTACTATTATATCCTTTGAGAATTCAAGATTGTTATACAAGGTTTTTAATTCTCTATAGCTGTTAATAAACCGGATTCCCATAAAAGCAGATCCGCCAATGAGAATTAGCGTGAATAAGCCGAGAAAAAAAGAAGGGTCTTGCCACAACATTTGTTCATGAACTGCAGGCGAAGACCCCCCGGCTACTATTTCCATAGGATTTTGAACGATGAAAAAAGCTGTTTCAACCGGATTGGCGGATAACCATTGTGGAATCCATTGCATTAAAAAAGACATGGCTATTCCAAGTGGTAATGAAAGTATGGCAGCCGAACGTAAATGATAATGAAATAAAGGATTCATGCTTTTTCTGGCGCGAAGGAAAAGAAAAGCGAGTCCGCAACAAATAGTCCAAACCAACAAGGGAAACCAAATATTATCCAGGCTGAAAGCTCCAAATTCTTTAATTATTTCTATCAATTCTCTCATGATTATTCCTCCATGTTGTCTATAAGTTTTTTGATTTCTCTGAGGTCATCTTCCGTCAAATTTTCCTTCTTAACCAGCGTTTGCACCAGGGCAGATGTAGATCCTTTAAATACTTTGTCAATCATTTTAGAAATAAGGCTAAAACGAACATGCTCCGGATCTTTGGCGGCGCTATATACATAGGTGGCGCCGTCTTTTCGGTATTTGAGATAGCCTTTGTCATTCAGGTTTTTCATGATGGTCATTACTGTGGTATAGGCAACTTTACGTTCTTCCAGAATCAGTGCCTGAACCTGAGCCACAGTAGCTTCTCCAAGTTCCCATACATGGTGCAGGATTTCCATTTCTGATTCGCCGAGTGGGGTAAGTGATTTTTTCATAGCAAGGTTTTAATTAGTTAATACTAAGATAATAGTATTAGATGTAATGTCAACAAAAAATTTTCCGTTGGTGAAGAAACAGAGAATTTACTACAGGCTAAAAGAATCCTTTTGAGAAAATCTCCAAAGAAACTAAGCCTGTCAGGTTTTTATAATGCTCCAAAACCACCAACGAGGGCCTTATAGTGAAATAGGTTGCCATAATTTTAGGAGTTAATTGATGGAACGTAAACGGTATAAACCTCAATCTATTTACAGCGACAGTTTCAAGATGGAATTTCGCCCCATTCTTTTAGGTTAAGAGCTTGAATCAAAGAAATGGGGATGAAAAACATAAACAGTTACCGAAAGTTTCAGCGCAATTCATTCGAGGTAAATCAGGAAGGCGAGTATGTTCTTTACTGGATGCAATCTACACGTCGCTTCCATTATAATTATGCTTTGGAATATGCCGTAGCCCTGGCAAATAAAGAGGGAAAGCCGTTGCTCATTTACGAAGGATTAAGTGTGGATTATCCCTGGGCGAGCGACAGATTTCATGCGTTTATTATGGAGGGAATGAAGGAGAATCTCGATTACGCTAGTAATCAGGGGTTTAATTATTACAGTTTTGTAGAGCCAGGGCAAAAAGCAGGAAAAGGGCTTCTCTATAAATTAGCTGAAAATGCATCCGCCGTTATTTCCGATGAGTACCCCGTTTTTATCATGCGAAGCAACAATGAAAAGGTTGGGGAGAATCTTGCCATTCCTTATATCACCATAGATTCGAATGGCATAATTCCTCTTGGGTTAAGTAAGAAAGCACCTTATTCAGCTTATATCTTCCGAAAGAGTATGCAACAGTACTTTTTGGAGGCCTTCACAAATCCCCCAAAAAAAGACCCACTCAAGGAGTTGAAGAATCGAGAGAAAGTTCAACTGCCGAAATCTTTTCATAGCCAATATTCATCTGCAGATGAAATGCTGAAAAATATTGAGCAAAGTATTTCAAAACTACCGATTGATCATGAAGTTGAAATCACAAACTATTCAGGAACACGGAAGGCGGCATTGGAGAAACTGGAAAACTTTCTGGACGCCGGTTTATTTGAATATGATGAGAAACGAAATCATCCCGATAAAAAGAAAACAAGTGGGCTGAGTCCGTGGCTGCATTTTGGGAAAATCAGCGCGTATGAGATTGTGCAAGAGGTACTGGATCGCCAGCCGGAAGATTGGGATTTGACCTCCATCACCCCAAACAATGGGAAAAATACGGGTTTTTTTAATGGTGATGCGAATATCGAAAGCTTTCTGGATGAGCTGATCACGTGGCGGGAAGTTGGTTTTCATTTTGCGCATCATGAGCCGAATTACGATCAATTTGACAGCCTTCCGGATTGGGCAATCAAAACAATGCGCGATCATGAAAAAGATGAAAGAGAGCAAATGTACAGCCCCGAAGAATTAGCGGAATCCAAGACCTATGATGAAATCTGGAATGCCGCACAAACCGAGCTTCGGGAGGAAGGGACCATGCATAACTATCTGCGCATGTTGTGGGGTAAAAAAATCATCGAATGGACACCCGACCACCGAACGGCTTTGGATTACATGATCGAGTTGAACAACAAATACGCTTTGGATGGACGAGATCCAAACAGTTACTCCGGCATTTTTTGGTGTTTCGGAAGATTTGACCGAGCCTGGCAGGAAAGGCCAATCTTTGGAAAACTCCGCTACATGACCAGCGACAGCACCAGGAAAAAAGTAAAGCTTAAAGAGTATTTAAAGAAGTATGGGAGTAGTGAGGATGACCTGGAACTCCCTTTTGATTAAATCCCGGTAAAGCTAAAAATATTTGAGGTTTACCCTCATTACGGGATGCGAATTGCTTGTTGATACAGAACAATAATGAATTTTTTTTTGCTGTAAAGCCGTACATGAGGGAATGATTGTAGGGAACATTTATCCGAAAAAGTGCTTTAGTTAATGACATGCGTAAAGAAACAAATCTACAGATAAGTATTGATACAGCTTATAATTTCAATATACCTTATGGTTTAATTGAATAGAGACAGTTAAAAAAATTATAGCTTTGGAAGAACTTTAAAATCAGCAAAGGGAATAGCACTTAAAGAAGCTCTTTTAATGGCGCATAAAACTTCTCCCGACGTTGTTGTAATGGACGTTAATATGCCGGTTATGAATGGTATTGATGCTACTAAAAAACTAAAACAAAAGATGCCTCACGTACGGGTCATAGCTCTTTAATTTCATGATCACCGGGATGTTATAGTATGCGAAGTGCCGGTGCTACTGCTTATCTTACAAAAATGAAGCATATGAAACCCTTTGAGCTACCATACGAAGCGAGGCTAAAATAGCTAAAGAAGGCTAATTTATTAAATGCAATTTAGTGGACAAATCCGGCTATTGAACTACATCTGTGCTCAGGTGGTTATATCTGTAATTGAATTTTGAGGCGTATATCTTAATTTTTCAACAATTATCATCAAAAGATTTTCCATAAAATTTTCAGCCAATCTTAAATGATTCACTAAGTACAATGAATGATACAACCGACGAAGAATCCTTTCACGTAGAACCCCAGAGCCTGCTAAAAATACCTACCCATATCAAGGGCTTGGATGAAGTGTTACACGGTGGTATACCAAAGAGCCGTTTAACTATTATTAATGGCGGGCCCGGAGCCGGTAAAACCATTGTGGGGCTTGAGCTGCTTGTTCGCGGTACCGAATCAGGACAATCAGCTATTTTTATTTCCTTTGAGGAAACCAGGGAAGCTATGAGGCGAAACGCACTTTCACTCGGCTGGGACTTAGCAAAATTAGAGGAGGAGGGAAAATTAGTTCTGATTAATCCCGAAATTGATTATCAGGCGGTTTCTGCTGGGGAATTCAATATAGAAGGTTTGTGTGCAATTCTTGAAGGGCAGGCAAAACGGCTCGGGGCAAATTTGGTTGTTATTGATGCCGTAGATATGCTTATGCGTCTTTTTAATGATGCCGATAACGCTCGAAATCAATTAATAGATTTACATCGCTGTTTAAATGGGCAAGAATTAACGGCTGTAATGACGGTAAAAGCCATGGAGAGCGATAAAAAAAACTATGCTTACCTGGATTTTATGGCAGATTGTGTAATTAACCTGAATCAGCGAATTGTGAACCAAGTAATTACCAGACGATTACACGTTGCGAAATACCGGGGTTCGGATTTCGCCAGCCGTGAGCATCCTTTTGTAATTACTAAAAATGGAATTGTGGTGATGCCCCTCACATTCGTTGATCATGTAAAACATTCAACAGGCGAATTTGTATCATCAGGTGATACTGTAATTGATGAGATATTTGGTGGAGGATATCGAAAAGGATCTTCTATACTTATAAGCGGCCCCAGCGGAAGTGGGAAAACTACCATGACTTTCATTTTATCCGTTGCAGCGGCGAAACGTGGCGAAAAAGTACTATTTTTAAGTTTTGAAGAATCTGAGATTGCTCTTTGCAGTGAAATGCTAAGTGTGGGATTAAATTTAAAACCTTTTATAAAAAATGAAACTCTGAGAATTACGTCGGTAATGCCCGAATCTATGGGGATGGAAGAGCATCTTTATCGAATTGTTACGGAAATTGATGAATTTAAACCCCAGCATATTATACTGGATGCTATTTCAGCTACAAACAGAATTGGCTCGAAGCAATCAGCTATGGAGTTCTTGATTCGTCTTTATAATGAAGCAAAAAAACGACGGATTACCTGCATTTTTACCAATCAAACAATTTTATCTAAAGAAGATGATTTAGATATCAGTGGCCTTGAAATTTCATCCATTGTAGATTCAGTTATACTTTTAAACCTTTTCAAAAGCGGAAATCATGTTGCCCGTTCTTTACTTGTGCTAAAATCACGCGGTACACATCACTCCAATAAGTACCATGAATTTATTATTACTGATGATGGTATTTCCATAGAATATTCTGCAAAACATTAAGAGAAAGAAATGGATAAAAATGCAGAACAAGAGAAAGTGAAAAACGAAAAGGAATTATATTCAATTATTCTTTTTGTTATAAATGATGGGGCTCATTCAAAACGAGCTGAAAAGAAGTTAAAAAACCTGTGTGAAGAATGGTTGCCCCATCGCTATGATATAGAAGTAGTAGATGTGGTAAAGGATTTTCAAACTGCACTCGATTATAACATTTTACTAACACCTTCTGTGGTTATCACAAATCCGAAGCCCCAGGTTACCATTCATGGTGATCTTTCCGATGCTCGTAAATTTATAGCTGCTTTGAAGCTTGAGGACGAATAAAAGAATGGGTAGACCGCTGACAATTGAAGAGCTTAAAATACGACTTACCGAAGCTGAAGAAATCCTTCAAGCCCTACGCAATCATGAAGTAGATGCCGTAATTGGCACAGATCAGATTGCAATGCTCAAGCTTAAACAAATGGAAGATGAGCTTCATGACCAAATTCAAATATCGGGTAACCGGCTAAAAGAAATTGAATCCATTTATAAAAATGTACCTGTAGGTTTGTGCATTTTAGACCGGGAACTAAAATTTATCCGGGTAAATGAACACCTGGCGAAAATACATGGAATTTCCTCTGAAGATCATATGGGCAAGAAGATGAGCGAACTTCTTCCGGATTTGGCAGGAAATACGGATGCTGCCTTGCAGCATGTATTAGATACCGGTCAGGTGCAAATGAATGTGGAATTAACGGGTAAAATTGCCAACAATCTGGAACAGAGATACCTCCTGGAGCATTGGTTACCTCTCCATAACAGGGAGGGCGATGTGATTGGAATTAACATGGTAATTGATGAAATCACAGACAGAAAACAATTCGAGGAAAAACTTCGACAGCTCAATTCCACATTAGAAAAACGGGTTGCTGAACGTACAAAATTAGCTGAGGAACGTGCGGATAAACTACGTGAAATGGCAATTCAAATGACTCATGTGGAGGAGAACGAAAGACAACGTTTAGCTCGTGTACTTCATGATGGCTTACAGCAATTGCTGATTGGTGCAAAATTCAATACAAAGCTCATCAGCAATCAAGTAACCGGCCAAAATGAAATTAAAGAGCAGCTTGAAGAACTGAACGAAATTTTAGATCAGTCTATAGAAGCCTCGAGATCTTTATCGTATGAATTAAGCCCACCAATTTTACACGATCATGGGCTTTTGGCAGCATTGCAATGGCTTGCTAATATGCGACATATGAAAGGGCTTACTATCGAAATACATGCTGAAAATGAAATACCTAAGCTATCTCAGAGTTTAAAAGTACTACTATTTCAGGAGGTTAAAGAACTTCTTATAAATGTACTTAAACATGCACACGTAGATAAGGCAGAAGTTCGTTTATCCAGTGATGAGAAAAATATCTCTATTGAAGTAATTGACGAAGGTAGAGGATTCGACATGTCTGGGGATGATTTCGGCAGTACCAAAAGCCAGGGATTGAGGAATATTCGTGAAAAAATGGAGCTGATGAATGGCCGTCTTGAAATTGACAGCGAGCCGGGGCGGGGCAGCCATTTTACGTTAGTTGTACCTATTGATGAAGATGAAAAAACTATTCCAGAAAATGTTAAAAGAGTTCCAGATAAAAAAAGCGCCAGAGTTGAAACATCTTATGAGGAAAATGGAAGTACATCAGGTATAATAAAAGTATTGGTTGTAGACGACCACCAAGTGATGAGAAACGGTCTTGTAAGGTTGTTAAACAAAGAAGCGGATATTAATATAATTGGTGAAGCCAGCAATGGTGTAGAGGCAATTGATTTTGTGCATAATCAACAGCCGGATGTAATTATCATGGATATTACAATGCCTGAAATGGACGGAATAGAAGCCACACGATTAATCCATCAGGATTACAAAGATATTAGAATCATTGGGCTTTCAATGCATGAGGAGAGTGAATATTCAGATCTGATAAAACAAGCGGGGGCAGTGGATATGCTGAGCAAAGGTGGGCCATCTGAGATGCTTTTTGATGCAATTCGGAAAGTTTATGAAAACTAAGGCAACCTAACTCCCCCTCGTTGAAAAAGACTTACCCCCGATCCCGATCTCAGTAATGCACACAAGAAAAAAATGAGTTCGATTCTAAAATCTGTTAAAATACACGGTTGGTAGCACTCTAAGCAACCTCGCAGGTTTTCCAAAATAAGCTTGTTCACTTCTGAAAGTGATTTTAAGAATCGAACTCAGGTTAAAAAACTCGCTTGGCTCTCTTTGTTTCTTTAGTAAAAATTTACCGAGGTTTAGAACGCCCCACTTCATTCACGATGTTTGAGAAATAATATGAAATCTACGTTGAAGTAGTAAAGATTTAAGCCGTATATTTGGCGCCTACCTTGCCGCAGTGGTGGAATTGGTAGACACGTTGGACTTAAAATCCAATGGAGGTTACAATCTCCGTGCCGGTTCGAGTCCGGCCTGCGGTACTTTAAACCCTTGCAGTTCATAGTTTTATAGAATTGCAGGGGTTTTTAGTTTCTTGATAAAGTTAGATTATATTTATTACTGGGGGTAACGAGGGGCTCAAAATGATTATCCTCGAATCAAATTTCCCTGCTCGTCCCATTCGGCAATCTTGCCACGCTCGTTTGCCTGCACGCATTCATCAATTGTTTTTTGATCGTAGGAGAGTCCATGTTTTTTGAGCACATCGTTTGGCACTCCGTCCCACATATTGGCGCGGTTTCCGGCGTAGCCTAAATCATTTATTCCCATTTCTGAGGTGAAGAATCCGGTTGTGGTGAGGTCTCTCATCCTGTTAAAAAACCGAACGCCATATTTCATTGCAGGTTCGGCTTTATCAGGGTAGGCAAATGCATCTACAAGTTCTGTTTGTTGTTTTGAGGTACAGTCGGCAAAATCAGAACCAAAGCGCTGGCGGGATTGACTGTCGAGCCACATTAAACCGCCCCGGGTTGGTACTTGAAACGAGGGATAGTCTTTCATCATAAATTCGATGAAATCCGGCACACCCGCATCGGTTGCACTGCCTGAAATTTCATCTTCCGGGATGATAATATCACACAAAACTTCCACAGTTCTTCGCTCTTTTTGGGTGAAAAATGTTTCGGATTTAACTTTCTCATCCAGCAGGATTTCCGTTTCCGTTCTGCCATAGGAACCTTCTTTGATGATTTTTTCACTGATTTCCCGGTCTTCATCGGTGCAGGAAGTAATCATCAATCCTGTTCCAATGGTACCGGCCAGTAGTAATTTCAGGTGTTCTCGTCTATCCATGTTATACTGTTTTTTGAGCGATTATTATTTAGTGAGGTATGCTACTGCCATGTAAAGCTTGGCGTGTCACAGTCCTGACAGGTTTTGTAAAGAGATAAATGGAATAAACCCTGATAATTTTGAAACCTGACAGATCTTTGCACAACATGACACTACCCTATATTCTGACTTTTTAGCTGATCAACAATGTATTCGGAAGCTCTCCAGGAAAGAGCCAGTATCGTCCAGGTAGGATTCTTATCCGCCTGAGAAACGAAAGCGCCTCCATCTACAACAAATACATTCTCACAATCGTGAGCCTGAGAGTGTTTATTTAGCACTGAAGTTTTTGGATTATCTCCCATTCGGGTAGTTCCAACCTCGTGAATAATGCGTCCCGGAGCGGCCAGGCCATATTGAGATTCTTTGCCAGGTTTATTGCCAAGTAACGTACCGCCCATACTGGTAAGCAATTCTTCGAACGTTTCCTGCATGTGCTTAGCCTGATTCACTTCATGATCCGTCCAGTTGTAGTTGAATCGAAGTACCGGAATCCCATATTTGTCGACGGTTTGAGGATCAATTTCACAGTAATTGTCGTACTGGGGAATGCTTTCCCCACGGCCGGCAACTCCTACGGTAGAGCCATATATTTTCCTAACATCCCGCTTAAGGCCGGCACCGTATCCGCCATTAGGAGATGGTTTTCCCATTTCATCAACAATATATTGCCGCATGCTGTCCATCCCGAATCCAAAGCCATAAGAAGGCATTCCCATACCGCCTCCAAATTCAAGATGGTAACCGCGGGTGAAATCATGTTTTTTATGATCTAACCACCAGGGAGCGTAAACATGTGCGCCGCCAACACCATCTTCATTATATCGGTCATGGTCAATGAGGTCGGGCATGATTGCAGCCCGGCTGGCACCGGTAGAATCGTGAAGATAACGCCCTACCATTCCGCTGCTATTTGCCAACCCATTTGGATGCGCGGAAGATTTCGAGTTCAATAAAATACGTGCCGACTCACAAGCCGAAGCACCCAATACCACCACTTTTGCCTTTATTTGATATTCCTGTAAATCCTGTTTATCAACATAGGAAACGCCGGTGGCTTTGCCGCTGCTGTTCGTGGTAACTTCCCTCACCATAGCCCCTGTATATAAATCCACGTTTCCTTTTCTCATAGCTGGCTGAACCAGGCAAGTGCTTGAGGAAAAATCGGCGTAGGCACTGCATCCCCGGTTACATTGATTGCAATAAAAACAGACGCCCCTTTCTTTGTTAATGGGTCGGGTGAGAACGGATTTCCTCATCGGAATAACCGGTATACCCGCTTTTTTTGCACCTTTTTGGATATAAAGTTCATGAAGGCGTGGCTTTGGAGGAGGAAGAAAAAAGCCGTCAGGGTCGTTTTCAAGGCCTTCGTTTGTACCAAAAACACCGATCAGCTTATCTACTTTATCATACCATGGCTTGATGTCTTCATAGCCAATAGGCCAGTTATCTCCCATTCCGTCATGGTCTTTGCGTTTGAAATCCTTTGGGCCAAAACGCAGCGAAATACGCCCCCAGTGATTAGTTCGCCCACCGAGCATTCGTGAGCGAAACCAGTCAAATTGTGTGCCGGATGTTCTGGTATAGGGTTCTCCGTCGATATCCCAACCACCCCACGCGGCGTCAAAATCGCCGAAAGGGCGAACAGTACCCGCACCTCTTCGGGGTGATTCCCACGGCCATCGCAATTGCGTTCGATATTCATTTTTGGCAGGATCGTAATCCCCGCCGGCCTCCATCACCGCAACTGAAAGTCCGGATTTTGAGAGGATATTAGCGGCCATTCCGCCACCCGCCCCCGAACCTACAATTACCACATCATATTCTTTTGATGGTTGTTGTATTTCAAAACTCATAAGCGGGATTTTTTTAATTATGGTTGAATTAATTAATCAGCTAATACTCGTGCTTTTATATTTCGATAATAAATGCGGCTATCGGGATCGTGAGCCTGTAGTGCGATGGTGCCGCTGCTCAATTTTATGGTGCCTTCCCGATCATCAGGTTCGGTGAACTCGGTTACCACTTCATTATTAATCTTTAGGGTGATGTCTCGGCCGTTCACGATGAGGTGATAGGTGAACCATTCTTCATCAGTGTGAGGAGCATCATCCATCACATTTTCGACTCCATAGATACTGCCGGTTTTACGGGGATCCGAATGCGTTGCGTTTACCTGAGCTTCATAACCGTGCGCTGGCCAGCCCTCTTCCTGAAATTGTGTATGAAAAAATATTCCGGAATTTGCCTGAGGATAAGTGAATACATCTGCTTTAAACTCAAAGTTTTTGAAATCTGCATTGGCTAAAGAACCTTCATAAAAAAGATGAGCACGAGGGCCATCAACAACAATTTTCCCGTCTTCGATGGTAAAAGAATCCGGATGCTCGCTGGCACGCCAGTTGTTGAATGTTTCACCATCCCAAAGGTCTACCCATTCAGTTGCTGAATTCTCTGTTGGTTTTTCAGGCTGTGAGCAAGCGGAAGAAAAGGAGATTACCACTAAGGATAGTATAAAGAATCGTAGAAGGTGCGTTTTCATTGATTAATCGGTTGAATAAAAATTAAGCAGATTCACTATTGCAAAGGAAGTTTCTAATGGGGATTAAAATGAAATATTTTTTAGTAATAGACAATCGGTGATTTGTGCTTAAAAAGAGGATTCATCTAAGAAGTTTTTAGAATGGCACGAATAAATTTTGTGGATTTTTAACTAAAGCAGATTTTTTTCTAATTCTTAACCAAAAAATGTTATGTTCAGGGTTCAACATTGCCAAGTTCGAAGGCAATGGGGAAAACAAAAGGTTTTAGGGTAGTAGGGTTCAGTTTCTTATCTCGAATATCTGGCGTCTGTTCACTCTTAAATCGCATTCAACACAAACTAAAAAAAACAGGGTTTAATATGACTCAATTTTTACAAAGAACAATACTGAGCTTCTTTGTAAGCGCTTTTCTGATATTAGCGTTTACAAGCACTTCCCAGGCTCAAGAATTAGAACAAGTATGGGAGCGAACAAATGACGCAAATGCTGAATCATCAGCGCCTGATTGGTTTACCACTGCAACTGTACGCGGCATGGCCTATGCAGATTTTGATGACAATGCAAGACTATATGTTGCAGATAGAACTAATATGAAAATTCAAGTTTTAGATGCTAATACTGGAGCCGATGTAGTATTAGATGCTGAATTTGACTTGTCTGGAGTTGAATTGGGTTTTTATGAAATTAACGGCTTAGAATCATCATCAGATGGAAAATTATTCCTTGGCAATATGACCCTTAATGCTAGTGCAGCCCACCCATTTAAATTTTATTTATGGGATAGCGAAGGTGGTGCCCCTATTAGTACATTTTCCCTGACAACTGTTGAGGCTCATAGATTAGGTGATAAATTCACTGTAGTTGGGTCTGTTGAAGATAATACTGCAGAAGTATGGATTCCTGCTTCAGGAACTACCACGGGTGTTATTTATGTAGCCACTACAGAAGATCAAGGTGCAAATTGGGATGTAGAAACAATCACCCTTACGGGTGATAATGTTGCAATTGGATCTGGTGCTGATGCTACTCCTCTTGCACCTGGAAGAACTTCGGACTTTTATGTTGGCAGTAACAGTTCTGCACCTGTTCGTTATACTAGTGCAGGAGCATATGTTACTGGCAGTGAATTTACATCTACTTCAAGAAGTGGTTTGGCTGCATTCAATATGGATGGCACCGATTATCTATCTGTATATTCATTCAGAGATGATGGATCTGCTTCCGGAGACAGAAATGGACGTGCTTATATTTATGATGTTTCAGATGCAACTGCACCAAGCATTAATGCAAGTACAGCATTGATGGGAACGGCAGATAACGGCAACTCAATTAGTGGAGATGCACAAGTAAAGTTAAATAATGACGGTTCTTATGACGTTTACGTATTAGATGGAGGCAACGGCCTTGCTGCTTTTACCAATGCCGAGCCAGAAGCCGGATTATTTACTGAGCAATTTGATTATTCGACTGGATCACTTCTTACTGATAATGGTTGGGCAGCTCATAGTGGCGAAGGAAGCAACTCCATAGCGGTTGTAGATGATACCCTTTCTTATGCTGGTTATGCTGCCAGTGCTTTAGGCAAATCTGCAAGTGTTTCAGGTGGTGGAGAAGATGTAAACCGGGCAACGGGAACCTATTCTTCAGGTAGTGTTTATGCTTCAGCACTTGTAAATGTTAGTTCTGCAACAACAAGTGGAGACTACTTTTTCCACATTGCCCCGGAAGAAATGGGATTTGATTTTCGTGGACGTGTATTTGTGAAAGCAGATGATACTGATAATCTTGCTTTTGGTTTGTCAAAAGCTTCAGGAGGAACTATCTACACTGACCATGTTTACCAATTAGGCGAAACTGTTTTATTGGTTCTGGAATACACCTTTGTTGAAGATGGTGATGATATAACCAATCTATATATCAATCCCGCCGGAACAGATTTACCAGACGCACCAGCTCTTACCCATAGTGATGGCGGAGATATAACTGATGTTGGAACTATTGCTCTTCGTCAGGGATCAGCATCTAACGCACCCTCTTTAACTATAGGGGGAATTCAAGTTGGTTCTGACTATTCAGAAGTTGTTGGTAATCCAGAGGCTCAGGTAACCATTCCAGACCCTCTTGCCGGCGAATATTACATTCCACAAGGTGAAAATACTCAGGGTTTTGCTTCTTTAGCAGACGCCATTAGTGCAATCAATGAAGCAGGCCTAAGCGCAGCAACTACACTCTATATTGCTGCTGATTTGACTGAAACTTCTGGTATTGGTATTAACCGTGATGATCTAACAGAAGACACTCCCTTAACCATTAAACCAGCTGCGGGTGTAACTGCAACCTTAGATGTTGTTTCTAACGGTGGAGATGGTATCGCAATCATTAGTGCTGATTACGTTACTATTGATGGCTCTAATACAGCAGATGGAGACACTCGTGATTTAACTATCACCAGTTCCGACGTTGCTATAGTCAACATGGTATGGATTAAAGAAACGGTAAATACTACTATTAAAAATACCATATTTACTTTTACTGGAACTGGTTATGTAAATGGTATTACACCAAATGAATCGGGTTCTCATAGCTCAACAGGCTGGCTCATAGAAAATAACCAAATTGGTACAGAAGACGGTACCTTTAGAACTGGTGTTGGTCTATGGGGTTTTGGTGACAATAAACTTGATGAAAGTTTAATTATCGGTAACGATATTTATACTGCTCACCGTGGTGTAACAAGCTATCTAGATTCCAATAGTAGTGTTATCGGTAATAATATTACTATAGTAAACCCTCGCGAAAATCAGTTATGGTATGGTGGTATCTATTTTGCCGGTAGTAGTGGTACTACAAATATCATAGGTAATAACATCACAGGGCTGCAAGTGAATCGTACTACAGATCCATCTTATTCCGTCGGTATTTCGTTAAATGGTAATGATGGTACCGTTAATGTTGTTAATAATATGGTGTCAGCTCCTGAATTTAAAAATGTTGGAGAAGCCACCGGAAACGAGGTATTTGGCATGAAGTTGACTTTCTATGGTGGTACCGCGCACAATAATGTGTACCATAATACCATCCTGGTTGGCAGCAGCAGTGAAACCGGGGTTCATGCAGCCTTTGGCTCAGAAGAAGTTGAAACAACACAAACCTGGGATTTCCAGAATAACATCTTTACTGTAGCCCATGATGCTGATAACGCTTATGCATTCCATTGGCCAATGGCGGGAACAGGTTTAAGTGCCGACTATAACAACTATAGTGTATTAGGCTCTTCTGCAAGCGTCGGATTCTTTGGATCTGGTGATGATGGCAGTGCCACTGCTTCTCTCGAAGACTGGCAGACTGCTACCGAACAGGATGAATTTTCCACTACTGCCAGTGTTGAATTTGTTTCTGAAACAAACCTACGCCTTGATGGTTCTTCTATCGGTGATGACCGCCTCGGCGGCATACCTTTGGCAGCCGTCACTACCGATATTGACGGTACTGAGCGAAGTGCGGAGCATCCTTACAAAGGTGCTTTTGAAGGAGATACTCCTGTACCGAATGAAGCTATAACTGATACTCCATCTTCATTCTCTCTTTCTCAAAATTACCCGAACCCGTTCAACCCAACCTCTAACATTGTGTTTAACCTGCCACAGGCGCATGATGTAAAACTGGAGGTGTATAACATTAACGGGCAGCTTGTTCGCACACTCGTTAACGACCGAATGAGTGCCGGAGAACATACTGTACAGTTCGACGCTGGAGACCTTGCAAGTGGGATATATGTTTATCGCATTATCGCAGGCAGCTTTGTTCAAACCAAAAAAATGACGCTTATTAAGTAAGCTGAATCGGTTTTTTACAAGCCTCGTTGCCTCTTTTGGCAGCGAGGCTTTTTTTTTAAAGCATTCGATTTTTGTTCTTCTTTTATGCTTTTAAAAATTTCGTTTCACATCAATTCATGTTATTATTACTTGGTTCTATATGGTGCGAAAAATATTAATTAACTACACGTAATGGATAATCAACAGAAAAAGACAGTGATGATCGTAGAAGATGATCTGATACTGAATCTTCTGTACGAAAGCTACTTAGAAAAACTTGGATATGATGCAGAAGGGGAGCTGGTATACGGGAAAACCGCTATACAAGTAGCAAAAAAAATTCAGCCAGATCTCATCTTGATGGATATTTCTTTAGAAGGTGAAATTGATGGTATCGATGCCATGATGGAAATCCGGAAATTCTCGGATGTTCCTGTTATTTATATTACCGGAAATTCCGATCCATACCATGTACAGAGAGCTAAGGAAACCGGGTATATTGATTATTTAGTAAAACCAATCGAATTCAACGATTTGAAAGAGTCAATCGAAAAAAATTTCAAGGCTCAAAAATAAACCCTGTTTTGCAAATAAACCCACTGAATGGTCAATATGATGTCTCTCAAACAAATTATTCTACTCAGTTCAATCGCTTTTTTAACCGCCTGTAGAGCCACTCAAACTACAACTGATCCTGCTGCTACAGAAGCTGGTTCCTATATCCAACCTGAACGCCCGATTCCGTATCTCGTTGAAGAACCCCTGGACTTCCAGCAAGCAGTGCAAAATGGAACGCGTTCTTTTGATGGGAAACCCGGCCCTGAATATTTTACCAATTATGCGGAATATATAATTGACGCAGAAATTTCCCCCGCAGATACCATGCTTCATGGACGGGCGCAAATCACTTACACAAATAATTCACCCGATACGCTAAATGTGCTGGTATTTGAATTAGCTCAGAATCTTCATAAAGAAGGCATGCCGCGAATGGATGCTGCTGAGATTACCGGAGGCATGAATATTAGCCGTGTTGCTTCTGAAGGAGTGGGGCTTTCAGAGGTAAATCGTTTTGAACCTGGATTTGTAATTCAAGGCACTAATTTGATTGTAGTTCTCAATTCCCCGCTCTTGCCAAATCAAGCAAAAGAAGTGGAGATAAACTGGAATTTTAAAGTTCCGCAAGCCGGCGCGAGCGGCAGAATGGGATATAGCCAGGAAAATTTATTTTTCATCGCATATTGGTTTCCACATATTTCCACCTACGATGATTTACAAGGCTGGTTTGCAGATACTTTCACCGGAAATGCTGAATTCTATCACGACTTTGGGAACTACCAGATAAACATCACCGCACCAGAAAACTGGCTGGTAATGAGCACAGGCGATTTTTTAAATCCCGAAGAAGTTCTTACTCCCCAGGTTTATGAAAGGTATCAAAATGCCGCACAGTCTGATGAAGTTATAACTATTGTCTCGCGGGATGATTTCGGCAATACCACTACATCATCTGAAGACGGAACCCTGACCTGGCGCTTTACGGCAGAAAATGTACGTGATGCAGCTTTCAGCGCTACTTTAGAATCGCAATGGGATGCCCTTCGCACCCCGGTTGGCGATGTTGATGGAGATGGGGAAACAGACTTCACTCAAATCAATGCTTTTTGGAGACAATCCGCACCGCTTTGGGAAGATGCCGCTGAGTATACCGCGCATTCCATTTCATTTTTGTCGGAGTACACAGGCATTTCCTATCCGTGGCCGCATATGACCTCAGTGGAAGGAGCAGGTATTATTGGGGGAGGGATGGAATTTCCAATGATGACTGTAATTGGTGGGTATAATAATCGTCCTACAGAAGCGCTCTATGATGTGGTCGCTCACGAAATCGCGCACATGTGGATTCCAATGATCGTGAGTAGCAACGAGCGCCGCCATGCCTGGATGGATGAAGGCTCAACAACTTTTCATGAGGCAAATGCCCGCTGGGATATTTTCCCTGATTCTTTCGATCGTTTAGGAGAATTCAACAGCTATCTTGGAGTAGCAGGCACTCCTTTCGAGGGTGAAATAATGAGATGGTCGGATTATCATTATCCCGGCCCCGCATATGGAGTGGCGTCTTATCCGAAGCCGGGCACGGTGTTATTTGCTTTGCAGGGAGTTTTAGGAGAGGATGTTTTTGAAGAGGCATGGCAAACATTTATGGATCGTTGGGCATACAAACATCCGACACCTTACGATATGTTCAATACTTTTGAAGATGTTTCGGGCAAAGATTTAAATTGGTTTTGGAGATCCTGGTATTTTGAGACATGGGTGCTTGATCAGGCGGTTTTTGAAGTTACACAGGATGAAAATGAAGCCACTATTGTAATCAGTGACCATGGAAAAGCTATAATGCCTGTAGACCTTACCATAACCCTTGAAGATGGCACCGAAATTCAGGAACGAATTGATGTGGATGACTGGCTGAAAGGATTAACGGATACTTCCATCACCATAAAAACCCCAAGCCCTGTAATAAGTGTTGAAATAGACGTCAAGCAATTCTACCCTGATATGAACCGGCTGAACAATTCCTGGAAGCGCTAAGTCGTTTCTTTTTATTTTCTGTTTTTTACCAATTTTGAAAACTGAAAAACACTATTAATTGTATTTTAATACATTGAATATGTAGATGAAAAATCAGATGAAAATACTTCGGAATAAGGCGCTGCGTTGGGTTTTGCTTATGATTGGTTTAGGCGCAATTATAGCCTTGACAGGTATGAACGTGTTTTCTTTGTACAATCTCCGTGATCAAATGATAGAAGGAGAAGGAGAGCGCCGTATTGATCAGGTTGATGAAATCCATCACTTGATTCGTAACGAACTTAACAGCCCTTTTTCAGGATTCCATAAAATTGAACTCGAACCCATAGAGGCTTCAATAAGAGAGACGGGGCAGTTCCCTCCCAAAATCAAAGAAGTACTGCTTAGAGTATCCCAAAGCAAATTATATAACGAAATTTATTACACTCCCGAAGATGTAGATCCCTGTGATAGCGAAACCATGATTTATATCTACGATTATGAAACCAATCTCATGAAGCGTACGGATTCTTATCCGGAAACCGTGTGTGATGGTGTAGGGATTGTGAGAACGAAAACCAAAATTCAACTAAACGATCTCAATTATCGGTGGAATAACAACATTGAATTTGATTCGCACCGGAGTTTAAATGTGGGCCTCATCAACCTTACAGAAAGTAAAATAATTGGCTACCTCACTTTTTTAATAGATGATGAAGTAGTTGTTAACGAGCTTATAGATCCCTTAATTGAAGACTTTTTTAGTCCCAGTGAGGAAAGCGGCGTAGTGGTGTGGCTTTACAACTGGATTAGCAACGAGACACTTGCCACGAATGATCCCAGCGTTGAGTATGATCGTTCTTTGGTGGATTATGTTCACCGCTTTCCAAGTTATTTCAATAACTGGACTATCAGTCTTGCCTTCCTTCAAAGCCCAATTGCAAACGTTTATAATGCTACACTTGTGAAAAATCTTGTAGTGCTTGGGGTTGCTGTTTTATTTTTAGTTGGCGCATTAATCTTCATGTTTGTAACCGCACAGCGCGAACGAAACCTTGCGCAACTGCAAGCAAATTTTCTCGCAAATGTAACGCATGAACTAAAGACTCCACTGGCTGTTATGCAGGCGGCAGGTGAAAATATTTCGGACGGAAGAGTAACCGAAAACGATCGCCTGAAACAGTATGGAAAGCATATTTATGATGAATCCATTAGGCTGAGGAGAATGATAGAGAAGCTGCTGGATGTAGCGCGGGTTGATTCTGGCGAGGTGATGATTAAAGCTGCGCCACACCGGATGCACGACCTGCTTAAAAAGTTTCTGACAGAGAATCAGGAATACCTCGAGAGCAAAGGCTTCACCGTAAAATTAGATTCCCGCGATAAAAGCTCTTTAGTTATGATTGATGAGGATAGTTTTGAAACGATTTTAAATAATCTCACCGACAATGCCATAAAATATAGTAACGGAGTAAAGCTGATTCATTACTCATTAAACTCAGATAAAAACGATATATACCTGAGTGTTCAGGATCAGGGAATTGGCATCCCCAAAAAAGATTTAAGGAGCATATTTAATAAGTTTTTCAGGGTTGAAGATTCACTTAAAGCCAAAACAAAAGGCCATGGACTTGGACTGAGTATTGTGAAGAACCTGGTTGACCTGAATGGCGGAGAAATAATTGTGAAGAGTGTACTTGGAAAGGGAACAACTTTTACTGTGATATTCCCTAAATTGATTAGGGAAGACTATCCTCAAAGACATAATAAAGTTGGTCAGACAGGTAAAAACATAAATAAGTCTACAGAATATGCCGGATAAGCAAACAAAGATTCTCGTTGTTGAAGACGAGCCCAGCCTGATTTTTACATTAAAAGACACCTTAGAAAACGAAGGGTATGAGGTAATAATAGCCGATGAAGGCACAAAAGCCGTTCCTTTGGTTAAAGAGCATAATCCAGATCTTATGCTTCTGGATTTAATGCTTCCCGGGAAAAGCGGTTATGAAATTTGTGAAGAAGTTCGGGCTCTGAAATATACCTTCCCAATAATAATTTTAACCGCAAAAGAACAGGAAGTTGATAAAGTTCAGGGGCTAACGCTTGGCGCCGACGATTACCTCACCAAACCTTTTGGTGTGAAGGAATTGCTTGCCCGTATTCAGGCGCGCTTGCGAAGATCAGGCACGTATTCAAGCTCTAATCAGGTAGATATTCTGCAGCTCGGCCCAGTGAAGATAGACTTGCAGGAATCAACTGTTTATCATCCTGAAGGAAAAGAAGTGGAGCTTACTTCCCGTGAAGTGGAACTCATCAGGTATTTACTGAAAAGCGCTAATGAACCTATTTCAAGAGACGAACTTTTGGAGAAAGTGTGGCGCTATGAATTCAGCACCAACACCCGTACAGTAGATGTGCATATTTCAAAGTTACGGGCAAAAATCGAAGTTCACCCCGAAGATCCTCGTTACCTCATAACCCTGCACGGTGTAGGATATATGTTGCGGTCAAATTAGCATTAGCTAAACTGTTCTATTTCTAAGTTTTTTACCGCTCGTATGAATTTTACAAAATTCTGAACCTGAGAGTGTAGCAGTTTTTGCTGGAAATCATCCTCTAAGCCGGTATGCTCATCAAAAGTTTTATGGACCCGGGAGATATACAGCCTTTCAGGAAATTGAAGGGCATTCCGATAATTCGCTACCATCTGGAATTGTTCTACGGCTCGCAATCCTCCAAAAGCACCTTTAGATTCCCCAATAAAGGTCATTGGCATTTTTTCAAAGGCTGAAGGGAAAGGCATGTAATCTATAACAAGCTTCAGAATTCCGGGGTAGCTTCCGTTATATTCAGGAATTACAAAAACCAACGCATCCGCTTCAATTATTGGGTTGATAAATTTACTTACGGAAGGAATTTTCTTGCCATATTTGCCACCTGCTACGTCGGCAATAGGAAAATCCTGCAAATCAACTATCTCAACTTCAGCATTTTCGGCTTCATACAACGGTTTTATATAATGCGCAATCTTTAATGCGTTGGAGTTCGGGCGGTCGGTTCCGCTAATAATTTTTAAATCCATGAGGTAATATAATTTAATCTTCTATACCAATGCCGGGGTAAAATCATTCCTGATTTTCAAGAAATTATTTGCGCCGCATCAGGATACAACAAAGGGAAATCAGAGCTTAAATTAAAAGCAAAATCAGTGCTGTTTCCTAATCAAAAATACTACAGTAGCCATAAAGAAAATCTATCAAGAGATAGTAGTTTTTGCTTCACGCGGGAAATAAAAATGCGTAATTTTGTAGCGAAGCCAATGACAGCAAGTCATAGGCTTTTTTAATTTAAAAAAGGACTCTTCAGATGGAATTTGTATTCACCCCCCTCTTGATTTTTTTCGCCAGAATCGCAGATGTTTCCCTTGGAACTTTACGAATTACGATGGTTTCTCGTGGGTACAAATTTGCTTCCGCCGCACTTGGTTTTTTTGAAGTGCTGATATGGGTAATCGTAGTAGCACAGGTGCTAAAAAGCTTAGACAGTTGGATAAATTATGTTGCTTATGCCGCAGGGTTTTCAGCGGGAACCTTTATCGGGCTGTATCTGGAAGAAAAGGTGAAAGTAGGTACGTTGATGATTCGGATAATCACCCAAAATAAATCAACGGAGCTTATTGAAGCTTTAAAATCTGCAGGAATGGCGGTAACGAGCATTAATGCCCAAGGTGGTTTTAATAGTGATGTAAAGGTAATTTTCACGGTTCTCAAGAGAAGAAAATGGAATGAAATTGTCGAGATTATTGAATCGGTTGACCCAGATGCTTTTTTCTCTTCCGAAGATGTAAAGTACTCCAACAAGCATCACAATCACTTAAATCCGCCAAACAGAAGCTCGTTAGACCGGATGCTCCGGGTACGTAAAGGAATTTAGCCCTGATAGCCTCTAAAGTTGTGACGCTCAACTCATAAGTGTCACAATAAGCTTGCGGAAACCTCCATGATTGAGATGTTCGCAAAGGTAGATTCCCTGCCAGGTTCCGAGATACAGTTTCCCATTTGTAATGGGGATGGAAAGGGAAGAACCCAAAAGAGAGAGGTAGATTCAAAAGTGAAACAGAGCAACAATTCTTATGAAGTCTTTGATGGATATTCTTCTTCTACACCAGCCCACTTTAAATACTTTGCTCTGAGCTCGGCAATATGCTGATCAATGGTTTCCGTTGTCCAGCCGGAAGTATCAATAGGGGGATGAATGTGAGCGTTGATAGCACCTCTTTTAGCCAGTAGCGAACCGCCAAGGCTTAGGTCCTGATTTCCCTCAAAATAAATGGGAACTATGGGGATTTTCAAATCCACAGCCATTCTGAATGCGCCTTTCTTGAATGGGCCGATAATCCCCTCATGTTTACGGGAACCCTCAGGAGCCACCATTATGGAAAGCCGGTCGCGTTTCAGGCGGTTATAGGTTTTTTGGAGTGTAGCCACCGCTTGGTCACTTTTTTTGCGCTGAATGAAAACCTGTCCCGTCAGCCTTCCCACAATAAAAAAGAGAGGGTTGTATTGCAGTTCCCATTTTGCCACAAACCGGATATGAGGCAATCCAAGTGCAATCATGGTGACGATGTCAAGGGTAGAGCTGTGGTTGATGGTATAGATTACCGGAGGCGGAATCGGCTCGGCATGTTGGATAACCCGGAACCTGATACCGAGTGTCCATAAAACCGGATAGGCGATAATGGGGCCGAAATTCTCGACTATAAAATTGGTGGCCTTCCCAAACGATAACACAAGCAATACGAAGATAAAAGGCGTTGAAATAGCGAACATCAAAAAGAAAATGAGTATAGCGAGTATACTGCGTACATATTCTGGAAAGGAGAGAGAAGTTGCCATTCGTATTTTTTTGTGGCGGAATATAATGGATGTATGGGTGGGCTGAAAGAGGCGTTAAAAAACCATCAGGTAGAGTTTAAAAAATGCATGACAAGTTAACTTGACAGTAAGTAATACATTCACTTTGTACCAGTCGAAATTAAATTTAATCACCTATTTTCTATTGATTAATTTAGATATTGATGGTAATGAATAATCCAGCTGATTAGAAAAGTCATTACGAAGAATTCAATGTCGAAGATTAGCAGGTTTGAAATAAATGTCGGTTATATTTAATTGAAGAAGAGTTCTGTTTTACATCCTCTCATTAATCTATAATAAATAACATAGCATGGATAACTATTTGAAGATAATTACAGTGACTACATTAATAGTTACGTTAGCCATCATTTTAGCTTTTGTGATGAACTTTTGGGGAACAAATTTATCAACAGGAATCAATGATTGGGGGAGTTTTGGTGATTATTTTGGGGGGATACTTGGAGCGATATTCAGTCTACTTGCAGTTATTCTTATTTATTTTACTTATCAGCAACAAAAAAATCATATTGAAAACACTGAAGGTGTCTTTGAAGATCAAGCTAAATTAAATAGATCAGACAGCTTGATGAATATCTTTTTCAAAGTAATTGAAAATAAACAACGACATTTAACTTCTTTTTCATACCGGCCTAAAGAAGGAGTAGGTAGAAATCAACACGATCATACAAAAATTAAAAGTATAGAAGCATTAAAAAGAATGATGAAAGATTATCGTGATGAGTTTTATAAACTCGAAAAGAAAAACGATAAGAGAAAAGCACTTGGAATAGTAAGAAGTTTATTTTTTGATAATCAGGATGATTTACTTCCTTTTGTAAAAACAATAGCGAGAGCAATAGATATAATTCATGAAGTAAGAAGATTTGACGAAATGCTTTCTAGGATTCTCGGCGAAATATTAAGGGATTCACTTTCCTCTTCTGAAATCTTTCTTATACATCAGATTTCAGATATACCCAAAGAATTGCGAAGTGAAGAGATGACATTTTTTTTAACCGACTGGTCTAAAGCAAATGAGGTAGGTCTATTTGAATATTTAGATATTGAAAAAGTAAACAAGATGAGCTTTAACCAATTATAATGGTGTCATTAGTTGTGATAATAGCAAATCATTGTTTTAATACAATTTAAAATAATGTGACCCCGCCGGGAATCGAACCCAGATCTAAGACTTAGGAGGTCCCTATTCTATCCAATTGAACTACAGGGTCGGTTTGTTGTACAATCTTGTGGATGAAGATACGTAGGTTAGTGTAACAAAACAGACGCTATTAAGTAGAAGCCGCTGGATTTTTAATTCACTTTAAAAACATCATGCAGATAATAAAACCGGGGTTTTTAGTTCTTTTCACTTTCCTGCTTTTCAACTCAGAGACGGTTGCCCAGCGGCAGGTTACGGGTAAAATAGTAGATGCAAAAACCGGAGAGCCCCTTCCTTCAGCGCACGTAATTATTAAAAATACTTATAAAGGCACCATCTCAAATGAAGATGGAGAATTCCGTTTGATGGTGAGTGAATTTCCCGCAGTTTTAGTGGTACGATTTTTAGGATTCGAGTCGCAGGAACAGGAAGTTCCGGCCACGGGCAATGCGTCAATCGATTTTATGATGAAAGAATCAATCTCCGAAATGGGAGAGATTACCGTAACCGGAGAAGATCCCGCTATCGCCATCATGAAAGAGGTGATTCGCCGAAAACAAATTTGGCGAGCAGATCTGAATACTTATAAAGCTGAAGCTTATACGCGACAACAGCTCAAAAACGACACGAGCATTGTTTCCATCTCCGAAAGTGTGTCTATTGCGTACTGGGATAAAAGAAGAGGTTCCAGGGAAGTGCTGAAATCCAGACGGCAAACAGCTAATATTGATGCCGGGAGTAATTTTGCAGGGGTTAGTTATCTCCCCAATTTTTACGACGACAACCTGGATATCGCCGGTTTTGATGTGGTTGGAATTACAAATCCCAAGGCTCTAAGCTATTATACATTTACACTGGAAGACATCCTGAGCATAGACAAGCAAGTGGTGTATAAGATTTCGGTAACTTCAAACCGTAAACTTCAGCCGCTTTTTGAAGGAATAATTCATGTTTTAGGAGAGGAATATGCTTTGCTTTCGGTTGATCTAAAGCCGAATTCGGTAGTGGTTTTTCCTCCGCCAGTACAGAACTTTAACCTCTCTTATGGACAGCAGTTCAGCAACTTTGGCGGCGATTTCTGGCTCCCGGTAGATGTGCGGATTGAAGGCCTTGTTGAAGTAGGCGTTATTGGTCTTAGATTTCCACCCATTGGCTTTAAACAAGTAGCGAAACTCAATAATTATGAAGTAAATATCCCTTTGCCGGATACGCTCTTCAAAAGCCAAAGAATGCTTTCTGTTGATTCAACCACTATTAATTCCGGAGATTCTTTGTTTGTAAATGAAGTGGATATTATCCCATTAGACAAGCAGGAAGAAGTAGCCTACGAAACTCTTGATAGCACGGCTACACTCGAGAAAGCTTTCAAGCCGACAGGTTTTTTTACCCGTTTTATTGATTGGGATGAGGAAAGCGATGACTCCGGCAGTTCTGTAACCATAAGCTCAGGCGACGACAGGAAAAGCGAAAATGACTCCACCTCCGTTTCTGCAGGCAAAAGAACGAATAAAGGCCCTTCATTACTTTCGAAATTAACCAGAAATTTAAAACCTTTAGCCCGCTACAACAGGGTAGATGCAGTTTATGCGGGATTACAGCACGAGCGCCGGTACGTAGATAACAGGCTTTCCTCAAAAGTTTTTGCAGGGTATAGTTTCGGATATGAAGAACCTTCTTATGGCGCGGAGATAGGCTGGTGGCCGTTAAAAAATTCCCGACGATTTGCCACTTTTGCCGGATATCGCGCAATTACGGATACCCGCTATAATTCGGATATGTTTTCAACGATGGTAAGTAGTGTGTCAACATTGCTCGGCTCGGATGACTATTTCGATTATTATCGCAAAGAAGGGTTTTATGTTGGTTCAGCTTATCGGCCATTAAAATTCAGTGGTACATTCAGATTATCCTATTCTTACGAAGATCATTCTAATATCGACTATAAAACGAGCTATGATATTTTAGGAGGTTCGAGTATTCAGCGGCCAAATTCTTATGTGGATGAAGGCCGGCTCAGCGCTATTGAGCTTCAATTAACCAGAGGCACCGATAAAAAAGCCTATGGAGCCATTGGAGCAAATGATTATGCTTTCACCATAGAGCAATCAGCGGTTGCCTTGGGAAGCGACTGGAATTATACCCGTTTCAAGATTGACCTTTATCGTGAGTACGAAACCTTTTATCAGCGGCGGTTTTTTCCAAATACTCTGCATTTACGGCTGAATGCAGGTACTTATGTGGGTGACCTGCCAATTCAAAAAAATGAGGCTCTTGATGTTTCACCGGGAATTTTTACACCCTTCGGAGCTTTTCGAGCGAAAAGATTTTTGCCCTATGAGGGAGCCAGCTATGTCGCTCTTAATGCAGAGCATAATTTCAAAAGTGTGCCTCTTGAAATGTTTGGATGGAGAGGTGCAGCACAAACCGGACTCAGTGTTATCGCTTTTGGCGGAGTTGGCCGAACATGGGTGAAAGACAGTCAGGTAACGGAATTCAACAATCGCTACGGATTTGGCCCTTCTGTTGCAGATGACTGGCACCTTGAAGCCGGACTTTCGCTGAGTAACATTTTTAATCTTTTCAGAGCTGATGTTGCCTATCGCATAGATGATCCCGGGATATTTATTGGAGTGAGTGTAGCTCGATTTTTCTAATTAACCTGTTTCAATTCTAAAATCTGTTAAAATACACGGATGGTAGCACTTTAAGCAACCTCGAAGCGCCTGAAAGTCCTGCGAGTGTTGCGCCCGAACGCAGCGAGGGCCTTCGGACGCTCGCAGGTTCTCAAAAATCAGCTTGTTCACTTCTGAAAATGATTTTTAAGAATCGAAACAGGGTAATTAGTCTGTTGTCGAAATATGGCTATCAGGCTTTCTTTGATCTCGCCAATTCAGAATCCAGTGGGGAATTAAAACCATAAAAAAAGACGGCCTGCAATTAGCAGGCCGCCTTTTAGAAATAAGTAAATACCAACCTTAGTTGCTATTCGGGCTGTATCTCAAAGTGCTGATTGGATGAGATTCAGCACGTCGGTTTCTTTCACATCCCTGGGATGCGGTCTCGTCCACACACTCAACTGGAGCTTTACCTAAACCCTGAGATTCAATTCGATCTTCAGAAATGCCATTCTCAGTGTAGAAGTCTACCACTGCATTTGCACGTCTGAGGCTCAAGCGTAAGTTGTATTGATCGCCACCCACATGATCTGTGTAAGCGTCAACGCGAACTCTGAATGCCTCAGCATCTTTAAGAATTTCTACGTTTTCAGCAAGTATTTCAGCTGCGTCATCGCGAATGTTAGAACGGTCAAAATCGAAATTGATAGTACCAAAAGTGTCTTCATCTAAATAAACAGGATCACTGCTGTCATTAGGATTAGTACCCATATCAAGTTCTTGCTGATCGTTGAAACCGTCGCCATCAGAATCGGCATTGTTAGGATCTGTTTCATGAGTCATTACTTCATCATAATCAGAAAGCCCATCGCCATCAGAATCGGCGTTATTCGGTTCCGTGCGATATTCATTAACTTCATCGCCGTCAGAAAGGCCGTCATCATCAGAATCGGCATTATTAGGATCGGTGTTGTAAGAATTAACTTCATCACCGTCATTTAGGCCGTCACCATCAGAATCGGGATTCATTGGGTCAGTATTATACTCGTTGATTTCTTCAGCATCGCTTAGCCCGTCGCCATCAGAATCAGCAGAATTGGAATCGGTTCCAAGCTCTGCTTCTTCTGCGTCAGTAAGGCCATCACCATCACTGTCAACAGGTTCTTCGACAACAGGTTCGTTTGAGCCGCAACCATATTGAACAACGGTTCCGCCTACTAAAAATAGCGCAAGAACGAGTAGTTGTATTTTACGTTTCATATAAATGTACTCCAGTTTCGGTTATTTGGGGTTGGTTTTTTGAATGAATATATTCTTTAATATAGTGTTTAGCGGATAAAATAGTGATACTGCATTGGGTATCAAAAGAAAAAGTATTTTGGTTAGGATTAATTTTTAACTCCTTTTATATTTGGAACCCTTTTCGGGGCTATAGCTCAGCTGGCTAGAGCGTCGCGCTGGCAGCGCGAAGGTCCGGGGTTCGAATCCCCGTAGCTCCACATAATTAAGCCTTTTCTGGATTTCAGAGAAGGCTTTTTTTTGTGCTGTGAATAATACAAAATTAATAGCTTGAAGCAGTATTTGTAGCACCGCATCCATGCAAAATTTGTTTGTGATCTTCTTTAATATTAAAATGCGTTTCATTGAGTGAAAAAACGGGAGTTATAATGGAAAACAAGGGATGGTCGAATAAAGTATTTGTAAGCCTCTTACTGCTGATGCTTTGGGTTGTTCCCTCACAACCAGTATTTAGTCAGAATTCACAAGTAAATCTTGAAATTGAGCTAAGCCAGGTACTTGAAAATAGTCAGGTTCTCAGCCTTACAGGATTAGGATTAAATACAGATGGCAGCGGCCCGGTACTGATTTCTGGATTCCTCGAAAACCTAACACAGGAAAGTATCAGGAACCTATATTTCGAATTTAAGATGAGAGGGGCAAAAGTGGGTACAATTCTTGAACTCACTCAAAAAAACAGCCGCCCTTTTTCTCTTGGGCCAAATCAGTCGGTTTATGCAACAAATAATGATTTAGCTAATGACAGGATTCCAGGAATTGAGGAAAATATTAGTTTCAATGGTGGTTTAACTTCTGCCGGTGAAGGTATGATAAATAACTTATCGGGCTCCACCTCTTTACCGAGAGATATTTATACGATAGAAGTATCGGTGTTTCAGGTAACCAACGAGATGGGAAGACAAGCACTTGCTTCCGCTTCCGCTGAAATTGGAGGTGGATTATCATTTTTTGATGCAAGCGAAATCTACCTGAAATCGCCTGGTGATGTGGCGGGAACTGAAGCCGAAATTACAAATCCATACCCACAATTTAGCTGGGAGGGTGAATCAAATACCACCTACCGGCTTCTTGTGGTAGAATCCAATGGGGAAGACAGCCCGGAATCACTGCTTCAAAGTGCAAAAAGTTCATCACCGACAAGTAGTGGGGGATCACTTCTGCAATTCGAAAATCTGGATGTGCTTATAGAGAACGATTCCTACCAATTCCCATCTTCTGGTGTGCAGGCACTCAAGAAGGGCAAATTATATTACTGGCAGGTAATCACTACTGTGCAAATGAGCGGAGACACAGAAGAAAGATCCTCCGAAATATGGAGTTTCTCGTTATCAGGCACAGAAAGCGGGGGAGTAACAATTCCTGAAGACCAAAATGTGCGAGAAGTGTTGCTTCAGTTATTAGGGGAAGAACGTTACAACAGGCTGAATGAAAGTGGTTATAAACTGGGAGAAATTGAAATTGACGGACAGATTTTTTCCGGCCCCATTGCAGCTCAACAGTTAGAGATGATTTTAGAGAAAATCAGAAATGAACAAATAATTTTAAATAATTAAGGGAGGCACCATGAAGAAATTGATACAGATTCTGTTACCGATTGCAGCCTTTTTAATTTTTATGGGAATGATTGCAGCTGATATCAATCAGTTTTCGAATGAGCGGCATATAGCCATTGTGAAACGCTTCAAGCCGGATGTAACTATCCAGAATATGGAAGCGAATAAAAACATCTCTCTTGATTTACTGGAAAATAAAGCCGAAAAACTCTTTAGTGGGGACACGCTTTCCACTGATAATGAGGGCTTTGCCCTGGTGGTTTTTATGGATGCCAGTGTGGCAAAAGTAAAGCCCAATTCACTTCTGATCGTGAACGGAGAGGTTGGAAATACCTCCAAATTTATGTCCACAAGAATCAATCTGGAAGAGGGTGAAATTTTTCTGAATGTGGAACCTCAGGGCTCAAATGATTTTGAGGTAGCCACTTCCAGATCATTGGCTTCGGTGAAAGGAACAGATTTCGGAAGCCGGGATGATGGATATACTTGGGTAAATAATGGGCAGGTTGATGTTACCGCTATAAATTCGGGCCAAACCATTTCTCTTTTTGATAAGATGTTTGCCCAGGTAGACCCTAATGGTAATGAAATCGAGTCGGGTACGCTTACCGATAGCGATCTTCAGGGTCTAAGTGAGGGATATGGAGAAATGGAAAACGACCTCATTCAGAAGGAAATAAAATTTAGATTCACTGACGAAAATGGACAAATTCGGGAAATCACCATTGACGTTTTTGAACAAGAGGATAACTAAACACAGGTTCATTTAGGTTAATACATTTAAATATGGTGCAACGGGTACTAAAAACAATCTTGGTTTCAATGCTCAGTATTTTTTGTTCTTCAAATATCTGGGCGCAATATAATATACAGCACCAGCCCCTTGTTGCTTTTGAAAGGGCTGAAGATAATTTACTGGAATTTTCTGTTACGGGACTTTCCCGGGGGGATATACAAGAGGCAAATCTCTTTTATCGATATGATGGAGACTTCAGTTATCAACAACAGGAAATTGAACTACAAAACGGAGTTTTTTCAACCGTGTTCAATGTTGAAAACGAAAACGCTGGGAGTGTTGAGTATTATCTGGAAATTAATTTACTGAGTGGCGAAAGTTTGTATTACCCCGCTAATTTACCATCCGAAAACCCGGTGAGAGTTGAAATTATTGAAAAGCGGGAAATAGAACTGCAAACTCTTGAAGAAGTGGATTTCACCATCTTATCGCCAAGGCCGGGAAAAGGAGTTACCACCGATGATGCCCTGATTGCACTTGCCCTTTTTTACGACTCCGCAGATTTAGATGAAGGAGAATTCCGGCTTTTGCTCGATAATACAGATGTTACCGAATTAGCGGACACCAGTACGTATTACATTTCCTATATCCCTTCAGGACTTCGTTCAGGCGCGCATAAACTGGCGCTTCATTATGTTACAGATGACGAAACTTTTCTGGTTACCGAATGGGAATTTTTTGTTGTTGGGAGAAATCAGGCTTCGTTCAAAGGCTTTGACAAAAGCAAGCCGGTAGGGCAGGCAGAATTGACTGCAAGAAATCAGGTTTTGGCTGGAGATATCAATAATGCTTATACCGGGCGAACTCGACTTTCGGGAACTTATGGAGCGCTTCGATATTCCCTCAATGGCTACTTTACTTCCCAAGAATCAAATCGTTTACAACCTCAGAATAGATATGGAATTCGCCTTGAAATAAATGATTGGTGGAAGTTTGAAGCCGGGCACGTTTTTCCATCCATGAGCAGGTTTACCATTTCGGGGCGGCGCATCAATGGCATAAATACATCTCTTCACCTGTTTAATGAAAACATCAATTTCCAATTTATTCATGGGGAACTGGGAAGATCGATAGACAACCTCTATGGTTCTTTGGAGATTCAGCAGATCGAATCGAGTGCAGGAGTGGTGGTTGATACGAGCTACACGCTAAGGTATTCGAATCAGGGCAGAGGTGCTTTCAAAAGAGATATTACCGGTGGCAGGGTAGGATTTGGAAACCCTGAAAAATTTCAGCTGGGTTTTCAGGCTTTGAAAGTTCAGGACGATACCACTTCCCTCTATAACATCCGCGACTATTACGACTTATCCAACAACCCTGATTTCAGAAGTAAACTTAGTTCGGCAGATGATGCCAAACTTCAACAAAATCCGGGTTTATTAAATATTGAAGGTGGAAGTCTTCGTCCACGGGACAACCTGTTAATTGGAACCGACCTGAGATTTGGCCTGCACAATAACCGGATACGCTTCGAGTCGGAAGCTGTAGTAAGTGCCCTAAATGATGACATTTATGGAGGTGCTTTCTCTGTAGAACGCGCCGATGAATTAGGTTTCGATATCGATCAAAAACAAGCCGATTTGTTAGAACAACTTTCCTGGCTAATTATCATCAATGAAAATATGAATACAATTCCTATCCGGTTTTCTGATGATGAAAATGGAGAAAGTGAAACCGGATTTTTCTTCCCTACAAGTATAATAGCTTCAAATAGCGAGCTTTCTTTTCGTTATCCCACTAACAATTTTCGGCTGCAGTACCGCTGGATTGGCCCAAATTTCAATTCTTTGGCAAACTCCACCATTCGTAAAGATATAGCGGGATTTACCCTGACCGATCGTTTCAACCTGCTCTCTAACCGGCTTTACATCACGCTTGGTTACGAGAATTTGAATGACAATGTAGTCGGTAACCGAGAAACCACTACCAACACCGATACATATCGCACAAATGCGAGCTGGTATCCTGTTACCAAAGATTTACCCCGTGTCAGTCTTGGATTTAGGTATCGAATCCGAGACAATGGTGTTGCACGATTCAATCCGGAAGTCCCGGTTGGTTTTGAGAATGCTGCGGTTCAGAACCTGAGAATTGCTGAAAATGGCGATACTTTGACAACAACTTATCCCCGAACAAACAATACGATCAATTTTAATACGTCCATAACGCAGCAGATTTCACTTCTTGATATGCTGCACGATCTTTCCCTGAATTTTTCAACATTAAAAACCACAGACGAGGTTTTTGCTTTTGGCGATGTTAAAAGCTCGGCTGTTTCGTTAAATGTTACTTCCCGCTTTTCCAACATTCCATTGAGATCTCAGCTTGGTATCACTTTCAATAACACGGAAACCGGAAGTGGCCAAAGTTCTGTAAATATTTTCGGGATTTATGCCGGTGGAAATTATTTCCTGATGGATAATCAGCTAAGTTTAAACGGACGGTTCGCAATTACCAGCAATAAAACTTCTTCAAGAATAGTTGCGATTGAAGACAATGGAGACACTAATTCCCTCAATAATTATTATTTTTTGGGGGATGAAATCGCCAATCCTTCCTTTGCTACCTATGCATTACAAGCGGGAGCTGAATACACCTTGAACGAATACCATGCACTCATTTTTGATGCGAATCTTACCAACGTGAGCGGCCAAAACCGGGCGAATGATCGTATCGTGCAGCTTCGATACGTGTTCAGATTTTAAGCATGAAAATTAAAAGACGGAAGAATTTTATATCAACAATAGTAATTGGTTTGGCAGGATTACTATTTGCTGTTTTGCTTACACAGTTTGAACCGATTGCGATTTTTGAGCTCAAATATTCCGATCAACTTTTCGAGTGGAGGGGGCCGCTGGATGTTTCCAGTTCTCCAATTGTAATGGTAGCAATAAGTGAATTTGCCGACAGTGAAATCCCTCAAAAATATCCCTGGCCGGCTGATGTACACGCCAAATTGGTAGAGAATCTAAATGAAGCGGGTGCAAAGGTTATCTTATATGATGTGATTTTTCAGGATGCGGACTCATATGATTTCCGAAACGATACGCTGTTTGCAGAGACTATCGAAAAACATGGAAATGTAATTCTTGCGGGTCAAATTCAGAGAGAAAGCACCGAGTTTACAAATGAGGAGAATATGGTTTTTCCTCAGCGGATTCTCCGGGAAAGCAATCCAAATCCTGTAGGCCTTGTGCAAGTACTGCCTGATATCGATGGCACCGTAAGAACCTATAATTTTGGAAGAAATTATTTGGGGGAATCCTATTACATGCTTGGCATTGAAGGAGTTCGCTTTTATAAAAATATCTCCAGGGATGAAATTGATCCCTTAGATCCAAACCTGGATAAAGAAACCTTTGATCTCGGCCCGCACGAAATCCTGAGGTCCAGAAAAAATACATTTCTGATTAACTATACAGGCCCTGAAAGAACCTTTCCTACTTATTCTTTCGAAGAAGTAATTGATGATAGTACTTATGATACGGTGTCGGAATTGGAGGCTTTTGAGATGAACACTTTCAATGATCCTGACATAGGTTTACTGCAGCAGGGAGTTTTCAAAGATAAAATTGTAATTGTAGGGGCAACCATGCCGGTGTTGAAGGATTTTTTCCGCACACCTTTCGCAAACGAAAGCGGATCGTTAAGGCCGGGATACGAAATTCACGCAAATGCAATTCAAACCATTTTGGATGATAATTACATCTACAAAATGAGCGACTGGGTTACTGTCGCCATCATTATTTTGTTCAGTTTTTTTGTAACCGGAGTTACTCGGCTGTTAAATACTGCTTATGGGATCATATTCACCATTTTGTTAGGCGTGGGATATGTGTTTGTAACTTATTTGGCTTTCATTCATTTCAACCTGCTAATGATCATAACTGGTCCATTATTGGCTTTATTTATTTCGCAGGTGGGTTTAATCGGGTATGAATATTATATAGAGCAGAAAGAGAAAAGACGAATTAAAGGGATGTTCGCTTCCTATGTATCACCGGAACTTGTGAACCAAATGGTAGAGTCGGGGGAGGAGCCACAGCTTGGGGGCGAAGAAAAATACATAACAGCTTTTTTTAGTGATATCGAATCCTTCTCTACTTTTTCGGAGCAATTGGAAGCCCGGGAGCTGGTAACGTTGATTAATGAATATTTAAGTGCGATGACCCAAATCCTGAACGACCGTGGTGGTACGCTCGACAAATACATTGGCGACGCCATTGTAGCTTTTTACGGAGCCCCTGTTTTTTTAGAAGACCATGCACTTCAGGCCTGTATTTCATCACAGCTGATGCAAAAAGAACTTGAAGAGCTCCGAGTTAAGTGGAAAAAAGACGGCTGGCCTGAAATTGTAACAAGCATGCAGCATAGAATGGGAATGAACACCGGAACGATGGTAACGGGAAACATGGGTTCTTCCCGCAGATTCAATTATACAATGATGGGAGATAATGTAAACCTCGCCGCCCGTTGCGAAAGTGGTGCCAAGCAATACGGTGTGTATACAATGGTAACGGAATCAACAAAAAATGAAGCCGTACAATTTGGGGATGATTGCCTGTTCCGCCTGCTCGATAATATTATTGTGAAGGGGCGGGTTAAACCGGTAAAAGTGTTTGAAGTAGCAGCATTGCGTTCTGAGGCAAATTCCGATTTAGAAGAATGTATTGGTGTTTATGAAGAGGGAATGGAGTGCTATTTCAAACAGGATTGGAACGGAGCCATCAAGAAGTTCGAAGAGTCGTTAAAGCTTGAAAGGTTACCACGAAATCCATCCCTGATATTTTTAGAGCGTTGCCGAATGATGAAGCAAAATCCCCCGCATGAAAACTGGAACGGCGTGTACGAGATGAAGTCGAAATAAAGCTTAAAACTTTCGGGCCAACACCACGGTTTTTTTGAAAGTGATATTCCTGCCGTTTGCACTATCAAAGGCTTCAAAAAGCACAATATAAAAACCAACACGGTTCGTTCGGCGGTCATCAGTGAGGCCATCCCAAATCAGAGAACCTTCAAAACCGGCAGGCTTTCCATCGGTAAGTTTTCGAACTTCTCGGCCATAGCGATCAAAAATGCGGATGCGTAGTAAATAATCCGATTCATTCAGTTTATAATTAAGGAACAAGTTGTCGTCAAAGCCGTCATCATCGGGAGAAAATGGATTGGGAGTGAAATTTATACCGGTGCTTACGGGCCCTGCTCCGGCTTGCTGAAAGATCGAATTTTGCCAGCCCGGCGTTCCGCCGCTGATATTTGTACTTGAGCTCCAGTTAGATTCCTCGTCACTTGCACCATCCGGGTCAATGCGTTCCAGTGCAATGCCTTTCGTACTGTGCAGGTTAGGATTTTGCCAGCCTTCATCAAAGAAAACAGAATCTATATTGGCCCCGGTACTGTCTGCCAGGTAAATCGCATCCCCGGATGAAGCAAGGCTCAGACTCGAGCGATTAATTAAAATCGAAAGCTGTTCGTTTGGATTTTCCAGCTCAAAATATTCTGCAAGCTGACTTTCAGCAAAAGTGACGGCCAGATTTTCCGAAAAAACCAATACATATTCTTTAGGTGGAATCCATTTGAATTGAGAGGAAACCGGAAAAATTGAGCGAACCTCCTGATTCTCATCGGGTTCATCGTGCAGGAAAAATCCTTCCAAAGAAATAGCGTAATCGGCCCGATTATAAAATTCTATGTACTCGGTTTGATCGGGAAGATTATCATCTGAGTTTGCCAGCGGATCAAACATAATTTCATTTATCACCACATTACCGACAGCAAGAGGTTGGGCAACTTCAACAGAAGTTTCGGCGCGGGTATTTCCTTTAACGTCAGCTATATTTTCAAAACGCACATGAAGCTGTTCTCCCGTTTCAAAATCTATCCCTTCCAGCCACACAATATTGGCATTCGCATTATTGAATTCCGCAATGGTTCCTTCCTGATCACCAACTGTGATTTGTGCTTCCTGAAGATTCACAAATTCCGAAAAAGCCACATAAATTTTATTATCGGGTTGTAGTTTAGAGAAGATAATTTCCGGTGGGGTTACATCTTCTTCAAAAACCGAGCTCGGGCTGCTAAGGGTGTTTCCGCTTTCGGAAATGCTGCTTGCCCAGTTAGAAGCATCATTTGAGGCACCACCCGGATCTTTCCGTTCAAGCGAAACGCCGGGTTGATTAGTGCCCCAGGTGCTTTTGTAAAACAAGCTGTCAATAACCTCCCCATCGCTATTTTTTATAATTATCGCATCTTCATCATCATTGAGAGAGGGGAATGTGGACAAATATAATCCATTTTCAATTTCCGAGGCAAACTCTTCCCGGTCAGTTAAAATCAGGTATTCGCCGCTCCGAATCACTGAACCTGCTGGAATGGATGTTGCACTTCCAGCATCGGAAAAAGTCCAGGAGTTTAAATCAAAATTTCTGGAAGTTTTGTTGAAGAGCTCTATGAATTCGGGAGAATCTGAACTTGCCCGCCGGTACAGAATTTCATTTATGATAATATCTCCATATTCAGCCTCAGAAAAAGCTATAAACTCAAGATTAACCGAAGTGGAGGACCGAATATTTCCAAATACATCCTTTTGATTTTGAATAGTGATGGAATAAGTCTCGCCATCATTTAGTGTAGAACTGAGCGCCAGTTTTATCTCGTTGCGGTTATAGAGTATTTCTTCAATTGAGAGATTAGGGGTGATAGTGAAATTACCAGGGTTAGTTGCAGCTACCGAATCGATGCGTTCATTATAAATAATTGAGACAGAGTCGGAATTCAGGATAAATGCATCGGCGATTTCGGGCGGATCATTATCTGGTAGAATTTCATTTTGAAGGCCGGGAGTGGCAAAATCTACGGAGGGTGAATTTCCCCAGTTTTCCCGAAAAACCGATGGTGCGTCAGCCGTTCGGCGTTCCAGTGAAACTTCCCGCCCACCCCAGTCCGAAGTATAAGTAAGGCTGTCGATGACCTCTCCGTTTTCATTCCTGATAACAATGGCGTCGGTATTATTATTTAATGCCGGAAAAGAATTTCCCATCACAATTACCGGCCGTTCCGGGAATAAATTCAGGAGTGAACTATCGGGTGCCAAGACAACATAAACTCCATCAGAATTTTGTTCAGAAATATCGGGACGGAGTATAAATTTATCAGTAGTGATGATTCTTTTATTTCCAGTATTGTCACTTAAAGACCAGTTTTTCAGGTCGAAGTTTGAAGAGGTAAAATTAGCCAGTTCAATGAATTCAGAATACTCTCCAACGGGATCATACATAAATTCATTAATCAGAACTTCACCGGGAAAGGCGGTATCCACCAAAATCCGCTCAATTGAAAAGTTTAATGACGGACTTACATTTCCAAAGATATCCTCTTGGTTACGAACGGAAATCTCGTAGGTATTTCCTTCAACAGAAGAGAAAAAGCCATCTTTATTTGTGAAATGAATGGTATCAGGTTCAAGGTGCTCCAACTTATATAATTCGTTTTCAGACGTTTTATAGGTTTTTTCAGAAGCTGGATTACTAACGCCGAAATACTCAAGATTCGTTGCGGGTTCTGCCTTTATGCGTTCCGTGAAAACAATTTGAAGAGTGTTCTCATCAAGTAAGAGATAGCTTTTGATTTCTGGCGCTGTTTTATCCTCCTGAATCTCATTTGGCAAACCGGGAGTGGCAAAAACTGCGGAAGGCGAACTTCCCCAGTTTTCCTGAAACTGAGCTGGAAATTCCGTGCTTCGGCGTTCAACCGAGACCTCTTTTCCGCCCCAATTTGAGGTATACGTAAGAGAGTCGATCAATGCGCCTGTATTATCGCGGATTACAATTGCGTCAGTATTATTGTTGAGTGATGAAAACCGCGTGCCTAAAACAAGGAGAGGAGCGTCTGGAAAACTTTCGATGATTGTGCTGTCGGGAGTGAGCAGCAGAAATGCGTTCGGCTTTAACGGAATGTTCTCGTTAGTGATAATCCGCCGGTTTCCGGTATTGTCGTTTAAAGTCCAGTTTTGAAGGTTTAAAGCGCTGTCGGTGGTATTATATATTTCCACAAATTCTGAAAATTCACTTGCAGGATCATACATAAACTCGGTGATGGCTGCTTTACCGGAATCAGGTGCGGCGTATTTGATAGCGAAAAATTCCCCGGACAATTCACCAGCAGTATTTCCAAAAATATCTGTTTGATTAGTGATTTTGATCTCGTAGAAATTTCCATCGGGATCGCTGAGAACCTCAGATTCAAATTCCAGAAGAACCGTATCGGGAGAAGAGAAAATCACCGCCTGCAGAGCAGGAATAGAACCGTTAAAGTCTTCCGCTGATAGCTCGTAATGGTTGAGGTTTTCCGCAGCGTTATTCTGCAATCGCTCCGAAAAAAGAAGCTGGATTTTATTTTCGTCAATCAAAGCCAAACTTTGTAAACGTGGAGGTTCTTGATCTTCCTGAATTTCATTTAGCAAACCGGGAGTGGCAAAATTCCCCGAAGGGGAATCCCCCCAATTTTCCTTGAATGCAGCCGGAGTTTCAATTTCTCTGCGCTCCAAAGAAACCTCACTGCCGCCCCAGGAAGAAGTATAGGTGAGTGAGTCGATTTTTAGTCCATCCTGATTTCGAATAACAATATCGTCAGTATTATTATTTAAGGCCGGAAAGCGGCTTCCCATTTCTATCAAAGGAGTTCCGGGAATATTTTCGGCGATGGTGCTGTCGGGAGCAAGAAGTACAAAAGAGCCGGAACTCAAAATATAGCTGCTATTGGTGATGGTTCTGAGATTGCCGGTATTATCATTCAGCGTCCAGTTTTGCAGGTCAAAAGTGCTATCGGTATGGTTGTATAATTCTATGAATTCCGAAAAATTATTTACGGGATCGTACATAAATTCATTGATGGCGACCTCGCCGGAATCAGCGGTAATTATGATATAAAAATTGAATTCGACTTCCCCAGACCCGGTATTTCCGAAAATATCGGTAAGATTTTCGGCCGTGAATGTCCAGTATCCATCGTATTCCTGAAGAGGGGAATCGAGAGTAATCTCAAGCGTATCTGCGGCTGTTTGAGCTACGACATCAATTGCGGGAAGGGTTGGTGGATTTGCATCCGCTTCGGGATTTTGTGTGAGAGAATAATTTTCCAATTCTTGTGCCGACTGAGATTCCAATCGCTCCGAAAAACTGATAATCAAGGTTTGATCATCCTGAACTGTCAGGTTTAAAATGGAGGGCGCTGTTATATCCGGCTCAATTTGATTTTTGAAACCCGGGGTTCCAAATTCAGCAGCGGGGCTTTCACCCCAATTTTCCAAATAAACAGAGGAGACCGAAGCGTCCCTGCGCTCTAAAGCTACTTTTACTCCTCCCCAGGCTGAGCTGTATTCCAGTGAATCTATAAGTGTATCATTGAAATCCAACAAACGAACCTGATCGGAGCCATTATTGAAAGCGGGCAGTGAAGCTAAGTGAAAATCAATTTCATCATAAAAAGCCCGGTTCAAGGCTGTGTCTTTAGTTATAACGATAAAGCTATCGGGTAAAAGTGCGAGATCATTATTTGAGATGGTGGTAAGATTTCCATCATCTCCCAATTTCCAGTCTTTCAGGTTCAAATAGCGGGAAGAAGTATTTTTTAACTCCACATACTCTTCAGCTCCGGCGGGTGGATCTTTTAGAAACTCATTTATCACAATATTACCTTCCTGAAATTCATCAAAAACGGTGAAGGAAAAAGTGGTATCGGCTAAAGTAGTTTCACCGGCCAAATCATCAATACCGGAAATGGTAATTGTATTAATGCCGCTGGGGAGTGAATTTGAAAAGGAGAGCCGGGCGGTATGTATATTTTCTTCGGTAGTTGATTGTGGGTTGATATTACCAGGATTCAGTGTGAAATCTGAATTCTGGACTGAGTTAAAATCCACGGCTCTTGAGAAAAGTACATCAAGCTGTGTAGTGGAAATTTGAGAAACTTCCAGTACTTCTACTGGTTGAATATCAATTTTGAAATCATAATAGAAAAGGTCAGTACGGGTAGAAGTATAGGTATTTTTAAAGCCGAAATGTGTGGCGCTGTCATAAGTGTTATCGGTGCCGGTGGCTTCTTTACTTAAAAATCCATCGTATCCGTTTGCAACTTCAAGTGTCCAGTTTCCAGAAGCATCGCGGGTAACTTTCACCCGGAAATCACCGCCTGTAGCTACACTGGTTGTGCCGTTTAAAACCTCGTTTTCCTCGTCTCCATTGGTAATTCTAAAAAGCCGGAAGACATCGCCGCTCCCGGTTTCACCCGCCCGTAATTTATAACCATTCAAATTTGCGGTTAAATCTTCCTCGTCACTCATCAGGTAGATTTCAGCTTTGTTTGTGTTTGCAGGATTGAAGCCATCCATCCGAATAAAAAATTCCCAGTAGCCTTCTATATTTCCAGAAGGCGAACTGAGATAGGAAATACCAGTATCGTCTGCATTTTGCCGCAAGAGTATATTTTCATTCTCTTCCACAAAAACGAAATTAGCCGTATCTCCGAACCAGCCCGCAAGATCCTCGCCGGAGAAATCTTCTTCGAAATTGACGGTTTGTGCCCATACAGCCGCCGGAAATAATAAAGCCCCGATCAACATTAAATATTTCATAGAAGAGAATAACGTCCAAATTCAATTAAATCAAATGAAACCGTATATAAATGAATCAGGTTTTTTAGAAATAAAAAAAGAGGGTAAAAGGGTATTCCACCTTTTACCCCTGGAAGGACATTGAGAATTATTATTCTCAAGGCAATGATTTGTTCTTTCTCTTTTGTTAGCTATTTAGTTAGAGCTGTGATATGCGCACTCCTTACATTTTTTTTGTACATTTTTGAATAAATTTTTGAAAGTTATAACTCCTTAAAAATCAGTAATAATTATGAAGAGTCTCCCTTTTTCTATAGAGGATTTACACGGCGGTTTTATGAAAGTAGAGGGAATTCTGCGCGTGGAGGATGAGAATCTGGTATTCGAATATCAGAAAAAAGATGCCGTGCTGGAAGCCTATCAGTCAGAATTAAAAACGCAAACCATTGATCTGCATGAGATCGATATACTGGAACATAAAAAAGGCTGGTTCAGCGATAAGCTGATTTTACATGGAAAAAGAGGAAGCTCATTCAAAGAACTTCCCGGAAAAGATTTAACTGAGCGGGTTTTGAAAGTGAAGAAAAAGCACCGGAATCATGCTGCGAATCTGACCTCAAACCTGAACCTTCTGCTTTCAGAGAAAAAACTTAGAGACATGGAAAACTCCTGATGAGCATCCCCTACAGTTACTTTTTAAAGGATTCTGCCGATGAAAAAGGCAACGGCAAAGAAGTGAAAGGCATTATCAGTTATGCAAATAACGAGCTGCTTTTCGAGTTCAAAGTGTACAACCTGCAAGGAAGCAGTACCAGTAATCTCAATAAATTCTCAATCGATATTGACCAGCTTAAAGAGGTGAATTTTAAGAAAGGATTTTTCCGAAATAACCTGATTATTGAAGCAAACAAAAAAGCTTTTCTCGATCCTTTGCCAGGGAGTAATCAGGGTAGAATTAAACTCATCATTGAAAGAGCTTACAAAAATGAGATGAGCGATTTCTCAGAAAGGTTGAATCTTATCATGGAAAAAGGGAAAGTCGGGGAGTAAAGAGATTTTATTGAATCCTGTTTCGTTTCTGAATCGACGTGAGTTCCAGATAAGATGGTTTTATAATTCTTGCCATAACCCACGGATTCATCCGTGGGAAAAGCATGAGAGATCCGTCCGTCCGAGGCTATGTGTTGATTAACAGAAACCAGGTTTCGAGGACGCTCTCGCTGGTATGGAGGTATCTGTATTGATATCCGGCCCAATCTTCGACAAGATTATGACCGAGAAAACCATTGGAGCTCAGATCTTCTCTGTATTCACCCATAAAATCCCATGGATAAATCCGTGGGTTATAATTTAATTCGTTCAATTATTCCGCTGGAAAATCTGTGAAAATTAGTCTTTCAAATATCCTTTCTTCAGCAATAGCTCTGCATTTAAGATAGCTCCGCCGGCCGCTCCACGAACTGTATTATGAGCAAGTGCGACATAACTGAGATCGAAAACTTCGGCTTTTCGAAGCCGGCCGATATGCAGCTGCATTCCGTTTTCATGATCGGCATGTAAGCGTGGCTGAGGAAAACGCTGGTCGGTATGAACACGAATTGGATTTTTTGGAGAGAAAGGAAGGTTTAAGTCCGCAATTGGATTTTTCCAGTTTTGATATGCTTTTTCAACTTCAGTAAAATCCGAAGGAGCGTTTTTCAGCTTTACTGAAACCGAAAGCATGTGGCTGTTGATAGTAGGAACGCGGGTAGCTGTTGCGTCAACTTTAATTCCTGGCTGTTTGATTTCTGCTCCGTCAAAATCACCTAATAATTTTCGGGTTTCGGGGCCTATTTTTGGTTCTTCACCGGAAATAAATGGAACAACATTTCCTAAAATATCAAGGCTTGGAACTCCCGGATATCCAGCGCCTGATACCGCCTGCATAGTGGTGAGGATAATGGCTTCAACCCCAAAAACCTGGTGCAGCGGTTTAAGCGAAAAAGCCAGCGGAACGGCCACACAGTTTGGATTTGTAACAATCCATCCGCTACCGTTTTTGGTAAATTCCTGCTTTTTGATGAGATCGATATGTTCTGGATTTACTTCGGGAATCAGCAGGGGAACTGATTCATCCATGCGGTAATTTTTGGCGTTGGAAATAACGGGAATTCCGGCGCGGGCAAAAGCTCCTTCAATTTCATAGGCTACCGAAGCATCCAGTCCTGAAAAAACAAAATCGACATCTTTGAAATCTTCAGGATTGCAATTTCGCACGGTTTGGTTCGCCATTTCTTCAGGTAGTTGCACATCTTCGATCCAATTGGCGGCTTCGGTATATTTTTTTCCAGCCGATCGCTCAGAAGCGCCAAGGGCCTGAATTTGAAACCACGGGTGATTTTGAAGTAGTCGAATAAATTTTTGTCCAACAGCGCCGGTTGCGCCAAGAATGCCAACATTCATTTTTTTGATAAAAGATTCGATTGAAGTTGTTTTGAGAATCAGTATGAAAACTAACCATTTTTTAACTAATCAGCTGAATAAGAAGGCCGGATTTTTAAGCTATTGTCATGTAAAATTTAGCGTGTTAAGACCTGTCAGGTTTTATAAGGAGATAGATGGAATTTACCCCTGATAATTTTGAAACCTGAAAGGTCTCTGCGCTACATTATATATCTGAGAAAGATTTTCTGTTATGGGATCAATTATTTAGCGAAAATCTGCCCTTTATCCTTGAAGGATTTGAATTCCAGCGCGTTTCCGCTGGGATCAAGAAAAAACATGGTTGCCTGTTCGCCGGGCTCGCCTTTGAAACGAATATATGGCTCAATCACAAATTTAATCCCTGCGCTTTTAAGCTTATCAGCAAGCGTTTGCCACTCGTCCATTTCCAAAATCACCCCAAAATGTTTGACCGGAACTTCATGTCCATCCACAGCATTGGATTTTGATTCCCCAACTTCTTCAGGACTTAAGTGCGCCACTACTTGGTGTCCCCACATGTTGAAATCAATCCAATGATCCGACCGCCTGCCGGTTTTACAACCCAATAAATCATGATAGAATGCATACGTTTCTTCGAGGTCGCTAACAGGAAATGCAAGGTGAAATGGATTCAGTTTCTCACTCATTTGATAAGTTGTTTTGAATTTTGGTGATAAAGAAAGTAGTTTTTTTATAGCTTCAAAACATTGGCTGTGCTAAAGAATTCCCGTTAAGTGTGAATCAAAAATTTTGTATCCTTAAGCAAATGTATGGAAATGAATTTTTAGGTTAAAAGGCGGGCAGAAAAATTATTTAGGATCATGGAATCTATAGACGCAATTCGTTTAAATCTTGACAGTGGTGGACTTCATATTATGAATGTTTCGCTGGCTGTAATTATGTTTGGCGTTGCTCTTGAGCTTACGCTGAAGGATTTTAAGCAGGTGCTGAAAAAACCTAAATCGACACTTGTTGGCCTCGCTTCGCAGTTTCTATTATTGCCTTTTATCACTTATTTGATGGTTCTGCTTTTTGAACCCCGCCCCAGTTTTGCCCTTGGAATGATGATGATAGCAGCGTGTCCTGGTGGAAATATCTCTAACTTTTTCTCATTGCTTGCCCGCGCGAACACCGCCTTATCGGTTAGTTTAACTGCTCTTTCTACTTTTTTATCTATTGTGATGACGCCTTTTAACTTTGCCTTTTGGGCCAGTCTTTATGGACCGACAAATGCTATTTTGACGGAAGTGCACCTCGATCTCCTGGAAGTATTTCGCATCATTATTCTCATTTTGGGAATCCCATTAATCCTGGGAATGGTAGTTCGGCATTTCAAAGACAACCTGGCTCAGAAAATTTCACCCTATATAAAAGTATTCGGGATTATTTTTTTCGGGGGATTTGTGGTTGTCGCTTTCGGAATGAATTTAGATAACTTTTTAAACTATGTGCATTTAGTGGTGATACTCGTTTTCTTCCACAATGGGCTGGCTTTAATCACCGGATATGGATTAGGTTCACTATTCAAACTTCCCAAAAAAGACCGGAAGTCAATTTCCATAGAAACAGGAATTCAAAATTCAGGATTAGGATTACTCCTCATTTTTAATTTTTTCGGTGGTTTGGGCGGCATGGCTTTAGTAGCCGCATGGTGGGCAATTTGGCACATTATTGCAGGTTTTTCCATAGGATGGTATTGGTCGGTAGGTAAATCAACTCTTCAACGTATATTCAGCAATGCGTAATAATTATCTTTGGTATCAGTTTTTTAGACATTGGATGGTAGGTTCAGGGCTCAGAATATTTCACTCCAGTTATAAAGCAACCGGCAGGGAAAATATCCCAAAAGACAAACCGGTGCTGTATGTTCCAAATCATCAGAATTCCTTTATGGACGCTTTTTTGGTGACTTGCAAAACAAGCCCCGTAATGTATTTTTTAACCCGTGCCCAGGCTTTTCAGCCGCCCATTCTTGGCTGGTTTTTGCGATCTCTGAATATGCTTCCGGTTTACAGAGTACGAGATGGTTTAAGCTCAGTTCAAAAAAATAATGCCATTTTTGAACAGTGTATTAGTTATCTGAAGAAGAAAGAAACCGTGCTTGTTTTTGCGGAAGCGAATCACAAGTTGCAGCGCAGAATCCGGCCGCTTAGTAAAGGATTTACCCGTATCGCATTTGGTGCGGAAGAAAGTGGCGACTGGAATCTTGACCTTCAGATAATTCCGGTGGGCGTAAATTACAGTCTTCATCAATATGGAAGAAATCCTGTACATGTGAAGTTTGGGAAGCCCATTCCTGTAAAAGAATATCAGGAGGAATTCCTCAAAGATGAAAATGTAGCTACTCAGAAGTTAAAAGAGCGGACTGAATTAGCCATGCAAGAGCTGGTAATGCATGTTCCAAATCTTGAAGAATACGCTTACTACAAAATTTTATTAGACGATTTAGAACCCGACCGCTATAAAGTGATAGACCCTGAATTGATGAACAGCCGTATTTGCATGGCTGAGAAACATCTGACGGAAGAATTGGTGGAGAAAGCAAAAGAACTGGATAAGCTTGCTGAAAAAAATCGAGTACGGCTTTCTGAACTCGCTTACGGGAAACAGCTTAAAGTATTGGATTTTCTCCTTTTCCCAATCTATTTATTCTCATTTCTGAATAATATTATCCCGTATCAGCCGGTTCGGTATCTGATCAATAATGTGATAAAAGATCATGCTTTTGATGCTTCCATAAAGTTTTTAACTGGCGTTTTTATTCTCCCGGTTTTTTACCTGATTGTGAGTTCCATTCTTCTGTTAAGTGGCGTGGGCTTTCCCATAGTTGCAGGTTATTTTGGGTTAAGCCTTCTCACAGCACCCGCTTTTATTCGAGCTAAAAAGATTATTCTCCCAACCTCTGCGGCCCGTATTAAAAGGAAAAAGCCTTCCATTCATAAAAATATGAAAAAGCACTTGCAGGCTTTTAAGGTTTTACGGAAATCCATTTTGAATGAATGAAGGCAAATGCTATAGTGTTCTTTCATTAAGCTAATTTTAAATAAATGATTTGAAAATGAAACTCAGTAGTTATTTTACCATTTTTTTACTCGTAATAGCGGGATGTACAAACGGCCAAAGAATGAATGATGCCGATCTTTTTTCTTCATATGATGAAGACAGAACCAAAGCCATTGCCACAGTACATGCACTTGGAGATCAGGAAATCTCCGGCTCCGTTATTTTTGAAGAAACTACCGGCGGAGTATTAGTACAGGGAAATTTTGAAGGTTTAGAGGAAGGAGAGCATGGTTTTCATGTGCATCAGTTTGGAGACTGCTCGGCTAATGACGGCTCAAGTGCCGGCGGACATTTTTCTCCAGAAGAAAATCCGCACGGGGCTCCGGATGCAGAAGAAGGTAACCGGCACATGGGTGATATGGGTAATTTGAATGCCACTTCGGGGCAGACCACAACGATCAGTTATGTAGATGAAGTTATCGATATTAACCAGATTATAGGGAGAGCTGTGGTTATTCATGGCAGTCAGGATGATCTTGAATCCCAGCCTTCTGGTGATGCCGGCCCCCGGTTAGCTTGTGGCGTTATAGGTATTGCGGAAGCCGATATGGAAGAATCTTCAACGGAAACCGAGTAAATCCTATCAACTCATCAGTACCCGCTAAGGTTTTTGTATAACCCACGGATTTATCTGTGGGATTATGCAGAGGAAATCGAAACTCACGGCTTACTTCAATAAAGTCATTTTGCGGGTGATGTTGGTATTGCCACTTCTCAGCTCATAAATATAAATTCCACCGGAGAGGTTTGAGGCGTCAAAACGGACACTATGTTCTCCGCTGTTTTTATAACCATCGTACAGCAAAGCGATTTCCTGCCCTAAAATATCATAAACCCTCAATTCCACATCGGTTGGTTCGGGAAGATGAAAATTGATTTCTGTTGTTGGATTAAAAGGATTGGGATAATTTTGTGCAAGTCGAATAGAATTTGGCGTCTCTGCCGGTGCTTGGATTGAAACCGGATTGGCTTCAAAAGTGTAGATATTTCCATCAAAGGCGCCGAAGTACAACTCTCCATTTTGATCTTCACCGAACGTAATAATCTGGTTTCCATCAAAATTATGGATAAGCTGGTTATCAGAGGCATTTTCTCCATCCCATGCTAAAGACCAGATTCTCCCGCTGCCGAAATCAGCATACACGTATCGCCCTTCCAGTTCTGAAACTTTAGAGCCCCGATAAACAAAACCACCGGTAATCGATTGGCCTTCGGAGCGGCCGTATTCAAAAATGGGCAATTCTAAACCCGAAGTATCACATCCCATAGCAGGATCAAAACATTCAGTGCCTTCCATAGTATTCCATCCATAATTTTTCCCGCTTTCTATGATGTTGATTTCTTCCAGGCTATTTTGACCTACATCCGCAGCCCAAAGTTCACCCGTTTCCGAATCAAAACTAAACCGGTAAGGATTTCGAAGCCCGTAAGCGTAAATCTCTTCCCGGTAGCCTTCATCATTTCCCACAAAAGGATTGTCTTCTGGAATTCCATAGTTCAAATCATCTTCGGTTGTATCCACATCAATCCGCAAAATGGATCCCAAAAGTGTTGTCCGGTCTTGGCCGTTTTCTTCGGGATCCCCACCACTGCCGCCATCACCCAGCGCAACATATAAAAAGCCATCGGGGCCGAAGCGAATTTGTCCGGCATTATGATTAGCAAAAGGTTGGTTCACTTCCATCAAAATAAACTCAGAATCAGATGCCGCGGAATCAGGATTTGCCTCCGATACTTCAAATCTCGAAAGCACTGACCGAAAAGGATCATCTGTTGTGTAGTAGATATAAAAGTAGCCGTTCTCATTATATTCGGGGTGAAAGGCGAAACCTAAAAGTCCGCCCTCGCCCTGAGTATCAACCTGATCTGTTATATTCAGGAAAACCTGCGAATTATTAGTCTCGGGATTGTTTTGAAACACCACCAGCTGTCCGTTTCTCTCAGCTGCAAAAACCCGGCTATCTGTTGTAGAGGTATATTGATAATCTATTGGTGAATTGAAACTTAAATTGGGATATGCGTTCACCACAGTAACTTGAGCATTGGCGGGTGAGGAAAACAAACAAAGCGCGAGCAGAGCAAAATAGTATAGATTTTTCATGGGGACATTTTTTTAATACTTTAATTACCGTTTATTTGGTTGGGTGAACAGGCTTTGTAGAAAAAGGTTTTTTCCGGCTAAAGCATTCACCAAACTAACGGAAGGTTGCTTTTGTTTGATTTAAGGAACAAGGAGCCACATGCTTAGGTTCTAAAATTAAAGTCCAAAGGAAATCAAGAGGAGAAAATGATTATATTTAAGTATAAAACTTGCCTGTTGCTGCTTATTGCCTTTTTGGGTGAATCAGGATTAACAATAGCTTCCAGTGTTCAATATTCAGAAAAAGTCGATTCACTTTTGCAGCTTGCCGATCAACGGTTTAAAGAAATGAAAGAAGGAGAAGCGCTGGATATATATTTAAAAGTGTTGGAAATGGAGAGCCAAAATTATACCGCATTGTGGAATGCCAGCCTTCTTTTTGCTCGGGAAGGATATCGTAAAAAGGATGAGGAGAAAAAGAGAGAGTTGTATAAACGAGCACACTATTATGGGGAAAAAACAATTTTGTCTTATCCAGACAGCGGGCATGCCCATTATGTATTTGCAGTGGCGAACGGACGCTTGTCAGACATTGCCGAAAAGAAGGAGCGCATCAGAAAATCCCATATCGTAAAAAAACATATTGAAAAAGCCGCCGAACTTGCCCCGGATTATGCTCCCGTTTGGCATCTGTATGGCGTTTGGCACAGCAGTATCGCTAATATCAGCAACGCCGAAAAACTTGGGGCAAATTTGATTTCTGAAGGATTGCCCGGAGGAGCAAGCAATGAAAAAGCGGAAGAATATCTCAAAAGAGCCATTGAAGTTGATCCTTACCAAATTCTTTTCCGGTTAGATCTTGCTAAGCATTATAAAAACTCCGGGCAGAGAGAAAAAGCTGCTGAGCAATTCCGGAAAGTGCTGGAAATGGAACCGCAGTTTCAGAACGATCACCAGCATCTTGAAGACGCCAAAGCATTATTGAAAAAAGTCAGTTGAGTAAAGTAGGTTCCTGATTCTTTTTACTTTTCTGGTGACCAGTTTTTCATTCCATCGCGTATGGCATCAGCTACTTTATGGGCTGGAATACGTTCCTGGCTCATATCATCCCGGTAACGAATAGTAACGGTATCTGCTCCATCCGATTCCACACCTTCAAAATCTACGGTTATACAGAAAGGAGTTCCTGCTTCATCCTGCCTGCGGTAACGTTTTCCGATTGAACCAGATTCATCATACAAAACGGAAAATTCTTCCTGTAAATCCTCTTCGATTTTATGAGCTACTTCCTGTAATTCCGGTTTTTTTATCAGGGGAAAAATACCAACCTGAACCGGCGCTAATTTTGGATTCATTTTTAGAACTACCCGTTTTTCGCCTTCCACTTCCTCTTCGCGATAAGCGTCGCATAAAACCATTAAGGTGAGGCGGTCTAATCCAACCGAAGTTTCTATCACATAAGGAACATACCGCTCCTGATTTTTCTGGTCGAAATACTCCAGTTTTTTACCGGAAAATTCCTGGTGTTGAGACAAGTCGAAATCCGTGCGATTGTGAATTCCTTCCACTTCCTGCCAACCAATCGGGTACTTGTACTGAATATCGGCCGCTGCTCGCGCATAATGTGCAAGCTTGTCTTTGGGATGCGGTGCTGTTCGCAGATTCTCTTCACGAATTCCAATAGATTTGTGCCATTGAAGCCGCTTATTCAGCCACTTCTCGTATTCCTCTTCATCGGTTCCCGGTTTCACAAAATACTGCATTTCCATTTGTTCAAATTCTCGCATCCTGAAAATAAATTGCCGGGCAACCACTTCATTCCTGAAAGCTTTACCTGTTTGAGCAATTCCGAAAGGAACCTGAACTCGGGAAGTGTCCATCACATTTTTGTAGTTAACGAAAATTCCCTGAGCGGTTTCCGGTCGCAGATAAACTCCGTCTTCTTCCGAGCCGGTAGATCCAAACTGAGTTTTAAACATCAGGTTGAACTGGCGAACATTTGTCCAGTCAAAAGCGCCAGATTCCGGGGCACGAATTTCATGTTCAATAATGATATCGTATAAATCCTCGGTCAAGCTTTTTCTTGTTCCGCAGGTATCTAAAAGTTCCTGAAGTTCTTTAGCTTCTTCTTTCTTTCCGTTACTTCCGAGTTTCATAATATGCTGTTCAATCAACATATCGGCGCGGTAGCGTTTTTTAGATTGCTTGTCGTCAATCATCGGATCGTTGAATCCACCCACGTGCCCACTGGCTTCCCACACTTTGGGATGCATAAAAATGGCGGCATCAATTCCCACGATATTATTATGCCGGCGGGTCATTTCTTTCCACCAGGCGTCCCGGATATTACGTTTAAGTTCTACACCCAGCGGCCCGTAATCGTAAACGGCGCTTAAGCCTCCATAAATTTCAGAAGATTGAAATATAAATCCTCGTGCTTTTGCCAGTGATACAATTTTATCGAGGTTGTCCAAATTCGACATGCGGGTGATTTTTTACTATTCAAATTTTTAGTGAGAGCCAAAGATAATGATTAAGAATTGGTTATTTCTATGGAAATAAAATTCTATTGAAGCACTGAAATCAGCCTTGGCATTTGTGCAAACCAGAAAGGAGGGGCAATCGTTTGTCATCATTTAGGAAATACTTTTTTGCGCAAATGACTACAAAACCTAAAGATCTTCCGGCAGCCAGTGTAAATCATTCTCAATAAAAGTCACGAAGGTGAGTATATTTTGCGATTGCCAGTAATCGCGAAGATCATTAATTGGATCCTGATAAGAGAAAGTTTTGGTGGATTCGCCATCGAAAACCTGAAAGCTATAAACACGCCGGGGCAGATTTTCCGAATCAGGAACCCAGCCATCAATTTCATTTTGGGGTGGAATGTCATAAAGCTTCAGAAAATTCACGAAGAGGTCGAAATCCTGCCATGAACTATCATTAGCGGATGTAAATTTCGATTGCACCACTTTTTCATTATTCTCATTCATTATAAAAACAGTAAGATTTCCAATCCATGCGCTGTCAATTTTTTGAAACTCAAACTGAAGGGCTTCATTAATTTCCAATGAAATACGTTCTTCGGGATCTGAATTTTGGTGATTTGCTATCTCAGGATTAGATATGGAACACGCTGCCATCCATCCCCACAAAAATACAAGCGGTACAAACAATCGGATTTTAAAATTCATCAGGCTATTTCTTTTTCAATCACTTCAATTCGGTTTGAATACTCCTCCCATTTCGAGTATCGGTCGGTAAGTTCAGCTTTCAGCCCGTCATATTCTAATGAGAATTTCTTCACATTTTCGGCATCCTCATAAAAATCAGGTTCTGCCATTAACTCTTCGATTTCGCCTTTTCGTAACTCCATCTTTTCGATATCTTTTTCCAAAGCTGAAATTTTGTTCTTGATGGGTTTTACGTGTTTATTAAAGTGATTTCGGTACTCGGCTTCCTGTCTCCTGATTTCTTTTCGGGATAATTTGTCGTCTGTTTTTTCTTCTTTTTTAGGTGATGGCACCGAAGCCGCGGCGGCTTCTTCTTCCTTTTTAACCTGTAAGTAATAAGACACATTTCCCAAATAGGTTTTGATGTAGCCCGGCTGAACTTCCAGTACTTTATTTACAATTGGATCAAGAAAAGCCCTGTCGTGAGAAACAATAGCGCAGGTTCCTTCATACTGTTGAATGGCTTGCTGCAAGATGTTTTTACTGCTCATATCCAGGTGGTTCGTGGGCTCATCAAAAATCAGAAAGTTAGCGGGAGAGAGAAGCATTTTTGCCAAAGCAAGCCGGCTTTTTTCTCCGCCCGAAAGCACCCTGACTTTTTTAAAAACATCATCACCCTGAAAAAGAAAACATCCGAGAATGGTTCTAAGACGGCTTTCTTTTTCGCCTGAACCAGCAGCCATCATAGATTCCAGAGGATTTTTTTGAGGATCAAGTTCTTCAGCTTGATGCTGCGCAAAATAATTCACCGTTACATTATGGCCTTCTTTTCGCGCGCCTTTTTGATAGGGTTCATTTCCAGCCAAAATTCGGATTAACGTAGATTTACCTGCACCATTAGGGCCAACAACCGCGATTTTATCTCCACGTTCCAGCTCGTAATCAAGCCCCTCAAACACGGAATGGTCGCCATAACTTTTGTGTAAATCTTCCAGCCGCATCACAACCTGTCCGCTGCGTTGCGGCTCCGGAAATCGGAAAGAAACTTTGCTTTGATCTTCTTCAAGTTGAATGCGATCGAGTTTTTCGAGCTGCTTTACCCGGCTTTGCACCTGTCTCGCTTTTGAAGCTTTGTAGCGAAAACGCTCGATGAATTCTTCGGTTTCCTTAATCTGCTTTTCCTGATTCTTTTGAGCATTCAGGAGCAGTTCACGTTCTTCATCCCACTTTTTTTCGTAGAAAGAATAATGCCCGGCATAATCGCTGAGCTCGCCACTTCGCAAAGCAAGCGTTCGGGTGGTAATCATATCAAGAAAAGCCCGATCGTGCGAAACAACAACAACGGCACCTTCATAAGAATTCAGGAAATTTTCCATCCATTGAAGCGACTCAATATCGAGGTGGTTTGTGGGCTCATCCAGCAATAGATAGGTTGGTTTTTTTAGCAACAGTTTTGCCAGGGCAATTCTCATCAACCAACCTCCACTGAACTCGGATGTATTCCGGTGAAAGTCTTCTTCGCTAAAACCAAGGCCATCAAGTACTTTTTCTACTTCAGAACGCAGGCTGTATAAACCGGAAGTCTCAAGTTGGGTTTGCAACTTGCCATATTGATCCATCAGTTTTTCATATTCGGCGCTTTTATGATCGATATCTGCAAATTTTTCCTGTAGAGATTTTACTTTCATTTCCAACTCAAAAAGTTCGGCAAAAGCGGATTCCACTTCTTCGATCACGGTAAGCGTAAAATCCGGGTCAACGCCATCCTGCGGAAGATATCCAAGCGTTTCTTCGCCAGCGAGCTGAATATTGCCTTCATCCACCTCCTGAATTCCCATGATTATTTTCAGTAAGGTAGATTTTCCGGCACCATTTGGGCCAACCAAACCTATGCGGTCTCCGGGATTAATAAAGGTGCTAATTTGATCGAGCAACTCTCGGTCGCCAAGATGTAATGTGATGTTTTCTAATGAAAGCAATGAATGATAAATCTTTGTTTAATGTATTGTGAAAGCCCGATGAAAGGGATTCAAAATACCGTTAAATTCACAGAAGTGTGCATAAAAATAGTTATAATCAGAGATGGGATTACTAATATTTTATTTAATTTTAGCCATCGGAGTTTCCTTTCTTTGCTCCATTTTAGAGGCGGTATTGTTATCTATAAATCCCGCGTATATAGCGGTGCTCGAGCAAAAAGGTTCTCGGTCCGGTGAATTGTTGCGAAGCCTGAAGAATGATATCGACCGGCCACTATCCGCAATTCTGAGTTTAAATACTATTGCGCATACTGTTGGCGCGGCGGGAGTGGGAGCTCAGTCATTAATCGTATTTGGAAATGCGTATGTTGGAATTACTTCAGCTATTCTGACGCTTTTGATTTTATTCCTTTCCGAAATCATCCCCAAAACATTAGGTGCTACTTACTGGAAAAAACTTGCGGCATTTACAGCTCAAACTACGCGGGTATTGATTCTGATAACCTACCCATTGGTTTTGATGTCTAAATGGATTACAAAATGGTTAGCCAGCGATGACAATCAACCAACTATGAGCCGGGAAGAATTTAGCGCGATGGCAGATAAAGGCTTTGAAGAAGGTGTTTTTGAGGAAGGAGAATCAAATATATTTAAAAACCTGATTCGATTTAATTCACTACGCGTTAAAGATGTGATGACTCCGCGAATTGTAGTGGTGAAATATCAGGAGGATAAAACCATAGATGAAATCACTAAAAATGAAGAAGAGTTGAGAGTTTCCAGAATTCCTATTTTTGGAGAAAATGAAGAGGAAATTACCGGCTATATTCTTAAGAATGATTTATACATGAACCTTGCTGAAGGCACTGGCGATAAGCCTCTCAAAAAAATAAAGCGGGAGGTGTTGATTCTTCCAGAAACAATTTCCCTTAAAACACTCTTCGAAAGACTCCTCGAAAAACAAGAACACATAGCCGTTGTTGTTGATGAGTATGGTGGATTCTCGGGCGTGGTAACTATGGAAGATGTTGTGGAAACCCTGCTGGGGATGGAGATTGTGGATGAATTTGACGCCATCGAAGACATGCAAAAACTCGCCCGCCAAAAATGGAGAGAACGAGCGAAAAATTTAGGTATCGCACTACCTGATTCGTTGAAGAAAAGCGAAAACTAATCTTCATAAATAGAAAAACCCGAAACAGTTAGCTGATTGTTTTTCCCAAACAATATACCCTGAATCGGGTATTTTCTCTGAATGTTACTCCGAATAGATTGGGTGCAAATACCCACAATACTAAACATTCGGAATTATGTACAAAAATTTAGGCTTTTTCGCTTTACTATTAGTGGTGAGCGCCACCGCTGTTCATGCTCAGACCACACACATTGTTGATCTCTCCGGAACGGGAGACTTTATCAGTATCCATGCCGCGGTTTCGGCAGCTTCTGCAGGTGATACTATTCGTGTTCAACCCGATCAGTATCCCTTTACTGCAAGTTTGGGAAAAATTTCGGTTACCAAAAAATTAGTCATCATTGGTTCTGGTTATATGCCGGTGGAAGAAGGCGGAACTGAATTGATTGATATTGCCGGCAGTGGATACTTTGCATTAACCGGATCAGCGGATGGAACAGTTATAAAAGGATTTAGAGTACAGGGCGCTGCCAGCTTTCTTTCTACAGAAAGCGGAACGTCTGGTACTACCATTGAGGAAAATTTATTAATAAGTGGGTCATCAGTATTAACATTGGCGGGAAGCCAGGATACTGTTCGAAGTAATATATTTGAAACAAGTGGTTCTTCATCAGTTTATACAACTGGTCCAAACACTCAAGTTCTGAATAATATATTTTCAGCATCTAATGTAGGTAATTATGGTGGTGCTGTGACTGTTGGCACGAGTGGTTCAGGTGTAATTATAGCGTATAATTTATTTTTAAAAGGCAGTTTTAATTATTTCCAGTCCGGAGCTATCAATATTAGTGCAGGTGCACCGGAAGTATATTCAAACGCATTTGCTGGTGGTACAGGCAGCGGACTCTATAATACAGCATCAACCTTTGCAACCAATAATGGCTTTTATGGATCAGTTACTTCATTTGGGTTGAATCCGGTAGAGGCAGCTCCAGACTTTGTTGAGTTTGACGTGGATAATGAAGACCTGGATATAGATGCTATCGACGAAGCAAATTTTGATTTCAGTTTAGCTGATGGTTCAGGTTGGATTGATGCCGGCAGAACCGGCACCTTATATCTTGATACCAACGGTTCCCGCAGCGACATTGGGATTTATGCCGGCCCAAGACCTTTTGCTGATGGCCGTGGCGCACCTTCCGTTCCGGTAGTTATTGATTTCCAGGTTTCTCCTACGACTGTTTCTCCCTCTGGTACTATTACCATAAAAGCAACCGGCCGTATTGGCGGTAATTAATTAGTTGAAAGCCCCTTATGGGGCCCAACTTATTTTTCATCTAATTAAAATATAGGGGTAGAAGCGTGAAATTTTTTATAAAAACATTACTTAAATATTTAGAAAGGGTTTTTCAGGGCGCCTTTGCTTTAACCCTTTGTTTTTTACCAGTATCGCATATTCTGGCTTCTGGACAAATAATAGCTGCGGAATATTATGTGAACACTGATCCGGGAAAAGGGAATGGTACTTCTGTTTCAGTACCGGATGATGGCACTTTCAACGAATCCTTGGAAAGCATCACTTTTGAGTTACCCGCTAATTCGTACAGTGAAGGCTACCATACTATTTATGTACGATTTAAGGAAGCGAATGGAAAATGGGGAGCGCCAAAAGGGATGGTATTCAAGGTAGGCCTGGAGAAAGAATTTATACATGAAATTAAGGCTGCTGAATATTTTGTAGATAATGATCCCGGAAAGGGAATGGGAACACCCATCACTGTTACTGAAGACGGTGCTTTTGATAATGCTGTAGAAAGTATTGAAATAGATATTTCTGGTGGAGCGTATTCAGAAGGTCAGCACATGGTGTATGTTCGCTTTAAAGATGCTAATGAGCAATGGGGAGCACCTAAAGGGCAGGTTTTTTCAGTAAGAGAGAATGCTGATTTCACCTATTCTATCAGCAAAGCCGAATATTTTATTGATACAGATCCTGGCAAAGGAAACGGAACATCTATTGTTACAGCAGTAGATGGCACTTTTGACGGAAATACAGAATCGTTTGAAATGGATGTGCAACTGAGCAACCTCTCAGACGGCCTTCATATGATTTACACCCGTTTTCAGGATAATACCGGTAATTGGGGAGCGGAAAAAGGTTTTCAGTTTCAGGTGAAGTCTACTGAGGATGAGGACCTTTATATCGAAACAGCTGAATATTTTGTAAACGAAGATCCGGGTGCGGGTAGCGGAACATCAATCGCCGCCCCGGCCGATGGTACTTTTGATGAACCTATAGAAGAGCTCGAAGCTACATTCACTATTTCCGATTTACCCATAGGCAGGCATTTCGTGTATTTCCGAGTAAAAGGTTCCAATGGCAAATGGGGTCCTGCGCGTGGCGTGCCGTTTCAGGTTGAAAATATCACTGTTGTTGAAAAAGCCGAGTATTATTTTAATTCTGATCCGGGCGAGGGAAATGGGACAGCCATAACAGCTTCCAAAGATGGTAGTTTCAATTCCACTGAGGAAGAAGTTCAATTGGATATACCTGTGTCTGAAACAGGTTTGGGAGTGGGGCAGCATACGATGTACCTGCGTTTCAGAAACTCGAAGGGTGAATGGAGTCAACCCAGCTCAAAAACGTTTTCTATCCAAACAAAACCGGTGATTGCTGTTTCTACAGACACGCTGATTTTTGGGGAACATGTGGTTGGAGATAGCTTGGCCCAGACATTCACTATAAAAAATAATGGAGATGGAGCTCTAAATATCACCAACATCACCTCGTCATCTTCAGAGTTCAATGTAAGCCAAACATCAGGTTCCATTCCAGCTAATTCTTCAAATGAACTCACCTTTACAGTAAACTATGAACCGACCAGCGCAGGAGATAAGAACGCCACCCTTACCATTGCTAATAACGATCAGAATAAGACGATAAAGTTGTTAGGATCGGCATTGGCGAAAGCTCCTATTATGGAGGTCTCCTCTTCCAGCTTAGATTACGGTACAGTAATAGTTGGGGATAGCGTAGCCCGTTATGTGGCCATTTACAATACCGGTTACGACACCTTAAAACTCGCGAATATATCGGTGAATTCAGAGGAGTTTAGAGTTTCTCCAACTTCGGGTGTTTTGGCGCCGGGCTTTGCATTAACGGATAGCCTTGTTATTAATGTGGCTCTTGTTCCGGGAACAGAAGGCAATAAAAACGCTTCTCTCAATCTTTCCGGGAATGTGTCTACTCAGCAAGTGAGTTTGAGTGGCATTGCCGAGCTGAACCCTGAACCAACCATTGCTCTTAGTACCGACAGTTTATCTTTTGGAGCAGTAGAGATCGGAAAGGATTCTGCAAGGTCTTTTCAAATTCGAAATTTGGGAACGAATGCTTTAACGGTCTCAACAGTGAGTATGTCTGGAGAGGCATTCTCTGCAGAAATATCTGCTCCCGTAGATATTGAACGAGGATCGCCCTTAACTGTACCTGTAATTTTTGCACCTGGTACGGTGTCTGGTTTTTCGGGGTACATCGAAATTACAAGTAATGATGTCGCAAAAAATAAAACCAGAGTGGTATTTAGCGGGGAAGGAACCTTAGGCCCGCCTACACGGCTGTTAAGTATAAATCCCGACACGCTGAACTTTGGATTGGTTACTCAAAGCACTACTTCAAAGCAGGTACTTACCCTTAGCAATGATGGAAATGCCACACTAAAAATTACGGTGATTGGCTCCGACAATAATAATTTCTATGTAGAAAATGCTCCGTCTCCTTCTGATCCGCTATTTATTTCACCAGAATCTTCTCAAGATGTTGAAATCACTTTTGCACCTGATAATGGGGGAGGAGAGGAGTTTGCCGGGAAATTAAATATCAGCAGTGACCGCACAAATAGTTCGGCAGCTGAACAGGTCGTACTAAAAGGCATAGGTGTTGATGAACCCGCCCCAAGCATTCAAATGAGTACACAGAAATTGAATTTTGGGGAGGTTCGTATAGAAAACAGCTCATCACTTTCTTTCAGTGTAACGAATGGGGGAAATGCAGATTTGATCGTGAATAATTTAACTACAGATAATTCGGCCTTTAAGATCGATTCGCCTACAAATTTTCCATTTACTTTGCAGCCCAGCCAGCAACAATCTATAGTGGTAGAATTTGATCCGGTTAATCCACAGGTTTATTCAGCCCAGCTAACATTGCAAAGCAATATCGATCCTGCTAAAATTGATCTTTCCGGGAAGGGAGTGGCACTTTCTACAGGTGTTGATTCTACTGAAATAAAATCTGGCACCAATAGCGTAGTAAGTGGACAATCGGTACCCATAAACATCACTCCTACAGGATTGGGAGACAGCGGCGCTGCCTATGTGTATTATAAATCAGGCGGGGGAGCGGGAAAAAGTAGTTATACTAAAACACAATTGCAGAATAGCGGAAGCGGGGTTTATTCCGTATCACTTCCCGCTAACATCGTTTCTGTAAACGGAATTTCTTATTGGTTTGAGGTTACCGATGGCTCCGAGGTTTCAACTTCTCCTGCAAAAGATCCGCATTTAAATCCTTATACAATTATTGTAGAAACGCCTTCAGGGATAGTGAAAAGTTCACCTCAGCCGGCAGGAACCGAGCAGAACTTATACAGGATGATTTCCATCCCGCTTACCGGAATATCTGGGGCGGTAGACACCGTGATGAAAAATTTTGGAGCTGGAAGTGAAGATACGTGGCGGTTGTTCAGGTGGCAGTCTGGCAGTTACATCGAACATACCGCAAGTAATTTTGAATCTTTTGCTCCGGGACGTGGATACTGGTTTATCACCACAAAAGCGGCTTCTATAAAAACCGGGAGCGGGAAAAGTGCTCGGACAGATGAAATGTTCAGCATCTTTTTGCAACCCGGCTGGAATATGATTGGATCTCCATTTGCCTACACAACAAGTTGGGATAACGCGGAAAAACCGGAGAGTGTCGAAAATCTGTGGCATTACGATGGAACTGGATTTACCAACAGCCCAACAATGAAGCCCTGGGAAGGATATTTTGTGAATAACAGCAGTAATAATCCTGTGGAACTTAAATTGAACCCGGCGCAAGAGGCTTCAGGAAGTACCAAACAAATTGGGGGAAATTATCTCACTTTTGATGATAGTCAGGGATGGTCGATTCATGTGAACGCAAGTTCAGGCATGGTAGCAGACCGCTATAATTATCTTGGCGTTCAACAGGAAGCATTGGATGGTTTAGATTCATTTGACCTGAAAGATGCGCCCAAACAACCGGGAGAATTTCTGCAACTTGCTTTCCACGATGAAAAGATATCAGCGGAAAAATTGGCTGTGGATTTTCGCTCACACACTTCGGAAGGGCATTATTGGGATTTCGAAGTTCATACAAACTCCTCATCCCCAGAAATAAATATGGATTTTTCGCCTTTAGGGGAATTTCCCGGAGAATTCCAGGTAAGGCTGATTGATATTAATCAAAGCACAATCTGGAATTTGAATATCGAAGAGGAGAATTCACGGTCAATCCGCAGCGCGTTGGGTGATACTCTTACCCGTAAATTCCGGTTATTGGCGGGAACGGAAGCTTTCATAAAATCCAATAATATGGGGATCTCAGAACTTCCCGCTTCTTTTGTGTTGAAACACAATTATCCAAATCCATTCAATCCTTCCACTACTATTGTTTTTGGATTGCCGGAATCTGCGGAAGTTACCCTCGAAGTTTTTGACGCGCTGGGCAGGAAGGTTTCAACCCTTATTAACAAAAAAATGGAAGCGGGATATTATGACCTTATCTGGAATGCAGCCAGTATGGCAAGTGGAGTTTATTTTTATCGATTATCTGCCCGAGGCAGTACGAGCAAATCCACTTATACAAAGATTCAAAAAATGACACTTATCAAATAAAATGCATCATGAAATTACTCTTAAAAACTACTTCTACACTTGTTTTAATTTTGATAATGGCGACATCTGTTCATGCCCAAAAAAAGCGATTAGCAGTGTTCGATTTCAGGGTAACATCTGGGGTTACCAGTGATGTTGCCGTCACACTTACAAATAAATTTCGCAACGAAATGGCGCGAACTCTCAATTACACAATGGTTGAGCGATCGGCAATGGAGCAGGTTCTGTCTGAGCAGCGTTTTAGTGCTTCTGATTTGGCGGATCAAGATAAAGCAGTTCAGTTAGGAAAATTATTATCAGCTTCACAGGTAGTGGTTGGTGATATTGGCAAAATCGGACAAACCTATTCAATAGTAGTTCGATTAATTGATGTAGAAACCGCCTCCATAGAAAATTCCGAAAGTCTTGAGTACAGGGGAGAACAAGATGGGCTGCTAACGGAATTCGAAATTTTAGCTCCAAAATTGGCCGGAACTTATGTAGAAAAGAAAAAAAGAGGATGGCTTTATATAACTGGAGTTGCAGTAATTGGTGGAGCAGTTACAAGCGTTCTTTATTTATCAGGAGACAGTGGGGGTGAAAGTGGATTGCCTTTGCCTCCAAGTCCACCTGGAAATTAGTAAAAACAGCTATGCTTAGAATACAATTGAATAAATACTGGGGGAAGGTTCGGGTGAAATGTGTCAAAAACCTGCAAATGCTGACGTTAGTATTGTGGGTAACAATTACGTTTGGTTTATTCCAAACGGCGAACGCGCAGCAAAAGCCGGATTGGCTCCAAAATCATCCAGCCGACCCCCTCTTTTATATTGGTATTGCGGGAATCGATAAAGAGAACCCCAATGATATGCAATATCAATCGAAAGCCCGAGATCTGGCATTGAGCAACCTAATATCACAAATTGAAGTGAATGTTGCCAGTGTTACTAAATCTTTGGAAGAAGAAGTGGATGGTGAATACAGCAGTTCATTTTCGGCCTTAGTTGAATTACAAGCACAGCGAACGATCGAAGATTTTGAAGTGGTTGACACATGGGAAAACGGCAAGGAATACTGGGTTTATCTCAGGCTTTCAAAACAACAATACAAACAACGGCTTCAGCAGAAAATAGAACTGGCGAAAGTGGAAGCGTATTTTGCCTACACTATGGGATTGCAACATTTAGAACATCAAAATTATGGCAACGCCCTCTCACAGTTTGTGAGTGGGATGGGTGATATCAGTCCCTATATCGATCAAATGCCGCCGGTGGATCATGAGGGAAGAGAAATAAACCTTTTTGCGGAATTACGTTCTCACATTCAAACCACGATCAGGCTTTTTCAGCTGAAAGCAATTTCCGGGCCTGATTTAGTAAGGATCGGCCAGCCTGCAGAGCAACCATTCACCGTAAAAATTCTCCATTCAGCATCAAATACTCCGCTTAAAGGTGTTCCCATAACTTTCAGTTTTTTGCGGGGTGATGGTGAACTGGAACAACAAGTGTCTTCGGATGCAAATGGGATGGCAAGTTCGCAACTTTCAAAACTGGTTGCGGAGGATAAACTTCAAATTATTACTGCAAAAGCAGACCTGATTCGCTACCTCTCAGAAGAAGTAACCAATGAATTTTTAGTAAACCTGATGGGCAGCTTTAACGCCCCCGAAACCCGGTTTGTATTTAATGTGAGTGGAAGGCCTGTTTTTCTAAAACATTCAGAAATGTATTTAGGCGATCAAAGAGTGACGGAGTTTTTTCAGCCCGTGCTCAAGAATGAATTCACAGAAAGAAATTTTGTTTTTACGGATGATTTAAGTGAAGCTGAATTATACCTGGAACTGAATATAAACGCCAAAAAGGGCAGCGAAACACAGGGATTCTTTTCTGTATTCCTGGATTATCAAATTACAGCCACAAGTTTGGCCACTGGAGAAGAAATAGCCGCCTATTCCCTCGCTAATGTAAAAGGAGTAAGTATTAGCTACGAAAAAGCCGCTGCCACTTCCTATCAAACCGGTCTCGATTCCCTCCGAGCGAACCTCATCCCAAAATTGTTTGCGCAGTTAGATAAGAAGTAGGAATTTCTCCGGAGAACACTTTCGTCTGGTGAATTGAATTTTTCAAAGTTCTATATGTCATAAAGAAGAAAATCATTCATCAAACAATTTCGAATGTACTTTTTTTGCTACATCCACAACCTCTTCCTCATCAATTACTAAATTCAGAATGCGTTTTTCTTTAGTGAAGGAGATCATATCGACATTGACCTTCCCGAGAACGGAAAACACTTTTTCTGTAAGTTCGTCCACCGAATGAATGGAGCAACCGATCAAAGTCAGTAAACCTTTACCTCGCTCAAGGGATACATTCCCAATTTCAATAAATGCTTTCGATAACACCTCAAGTTTTTCGAAATCCGAAAGGGCAATAGTTACGGAAGCTTCGGTGGTATTTACTGCATCTACGGCGATTCGGTTTTCCTCCAGAACCTTAAAAATTTTGGTAAGAAAAGAAAAGCCCATCAGCGTTTCATAGGCGCTCACCGTAAGAGTTGCCATGTTGAATTTGAAGGATAAAGCCAGTACATCCAGGTTATGCTCAGAATCACGAATAATTTTTGTACCGGCTTCTTCAGGTTTAAATATATTCTTCACCAAAACTGGAATGTTCCGTTCCTGCGCCGGTTTTAAGGTAGAGGGGTGAAGAATTTTTGCGCCGAAATAAGCCATTTCCGTCGCATCAAAATAACTAAGCTCCGGCAGTGGACGTGCATTTGAAATAAACATTGGGTCGCTGGTAAATACGCCGCTTACATCCGTCCATATTTCGATGACGGAAGCATTTATTGCGCTACCAATTAAACTGGCGCTGTAATCCGAACCTTCGAAACCGAGAGTGGTAATGGTACCATCCGGCGCTTCACCATAAAAACCTCCAATAACCGGTGTAAATCCACTTTCCAGGACGGTTTCAAGAGAACCACATTTCTGGGTAATCAGGAACATATTTGGATTCGCCTTCCCGTATTCGGCATCCGTTTTAATGAGCTTTCGCGCTTCAATATGCTGGGTAAGAAGTCCCAATGAGAGGCCACATTGCGCCAGCAGATACGAAGAAATTTGTTCTCCTATACTGATAATCGCGTCTTTCATTTCGGGGGTGATTTCTCCTTTTCTGGAAGTGTACAAAAGGAGCTTGTTAAGCTTACCTGCTTTTTCATTCACTTTTTTAACACAGCTTTCCCTGATGAGCTGATTTTTTTCATGTGGATTTTCTTTCAGAAATCCATCTATGATCTCTATGTGGCGGGTCTTGATAGCTTCAGAAATTTCTTCCGCTTCTTTTAACTTTCCCTCGGCAGCAAGATTGGCAGCTTCTACCAGCTTGCGTGTAGTTCGTGCGGTTGCGGAAACCACCACCACCGGGTTTTCATATTGTCGAATGATCTCCAGCACCTTTTTCCAGGTGTGATGATCATCCATTGAAGTTCCGCCAAATTTAAGTACGCTTGTTTTCATAAAATCCTTTAAAAATTCTGTCTAAAATAAGAGGATTAACCGCCGATTGCGATGTCAGAAATAGAAAACACACAATGACTTCGTGAGATAGACCCGTTAACCTGAGCTGGTTTAAAATGGCTTCGGAAAAAATTTAGAACGCAGGTAAACCTTAAAGGAGGTGGAAAATTCAAGGCTAATGCTCTATTCTGGAATGCAAGAAAAGCTTTTGTGTATTATGCTTTTGTCAACTGGTAACCTCTTTATAGAACTTTTTTGGGAATCCGTTACAAAACGAACACTGATGTTTGAATTAAAACAGTCGTTGCACTCATCAGTAAATTTGATGCTCCCCCAAATTCCCCATTCAGATAAGTGTTCAGCTGCTTCCCTATAATCCTCCTCATCAGCAGATGAAAACCAAGACGAATCTTTTACAAAAATATTTACTGGTACATGATATTGTTTAGCAACTTCAAATAATTCGTTAAGAGATTCTTTACAAGTAGAACATTGTTGATTAAATGAACTTATGAAGACTTCAAGAGTATCATTAGCACACGCTCTTATAGATGAGAGAGTTGTTTTTGCGATTACATTCTCATCCAAATAATAAATTTGATTAGCATCCATTCCTATTGCTTTTTCATAATGAAAGGCTCCTATTATTGAAAAAGTTTGTTTGGATAAATCAAATTCAAATAAGGAATTCCCCATTTTATACGAGCTTATATTAAAAATAATTTTATCTGAAGTATTACTTGCTATGATAGATTTAACTAACTCATAATTAGCAATTTTTTCATACTTAAATCTATTGCGAATTATTTGGTTCTGGAAATTTCTGTCAATTTCATTACCGAGTGCTAATGGCTCTACAGACGGAATTGTAAGAGAATGAAGTTGATCATCTTTGAACAGGTGGAAACTACTTCTATAAGGGTAATGTATTACAATATTGGCACCGATTGAGTGGACTGATTTTTGATCATAAAACGGATTTAACTCTTCTTCCTTAAACTTGAAAAAACTTTCTGTCTCAACATTTTCGGGAAATAAATTTTCGACAGTAAAGGTTTTTTCCATCTCTGGAAGCTTCTCGTTTACCTCTGATTTAAAGCGCCGAATAAAAAGACCAGATAAATGATTATTTAAACTAAGGAGATCTATAGGATTCCCTTTTATAAGTTTCTCATTAATCGCAGTAAATGTTTTTGTATCTATTTCTACTATTCTATAACCCTGCTTATCTAAAGCATAAAGTTTTTCCCCTATCAAAGTAAGTTCAATATTAGCAGAAAGAAATTCATTAGGCCCTCTTCCTTTTTCCCCGAATTCTGAAACAACTTTACCCGTGGTATCTATTTTGAGTAATTTGTAATTATTTATTGCAATAGCATAAAAATAACTACCATCAAATATAATATCATCTAACGGGGTTAAATGATTTTGACTGTAGGAGTAATCAGGACAGCAAAAAAAGAATAGAACAAGAATTATTTTTAGCATATGAAAATTATTTAGACAGGAAATGGAATAACTGAACATCCACTAACTGTTTTTTATTTTTGCTAATTAAAAGCAACATAAGAATTTGCAGAATGCTGCGCAGTAATCATCTAAAAAAGCATCAAGAAGTTCTTGTGAAAATTTCCTTGTTCGAATTGTTCAACTTAAGTAATGAACAATTCCAAGGAGAGGTCCATGGGATCACGCTTGTTCTCATAAACAAAAACTCTGTCTAAAAGGGCAATCATTCCTTTAATTCTGATTGATCTTGCAGACTTGAAAATGAATGAACAGAGCACTACCTTTTTGTAGGTTATCCTACAAAAAGGAGAAATTATGAGTGTAATGAGTATCAGAATCCCCGATGAAACAAGAAGAAAACTGAAAGCCATCGCTTCTCTTGAAGGGAAGACTATGAGTGCTTTAGTAAGCAAATTAATTGATGATTATGTAGCAGAAGCGTCTCAACGTTTAGGTTATAAAAATGAACTCAATGAAATAATGAGGGTCAGTGAGCCTTCTTTTTCCGAATGGGATAATGACGAAGACGAGATCTACAATGACTTATGATCTTTGGGATATTGTCCTTGTTCCTTTTCCTTTCACCGATCTCAGCACAAATAAGAAAAGACCTGCGCTTATTATATCTCCAAAAGATTATAATTCCGGACCAGATGTTTTAGTTATGTTTGTAACGAGTAAATTGAATAGAAATAAGAGGCCGGGAGACTATACAATTAAATCTTGGAAAGAAGCAGGATTGCCAAAAGCATCGATGACCAGAATGAAACTTGCCACACTTGATAAAACCTTGATTCTGAAGAAATTTGCACGTCTTAAACCAGAAGATATTTATGGGGTAAAAGAGTGCCTTAAAGAATTTTTAGATATTGAGGCAGGATAAACTGAATCTGAAAATTTCTGCTGTTTAATTTACTTAGCAATTTTCTCAACATTAGGTCCGATACGGAGTTTTGATCTAAATTCGTCAGTGGAAATTGCTATTTTTATATCAAAAAAATGGAAATTGCTGTTATTGGAGGAGGAGCTGCTGGTTTTTTTGCCGCTCTTTCGTGTAAAGCTCATCATCCTTCTGCCAACGTTCATTTGTATGAGAAATCTGCAAAACTATTGGCGAAAGTAAAAGTTTCGGGAGGCGGACGATGTAATGTTACGCACTCCTGTTTTAAGGTTGGCGAGTTGGTTAAAAACTATCCCAGGGGAGAACGGCCGCTCAAAAAAGCGTTCGGAATTTTCAATCCCAATCACACCATTGAGTGGTTTAAGGCGCGGGGAGTTGAGTTAAAAACGGAGTCAGATGGGCGCATGTTTCCGGTCACCGACGATTCCCAAACCATTATTGACTGCCTCACCAAAGAAGCCAGAAAACTTGGCGTTTCTATCAAATTAAATTCACCAATAAAATCCATCCAAAAGCTAAGTGATGGATTCCAGCTGGGCTTCAAAAAATCAGAAATAAAAAAAGTGGACAAGGTGATTATTGCAACCGGAGGAAGTCCCAGAGAATCAGGTTTTGACTGGCTAAAAGATTTGGGGCACAGCGTTGAAGAGCCTGTGCCTTCGCTGTTCACATTCAACATGCCGGATGAACCGGTAAAAGAGCTGATGGGCGTTGTTGTGAATCCGGTAGAGGCTCGAATTCAGGGATCAAAACTGAAAAGTGAAGGCCCACTTTTAATTACGCATTGGGGAATGAGCGGACCGGCTATTCTGAAGTTGTCGGCTTTTGGAGCGAGAGAACTTCATGAGAGGAATTATAATTTTGTAGTGATGATAAACTGGGCGGGAAGTAAGGGGGAAGAAGAAATCCGTTCGGCATTGAAATCTGTGGTAGAACATCATACAAAAAAGAAAGTGACGAACGTAAATCCATTTAACATGCCGAACAGAATGTGGGAGTTTTTGCTCAACAAACTGAGTTTAGCTGATGATATGATATGGGAGAATTTGGGAAAGAAGAATATAAACCGGCTGACTCACATCATTTTTAACGATGAATATGAAGTAAGAGGGAAGACAACATTTAAGGAAGAATTCGTGACTTGCGGAGGTATCAAACTTTCCGAGATTGATATGAAATCGATGCAAAGCAAAATTGTGCCCGGACTTTATTTTGCCGGCGAAGTGCTGAATATTGATGGTATTACCGGCGGCTTCAATTTTCAGGCTGCGTGGACGACCGGTTTTATTTCGGGGATGTTAAGGTGAATCTCTCACCAAATTTTTATAATTCCTTATAAACTAAAAACACGGTATAAGCGAGGAACAGAATCAGCATTAAAGCGGATTCCCAGCGATCCAGTTTTTTCTTGCCCCCGGTAAACATCGCGATAAATAGGAATGCAGTTCCGCCGGCGAGCAGGTAAAGCTCGTTGTTAAAGGATGGATTAAATTCAATGGGCTTTATGAGTGAACTCACGGCGAGAATCAGGAAGATGTTGAAAATATTAGAGCCAATAATATTACCTACCGCTATATCTACATTTTTACGCATAGCGGCAACAATGGAAGTGGCCAATTCTGGCAGGGAAGTTCCCGCGGCAATGATAGTAAGTCCGATTATTTTTTCACTTACTCCCAGACTGGAAGCAATTTCGATAGCGTTATCCACAACTAATTTTCCGCCTAAAATCAATCCGGCTAATCCAGCAATAATGAATAACCAGATTTTCAATTGAGAAAAATCAGTAATGGGAGCTTCTGCCTCTGCAGGATCAGAGCCAAGTTGTTTGTAAACGTAGAAAAGGAAAAGTCCGAAAAGGATAAGAAAGATGATTCCGTCGATTCGGGAGAGTCCGGGGAGGGAAGTGGAGAGAAAATCATTGGCTAAAAAGAAGAGTAAAATGGCGGCAAAAAGAGAAAGTGGAATTTCCTTCCACACCGTACTGGACTGAACTACCAATGGAGTGATGAGGCCGGAAATGCCTAAAATCACTAGCAAGTTAAAATTATTACTTCCAATGACGTTGGCAAAAACAATCTCATGATACCCCTGAAACGCTGACATTACGTTTACCACTAATTCGGGTGCGGAAGTTCCGAAAGCCACGATTGTTAAGCCAATCGCTAAATCAGAAACGTTATATTTTTTAGCAAGGGCAGAGGCTGCATTTACAAGCCAATCGGCTCCTTTAATGAGTAAAATCAGTCCCGCAAGTAACCAAAGAATTGGAATAAGCATTTTTCTGTCTAATAAGATTTAACAAAAGATAAAAGGAAATGAGATTATTTAGTATTCGTTGCGCAAATTATTGAACAAAGAATACTTTTATTCCAGCTTCCTCTTCCCCCACGTCTTATAACCCATTTCCTGGTCTTTTCGGTTTTCCGGTTCTTCACGCAGCGGCTCGCATTCCTTTAGCGTTTTTTGTAGTTCCTTTGGCAGCTGTTGATATAGCTTTGTGCCTTTTGTTTTCCATTTGGCCATTTCATCCGTTACATCTTTCACAATCTTAGCCGGATTCCCAACCACTACTTTTCGTCTGGGGATTTCCATGCCTTCCGGAACAAAAGTCAGAGCACCGATAATAGATTCTTCCCCCACTTCCACATTATCCATAACAACAGAATTCATTCCGACTAAGCAATTTCTTCCCAAATGAGCTCCATGAATTACGGCGCCATGCCCGACATGAGCTCCTTCCTCCAAAATCACCGTAACTCCCGGAAACATGTGAATGGTACAATTTTCCTGCACATTACAACCGTCTTTGATGATAATCTTGCCCCAATCCCCACGAATAGCTGCTCCCGGCCCGATATACACATTCTTCCCAATAATCACATTTCCCGTCACCGCCGCCTGCGGGTGTATGAATGCGCTTTCGTGGATAACGGGTTTGTAGTTGTTGAATTCGTAAATCATGTTATTGGTTAAAAGTTATCTGGGTTTGAAGGTGAATCGTATCTATAGGGCACTTCATCATCATGAGCGGCATCATTTTTTGCTCTTTTCAAATATCTGATCTGTCAGTCGAAACTTTTCTGATGCAGGAAATTTCTTTACCAGTTCAAAAATTTCATTTCTGACCTTTTTGGCAACTTGCCACACTTTTAGATCCTCAAATGTTGAATTGCTGATTTTTTGTTCATTTAAACCTCCTTCACAATTAACCCATAACAAATAACCATTACACTTTCTCCAAAACAACAGCCATTCCCTGCCCAACTCCCACACAAAGCGTACAAAGCGCATATCGTGCATTTGATCGTTCATGAAGTTCGACTGTTGCTGTTTGAAGCAGTCTTGCTCCCGTCATTCCGAGTGGATGCCCTAAGGCAATTGCGCCTCCGTTGGGATTTAACCGTTTGTCATCATCATCTAATCCCAATAATCGGGTAACGCCGAGCGACTGACCGGCGAAGGCTTCATTCAGCTCAATCACGTCCATATCATCCAGGGTAAGTCCGGCGCGTTTTAGAGCTTTTTGTGTTGCTTCGACAGGACCTAATCCCATAATTCGCGGTTCAATTCCTGAGACGGCATGAGCTTTAATTCGTGCTTTAGGCTTCAGGCCAAATTGCTTAATGGCATCATCAGAAGCCACCAAAATGGCCCCGGCTCCATCATTTAATCCGGAGGCATTTCCTGCGGTTACACTTCCGTCTTTTTTGAATGCAGGAGAAAGTTTTGCAAGAATTTCGGCAGTGGTATCAGGACGTATAAACTCGTCATGTTCAAAAATTATCGGATCTCCTTTTCGCTGGGGAATTTCAACCGGAATGATTTCTTTGGCCAATCTTCCTGAATCTCTGGCAGCTCCGGCTTTTTGCTGACTCCAGGCCGCAAACGTATCCTGATCTCCGCGGCTGATTTTATATTTCTCCACTACATTCTCAGCCGTCATTCCCATGCCATCCGTGCCGAACATTTCTTTCATTTTTGGGTTGATGAATCTCCAGCCAAAAGTAGAATCGTGCATTTCCGTAGTGCCCGAGTAAGGTGAAGATCCCTTTCCCAAAACGATAGGTCCGCGTGTCATGTGTTCAATCCCGCCGGTGATAAATAAATCTCCTTCTCCCGCTTTGATGGCATGATATGCTTTTACCGTCGCACTCATTCCCGACGCACATAACCTGTTCACTGTTTCCCCGGGAACCGAAACCGGAATCCCAGCCAAAAGAGAAGCCATCCGAGCCACATTCCGGTTATCTTCTCCGGCCTGATTTGCACATCCCAATATCACATCTTCAATGGCCTTTGGGTCAATTTCAGGATTTCTCTTCAGAAGTTCCTTAATGGGAATAGCCGCCAAATCATCTGCCCGGATAAAAGAGAGTGCGCCTTTTAGTTTTCCGATTGGAGTTCTTACGGCATCAATAATAAATGCGTCAGCCATTATAATTTTAAATTTTGAATTTTAAATTTTGAATTACTTCACCTAATAACTTGTGCCGGTTCGGTAGACTGTCCCCCTAAACTCTGCCACCAACTCCTCTGCCTGATTCGTAACTTTCACCTTATATACGCCAATGGTTTTTCCGTTTTGAACCTCTTCAGTTTCGGCAGTTAGTATATCTCCAACCGATACTTTTTTGGTGAAGTTGATGTTGTTCTCTAAAGCGAGGGAAGTTGATCTGCGGGAATTTGAGGCAAAAGCGAGAGCGCTGTCGGCGAAGGAAAAGGTGATTCCACCATGACAGACTCCAAATCCGTTTGTCATTTCTTCCCGGATTTTCATGGTCAGTTTACAATATCCGGCTTCTGATTTTACTACATTGATGCCCAACCATTGGGAGAAGGCATCGTTGGAGAGCATGTTTTTGACTATTGGATTCATATTTTTTTCTTGATGTATATAACTCAGCTGTCAGCATTCAGCTATTCTATAGAAGCTGAATACTGACAGCTACTCTTCGTGAAATTTCCTTCCTTCTCTTACCATCTTCCTCAACAATGGATTCGGGCGGTAACGATCTTCGCCATATTCCTGCTGCAGATTTTCGATACGACCTAATACTTCCTTCAGGCCAATTTCATCCGCCCACCTAAGTAAACCTTTGGGATAATTAACGCCGTTTTCCATGGCCAGGTCAACATCTTCAATAGAACCAATGTTCATGAAAACTGCATCACAAGCTTCATTGATTAGCATCGCCAAAATTCGGTTGAAAATATCTTTGCCAAGCTGTTCATCTTTGTTCGGTTCAGCTTTTTGGGCTCCATCACGGTAATCGTAAAAGCCCCGTCCCGATTTTCTCCCCAGCCATCCGGCTTCAACCAATCGTTTTTGTGCGAATGAAGGTTTGAAACGCGGATCATAATAAAAAGCCTCAAAAACGGTGGAAGTAACCTCATAATTCACATCATGGCCAATAAGATCCATCAACTCAAAGGGCCCCATCCGGAAACCGCCGATTTCTTTCATAGCCCAGTCGATGGTGGCGGCATCGGCAATTCCCTCTTCCAGAATGCGAAGCGCTTCACCATAAAAAGGCCTCGCCACACGATTCACAATAAATCCCGGAGTGTCTTTAGCGAGAACGGTGGTTTTCCCCCAGCTGTCTATAAATCTTCGGGTTGAAGTTGTAACCTCTTCATCCGTAGCAATACAGGGAATAATTTCCACCAGTTTCATCAACGGAGCGGGATTGAAAAAATGAACGCCTAAAAATGGCGCGGGTTTTTTTAGGGATGAAGAAATGGAGGCGATGGAAAGAGAGGAGGTGTTTGATGCTAAAATGCACTCTCGCGAAACAATAGCCTCCAGACGGGCAAAAACATCTTTTTTGATGTTGGGATCTTCAACAACGGCTTCAATCACAAAGGAGCAATCTCCAAACATGGTGATATTATCGACAAATACGATGTTGGATAAAATGGCATCAATTTCACCCTGGGTCATCCTCTCTTTTTCTACCTGACGGGCAAGAATGCTTTTCAATCCGTTTTCCGCTTTTTCAAGCTGTTCCGGGAAAGCATCATATAAAAAAACCTGATGTCCCTGAGTGGCCGCAATTTGTGCGATTCCGGCTCCCATTGTACCAGCGCCAACAACGCCTATCTTTGCATCTTCTTCAATCATTAAATCCATTCATTTTGCTGAAAAATCGCTTCCAAGATAAGGAAACTTTAGAGGAAATTATTTTCCCCTTGGAAGTTAAATATAAAATAGATATCATTATGATATCAATAAACAAAAGCTAAAACAATGGCAGATGTATTAATCCGAAATATAGATGAGAGAACACTTAGCAATCTAAAAAAAAGAGCTGAAGAAAATCACCGTTCGCTACAAGCGGAATTAAAATCTTTACTGGAGATGTATGCCGGCCCTGATATAGAAGAAACCCGAAGTGTGGTGAGAGATGTATATGAAAAGTATAAAGCATCGGGCCGAAAATTTTCGAACAGCGCTGATGATCTCTCTGAAGATCGCCTGAGATGAGGGTTTGTGTGATAGATGCCTGCTTTGCTATTAAATGGTTTTTACCTGAGCAGGATAGTGAAAAAGCACGTTCTTTTTTGAAGGAGCTGGATCATTTTGTGGTACCCGATTTATTTCTGATTGAAGTGGATAATATCCTTTCAAAAAAAGTAAGGCAAAGGGAACTGGAAATTCCTGAGGCGGAAGAAATTTTTCGGATAATCAGAAATCTGCCTTTTATCACTATTTCTTATGAAAGGTTAAGTAAGGAAATATTCTTCATTTCAACACGGTTTCCTGTTACTCAATATGACGCATGCTATTTGGCGTTAGCGGTGGAATATGATGGAAGATTTTACACTGCGGATAAAAGATTGCAAAATGGGGTGCAGAATACGGCGTATTCGGAGTTTGTAATTGGTTTGAATGAACTGTGATTTTAAGGTCACTATAGGCTAAAAGTATTCCGAAGACAAGTGTCTGACATTATAAATAGCATTCTGCAAGAAAAGTGAATCGGTTTCGATTATTTAGTTTCAGCCAATTTTTCCCAAGTGTGTATGATGGAAATTGTCGAAGAATTTTAATCCATACCCAAAGATACGGTCGAATGCGGTGTGACTGAAAAAGACGATTCCAACTGCCAATAAGAGAGGAATTTCAGAGAAATAACCGGCCAGTATTAATAAAATCATGATACCTTTATGGTGAAGAATATTATAGAACCAGGCCCCGGTTTTGGTGTTAATGAGATAACCCAAAAAAGAAATATCCGGCAGGAAAAAAAGGAGCGCAAACATCCACCAGCTGTAAGAGGTAGCCAATCCAAATAATATTACCGAGCCAAGAAAAAGTAAAGCTTCTTCAAGTATAAGCAGTGTTTTGATATTGTTATTGAGTTCAATTTTCATAGTAGTAGTGAATCCATAAAAAAGAGTCATACGTATGTGAAGCGTAAAAGTTAATCTGCGAAATCAATGAACTCAGTGATCTGCGGTCATTATTCACCCTTAAACTTCGGCTTCCGTTTATCTAAAAATGCCTGAACACCTTCTTTATAGTCTTCGGTTTTTCCGGCTTCGGATTGAAGTTCTGCTTCCAGTTTTAACTGTGTTTCGAGGTCATTATTAAAACCCGCGTTGAAACCCCGTTTTGTGAGCCCAAATCCACGGGTAGGCATTTGTGCCAGTTTTTGAGCTATGGCGACAGCTTCATTCAAATATTTATCGGCAGGATAAGACTTCCAGATCATTCCCATTTCAACGGCTTCTTTGGCGGAAATTTTTTCACCCAAAAAAGTGAGTGCGGTAGCTCTTGCTAAACCGATTAGTCTTGGAAGGATGTACGTTCCGCCGCTATCAGGAATAAGGCCAATTGTGGAAAAAGACTGGATAAATTTTGCTTCCTCATTGGCAATTACAATATCACAGGCAAGAGCGATGTTGGCTCCGGCTCCGGCAGCCGTTCCGTTTACTGCACAAACCACAGGTTTTTCAAGTGTGCGAATAGCTTTAATAATGGGCAAATAGGTGAAATGTACAATTTCGCTTAGATCTCGATCGGGATCATTGGAGACTTCAGTGGCTTCGGCTAAATCTTGTCCGGCGCAGAAAGCACGTCCGTTTGCGGTGAGTAAAACACAACGGACATCATCATTTACTTCGGCTACATCCAAAGCAGATTTCATTTCATCCGCCATCTCAAAGTTGAAACTGTTGAGTTTGTTGGGACGGTTCAGGGTGATGGTGAAAACGCCGTTATTAAGTTCAGTAGAGATCACAGATTTAGGGGATTTAGAGATTTGATCACTGATTTCGCTGATTTTTTACCAGAATTAATCGGGTAAAATCTAAGTAAGCATGTGAAAGTGTGATTTTAGTGTTAGGTGAATTTAGGTATTAGCAATAGAATCACAAAAAGCGATCACTGATTTCGCAGATGCCGCTGATTATTTAACACAGATTATAAAATCAGTGAAATCTGTGCAATCATAAAAATCTGTGATACTATATACACTTAAAATGCTCGAAAGGCTGATGGCATTCATTACAAAAATACTGCGATTTACACGCTGTGGAACCGAACTGACTCACTAATTTCGTTTCAAAAGAATCACAAAAAGGGCAGGGGATTATTTTAGTGTCAGATAAGCTTTTCAGGAAGTCGCCTTCTTCTTCTGTTTTTTGGGGAGGAGCGATACCGTAATTTTTGAGTTTGGATTTTGCTTCCTCGGTTATCCAGTCGGTGGTCCATGTTTCAGAAAAATCCAGTCTTACTTCAAAATCTTCAACACCGCGCTCTTCCAACTTTTCTTGCACCAGTTGTTCAATGGCATTCATTGCCGGACAGCCGGAATAAGTTGGGGTGATTTTTACCAGAACTTTGTCGCCTTCAATCTCAACACTTTGTGCAATCCCCATCTCCACGATATTCAATACCGGAATTTCCGGATCAGTTACCTCTTTGAGGAATTCCCAAATTTGTTCTTCGGTATGTATAGTGATTGTTGACAATCTATAATCTTAAATCTTTAATTCTTAATCTCTATCATTTCCACTGCGCATCAGGATGAGATCTTCTCAAAAACTGCATTTGAGCTAACATAGGCCCCAGGTGCTCAGTATGTACTCCATTTCGGCTTCCGGTCATCATAAACTGATCCCAGTCAGGAACGCTTAAAGTGGCTTCGTTCAATGTCTCTTCCATAAATTTTTTCCATTCGTCTTGGAAGGATTTCAAATCAACGCCCAAACCTTCTTCAATCATTAGCTCGTCCACAGAATCCATATAAAAAAGCTCACCGGTGTACATCCAGAGTTCATCAAAAGACTCCTGGATTCGATCGTGACTTTCCTCGGTTCCGTCTCCCAAACGCAGAACCCATTCTCTTGTATGGCGAAGATGATATTTTATTTCTTTGAGGTGCTTTTCAATCATTCCACGAAACTGTTCGTCTTTAGCTTCTTTTAACCGCTCGTATTGGAAATAACTGAATGCACTGAACAAAAATTGCCGAGCGATTGTGAAGCCGAAATCACCTTTAGGAAGTTCACAAAGTTGAAGGTTGCTAAAGTCGACATCATCCCGAAAATATGCGAAATGATCCTCATCATGACCAGCGTCCTCAATTTCAGCGGCGTAAGCATAAAGTGCCGTAGCATGGCCAATTTGATCGAGCGCGATATTCGCCATCGCAAGATCTTCTTCCAGTTCCGGGCCATGTCCGCACCACTCTGCCATTCGTTGACCAAGGATGAGGCGATCATCTGCGAGACGTAATAGATAAGTCAGAAAAGTTTCTTGTTTAGTTAGGTCTTTTGATTCAGTCATTTATAATTCAAAATTCAAAATTTATCACGAACGTTTCTTAACAGCCCTTGGCACACTATAAAACTGCGGATGCCGGTAAGGCTTATCATTAGCCGGATCAAAAAACGGCCCCATGTCTTCGGGAGTAGATGCCGTAATATGTTTCGATTCCACCACCCAAATACTTACGGCTTCATTTCTGCGAGCGTAGGTGTCTCGCGCATTTTGAAGTGCCATTTCCTCATCCGGTGCATGCACATTACCCGCATGTTCGTGAGGTTTCCCGCTTTTTGGTTGAGTGAAAACCTCCCAAAGAGGCCAGTTGTCGTTATTATCAGACATATAACTTTAAAATTTTTATGTCATCCTGAGGCTACTGCCGAAGGATCTTTGCTATTTAACTATTTATAAATGTGAAATAGATAGGTTTTTCGCTCTCGCACAGAATGACCTATCAAACTATGAGGCATCTTTCATTTTCTTTTTCCGCGCGTATTCCAAAGCTGCTTCACGAACCCATTTTCCATCTTCATGGGCTTTTCGACGGGCTTTAATTCTTTCCCGATTCATTATTCCATTGCCTTTTACCACGTTCCAAAATTCATCCCAGGGCATATCCCCAAAATCCCAATGACCTGTTTCTTCGTTGTAGGTCAAACCCGGGTCCGGTAAATTCATCCCGATTGCTTCGGCTTCCATTACCATACGATCTACAAAATGCTGGCGGAGATCGTCATTACTTTTCAATTTAACCTGCCATTTCAAAAGTTCAGCGCTGTTGGGAGAGTCTTTGTCGCTCGGGCCGAACATCATCAAACTTGGCCACCACCAGCGGTTTACTGAATCCTGTGCCATTTTTTGCTGAGCCGGGGTTCCACTTGCCAATTTTGCCAGCATCTCGTAACCCTGCTTTTTGTGAAAACTTTCTTCCTTACAAATACGAACATTTGCACGAGAATAAGGTCCGTAGGAAGAACGCGCCAGCATAGTTTGATTTACAATCGCGGCGCCATCCACCAGCCACCCGATGGTGCAGATATCTGCATAAGTAAGTGTAGGATAATTGAAAATACTGGAGTATTTGGCGCTTCCGTACAGGTATTGATCTACCAGTTCTTCGCGGCTGATTCCCAGCGTTTCGGTTGCGCTGTAGAGATACAGTCCGTGGCCAGCTTCATCCTGAACTTTAGCCAAAAGCACCAGCTTCCTTTTCAGGGATGGAGCTCGTTCAATCCAGTTTCCTTCGGGTAACATTCCCACGATCTCGGAATGTCCGTGCTGACTCATCATCCGAATCAGCTGCTTGCGATATCGTTCGGGCATCCAGTCCTTGGGTTCAATTTTTTCTCCCGCCTCTATGCGGGCCTGAAATTCGTCGAGTTTTTCTTGAGTTTCCATGGCTTAAATATACAAAAATTTGTGGAAGCGCTTTTTATAATTCTGAATTTGTCGCGTCATCGTTTTGGAGGCTATCTATCTAAACAAGTAATTGTAGATTGAGGTTTCTTTTAATAAAATCTCAGAATTCATCTGCCAACTTTTTCTTTTCTATAACTGTTATTCTGGATAGTGCTTTAAAATATGGAAGCGCTTTTTTATTTTGTATTTTCATAGCAGATCAATAATCAAAAAAAAAATTGAAAAATGACAGAATCTCAAGAGACACTCGAACGACCCGTAGAAGAAAAATTTGATGACCATCTTGGCTTGCAGGATGTAGATTATGTTGAGCATTATGTGAGCAACGCCAAACAAGCCGCTCATTTTTATATCACAGTTTTTGGTTTTGAACTGAAAGCTTATTCGGGTTTGGAAACCGGTGTGAGAGACCGCGCTTCTTACTACTTGGAGCAGGGAAATATTCGTTTTGTGATTTCAGCACCGCTGAATAGTAATTCGCCAATTGCGGAATTTGTGAAAAAGCACGGAGATGGTATCAAGGATATTGCCATGCATGTGGAGGATGTAGACCGTGCTTTCAATGAAAGCGTAAAGCGGGGCGGTGTTCCCGTGGAAGAGCCACATGATTTAAAGGATGAACATGGCACCATCCGCAAAGCGGCCATAAAAACTTATGGAGATGTGATTCATTCGTTCATCAATCGCTCAGATTATAACGGCGTTTTCATGCCGGGATTCAAGGAAAAGGAAAGTCTGCTAAAAACCGATCCGGTTGGGGTTCAGTTTGTAGACCATTGTGTGGGAAATGTGGAACTTGGCAAGATGGATGATTGGGTGGCTTTTTATCGTGATGTGTTGGGCTTCACCCAATACATAAGTTTTGATGACAAAGATATATCCACCGAATACTCAGCACTGATGAGTCGGGTGATGGCCGGCGGACGTGGCATGATCAAGTTCCCCATAAATGAGCCTGCTGAAGGAAAGAAAAAATCACAAATTGAAGAATATCTGGATTTCTTTGAAGGCCCGGGTGTTCAACATGTGGCACTGTTAACCGGAGATATTATTGACACAGTAACAAAACTACGGGATCGTGGACTCGATTTCCTGAAGGTGCCAACCAGTTATTATGAAGAGCTGGAAGATCGTGTTGGGAAAATTGATGAACCCATAAATAAACTTGAGGATTTAGGAATTCTTGTGGATCGGGATGATGAAGGTTATTTGTTGCAGATTTTCAGTAAGCCTATTGTAGACCGCCCCACATTATTTTTTGAAATCATTCAGCGCAAAGGCGCCCGCGGTTTTGGAAAAGGGAATTTCAAAGCCCTCTTTGAGGCAATTGAACGCGAACAAGATCTCAGAGGAAACCTCTGAGGAATTAAAAATTTAAAATTAAAGATTAAAAATTACTCCAAACCCCAATCTTTAATCTTAAATCTTGAATCTTTAATTATACATTATGTACTACCACGCATTGGGATCAATCCCGCATAAACGACATACTATTTTTCGACGTCCGGATGGAGAATTATTTACTGAAGAATTATTCGGTGCGGAAGGTTTTCATGGAAACAGTTCTCTGCTGTACCATTATCATATGCCGACTCGCGTAAAAAAGGTTGAGGCGGGTGATGAGATTGTTTTGAAAGCTGTGGATGAAAAAATGTTGCGGCACCGGCATCTGAAAACTAAAGATATTCCTGCCGGAGGCGACCCGATCTCTGGAAGAAAGGTGCTTATGTTTAATAATGACGTACAGATTGGCGTAGCTCGTCCTACTGATTCCATGAGCTATTTTTATCGAAATGGAGAGCATGACGAGCTGATTTTTATTCATGAAGGAACTGGCCATGTGCAGTCCGTTTTTGGTCGGCTGGATTTCGAATACGGCGATTACATCTACCTACCTCGTGGCACAACCTATCAAATGAACTTTGATTCAGATAAAAACAGGTATCTGTACCTGGATTCTACCGGCCCAATCGATTTTCCTAAACGCTATTTATCTGAAATGGGGCAGTTCATGGAAAACAGTCCTTTTTGTGAACGGGATTTCCGGCTTCCACAAGAACAGCTTTTTTTTGAGGAAGAAGGGGATTATGAAGTCCGAATCAAAAAAGGAGGGAGATTCCATCATTATACGTTTGGTCATCATCCATTAGATGTAGTTGGCTGGGATGGATATTTGTATCCATGGATTTTCAACATTAAAGATTTTGAACCGATTACAGGCCGAATTCATCAGCCGCCGCCCACACATCAAAACTTCAGGGGACATAATTATGTGGTGTGCAGTTTTTGTCCGCGTAAATTCGATTATCATCCCGAATCTATTCCGGCGCCATATAACCATTCCAACGTGGATTCCGATGAAATGCTCTACTATGTAGAAGGTGATTTTATGAGTCGTGAAGGAGTTGGATATGCCGACATCACCCTTCATCCCGGGGGAATTCCTCACGGGCCACAACCTGGAAAAGCTGAAGCAAGTATCGGCGTGGAAGAAACCGATGAATACGCCGTGATGGTTGATACCTTTAAGCCACTTTATGTAACTGCAGAAGCAATGCGGCTCGATAATCCCAGCTACCCATATTCCTGGATGGAGGATAAAAAGTAGAGTGATTTTTTTTTAAAACAGGATAATCTTGAAAATCCCATGAATCATGGTTTAAACACCTTCCGAGTGAACTATGAATATCAGGATTAAAGGATTACCCGAATTTTACTCAAGCTGCCTGGTTCATAGAAAAAAAGAGTCGACAGAAATATTAAGTATTATATCATAATACTCTATGGGTGCAAATTGGTGACTCTTAAGTATCATTCGTTTTTGGATAGAATTTCGTCCGATAAATATGATCTCTGTTTGTTCCACGGCAGTTTCATCTTGCCAGCCCTTTAAAACCTCAATTGTTACGGCAAAATTTGTGTAAAAATCAATATCATGTTTATCCAAGCTTAGGCTGACAATGTTATTGCTGATCTTATGAAGCTTTAGAATATCTTCTTTATTTACTTGTACTAACTTCTCATTAATAACTTCAAAAAAATTTACTCTATATAGAAGACTATCATACCCTTTTGTCTCTACATGAAAATTTAAATTCGATAAGGTGATGTTGTTGGAATTCTTAAAAATCATGCCAATTTGATTTCCATTAGCAATACCGGAAAAATTCCAACCCGAATTTCTCTCAATTCTGATAGAACCATAAGTCTTCTTTTTAGTTTTCAAAGCAATAATATCAACATCATCACTTGTATAGATCTTTTTCTTCATCACTATATTAAATTTTCTTTCTATCGGTAGTTGGTTATAATTAAACCTTTGAGGTTCATAACCTACAGATGACACCACCAAAACATCAGAACTTGACATATCTGAAATATCTAAGTTGAATTCTCCCTCCTCATCGGATATTGTGCCAATACTACTTCCTTCAATACCGATATGAGAATAAGCCACAGGCTCATTTTCTTCATCAATAATTTTCCCCGTCAAAACAGTATCTGAGTTAACTTTGAGGAATAAATATTAAGTTATTTATAATTAAATATATATAAATCAAATTTTGAGATTTAATAACCATGAAGATTTTCATTGATGAGAATGCTGTAGAGTTCTTATTCCTGGATGGAGGATAAAAAAATCAGGATTAAGGATCCCCAGATTATTTTTTAAAACTCCAAAGTAGCGCCTAAAAAGCTCCGGCCGGGCCAGGAAATACCACGGGACTTTCAAAGCCATCCTTCGAAACGCTGGCTACACCGAAATAGTAATTGTCGATTACCACATTTTCGAGCGTGTACTCGGTCACATCACCTACAAAAATACTCTTTTCCCATTGATTGGAATCGGTGAGGCGCCAGTAAATTTTATAACCGGCAAGTTGAGGGTTTTCTTCTTTACTTAGTGCTTCCCACTCGAGTTTTGCGCTGGGTTGAACTGCACCTGAAAGACGAACTCCATCCGGTGGCGCTGGCGCCCATGACATTCCTGCCATCACTACGGAATTTAAGCCGGTCAATTTTGCTGCATAATCGAAATCTACACCTTTTAAGATATCTCCGAACTCGCGGCCGTTTTCGGTTCGTAAATCCTGATGCTGGCGATCATAATGTTCGTTCGTTTCCATGATACGGACTCCCGGAAATCCCGCTTCGTTAAAAGGCCGGTGGTGCCCACCCCGTCCAAAACGGTCAAGTCGGTAAATCATCATCACATCTAAATTTCTGATGTATAAATCAGCCATTTTATCAACATAACGGGCAAGATTACGAGAGGGAGAATCGACTTCACCGCCTGTAAATCTTCGAATCATTGCTTCGCGTTCGGTTTCGACATATCGGGTTCCTTCAGAAAAAACCCTTGCGGTAGTATTATTAATCACCCCGTTTATTCCTTCAATATTTCCAATCATATCATTGTTCAGTACGCCTTTAATTTTCCAGCCTTGCTCTTTGGCGTAATCAGCAAGGATTTTACCGCCAAACAGCCCCTGTTCTTCTCCTGAAAGCTGTGCGTACATAATAGAACCTTCAAATTCATACTGACTCAAAACCCGTGCAGACTCCAAAACTCCCGCTACACCCGATGCGTTATCATTTGCTCCGGGAGATTCAGAAGTGCCGTCCAAAGCATCCAAAACGCGGGAATCGATATCTCCGCTCATGATTACAAAACGGTCTGGATCTGCTGTTCCTCGTTGAATTGCAATCACGTTCACAATATTTGTGGGTTCCGGAATTCGGTTCTCACCCTCAACTATATCGCTGACATACATCACTTCCAGGCAGCCGCCACAGTCTGCCGATATTTTTTCAAATTCCGCTTTCAGCCATCTTCTGGCTGCCCCAATTCCACTTGTTTCTGAGGTGGTATCTGATAAAGTATGGCGGGTTCCAAAATCTACTAACGTGGTGATATCCCCTTCAATCCGGTCGGGTGATGGAGCTTCTCCGATGGTTCTTAAAACTTCGGTTCCATTAGATTGTGCCAAAGCAGTTCCGCTTAAAAAGAAAAGAAAAAGAAGAGCAGAAGTAACAGTTTTCATCAGTTTCATGGGTGTCGGTTTTTGTTAAGATTGTGTTGAAGACGACATCAATTCTAAAGGTCGTTGTCTTGATCAAGGTGTTTTTGAAGGTTTTCTTTGAAAGTGATTTGTGCTTTTAAACCGGCACGATGTCCAAAATATGCTCCCAATCCACAACCAATCACAATGACAACGATGAAGTAAGCCATGGATTCTCCCAATCCTGCATCGTAAATATTAACCCAAACCAATGGGGGAAGAGCGATCAAAATTCCAAAGACATAAGGGGTTGAACTTGAACCATTGAGGCGGCGCATAAACCTGCGGCTGCTGGCAAAAACAAAATTGAAGTAGACAAAGCCGTAGAAAATTAAGAAAAGCGTGCCGGTCCATGAGGGGGCATTCACCATGCGAAGCAATTCGGAGGTGAAAATTATAAAAGCGGCGGAGAGCACGACTACACCGGATGCGTAGAAAATAAAACGTGGTAAATTATCCAAGGGCAGAAATTAATTTTTTTTGGATGATAACAGATTAGCGGCTGAAAGTGCAATAAATTAGTAAAAAAGGATCTACTTCGAACCCAGCCAGGATTCAGGGTTCAAGTTTTCGTTGCCTTTGCGAATCAAAAAGAAAACCACTTCGCCCAATTCAGATTGCAGCGTTCCCGAAAGCCCAATGACTTCATTCGCTTTTAAGACTGAGCCCACTTCCACATCTACTTTACTGAGGTTGCCATAAGCCGTGTAGTAAGAGCCGTGGCTCATAAAAACCACATCGCCATAACCGGGTAATGGCCTGATTCTGAAAACCTGCCCATCTGCAACAGAACGGACTTTAGAGGCAGGGTCAGCTACAATATCAATTCCCGGATGTTCCGTTACAGTGCCATAAAGAGGGTTGCGAATTCGGCCGAATTTCTTAGAAACGGTTTTACTGTTTACCGGCCAGGGAAGCTGTCCTTTTGCCTGAGCGAAATTGTTTTCAAATGCGAGCAGAATGTCAGCACTCAAACCTTCGCGGCCTGCGGGGGTGGAATATTTTCTAACTTCATCGGCTCTTCGGGAAGCGTCAGCAATATTCCTGGCTTCTTCTAATTTTCGCAGGCGTTCATTTTCAGATTCCATAATACGTTCTTCTTCCGCTATCATACTACTAATGGCGGATTCCAGGTTTTCCAGTTCTCCCCGGCTTTTACGGATTTCAGCTAACCACGTACTGCGCTCTTCTTTTATTCGCTCAACCGTTTGTTCCTGCTGCTGTTTTTGGTTGCCCAATTCATCTTTTTCATCGCGGATTTCCTCAAGCACAAGTTGGTTTTTGAGATGAATATTATTTAGGCTTTTCTTTACTTCATCAAGCTCTTTCGTGTGCTTTTTTATTTGATCCGCTTGCTTCACTTTCTGCTCTTCAAACTTTTGAAGGTAATGCGAGCGAACCAGCATCTGGTTGATGGATTCTGAAGTCACCAGCAACTCAAGATTACTTGTTCTTCCATTTTTATAGGCGTAAAGAATGATCTTCTTGTAGTTCTCAATCAAATCTTGCAGCTCAAGTTCACGCAATTCAATTTCTTGTTCAGTGAGCTGAATTTCTGCTGTAATTTGAAACTGTTCTTCCTGCAAACTTTGAATTTTGTCGTCCTGAAGAGCAATTAGACTGGTGAGAGACTGATACTGTTCGTAGGATTTATCGAAACGAGCTTCTGCCTGATTTACCCTTTCCTGAAAGTTTCTGATCCGTGCTTCAAGCACATTAATTTCAGCGCGTGTGTTATTTTGCTGTTGAAGAATTTTATTCCGCTTTTCTTCGTAAGTTTGTGCAAAACCGGGGAGCACGCAGGAAACGGAAAACAACAGTAGCAAAATGGATTTCAAATAGTAGCTTTTTGTCATAACCGTTTGATGATAATATCGTTAGGAATATCGATGCTTAAATGTAAACCGTCAGGGTTGATTTGTAAAGACTGAATTAAGAACGCCACTTTAGAATCGCCGTCGGTACTAAAAATGGTGATTTTTCTGGGTAATGTATATCCTTCAATTTCCCCATAACCCTCGTACATAATTCTGGAATAAGGAGCCGCGCCATATTGTGTTTGATCCACCTGCAAAACCTGTCCATTCGCTTTGTTTACAAATACTTCAGCACCATTGACTAAACGGAGTTGGTACGAATTATTGTCTTCAAGTACTTCTTCGACTTCTGCGGCGTCCACTTTATAGTTAATAAGATCCAGAATATTGATAGAAGCGAGTTCATTCAGGCTTGTGAGGCGTCCGTCAAAGATGGAAATTTTTTGGGCAACCTTATCAATTTTACTGTAGATAAGAATGGAATCCTGATCCACCAGCATTTGCCCGCCCTCAATGCCAATTCTGTTTTTGATAGTGAGCAGGCTGAGTTCATTATTAGCTTCAAAATCAATAGTAAGGCGTTCGCTGTTTCCAGGTTCACTTACAAGGGCACGGCCTTTACCCGAAAGCGTTTGCAGTTTATCTTCATAATTGGGAATCTCAGAAACTATCATTTCAGCAGGAATGGTGCTGTCACTGAATTCTCCGGTGCTGATGGTTCGCGAGGTACTGCATGCGGTAAAGGCAGTGCTCACCACAATTAAAAATAAGAGAGAGAGGCGAAATTGCATTTATTGTATTTTTTCTTCGAGATGTGTTCTTGAGTTATCTTTCTCAAAAGCTTGCTTCCACCATTTTCGGGCTTCGTTCATATCGTCAAGTTGTTCATAAACATCACCCAAATGTTCAAGCACTTCTGCACTTGCGGTTCCGGTATCGATAGCCGCTTTTATGAATCTTCGGGCACGATCAAAATCTTCCAGTTTAAAATATACCCAACCAACGGTATCTAAATAGGAAGAATTGCCCGGGTCTAATTCGATTGCTTTCAGAGCAAGTTCTTTGGCTCGTTTAAGATTTTCTTCACGTACAGAAAGATTGTAAGCATAATTGTTCATCGCGTTGTCATTTTCGGGATGATACCGAAGCGCCGTTTCGTAAGCTTCATCAGACGTTTCATGTTTATCAAGATTGGCGCGAACATCTCCCAAAGCTCCAAAGATAAGCGATTTGAAGGGCCGGCGTGCCGGGGCACGAGAAGCATTTTCCAGCCATTTCTCAGCATCTGAGTTTTCGTTCTTCAGCATATAGGCCGATCCCACAAAAAACTGGATAAAAGCATCGTCAGGCACATTTAGATTTGCCGATTCACCTACTTCAACAGCTTCATCCAGTCGGTTTTCACTTAACAAAAGTTGAAGTCTTTGCCGCCATGCGATGTCATCTTCAGGAAGCAAATCATTCGCTTTTTCCAGCATAACCAGTGCTTTTTCACTTTCACCTGTTTGAGCGTAAAACTGGCCCGACAGAGTGAATGCGGGGGCATATTCCTGTTCATTTTCGGCAAAAGCATCCATAACTCTGCTGGTTTCCATTTGCAACTGAGTATTATCCGGAGATTCCTGAACCCGGGCGTATAGAAATTGCGAGATACTTAACTTTTGCTCAGTTTCCACAAGCGGGTCTGAAACAAAGTTGGTCAGTAAAGTTCCGGCGCTATCCCATTTTTGACTATCAAGAAAAATTGCGGCTAAATTTATGAGTGATTGAGGATCGCGGGAATTTCGTTCTAAAGCTTCGGCCAGTACTTTTTTCGCTTGATTTTCTTTGCCGGATCGGGCGTAATATTCTCCAAGCATGTTCAAAGCTTTAAGATTGTCCGGATCAATCGAGCGGATTTTTTCTAACTGCACAATCGCCGAGTCGCGCAAACCAAGCGCTTCAAAATTCTGAAACTTCGACAAATATAGTACGGCATCGGGCCCGGTTAATCTCAATATCTGGTTGAGTGTATGATTTGCTTTCGCGAATTCTCCATACTCTTTATAAGTTTCTGCAAGCATGTATAAAGCATCAAAATCGTTGGGATGAAATTCGAGCAGGGTGTTTAATTCAGCAAGTGTTGCTTCATTTTGTCCGGCGCTCCTGTAAATGGTGGCAAGTTTCAGCCGGTACCATTTATTGGTTTCATCGCCGGCAACTGCTTCTTTTCCGTACCAGGCTGCCAGAGGTAAATTATTAAGAAGGAGGTAGGTATCGGCGAGTGCATAACTGACTCCCGTAGCTTTATCTAAATCTTCATAAGCAGTGAGCAAAAGCTCTCTGGCAGATTCAAAATCCTGATTTGAAAATGCTTCCATCCCCATGATGTATGCGGATTTCCCTGAGAGTTCCTCGGTGCTCTGAACCTGTGCAAATGCTGAGCCTGTCGTCATCAAAAAAACGATGAACAGATATATGAAATGATTTTTTTCCATGGTTTTAATCTAACGCCAAGTATAACAGGAAAGTGCGATTTTTGCATGTAATGATTGAGCTTTGGAATGTTTTATTATAGTTCTTGCGCAGTTGAGGATTCAGATCAATTTTTTCTCGCGGATTTTCGCTGAGTTTCGCGGATTTTTTAGAAGACTTTAGTCTGAGAGACTCTGTGAGAAGCCGGACTTAAAATTTTAATCGGCTTTTTTTAGAAACCTCTTGTTTTAAAAAAGGAGTTTTCTTTTCTTTACAGCCATGCAAAACGAATGCAGAAATAGAACCAACTTTTCTTCCCTCCGGCGGATCCCGCGACGGCGGTAATTTATTTTAGCTGTTTAGCTTAAACAGCGCTTATCCCTTTTACCGTTCTCAATTCTTTCTGTAGCATACTACACTCACTCATTATCATTTTTTAAAATATGTCCATTTCCATAAATATTGCTTCCGCAAAGGATGCTTCATATGCTGAAGATATCTGCGCCTTAATTGAAGTTGCTGCTCATCAGCGTGGTACTGGAATTGCAAAGCGTGATCCTGCATACATCAAAATGAAAATCAGGAATGGAAATTCCGTAATCGCTTTGGATGATGATCAGCTTGCCGGTTTTTGTTATGTCGAAATCTGGGAAGACAAAAAGTATGTGGTAAACTCCGGGCTTATCGTTCATCCCGATTATCGCGGAAAGGGGCTGGCTAAGAAAATCAAATCAAGAGCCTTCGAGCTTTCGAGAAAGAAATATCCTGAGTCTAAATTATTTGGCATTACTACCAGCCTGCCGGTGATGAAAATTAACTCGGATCTTGGATATAAGCCGGTAACTTTTTCGGAACTCACACAAGACGAGACTTTTTGGAAGGGATGCCAAAGCTGTCCGAACTTTGATATCCTGACGCGAAATAATCGCAAAAATTGTTTGTGCACGGGAATGCTTTTTGATCCTAAAAAGCCAAATACCAATACAAAAAAGGTGCGAGAGAAAAATATCGCAAAATATTACCGTTGGGTAAGGCTCAAAACAGCCGCCTTTCTGAAATTTCTAAATCCTGTAAACCTGTTTCTATGAAAAAGAAAAAAATAGTACTCGCTTTCAGTGGCGGACTCGATACCAGTTATTGCGCCATTTATCTTGCCAGGGAAAAAAACTACGAGGTTATTACCGCAGCCGTAAATACCGGAGGTTTCAATGAAGCTGATGAATTACAACTGGCTGAAAAAGCAAAAACCCTTGGTATCAAAAATCATATCTGCCTGAATGTAGAAGAGGAATTCTATCAAAAGGGGATCAAGTACCTGGTTTTTGGGAATGTGCTAAAAAATCACACGTATCCTCTTTCAGTAAGTGCGGAGCGGGTTTTTCAGGCGGTGGCGATTGCTGAATACGCTAAAGAAACCGGCGCTGACGCCATCGCTCATGGCAGTACCGGTGCGGGAAATGATCAGGTCCGATTCGACCTGATTTTTAAGGTGATGGCTCCCGAGCTGGAAATCATCACTCCCATCAGAGACCAAAAATTAAGCCGCGAAGAAGAAGTGGAGTATTTGAAATCTCACGGAATAGAACAGGAATGGGCAAAGGCAAAATATTCCATCAACAAAGGATTGTGGGGAACTTCGGTTGGCGGTGCGGAAACGCTCACATCACATAAAACACTTCCTGAAGAAGCCTGGCCAACCGAGGTGATTAATAAAGAGCCGTTATTGGTTGAGCTGGGATTCGAAAAAGGAGAACCGGTAACCATTAATGGTGAATCATTTACGCCGGTGGAATTTATCAAAAAACTGGACGCAATCGCTTCGCCCTATGGTATTGGGAGAGATATTCATGTCGGCGATACTATTATCGGGATAAAAGGCCGGGTTGGTTTTGAAGCAGCCGCACCGCTTATGATCATAAAATCACATCAACTTTTGGAAAAGCATACGCTTGGAAAATGGCAGTTGTACTGGAAAGATCAGCTTGCGGATTGGTATGGAATGCTGATGCACGAGGGACAATATCTTGATCCTGTGATGCGAAATATCGAGGCCTTTTTGGAGGATGCTCAGAAAAATGTGAGTGGTAAAGTATTTGTTCAGCTCGATAAAAAGAGATTTGAAGTGTTAGGAATAGAATCCGGTTTTGACCTGATGTCTACCGAATCTGGGCAATATGGAGAAATAAATAAATCCTGGAGCGGAGAGGATGTGAAGGGTTTCACCAAAATTTTATCGAATGCCATGCTCATTCAAAAACAGGTGCAGGAAAATGATTAAAGCAGCGATAATAGGCGGAGCAGGATATACAGCCGGAGAATTAATCAGGATTTTGCTTTCCCATTCTGAGGCGGAAATAATCTCTGTGGCGAGTGAAAGCCACAAAGGCGAATTCCTTCACAAAGCACATCCCGATTTAGAAGGTGAAACGGATTTGAAGTTTGAAGAGGAAATTTCCTCTGGTGCGGATGTAGTTTTCATTTGCTCAGGCCATGGGAAATCAAAAGGAGCGATAGAAAGCGGAGTGATTCCGAAGACGGCAAAAATCATAGACCTTAGTTCTGATTTCCGTATCAAATCCAACAATCATGATTTTGTATATGGACTGCCAGAGCTAAATCGTGAAGCCATAAAAACCGCGCAAAAAGTCGCCAATCCGGGCTGCTTCGCAACTTGTATTCAGCTCAGCCTGCTACCTCTTGCTCAGGCCGGATTATTAAAAAATCCTGTTCATATTACGGCTATAACAGGAAGTACCGGGGCGGGACAAAATCCCACAGAAACCACACATTATAGCTGGCGCAGTAATAATGCATCGGTTTATAAACCATTTCAGCATCAGCATTTGGGAGAAATCTTGCATAGCCTTAAACAGCTTCAGAATAATTTTGAGCATGAAATCCATTTTATTCCGATGAGGGGAGCTTTTACACGCGGCATTTTGAGTGCTTGTTATTTAGAGACAGCAAAATCGGAGGAGGAAGTACTATCGTTGTTCAAAAGTTATTATCAGGATCATCCTTTTGTGAACATCTCCGCGACTTCTCCCGATCTGAAACGAGTTGTGAATACAAATAAGGCGATACTTCACATGCAAAAAATCGGAAATCAGGTACTGATAACCGGCGTAATTGATAACCTGTTGAAGGGAGCTTCAGGTCAGGCTGTACAAAATATGAACTTAATGTTCGGGCTGGATGAAACTACAGGATTAATTTTTAAATCAACGGCATTTTGAACATGGCAGAAAAACTCAACATAGCGATAATTGGAGCAGGCAATCTTGGTGTAGCAATTGCGAAGGGAATTGCAGGCGCAGGCATCACAAAACCTGAAAATATATGGCTGACCCGCCGCCATCTCGATAAACTGACCGCTCTGGAGAAACAAAACTTCAACCTTACTGCTGATAATAAGAAGGCGGTGAAAGAAGCAGAATTCTTATTCCTCTGTGTTCAACCCAAACAATTACCGGAGGTTTTGGAGGAAATTAAAACGGAATTAGATTCAGGTCGTCACGTACTTATTTCCACCATTACAGGAGTAGAAATAGATTCCATCAAAAAGCAGTTGGGGATTTCTGTTCCGGTGGTAAGGGCGATGCCAAATACAGCAATTGCCATTGGCGAATCCATGACGTGCCTGTGCTCAGAAAATGCATCTCAGGAGCAGCTAAAAGAAGTACAGCGAATGTTTAAAGCACTCGGAGAAACGCTCATAATTGAAGAAAACCTGATGAAAGCAGCCACGGTTTTGGCAGCCAGCGGAGTTGCATTTTTTCTGAGATATATTCGTGCCGCCACTCAGGGAGGAATTCAGCTCGGATTTCATGCCGAAGAGGCTCAGAAAATTGCCATGCAGACGGCGCGTGGAGCGGCTTCATTACTGGTGGAGGGAGGAAATCACCCCGAAACAGAAATTGACAAAGTGACCACACCACAAGGATGTACAATCGCCGGGTTAAACGAAATGGAGCATCAGGGATTAAGCTCGGCGCTAATTAAAGGAATACTGGCTTCTTATGAAAAAATTAACGGGATTACAGAATGAGTTTATTTGATGTATATCCGCTGCTGGATGTGGAGCCTGTGAAAGCGAAAGGCCACTATGTTTATGATAAAAATGGTTTGGAATATTTGGATTTTTATGGCGGCCACGCGGTCATTTCTATCGGACATTCACACCCGCATTATGTGAAGCGAATCAATGCGCAGCTTAATCAAATTGGCTTTTATTCAAACTCAGTTCCAATCACGATTCAACAGGAACTGGCGAAAATGCTGGGCAAAATTTCGGGCTATAAAAGCTGGAACCTGTTTTTGTGTAACTCGGGAGCGGAGGCAAATGAGAATGCGCTGAAAGTTGCTTCAGCATTCAATAAAAGAAAGAAAATTATCGCTTTTGATGGAGCTTTCCACGGCCGAACATCGCTGGCAGTTTCCGTTACTGATAATCCCAAAATTTTATTTCCGGTAAATGAAGGCGCCGAAGTTCTGCGATTTGCTCTGAATGATTTTGACGGGGTGAAGTCCGCTTTGCTTAAAAAAGATGTTAGTTCTGTCATAATCGAAGGAGTTCAGGGAGTGAATGGAATCCATGCTCCCAACCCTCAATTCCTAAAACACCTGAGAGATCTTTGTACTGAAACTGAAACGGTATTGATTCTGGATGAAGTTCAATCCGGTTTCGGGCGCACGGGGAAATTTTTTGCGCACCAGCTTTTTGAAGTAGAGCCGGATATAATCACCATGGCCAAAGGGATGGGCAATGGATTTCCGGTTGGGGGAGTATTGATTCATCCTAAATTTAAAGCTTCACACGGGATGCTGGGAACGACATTTGGTGGAAATCACTTGGCTTGCGCTGCCTCACTTGCGGTACTTGAAGTGATGGAGCAGGAAAAACTGATGGGTAACGCGGGGGAGATGGGAGCGTATCTGAAATTGGCATTACAAGAATTACCCGGGGTAAAAGAAGTGCGTGGTTTTGGGTTGATGATTGGCGTGGAATTTGGATCTCCGATCGCCGAATGGAGGAAAAAGCTGCTGTACGAGCATCATGTTTTTACCGGTTCATCCTCTGATAAAAACGTGCTGCGTTTGCTCCCGCCGCTCGGCATCAAACAAAATGAATGTGAAAAATTGATTAAAGCTCTAAAGGAGGTTTTGTGATGAAATCCTTTACCTCAATAAAAGATGTAGAAAACCTGCCGGAATTACTTGCCGAAGCACTCGAGATTAAGAAAAACCCTTTTGCTTTTTCCGGGTTAGGCAAGCAAAAAAGCATGTGCCTGATTTTTCTGAATCCCAGTTTAAGAACCCGTTTAAGCGCGCAAAAGGCAGCTTTCAATCTTGGGCTGAATACAGCGGTTTTGGATATTGGCAGTCAGGGTTGGCAGCTGGAATTTGCCGATGGTGTTGTGATGGATGGAAATAAAGCCGAGCACATCAAAGAAGCCGCCGGAGTAATCGGTACTTATTTTGATATTGTGGCCATTCGTGCCTTCGCCGAATTGGTAAATCGTGATCAGGATTACAGTGAGCAAATCATGCAGGCTTTTCGGAAATATTGTCCGGCGCCGGTTATCAATATGGAGTCGGCAACCGGACATCCCTTGCAGGCTTTTGCGGATCTCATCACCATAGAAGAACACAAAAGTGTGGCTAAACCGAAAGTGGTTCTGAGCTGGGCTCCGCATCCGAAGGCGCTTCCGCAGGCGGTTGCGAATTCTTTTGCCGAATGGATGAAAGCTGCTGAATACGACCTCACAATCACCCACCCCGAAGGCTACGAACTGGCGGAAGAATTTGCAGGAGATATTCGGGTCGAATACGATCAGCGAAAGGCTTTTGAAGGAGCTGATTTTGTGTACGCAAAAAACTGGAGCACTTATCGAGACTATGGTAAAATCCTTTCAAAAGATGAGAAATGGATGATCACGGAAGAGAAAATGAAACTGACCAACAATGGCAAATTTATGCACTGTCTGCCGGTTCGCAGAAACATGATTGTAGAGGATGCGGTGCTCGACAGCGGCCGAAGCCTGGCAATCGCTGAAGCCGCAAACCGAGTGGTTTCTATGCAAACTGTGCTCAAGAAAATCCTGGAGGATTAGCGGGATGAAAGCTGTAAAAGTGATAAAAATCGGCGGCAAAATTATTGATCAGGAAGGCAAGCTGGATTCTTTTCTAAAGGATTTCGCGGATATAAAAGGCCCAAAAATTTTGGTACACGGCGGTGGCTCCATTGCTACAAAAATTGGAGACAAAGTGGGCGTTCAGGCAAGAATGATTGATGGGCGAAGAGTGACTGATAAAGAAACGCTGGATGTAATTACGATGGTGTATGGCGGTTTGGTAAATAAGAAGATTGTCGCCAAACTTCAGAAATTGGGAGTTAATGCAGCCGGACTTTCAGGGGCTGATTTTAATCTCATCACCGCAAAAAAAAGAAAGCCCGAACCGATAGATTTTGGCTGGGCTGGCGATATAGAAAAGATTAATGCGAAACAGCTGATGGGTTTTTTGGAAGATGATATTGTGCCTGTAATCGCGCCCCTCACACACGACGGAAATGGAAACTTGCTTAACACCAATGCGGATGCGATCGCCTCATGTACCGCGGCAGCAATGGCGGAATTCTTGGAAGTGGAACTGGTGTTTTGTTTCGAGCAACAGGGAGTGATGAATAACGGGAACTTGATTACGGAAATGAACCTGCTTTTGTATCGCCATTTGAGAGATACCGGAATAATTACCGATGGCATGATTCCAAAGCTGGATTTGGGCTTTGAAGCGAAAACGAAAGGAGTTCGAAAAGTAAGCATCCGAAATTCTGATGCACTCAAAACAAGAACAACGGGAACGGAATTGGTTTTATAGCCTAATGTACCACGGGTCGCTGATCCGTAAAAAACTTGATATCCACTAAAATCACCGACCTCTAACAAAAGAAAATAAACCATGAAAGAAATTGAACAACTTACCGGACAGGCAATCGAACTACTCAAGAAATTGATTTCAACACGTTCTTACAGCACGGAAGAAGATCAGACGGCGGAGCTTATTTCGGAAGCTTTGAAGGTAAATGGCTTTACCCCGGAGCGAAAGGTGAACAACGTGTGGGCGCTTTCGGGAGAGCGAGATTCCAAAAAGCCTACTTTGTTATTAAATGCGCATCACGATACGGTGAAATCTTCTTCAAAGTGGACGAAAGATCCCTTCAAGGCTACCATCGAAGCCGGAAGATTATTTGGCCTTGGAAGTAATGATGATGGCGGTTCGCTGGTGAGCTTATTAGCGGCTTTTGTGTTTCTTTCCGGAAAAAATCAGCCTTATAATTTGATTTTTCTGGCATCTGCGGAGGAAGAAATTTCGGGTAAAAATGGTGTCCCGGCCGTACTTCCTGAGTTGGGGAAAATAGATGCCGGATTGGTAGGCGAGCCCACCTCACTTAATATGGCAATTACCGAGCGCGGATTGATGGTTTTGGATTGTACGGCTCATGGAAAAACCGGCCATGCAGCAAGGGGAGAAGGCGAAAATGCGATCTATAAAGCGATCAGTGATATTAATTGGTTTCGGAATTTCAGGTTTCCAAAAGTTTCAGAGATGCTGGGGGAAATCAATATGACGGTAACTCAAATCAAATCCGGTAGCCAGCATAATGTGGTGCCCGATGAGTGTAGTTTTGTGGTGGATGTGCGCCCGAATGAGTTGTATTCGAACGAAGAAGTCCTGGAAATTATACGCAAGCATGTGCAGTGCGAGGTGAATCCGCGTTCGATGCACTGGAAGACTTCAGGAATTTCGGAAAATCATCCTTTAGTGAAGAAAGCAGAAGGATTAGGCATCCAAACGTATGGCTCACAAACGCTGTCGGATCAGGTAAACATGACGTTCCCCACCGTAAAAATCGGTCCGGGCGATACTCATCGTTCGCACACCATTGATGAATATATTTACCTGGATGAAATTCGGGATGGTATCAAACTCTACATCAATTTATTGGATGGATTGGAGATTTAGAAATCGAGCAGAATTGTTTTTTTGCCACCAAAGCACAAAGTTACGAAGGGTTTATAATTTTTTGGGAATTGGAAGGAAAAGTTATTGAGTGGTAAATTTAAATTTAGTGTTTTCGAGTTTTGGTGGCTGATTATTTTATTTCATAGGGACTAACCAAGTTTAATTTCAAGAAAAATGAGCGATAAAAAATTGTGGGAAAAGGGTATCAGCACAGATGAGTTTATAGAAAAATTCACCGTCGGGAAAGATCGCAAGCTGGATTTAGAATTTGCCAAATATGATGTGCAGGGGACCATCGCGCATATCAAAATGCTGGAATCGGTGGGATTATTGGAAAAAGGCGAGTTGACAAAACTCACCACCGAACTTAATCGGATTTCAGCGGAAGTTATAGAACCCGGTTATTTTGAAATTGAGGAGGGAGTGGAGGATCTGCACTCGCAAATCGAGCTGATGCTTACCAGGGCTTTGGGAGACATCGGGAAAAAAGTTCATTCCGGGCGCTCACGAAATGACCAAGTTTTGGTCGATATTCGCCTGTATTTGCGGGATCAGATTACGGAGATATCACAACTCACCGAAAAGCTATTTGATACGCTGATTTCCCAGAGCGAAAAGAATAAAGGCCACCTTATGCCCGGTTACACACACACTCAGGTTGCAATGCCGTCCAGTTTTGGGCTGTGGTTTGGAGCGTATGCGGAAAGCCTGACCGATGATTTGGTTTTGATGGAATCCGCATTTAAAATCGTAAATCGAAATCCACTGGGTTCGGCGGCGGGTTACGGATCTTCATTTCCGCTCAACCGAAAAATGACTACCGAGCTTTTAGGTTTTAGCGGGATGAATGTGAATTCTATCTACGCGCAAATGGGAAGGGGTAAAACCGAGCAAGCGCTGTCTTTCGCGATGGCGGGATTGGCAGGAACACTAAATAAACTGGCATCGGATGTTTGTTTATATAACAGCCAGAATTTCGGTTTTATCAATCTTCCGGATGAGTTAACAACAGGTTCGAGCATTATGCCGCATAAAAAAAATCCGGATGTTTTCGAGTTGCTTCGAGCGAAATCTAATGCGCTAAAATCACTGCCGAATCAGGTGATGATGGCTACTACAAATCTCACTTCAGGATATCACAGGGATTTTCAGATTCTGAAGGAAATCTTATTTCCGGCAATCAAAGAATTAAAAAACTGCCTGTTTATTACTGCATATGCCGCTGAGAAAATTGAGGTGAACAAGGAGATTCTCAATGACCCGAAATACAAGCTCATCTTTTCAGTTGAAGCGGTGAATAAACTGGTTTTAGAGGGAATTCCGTTTCGAGAAGCTTATCAGAAAGTTGCTAAAAATATAGCTGACGGTACTTTTATTTCGCCTGAAAAAATAAACCATACACACGAAGGAAGTATCGGGAATCTGGGAAATGTTGAAATCAGCGAAAGGTTCAAAAATATGATGAAAGCCTTTAGATAAATTTACTCACTCAGTGAGTAATTATGTCTCGGTCTTCTATTCTTATATTCTTCAGGAACTGAGTTACGATAGAAGCCTTTACTTCGGGATTTTGCGGGCAGTCTTTGAAAAGCATTTCTCATTTTCATTTTACGAAACACAGAAGCTGCAAAAGCGCCGATCATGGCTGCATGACCTGCAAAGAAAAGCGTGATAAAGGTTTCCTTAATTATCTCCTGCCTCAAATTCTCGCCCAGCAAAACAGCATTAAATAAAATGGGTGAAATAATCACGATCAACAATCCAGCTAAAGTTAAAAGGATCACTTTCTCAGAGCGGATTTTGGTAGAAAATCGGGCTACAAAGGCGGATAAAGCACTTGAAATAGCAAGGAAAAGATAACTATGCATTCCTAAAATATAGATTGAATCCGGAATAATAAGGGAGGTGTAAATGATTCCTGCAAAAAAGGCTAAACCAATAGTTATTAGAGTGGCTTTCATATTATACTTTCTTTGTTCTCTTTTCATATTACGTACTTACTTAAATCGTTTATATGTTTTTTATGTTCCCTTAGAAAGCACCTGTTGTTTGAATGCTTCAGGAAAATTTGAACAATTAAATAAGTCGCAATTGTCGTGCCACAGAAGAAATCGCAGCTACATTTTATTTCCTCCTTTTTCTTTGCAGGAAAAAATTGAAAAACTGAAATACTACGTCAGAGATACCTTTGATAGTTCCCATTCCTTAAATGCACCGCCGCATCTTACTTTACTTGCTCCTTTTAATGTGAGTGAAGGAAATGAAAAAGAACTGGCTAATATGCTGGACAATCTGTGCAAAAATGTTGAACCCCTTAAAATTACACTACATGATTTTTCAAATTTTCCGCCACGGGTAATTTTCATTGATGTGAAGAAGAGTGAAGATTTAATGCACCTTCAGGCGGAAATGGAAGAACTGGCACGCAATCATCCCGAAATATTTAACTACCATTATCATGAAAGGGAATTCAATCCACACGTAACTTTGGCTTTTCGGGATTTATCTAAAGCCAATTTTAAAAGAGCCTGGTGGGAATTTGAAGGCAAAGAATTTCGGGAAGAATTTATTGCTGAAAAGATCAGCTTGTTGAGGCATGAGGATAAAAAATGGGAAGTAGCCGAAGAATTTGAATTAGTGAAAAAAGACTCTACTGACAAACGCTCAAAAAAAAGGCTGCCTTAAAAGGCAGCCTGATTTAAAATTGCTTAACTATTGCAGCAAGAACAATCGCATGTTAGTTCTGTTGTGCAGTCACAATCGGTGCAGGTACAAATATCTGGAGTACTCATAATTCGTGGTTTTTTTGGTTTTGGTTTACTGTTAAGACGGATGATTCGGGAAAAGACGCAAACAATTAAGCCGGGCAGCCACAGGGTAGTTTCTTCCCCATTTTTTGTTTCACTAAATCCCGTTGTGAACAGCAGTTAACAAATAATTCATTCAGCTGTTGCCGTCCACGTTGCACCCGGGATTTTAATCCGGAATAGGAAAGGCCAATTTGCTCTGCGTATTCTTTTTGAGTGAGAGAACCTAAATCGGTGGCCATAATAGCTTCCTTGAATTCCGAGGGAAGTTCTTCAATAAATGGTTGAAGGCATTCTTCGCAATAGTCAGCAGATAGCTCTTGATCGTCCTCATCATAAAAAAAAGACTGAACATCTTTAGTCATTTTTTGCTGGGTTTTGGCCTTCCGGTGATGATCAATAATCACATTTTTAGCAATCGTGTACACCCAACCCGAAAGTGCTTCTGATGATTTTAGCGTAGGCAATTTGAGGTGAATTTTTACAAACACTTCCTGAAGGAGGTCGTGTGCCAATTCACGGTTTTGAACTTTTACCATAATAAAAGCCAGTAACTGATCGTGAAAATTTTTCCAAATGTGCTCTGTATTCATGCTCTTTTTATTAATGACGTGTCATCCAGAATAAGACGAAGAAAATATTTCTATAAACGAACAAAGTTCTGACTTTGATCCGGATTGAATTCTAAGGGCCTTACACTTTCGTTATCACCGGATTCAAAATAAAAGGTGAAAGAGTTTCTTTTTTCATCAAATTCAGCAATTCCATACAAAGACTTCCCAGCCAAAGAACCTGTTTCAAAACCTTCTAAAGTAATATGCGCAGGTTTTTCTGCAGGATTGAAGTCATAGGAAATTGAAAATGTTTCATCACCTTTTATCCATTCGGCAGTGCCATCACTGTTAAAAACGAATTTCTGCCCGTTTTCATTTTCCCAGCTTCCGTGCAGAGCTCTTTTTTCGTTGGAAATTTTATCATGGCTAAGCAACCAAGAGTAGATATCTTCGCCAGCATAAACCCGCTTCCAGGTGTCGTGACCCATATCTTCATGAATGGTAAACTGTACTTCTTTATGGCCTAAATCTTTCAGCCGGTTTAATCCTGCAAAAAAATAGGTGCTTTCCACCACCGGATCTCCGCCGCCGGCAAAAGCCCAAACAGGTATTCTTTGCTTCGCGATGGGCTCCATCAAATCCGGATGCCCCCAGCCAACTACCGGGTTTAAAGCTGCGAATTTTTCAGGATGCGTGCTTGCCAGATGCCATGCGCCAAATCCGCCGTAACTAAGCCCGCTCAGATAAACACGGTTCGAATCTGCCCGAAAATTTTCTAAAACATGGTCAATCATCCCAATTAGATCATTTTCTACTCTGTACCAACCATTGGGAAGCGTAAGATACTCCGGATGCTGCGAGACAGAACCATCCATGGGTGTTTCGGGAATGGAAACTGCGCTTCGTGGCGGTACGCCTTCCGCTAATCTTTTTGGGATGATGGAGGTATCGCGATTCGCGAGATAAGGGGCACTTTCGTTATCCATTCCAAACATATGAAGTTGTGGTACAATGATTATAAACGGTAGATCTCTTTTTTGAATCCATGCCTCGTAAAGAGGGCCGTGAATTTTTACAAAATCCAGTTCATCTTTTCCATTACCTCGTTCGCCATTCCCGTGAAGAAACATTAGAACCGGCCAGTTTTTGTCTGAAGTTTCGTAGCCATTGGGCAGGTACAGAAAAAAATCACGCTCTTCTCCTACAATTTCACTGTTGTAAGAAATGCGTTCAAGTTTATCAGATTGGCAGCCGGAAATTAAAACAGACATGGTTATCAGGATGAAAATATTTTTTAACGGAGCAGATGGATTCATGGCCGGAGATGGAATAATTTTGACCTAATATAGTGATAGGATGACTGCTGGCAAATTTTATCACTTTTGGATATTTCTGAATTTAAATAGCTGCTCGCCAGTTGTTCAGCCAGGAAAAAGCTTTAGGCATTCTTGAGCCATACCAGCTAAACCATTCTCCATTAACCAGCTCAATTTTCGCCGAAGGGCAGACTTCCTGAATCTCTTTTATATGTTTTTCTTTGAAAGGATAGGGTTCGCTGCTCAGTAAAATGAGATCAGGATTTTTGGCCGCTATTTCTTTTAAAGTGGTTTTGGGATATCGTTTTTCATGGCTAAAAATGTTTTTCAGACGGTAACTTTCCAGCACATCGTGGATGTAGGTGTCATTTCCGACCGTCATCCAGGGATCTTTCCAGATAAAATATGCCGTCCTTAAAGGTTGGAATTCCGACGTTTGATCTAAATAACCGGTGGTTTCAGAAATGATTTTCTCCGCCTCAGTTTGTCTGCCAAAAATTTCGCCCAATTCATGAATGGCAATCAGTGCCTCATTGATTGTATCAATGTCTGTTACCTTCACCTGAACAAATTTGGATAATTCGGCTATATCCTCTTTACGGTTTTCCTCTTTATTCGCGAGGATAAAATCGGGATCAAGCTCCAGAATTTTTTCGATGTTTGGGTTTTTTGTTCCCCCGATAATCTCAATTTCTTTTACATCATTTTCAGGATGCACACAAAAGCGGGTACGTCCGGCCAATTCCTCTTTCAAACCAAGATCAAACAATAATTCGGTAAGGCTGGGAACAAGTGATATAATTCGTTTGTATTCGAGCATAATTGAGACACTTAAATTTTATTAAAAATCCCTCTATTAAGGGATAATGAGAATTCTATCAAAAAAAATTAAAAACCTGCATATCGTTCAATAATTTCCTCCGCCTGTCGGCAGTAACTTCCACCAAAGAGATTAGCATGAACCAAAAGAGGGTAAAGCTTGTAGATTTGCACCCGCTCGTCAAAACCAGGTTCCAGAGGGAATTCTTCGTTATAACCCTCATAAAAGTTTGCTGAAAATCCTCCGAAAAGGCGAGTCATGGCAATTTCCATTTCCCGATGTCCAAAATAAGCCGCCGGATCATAAATGCTGGTTTTGCCTGATTTCGTAAACATGTAGTTGCCGCTCCAAAGATCTCCATGAATCAAAGCGGGTTTTTCGTTTGGGAAAATCATGCCCAATTTTGGATACATTTTTTCTACCGAGCGGAGAATGGTTCTCGTTAATTTGCCTGATTCCACACCCATCTGAATTTGTGGCTCAATTCTTTCCAAAGCGAAAAAATCTGGCCAGTTGGAATGTTCGGTGTTCGACTGGGGTAGGCGGCCAATATAATTGTCGTGATTTAGCCCGAATGCCGTTTGTGTTTTTTGATGAAGTTTTGCCAGCTCGGTTCCAAAACCGAAAGCAGTATGTTGTTTCCCACCGCCTTCAGGAATCCATTCAAGTACAAGGAAATCATTCCCCACAATTTTGACATCCGGAATTTCAAGCTCAGTTCCTGCGGATCTCAACAATTCAAGGCCTTTTGCTTCTGCTTCAAACATGTTTTCCGGCGCTGAAGCATTCCACTTCACAAAAATATCTTCTCCAGATTTTAAGGAAATGCACGCTGCTTCATTGATATCCCCGCCATGCACAGGAGAAATCTTCGCGATCTCCGAATTTAGTTCGGTTTGTATATTCTCGATGTAATCTTTGGGTAAACTCATGCTAACTACTAACAATCTTTTTCTTCAATGCATCCAACAGGGCTTCTGTGCTTCGGTCTAAAACCCGGTATACATTTTCGAATCCATCCATGCCGCCATAATACGGATCGGGAACTTCTCCGTCTTCGGGTTGCGGATCAAATTCGCGCATCATCCTGATTTTATCCTGATAACTATTTTTTGAATCTAAACGATTGATATTCTCAAAGTTTTCGCTGTCCATAGCGAGAATCAGGTCGTAGTATTCCAAATCTGAAGCTTCCAGTTTTCGTGCTTTAGAAGGCAAATGAATACCATGTTTGTTAGCTGTAGACTGGCTTTTACTGTTTGCTCCTTCTCCTACATGATATGCCGCGGTTCCTGCGGAGTCGATTTCGAAATAATCCTCTAAGCCTGAATTTTTCACTTTATGAATAAAAATTCCTTCTGCTGTTGGACTTCGGCAGATATTTCCGAGGCAAACAAAGCACACTTTATAGGGTTCATTCTTTGTGATGGTTCTTAAATAAGTTTTCGACACGATTGGGTGTTTTTTGATGGATCTTAATTTTTCACTTCATTTTATAAAGTATAATAACAATTAGAAAAACACGAAATCTGTTCTCTTAGGTTCAAGGTTGTATTTTTTTTGAACGAAGTGGGTAGAAGCTTTTCAAGGATATTTTGTATATTTGAGGCTTAAAATTATTCGCCGAACTAAGTTTTTTATGGCAAAGAAATTCACAGAGATAAAGCAACTTAATTTTCCAAAATCAGAAGTAGAAATTTTAAACTGGTGGAAAGAGAATAGTATTTTCGAGAAAAGCCTTAAAACGCGAGAGGATGGTATTCCCTTTACGTTTTATGAAGGCCCGCCCACGGCAAATGGAAAACCCGGCATTCATCACGTAATGGCACGGACTGTTAAAGATCTTTTTTGCCGTTATAAAACGCTAAAAGGGTTCAGGGTTGAACGCAAAGCCGGCTGGGATACGCACGGTTTGCCGGTAGAAATTGAAGTTGAGAAAGAACTTGGCCTTGAAGGACGTCAGCAGGTAGAAGAATATGGCATTGCAAAATACAATGCGAAATGCCGCGAAAGTGTTCTTAAATATAAAGACCTTTGGGATGAGCTTACCTCCAGAATGGGTTATTGGGTTGATCAAAGCGATCCTTACATCACCTTCGAAAATAAATATATTGAGTCTGTTTGGTGGGCTTTTAACAAGCTCTACAAGAAAAACCTGGTGTACAAAGGTTATAAAATCCAGTGGTATTCTCCGGGAAGCGGAACAGTACTTTCTTCTCATGAAGTAAGTTTGGGTTATAAAGAGACGCAGGATCCATCGGTTTATGTGAAGTTTAAAGCAGACAGCGGAGACAATACCTTTTTTCTTGCGTGGACTACAACACCGTGGACTATTGTTTCTAACATGGCACTGGCGGTAAATCCAGTGCTTGATTATGTGAAAGTAAGTCATAATGGCGAAAACCTGATCCTCGCCAAAGACTGTCTTGAAGAAGCTCTGATTGAAAACTACGAGATCCTCGAAGAGATGAAAGGTGCGCAGCTTTTAGGCCGTACTTATGAGCCTGTTTTTGATTTCGCCCTGAAAGAATATGACCGCTCGCAAGCCTGGAAAGTAATTTCTGCTGATTATGTGACCACTAATGACGGAACCGGAGTAGTTCATACTGCTCCCGCTTTTGGCGCGGATGACTTCGAATCGAGTAAAACGGCCAATATCCCGATGTTTAATCCTATCGACAGAGAGGGGAAATTTACCGATCAGGCTCCGGATTTTGAAGGACAGTGGTTCAAAGAAGCGGACAAGAATATCGCGCGTGCCATCAAGGAGAAAAACCTGATGTATAAGCACGAAACCATGGTTCACAATTATCCTTTTGACTGGCGCAAAGGCACTCCATTGATGTCGTATCCGGTAGAGTCATGGTTCATCAAAACTACCAGTGTTAAAGACCGGATGGTGGAGTTAAATAAAAAAATAAACTGGAAGCCTGAAAGCACAGGTTCTGGCCGTTTTGGTACCTGGCTCGAAAATAACGTGGATTGGGCAATTTCGCGTCAGCGTTATTGGGGAACGCCCATTCCAATCTGGGTGAGTGATAAAGATCCTGAGTATATAGAGTGCATCGGCAGTATTGACGAATTACGCACAAAAGCTGGGCTTGATGGAGCAACGGAATTAGACCTGCATCGCCCTTTTATTGATGAGCTGACTTGGGATGCACCCGATGGTGGAACCATGCGCAGAATACCCGATTTGCTGGATGTCTGGTTCGATTCTGGCGCTATGCCTTTTGCTCAATGGCATTATCCTTTCGATAACGATCACGAATTCAGTTACAATTATCCTGCCGATTTTATTGCTGAAGGTGTAGACCAAACACGTGGTTGGTTTTACACTTTGCATGCCTTGGGAACCATGCTTTTTAATGAAGAAGCTTATAAAAATGTAGTCTCCAACGGGCTTGTTCTTGATGAAAAGGGCGAGAAAATGAGTAAGTCGAAAGGCAACTCTGTTGATCCATTCGAAGTGATCGGCGAGTTTGGCGCCGACACCGTTCGTTGGTATATGATGAGTAATTCTTCACCCTGGGAGAACTTAAAGTTTAGCGAAGAAGGGTTGAAAGAAGTTCAGAGGAAATTTTTTAACACCATTATAAATACCTATTCCTTTTTCGCACTATACGCCAATATTGATGAATTCAAGTTTTCGGGGAAAGCCATTCCAATTGGGGATCGCCCGGAAATGGATAAATGGATAATTTCCCGGCTCAACTCCACAATTAAACTGGTTGAAGAGCATTTTGAAGATTACGAGCCCACAAAAGCTGCACGGGAAATGGAGAGTTTCGTCGAAGTATTAAGTAACTGGTATGTACGCAGAAACCGGCGCCGCTTTTGGAAAGAAGGATCTACGCTTGATAAAACCGCCGCTTATCAAACTTTATACGAATGCCTGAGCAGCATGAGTAAACTGATTAGCCCGATTGCTCCTTTTATTGGTGAATGGCTGTATCAGCAGCTAAATGAAGTAACCGACAGGGATGAAAAATCGGTGCATTTGTCGTTTTTCCCAACCGTTGAGGAAACAGCTATCGACAAAAGCCTTGAACACAAAATGGAGATGGCTCGGTTAATTTCATATATTGTACTTCGGGTGCGGAACAAAATTGAAGTGAATGTTCGCCAGCCTCTTGCTAGAATTATTCTTCCCATAAAAGACGAAAAAGAGCGACAAAGCATTGAGTCGGTAAGGGAAATAATTTTGGATGAAGTGAATGTTAAGGATATTCAATTTGTAGATGATGATTCAGGAATTGTTCACAAAACAGCGAAACCAAATTACCCGGTTTTAGGTAAGAAGCTCGGCCCGAAAATGAAAGCAGTAGCTGCTAAAGTTGATGAACTTGGCAGTGGCGAAATATCTCAGTTTGAAAAAAACGGTTGGATTGATATTGAGCTCGAAGATGAAACCATCCGTTTGAACAGTGATTCCCTTGAAATAATCCGTACAGGCCTTGAGGGTTGGACGGTAGAATCCGAAGACGGTCTCAGTGTGGCTGTTGACACGGAGTTGAGCGATAGTCTCATAAAAGAAGGGATAGCCCGGGAATTCATTAACCGAATTCAAAATATGAGAAAGGAAGCTAATTTCGAGGTTACAGATCGTATAACGATTGGCTTTGGGGGGTCTGAAGAAATTCAGAAAGCTGTACTTTCACTGAACAAATATATTCAAAAAGAAACACTGGCAGAAGAAATTCAAAACTCAGAGCTGGAAGTCTCGGATTTTACAAAAAACTGGGAAATTGGAGAGGAAGAATGTACCATCTCCATCCGAAGAAATATCAATTAACAACAAGAAGTAAATGGCTGCAAAAGAAACAAAAGGGAATGAAAGAGTATCTCCTTATACCGATGAGGAGTTAGAATATTTCAGAGAAATTATCATCAAGAAAATGGGAGACGCAGAGGAAGAGCTTAACACCTTACAACGTACTTTGAGAGAAAGTATGGAGAATTCATCCGACGAATCCGCCTATTCTTTTCATATGGCTGATGCCGGCACTGATGCCCAGGAGCGAGAGAAAACCTACATGCTTTTTAACCGCACAAGAAAGTTTATAAAATATCTGGATGATGCCATAAAACGCATCGATAATAAAACTTACGGCGTGTGCAAAGTTACCGGAAAGAAAATTTCGAAAGGCCGCCTTGAAGCTGTTCCTCATACTCAACTGAGTATTGACGCAAAACTCAAACGCAGGTAATTAGTAGTTTGACCCGAAAAAAGCTTCTCGCCTTACTTATTCCTGTTCTGAGTGTATTGGCCATTGATCAGTTGACGAAATGGATTATCCGTACTTCACCGGAAATGCAAAATAAAACCATAATTGATGGTTGGCTGCAATTCTATTATACCCAAAATCCGGGCATGGCTTTGGGTATTGATATTCTATCAACCCCAGTAATTAGTGTGATTGCTATTTTGGCGGTTATTGGAATTACTATTTACCTTATTCAGAGTATTGAGCATGCTACGACCGGCTATTTGATTTGTATGGGTCTGATTCTCGGTGGAGCTTTAGGAAATATCTCGGACCGTATATTTATGGGAATAATTGAAGATAATGGAGGAATTCTCCACGGCCATGTGGTAGATTTCATTTACTTCTCTTTGAGTATTAATGACTTCACAGTTTTCCCATATATCTTCAATGTCGCGGATATTGCTATTTCAGTATCTATTATTTCGCTGCTCCTTTTCAACAAGCGGCTTTTTATTACCAAACAGGAAGACTCTGAGGTACCCGAATTGGTTAACGAGCATCCGTTTCAGGAATTAATTGAAGACGATGAGGTTGAAGATGGGGGAGAAGCAACAGGTGGAGAGGCTAAAAAGGAAGATTAGCAATCTTATTTTTCCGGTGAGTTGTATTTTTTTTCAGATATAAAAGAGAAGTCCCCTTCAATAGGAACTTGATCTACGATTTCCAGCCCAAAACTTTTAATGCCGATTCTCTTCACTGGATTATTCGTCATAAGCTTAAGCTTCCGGATTCCAAGGCTTCTTAAAATCTGAGCACCAACTCCGTAATCCCGCGCATCACTACTTCTTGGGTTAAATTCTTCCTCTTCCTGGGTACCTTCTTCCATCGCTTTCAAAGTTTTAAGCTGATTCACCAGTACAGATCCCCGTTGATTGCGGTTCATATACAAAACCACGCCTTTTCCTTCCCGCTCCACCTGTAACATCGCCTGATGAAGTTGTTCGCTGGTATCTTTATTTCGGGCACCAAAAATATCGCCAATCAGGTTGGAAGAATGCACACGGGTTAAAACAGGCTCTTCTTTGCTCCAGCTGCCTTTGGTAAGGGCAAGGTGAATATCGCCGGTTAATTTCTCCTTAAACGCGCGAAGGCTGAAATCTCCATACATCGTTGGCAGATTTACATCCAACACTTCATGCACTAACGTTTCATTCTCATTTCGGTAAGCAATCAAGTCTTTTATGGTGATGAACTTCATGTCGAATTCATCGGCAATTTTCATGAGGTCAGAAACCCTGGCCATTTCCCCATCTTCATTCATGATTTCACAAATAATCCCAACGGGATTTAACCCGGCAAGGCGTGCAAGGTCAACTGCGGCTTCTGTATGTCCGGCGCGCCTGAGGACACCTCCCTCAACCGCTAAAAGTGGAAATACATGTCCGGGGCGGCGAAAATCGACAGGTTTGGCGTCTTCATTTGCCAGTTCCCGAATCGTATTTGCACGATCCTTGGCGGAAATTCCGGTTGTCGTCAGCCGTTTATGATCCACGGAAATGGTGAAATTAGCTTCATCAGGATCGGCTCCTTCACTTACCATATGATGGAGATTCAGTTTTTCCGCTTTTTCTTTGGTGATGGGGGCACAAACCAGACCACGGCCGTGAGTGACCATAAAGTTTATGGTTTGGGTGGAAACCTTTTCGGCCGCCATTAAAAAATCACCCTCATTCTCTCGATCTTCATCATCTACGACAATAATAATCTTGCCGTTTTTGATGTCTTCAATAGCCTCGGGAATAGTATTAAAGCGAATTTCCTTACTCATATTCTACTTTTGCTGCCGGTATAGGACAAAATCAATTACTTTTTATCTGGCTTATTCGGATTTACATCAGTGATGGAATTCTTCAGAAAGCGAATTTTTGTACCACCGCTTACGTCCACTAAAACGGAATCTTCATCAATAGAATGCAAAACACCTATGATTCCAGATGAAGTAACTACTTTGTCGCCTTTCTTCATTCCAGATACTTTTTGCTGAATTTCTTTTTGTTTTTTGCTTTGCGGACGAATAATAAAAAGATAAAAAACCAGGAAAATAGCGCCCAAAAAGACAAGATTAATAATGCCGGCATTAGGGTCGTCGGGATTGCCCATCAAAAATAAAGGTAGTAAATGCATGTTTGTTGTTTAAATGTACGGTTAGTTAAAAGTGAACAAAGATAAGGGATTTCCAGTTTAGTTTTTTGCTTGATCAACATTGGTTTTACAACTGCATTTCTATTCTATCGATAAATTCTTTTATTCATAAAACTTCTTTCCACTCCCCGCATAATCCACTAAAATCTTTGCAGGTGTGAATCTCGGGCCGAATGTATCCGAAAACTCGTTCATTTGATCAACAAATTGCTGCACTCCGCATTGATCGATGTACCGGAACGGGCCGCCGAGGAAAGGCGGAAAACCAAGTCCGAGGATGGCGCCCAAGTCTCCATCTTCCGGTGATTGCAAAATTCCTTCCTGTAAACACCAGGCGGCTTCATTTATCATGCTATAAGCCATGCGCAGTTGTGCGGTTTTTTTATCGGGATTGGTGCGGTTTTGGCCACCGAAATGCTCATAGATTTCAGTATTCACTTCCTTCTTTTTGTTTTCGGAATACTTGTACATCCCGCGTTTATTCTTGCGCCCTTTATAACCGGCATCCAAAAGCTCTTGTGCCCGGTTTTCAGTATGTACACCACGCTTGGCAAACATCGGCGACATCGTTTCTGCAACATGAGCGCCCACATCAATCCCTACTTCATCAAACAAAGCCATCGGGCCTACCGGAAAACCGAATTCTTTCATGATCTTGTCGAGATCCTCAATGGAGGCGCCTTCTTCAAGTAAAAGCATCGCTTCATTCATATAAGGAGCAAGAATTCTTGTGGTATAAAATCCGGGGCCGTCTTTTACCACAATTACATTTTTACCCTGATTCACCCCAACCTGGTATGCCGTTTGAATCACCCAATCCGCAGTTTGCTCGGTGGTGATGATTTCCAATAGCGGCATTTTTTGAACGGGAGAGAAGTAATGCATTCCTATAATATTCTCCGGCCGTTTTGCGTCTCTGGCAATTTCAGTGATAGGTAAAGAGGAAGTGTTGGAGGCAAAAATGCAATGATCTCCGGTTTCAGATTCTACTTCTTTGATGATTTTTCGCTTCAGGTCCAGATCTTCATAAACTGCCTCAATAACCAGATCTACAGACTTAAATCCTTTATAAGAATCTACTCCGGTAACTTTGCTTGTGGTTTGATCTCGTTCAAACTGTGTGATGATGCGCTTCTTGGATTTTTCATTGAGGGATTTCCAAATTACCTGTTCTCCTTTTGCCGCGGCTTCTATGGTCTGATCTTTTAACAGCACTCTATATTCTGCTTTCTCCACACTCACTTCAGCGATTCCCGAGCCCATTAATCCTGCTCCTAAAATGCCGATTTTCTTAACCGGTTTAACAAATTCCGGTTTTGGAATTTTTTTTGAAGCGGTCAACCCAAAAAACAAATTCACCAAATTTCGTGATTCCTGAGTGGCTCCCAATTCCCCAAATAAACGGGATTCATTTTCCAGCCCTTTTTCTATTCCATTTTTGTAGCCGAACTCTACGGCATCAATAATTTTGGGCGGGGCGGGATAATTTCCTTTGGTTTGAGCAGCAGTTTTTTTGCGGGCTTGTGAGAAGATGATTTTTCTTCCGAAGGCATTTCCTTCCAAAGATTTTTCAAGAAAGGAGCGACGGTCTTTTCTGTTAAATTTGCCATCCGAAATCTTATGAACCGCTTGTATTCCGGCTGTTTCGAGCGCATGTTTATGGGTGGTTTCATCAACCAATCCCATTTTTTTAGCCTGACGCGCATAAATATTTTTCCCCGTCAGCATATAGGTGAGGGCTTTTTGAATGCCTATTCTTCGTGGCAATCGCTGTGTGCCGCCGGTTCCGGGCAGAATACCCAACTTTACTTCGGGAAGAGCAAAAACGGTTTTAGGATGCTCAGAACATATCCGGTAATGACATGCGAGAGACAGCTCCAGTCCACCGCCCATACAGCTTCCATGCACTGCCACCACGATCGGCTTTGGGAAACCCGCAATACGATTTAAAATCTTATGGCCATCCTTGCTCAGCTGCTCAATTTCCTCAGCAGTCTCCCGGGCTTTGAACATCTCGATATCTGCACCAGCTATAAAATTATCCTCCTTACCCGAAATTAAAACCGCCCCTTTCAGGCTCTCATCATTTTCCAGCTCATCTAAGAAAGTCGAAAATTCCCCAATCATGGATTCATTCAGCTTATTCACTTTTTCCTGGGGCTGATCAAGTAAAACTATGGCAACTGAATTTTTATGGGAGATGTTTAGGTAGTTCATTGGGTGGAAATGATGGATTTTGGATTATAGCCAAAGGCATCTTTGTGGCAGAATTCTGTATCGAGTTATTTACTGAGTCATCCTGAGGGTACTGCCGAAGGATCTATGCCTTTATAATTCAAAACTAGTTCAGGCACAGGCTCTTCGGGAGTACCCTCAGAGTGACTTTTTAGTTTAATTAAAAATCATTTATAATTTAACCTTAATCATTTTTTGACGGAGGACCGTGAACGGGGATTTAATTCAATCCAAAATTCAAAATCCATAATTCCTAATTTCCTTTGTATCGTTCCAAAATAACCGCATGGCCCTGTCCGCCGGCGGCGCAAGCGGTGATGAGGGCAAAGGTTCCATCTTCACGAATTAGGCGGTTGGCAGCAGTTGTGACAAGCCGCACCCCGGTGGCTCCGAACGGATGCCCTAAAGAAAGTGAGCCTCCAAGGGTGTTCAGCTTGTCAATGGGAATTTCTCCGAATTTAGAATTTCTATTTAGTGAATCTTTGGCAAAGTTATCGGAGTTCAGCGCCGCTAAAACGGCCAGCACCTGTCCTGCAAAAGCTTCATGAAGCTCAAAAACATCAATATCCTGCAACCGGAGTTTCATTTGATCGAGCACTTTTGGAGTAGCGTATGCGGGGCCAAGCAACAATTCTTCGCCGGGATCCTGAGAAACAAAATTATATTCCCGGATGTATGCTTTTGGTTTTAGTTCAAGGTTAAGCGCAGTTTGTTCTTCCATCACAAAACAGGCCGAGGCACCATCCGTGAAAAAGGAAGAACTGCCCGCTGTAACGGTTCCATGAGGTTTGATGAAAGCCGGCTTCAGCTTGGCGAGCTTTTCCATGGATGTATCTTCACGAAAACCGTTATCGTGTTTAACCACCTTAAACTTTGGGGGAATTTTAGCAGGAACCAATTCTTCATCAAGCAACCCTTCGTTAGTGGCTTTGGCTGCAAGGTGATGAGAACGCATCGCGAACTCATCCTGATCTTCACGTGACACTCCAAAGCGGGCGGCCATTCGATCTGCGCTTTCGCCCATCACTTCACCCGTTGTAAATTCGGCAACCTCAGGCAACTCAGGCAGATAATCTTTAAAACCCAGGCCTTTGAAAAACTTCAGGAATTCAATGGGTGATTTGTATTTTCGTGCGGCTAAAATATTCTGCCGGAAATTCTTTTTGAATCGGACCGGAATATCAGACATGGTTTCAGTTCCGCCGGCCAATATTATTTTCGCCTGACCTGATCTGATTAAATCTGCTCCGGCCGCAATGGCCTGATTAGAAGAAATACATGCCATTGTTGTGGTGAAAGCCGGAACGGTTGCCGGAATTCCAGCTCCCAAAGCGCTTTCGCGGGCTACATTGCTGGTTTTAACTTCCTGTATTACCGTTCCCATAATCACGCGGTCAATTTCTGCGGGATCTACAGGATTCCGGGACAACAAACCCTCAATGGCCATTCGACCAAGATCGTAAGCTAAAAGATCGTTGTAGTTGGTTCCCGAACGTTGAAAAGGAATCCGGCATCCGTCCACGAGAACGGCAGTGAAAGAATTGTTTGTGTTATCAGGCATATTTTTTAAGCTGAATTTAAAAGCATAAAGGAGCGATCCTAATCAGGCTCCACCGTAGGGATTTTACCCAGAAAAAGCTAAAGTTAACAGTGTTAACCAATTAATCAAGTAAAGGGTTTATTTTTCTTTGTCTGGGTTTAAAATGTTCTTATATTTGTCGCCCTTCAAGCAGGTGATTAGCCTTTCATTTTAAAAATCTGATGTTTTGTTTGAGGGAATTTATTGAAAAGGGCGATTAGCTCAGTTGGTTCAGAGCACCTCGTTTACACCGAGGGGGTCGGGGGTTCGAGTCCCTCAT
>JBBEBR010000004.1:6698-7191 GCA_040882225.1 Balneolaceae bacterium | reverse complement strand
TAAAATCATGCTGGCGTATGTGGTGTATCACCTGTATGAAAAGGAACTCTATTTCTCCAATGATATGAATGGCCACACCGTGATGTTATATGTCTATGGTCCAAAAGGAACCGGAAAAACGACTTACTTCAACACCTTTTTAAGAGCTTTTTTCGGGCTGCACAAAACCAAAGAGATGAAAGGAAATTCGGTAACCATTGCGGCCATCGAAAACCAGATGGGGCATTTCAGTCAGTTGCCGGTTTGTTATGACGAATATAATCCCGAATTCTCAAAAATTGATTATCAGAACATCAACGGTTATTACCACAAAACCAGCCGGACCGTTTCCGATGTGGACCGTGCCGGCAGAAATAAATTCACTCCCATCCGGAGTACCCTTTCACTTACCTCAAACTTCCGGATTAACCTGGATGTGGATCAGGCCGATGCTACTGAAAGCCGTGTAATATATTTCGAATATAAAAAAGAGTATCGATCCAATGATTCAGAT
>JBBEBR010000004.1:1973-6688 GCA_040882225.1 Balneolaceae bacterium | reverse complement strand
TAATCTGAGCCGGATCACCACTCATATTTTATTAAACCAGACAGATGATTCCCGAAAAAGCATTAAGAAAGAAGTTCGCACACTCTATAATGCCTATAAAACCAAACTGGATGAAATTGTAGCGGAACAGCCCAAAAAATACATTGCTGAACACCGGCTAACCGATAATTATACCCGGCTTTTGGGCTGTTACGAGCATATTTTTGGCAATGATGCTGCATTACGGCAGTTTATTCTTGATGAACTTCTGGAACGGTTTGCGGCGGCCAGGGCAAATGAAAAAGAAAATGCCATCCTAAACCAGTTGATTTACCTGGCTTCATCCGGAAGAATTAAAGAGAGCTGGCACTACCATTACAACAACAACCAGGAAGAACTTTATGTAAACCTGAACCAGTTGTATGAATCTTATTCTGAGTACAAACGGGAAAAAGCCGTCAGTCAAAACCAGTTTAAAGAAATTTTGAAGGATTACTTTGATGAATGTGGAGGTTATACGGTAGGAACAAAAAAATGGTATGGCAGCTACTTCAACCGCGAAAATATGAAGGTGGAAGTGAACAAGCCGATGCACAGTTACATCCTTCAGTATAAACAGGTAGCCAGGACCGATAATCTATTGAAAGAACTCTTTCCCTATACAGAGGAACAGGCTCATTTCATCAATAAATATTCAGAATCCAAAGGAAATTCTAAACCGGTTGAAAATGAAGAAGAATTTCCGTTCTGAACTAAAAAAATTTAGGCAGGTGTCAGCTTGTGTAAACGAAACGGCTTTTCGCCAACAAAAAATCTAACCATGACAATAAAATGAAAGATAACTATATAATATTCAATTGTTTAAATAAGGTTAGATGTATGGTTAGAAAAGGGTTAGAAACAGGTTAGATTGGTTAGAAAAGGGTTAGAAAATTTTTGAGTTTCTAACCATAAATCTAACCACGATTTGAACATAAATAACAATTACTTAAGAAAATGGTTAGGAAGGTTAGATTAAGTGGCGGGTGGAAAAAAAACACACGTTTTTTCTATACTGTGTAAAATATGTGCTTTAAATTATTTAAGTAAAAAGGCTAAAAACTTACTTCCTTATCAGATTTTCTTAAAAAACGATTACCATATCAAACAACAAACATAAACTCTCTCTTATGGCTACAAAAGACGACTACAAACTGGAAGATCTTGAAAACCTCTCACTGATGACATTAAGCCAGGCCAGGGTGTATGTTGAGTATCGGATTGGTATGAAGCGAACGACGTTTTATAACTGCATCCGGCCGCTGCTGAACCCAAAACCAAGAGCAATCAATTTTCACAAACGCCGCCGCTCCTGGTTAACCGTCCGCAAAGAAGAAGTGGATAAGGCTATAAAAACTATTGAGGAGAAATAAGAGATAATAGACAAATAGTTGAGTCTGCTTGATTTGCTGAAAGGATTAGATTATTATCGTCATAATTGCAGTGGTGGTTGTGGTGCTAAAATGGATGTTATACAGCAATGGATACCCCAAAAGAAGAATGCCAAGTAGGTTAGCTACTTGTAGATTCCAAAGTATGGATAAATCATTATTAAAAAAGCGCCTCACGAAGTTACTCGAACAAGGGAATGAGTTTTCATATAGATCACTTCCTAAAGGAGAATACGGCTATCCCAACCGATTACCGCCAGAATGGATTGCCTGGGAACAGCGTGTGAATAATATTGTATCCTCATCATTTGCACCCGATTCAGCTCCCGCTACATTAATTAGAAAGGCTTCTAAATCCACTATCCACATACTTGGAAATGGACAAGATAAATTTGAAGAGGCACAAAGTATTTTGTTGAGAGGAATTGAAGAAGCATTACAAATAATTAAGAATGACTTTTTTGGCGAGTTGATTAATGTACCTAAAAATTTACCAAAAAGTATAGACACGAAAAAAATCTTCATTGTTCATGGTCATGACCATGTAGCTAAAACTGAGTTGGAGATTTTTTTAAGAGAATTAAATTTGAAACCAGTTGTATTACACAGAGAAGCAGACGAAGGACAAACAATTATTGAAAAGTTTGAAAAACATAGTAATGTGGGATATGCATTTATAATTCTTTCAAAAGATGATAAAGCCCAAATAAATCAATCAAAAAATGGGCGGTCTGAAGATTTTGAATTTAGAGCGCGACAAAACGTAATTCTCGAACTTGGATTCTTTGTTGGAAAACTGGGTCGTAATCGTGTCTGCTGTTTGATGCAAAATGGTATAAGTGTGCCCAGCGATATAAGTGGGCTTGTATACAAGCCATTTCACGAACATATTGAAGAAGTGAAATACGCTTTAATTAAAGAATTAAATAAAGCAGGTTACCCAGTAGAAGTGAAACTTTAAAATTTCGAAGATGGGTAGTTAACTAAGCAGATCAACCGAACGCTTTTTGGATTTAGTTATTTACATTCAAGAGTTTAGCCGCGTCGCTTATTTGCCATTAATTCAAATTAAGTACCAATTAATTGAAAGAAAGAATTTTTAAATTCATCAAAAAGAATGTTTTAATCATTCTACTGGCTTTTATACCACCAATTCTGATATGGTATTATTTTCAACGAGAGATATATGAAATTTCAATTTCTGTTGAAGCAAATATTCCAATCGTATCACTACAAGAAGACTTTTCCGAGGATATAGAAGTTTTCTATCGGTCAAATAGTGTAACTGCTTTAAATGTATATGATATTTCTCTAAAAAATAATGGAAATAAACCAATAATCAGGTCAGATTTTGATTCACCAATTTCAATTGAATTGCCTGGAGAAATATTAAGAGGTCCTATTATAGTTGAAAAATATCCCAATTCTATAGATCCAGAAATATTAACTAACAATGAAAGTTTGCTTATCAACCCCCTGTTGCTTAATAGCGGAGATTACTTTTTATTCAGGAGTTATGTTGCAAATGTAGATGAAGGTGATGAAGGTATTATTGTAACATCAAGAATTAGAAATGTAAATAATATCAATGTTACAAGATCACAAATTTCTACTGATGATAATGGCCTTAATGAAATTATTCCATCAACTTTAACCATCTCTCTCATAGTTAGTCTCATGTCTTTATTGACATTAGTTAAACGATTTAAGGGTATAATTGTTAGCTTTCCATTTGGTACTGCAATTGAACTTAAAAACAAATTACAATCAAGCGAGGAAAACAATCAGAAAGTCAATGAAATCGCAGAGAGACTTGATATTTCTAACCATGATTATAAAAGTAACTTATTATTAATAAGGATTAAATTAGAAAAAGAATTACGTGAAATTGCTTCGAATTTACAGCTATCAAGAAGAGAGCAATTTGGTGGTATATCAAGACTCACTAGAGTTCTGGAAAGAAATAGTAATATTCCTAAAGAAATAACTACAATATTGCGGGATATAATCCCAATGCTCAGTAAAGAATTACATACATCTGATAGTTATTTAAGTGATAGCGACTATCAATTAATCCAAGATTTAGGTTTAAATATTATAGCTAAATTGGAACAGATTAAGATGGACATCAAAATACAAAAGGATCAAATTGACATTGATTTCAATTAATATAAGTATAACCAGTGTTTCCTGCAGACAGGTTTAAGCTCCAAGCTGGATTTTTGAGATTGATAACCCGATAGCTGATCACCAAATCGTTATCCGCTTTTACTCTCAAAAATCCATAATCAGCCACAGGTTATGGATTTTGTTGATCCATTTTATTCAGAATCCAAGGCTCTTTTGCTATTCATTTTAGTTCAAAATAGTACAGATCCGTTCATACCTGTATTTTTTGATTCAAATCCATTCAAAGCGCTTCATATTAGTTCAAAAAAGGCTGTTTTAGTTCAGTTTAATTCGTTTTAGTTCGCCTATTGCCGTATAGCAGGAACCCTTTGTAATCTGTGGGTGAATGCAAAACACATGCAGATGGCAGAAACCACTTCACAATTATTTGATAGCATCCAGAACCCACCGCTGAACGGTGACCATCGTCCGGTTATGAAGAAGGTAACCGGCGGCCGCCCGCCCCTGGATAGCTACGTAGAACCGGAAGAACAAGAAGAAATTGCGGTTGACGCGGGAAGAATCCAAGAAAACTACCCTTTTTTCGGTACGCTGCTGAAACAAGAGAATGGAATATACCGCCGTAAAGAGGTCATTACCCGCCTAAGCCCCAAAACCATTGAAGAGATAGAACAAGTTTATGGCGGTGGAAAATACCAGGTGCGGTTAAAGCGGGAAGATGGCAGTGAAGAACAAATTCATTTCTCCATTCCGGAACCATCCAAACCAGAAGCTGGTAATCAGCAGGCAGTACCCGGTACCGATCCCCATTTTATAGCATCCATACGCAGAGATGCGAAAGAAGAAGCCCGGCAGGATTTTGAACAGCTAATAGAAACGCTGGAACGCCGGCTAACCGCAAAAGATGGCGAATTAGACGATTTGACGGGGAAAGTTAGGCGGTTGACAATGGAGCTGACCGAATCCGAACGGCAGAGTAATTCCCTGGTCCGGAATGAAACATCCGGTTACCAGCAGAAAATTGAGCAACTGAAAGAAGAAATTACCCAACTGAAATTTGAAAACTTTGAACTTCAACAGGATCTGAAGTATGCAGATGTAGATACCGGGTTTGATTTTAAAGAGATCCTGAATGATGCTCTTAAAAATCCAGATCTTTTTAAACTTGTGGCTCCT
>JBBEBR010000004.1:0-1963 GCA_040882225.1 Balneolaceae bacterium | reverse complement strand
CAACGGCATTAAACCGGAACCGGCCCTGTGGATTGGAATTTCGAAAAAACTGATCGAAGTGGCTTTGAAAAATAATGTAACCGCTCAAAAAGTTGCTGAAACCATTTCACCCGTCCTGCAGCAAGTAAATGGGGCTGCGGATCAGCTCCGGTACATCACACCGGCTATGGCTACCGAATACATTATCAACCGGTTTGGTATTGAGGTATCTGGTCCACAAAAGGAATTTTTAACAGAAGTGCTGAAGGTGTTTAAAGATCAACTCAAAGCAACAAAACAATGATGGATCAATTCCTTCATTTCTTTCGTGTAGCGACTTCTTCATTTGCCCCGCCTATGGTGAGGCTTGGGGAAAGATACGCAGCAGAGGACCGGTCAGCTGAGCGTGAGTTTAAAGTATGTGCTTATTCAAAATGCAGGAAAACCCATTCACATAATAATGCTTGTTGCAGCGCAGAACATTTTAAGTTTTACAGAAAGGAATCTAAAAATTAAAGTCTTTGAATCTCCCTGAATTCCATATCGAAAGAAACCCCAACAGCCCGTCTCCGGACGGCATAAAAAGCCGAGCGGACCGGCCTGGCCGGTCCCGCTCTGCTTTTCTTACGCGGGTTCCCTATCCCGGCCTGGATGCGGTCCTTTCTAAAATGCGTCAGCTGGTGGACCAGGGAAAAGGAGATCCGGATGTACGGGCAAAGGCTGTTGAGATTACCAGGGGAATTCCAAAGGATATCAGAACGGGATTACCAAACCGCCGCGATTACGGCAAAATTGCCGATGCAGTGTATTCCTGGATGAAAAAGAACATTGCTTATGTGAATGATCCGTCAGGGATTGAGTGGCTGCAAACGGCAAAACGGACCATGGATCAGAAATTTGGAGATTGTGATGATCAGAGCGTTTTGGCCGGGGCGCTGCTTTCCAGTATTGGAGTGCCGGTCCGGTTCAAAGTCGTAAAAGCCAATCCGGATAACCGCAGCGCTTATTCACATGTATATCTGCAATATCATGATAAGAGCAGCTGGAAAGGATTTGATCCAACCCTGCACACTCAGGCCGGTGATGAACTGGCCGATTATCAAACCTACGGTTCCCGTACGGTGGATCTTTCAGGGGCTGAAGTTCTGAACATTTCAAAAAACAAATTACTTACCGGGCTTGTGGTTGTTGGGATCACATATTTGGCGTATCGCGAATATAAATTCCAACAAAATAACTCCTGGTAACATGGGCGCGTATCTCGGTGTAAGCAGAAGCAACGGAGTTCTTGGTGATGGCTTGGGGGAATCACGAACAAAAAAACGGGCGAAACGGGATCATTACCTGGGCTTGCTATATAACATGGGCCTGAATCGTGGTGTTACCATGAACCATTCCGATCATTGGGCTGTGGCCAGGGATCTCTACACCCTTGCACAGCAGCTTGGCCAGCCGGTGATTACTGCCGCTAATGAATTCTTTGGCCCTGGAAACATGAAGCTTTATAGCGCCAAAGCTCAACAAGTGCCGAAAATTGAGAAAAAAGCCAGGCAGATCATCAAGAAACAGGAAGAAGAAGAACGTAAAGCCCGTGAAGCGGAAGAAAAAAAGCGCAAAGAGCAGGAAGAAAAGGAACGTAAAAAACGGGAAAAAGAAGAGGAAGAACGCCTGAAACGTGAAGAAGAAGAGCGGAAACAGCGCGAAAAGGAGGAAAAGGAACGCCAGCAGGCCGAAGAACAGGCTTCCGGGGGTAGCGGATCATCAGAGGAATTGATTGAGGCCTCTTTAAACCCGATCCAAAATGGAATGAATCCGCTTGTGATTGGCGGAGCCGCTTTGGGTACCGGTGTATTGATATTAATGCTGTTGAGGGGTTAACAGAAAACCGAAAAACGGAAAGAATGGGAAGTTTACTTGCACAATCGAATAACCGCCCCCAGGAACTTGGTGTTTCAACCGCGGTCCGGATTTTATTCCCTATCTC
>JBBEBR010000003.1:0-169103 GCA_040882225.1 Balneolaceae bacterium | reverse complement strand
TACATAGTAACTAAGTTAGTACCTTATTCAGGTCTTAGCTACTTCAGCCCCTAAATTTATTATTGCCATTCTTCTATCTCTCCTTATTTTCTATATAAAAATCCATTGGAATTTGTTTCCTGACATCCACAGTAAATAAGTGCAGGTATTTGTACGATATTTGCTTGTGATGAGCTAAGGCCCCCATAATAATAGCAGTATCTACATCCACTGTCTTTGCACATTCTTCTACCTGTTCTTGTGTGATATAGGTCAGGTTATTATCAAAGAAATCTAAAATTTCATTGTGTTTTAGATATTTTGAAGCAAGATCATTCGCTTCTTTCTCTTTGTCATTAACCGCTTCTTTTGATTTACTGAAATCGTCCAGAAAATGGTCTCCTTCTTTCTTCAGGTGCTTCAACACGTGAGCGATTTCATGAGCCAGTGTAAACCAAAAATTGTCGTTTCGTTTATACCGGGCTGTATATACAATCACCGGAGAACTATTGTGAATAAAGGAAGCTCCGTCGATATATGTTTTTTGCAAGTGAGAGAGCACCAGGAATTTAACTCCGGCTTCATTCACTTTCTTAATGGCATCAGCCACTCCATTTTCTTTTCGGGTGTAGCTATGCAAATCTTTCGCAACCTGCACTAAGGCTGACTTATTATATTCCGAAATCTTTTGGCGTGAAGCAGCATTCTTTGCCATTTGATACCAGCAATTTGCAGCATAGGGATTGAAGTTTTCATAAGCATCCGACTTCCGGTAGTTTAATTCAGGAATTTCAGCCATCCTGTCAAAATTGAGGAATTCAGTTCCCCAAAAATCACAAACTATATCCTCAAGCTCATCCGTAGTTTTTGGTTTCTCAAACCACTCCTTCCTGCACATCTCATTGATGGGCATGTATTGATAGATTTTTGACCGGATATCTACATCTTTTTCCTCCTCCGTTTCATCTTCCAGTTGCAGCCTATAATTGGTATCCAGATTAATCCAAAATTGGGGAGACAACTCAAAAGCTTCTCCCAGCAATTTTGCCATATTCAAAGTAATAGGCTGTTCGTCATTTAGTAGTTTGTTCACATGTTTGGTCGAAACTCCCAAAACGTCTGCCAGATCCTGTTGAGTCCAGTCTCTGATCTCCATTAATTCCTGTATATGTGCACCAGGACCAATGTTCTTGTACGGCTTAACCTTGTTAAGCAGAACCATATTATTTACCTCCGCCGCTATGTGTTTGTCTATTTGAATGCTTTTATGCTATTCGTAGTGTTTAGTAATATCCAAAAGCTCGATATTTCCAATGGTTTTTTCTTTGTTAATCCATTCGATTTCAATTTCTAACCGGTATTGGCGATTTATTCGAAGGGAAAAACGATTTTCATATCCTTGCAGCTTTTCAAAGTTAAGTGCAGGGTGTTGCCATAAATCGTGTATTGTTATTGCATACTTCAGTGTGTCTACTCGCATAACAAACTTATCTATGATATCCTGCGACAAACGATACTTTTTCGTTGACTTTCCAGACTCATAGACTTTAACCAGCTTTTTGTTATTACAGTAAACGTCCATTGGCTATTAAAATTATATTTCAATATAAACCTATTAGGTGAATATCAAAAATTGATTATAGCCTAAGAAGTAAATTTGCTTTTCGGCATACTTGCCAAAATCCAGTCTTATCATAAGCAGTAAGCTGCGATGCGGATACTGAAACCAAAGCGGTGAGTTCAGTTTTGTCCCTTGCCGCTGGAGTTCTGCCTGCTTCAGGCATTCCAGCATTAATAGGAGGCAGGTTCTTTCTGTTTTAACATATCCAGCACTTCCTTCATCATCTTAAAAGTAACATCCCTTCTCCGGTAGAGCTCTGTAGTAAATGAAGAGTGCAGTTATCTTTTCTTTATGCTCTTTCAGAAAAGCTTTAAAATTCTCCATCAGAGTTTTTATTCTTTTGGTGAGAATCTTTTTGGTAGTGGTAAATACTTCAGGAGTTAATTAAGTTCGAAATCATTTTTAAGAATCATCCAGAAAGAATGAGAGAAGCCATTTTTGTTCCGCTTACAACTTATCGGGAATTTCCCGTTGAAGAAATGAAAACCCGTGCAGCTGACTTTTACTCGCACATGAAGCGCCGGCGAACCGTTCGGGAATTTTCTGACCGGCCTGTTCCGCGAGAAATAATTGAGCATTGTATTCTTGCTGCAGGAACTGCGCCCAATGGAGCGAATAAGCAACCCTGGCACTTTGCGGTTGTGAGTAATCTCGATGTAAAGAAAAGAATACGTGAAGCGGCTGAAGAGGAGGAACATGAATTTTATACCCGCCGTGCACCGGAGGACTGGCTTCAAGATTTAATCCCTTTTGGCACCAATGAAAAAAAGCCATTCCTTGAAAAAGCTCCTTATCTGATTGGTATTTTTGCGGAGAGTTACAGCGTAAATGAAGCCGCAGTAAAAGAGAAAAACTACTACGTGAAAGAGTCGGTTGGCATTGCCACAGGATTTCTGATTACTGCGCTTCATGAAGCTGGCCTCGCAACCCTCACGCATACTCCCAGCCCGATGGGTTTTTTGAATGAGATTATGAACCGCCCTGCCAACGAAAAGCCGTTTCTGTTGCTTGTGGTTGGCTACCCCGAGAAGAAGGTGTCGGTTCCCGATATCACTAAAAAAACGCTGAAAGAGATTGCTAGTTTTTTGTGAATACTATCTCGATCAATTAGCAAACAACGCGAACGCTGCGGGGACCTGTCGGACGCCCGCAGGTTCTGCCTCTTTCCAATTATTTGAACCTTGATTTGTGTGATTTTATGATTACCGTGATTAGCTTTTTCTCCGTAACCCAAACCCCGCGACCATCTGCTAAATCCGCGTTATCCATGTTCCATTCTCAATCTGTTATTGGCCCGCTTTTTCACCAATCATCATCATAATAAACATTGATGATATTCTGACCGCCACAAAATGTAAATTCCCACATTCAGCAGAAATTTAACATCCGGTCAAACCCATATCTTTTGTAGTTCATGAGTCAAGAAAATCCTAAAAAGAAAAACTCCCTGAAGAAAGAGCTTAGTCAGTGGGGAATTATCCTTGGTATTGTGGCTATTTTATATACCACCGGATGGCACACCGAGGTAATCGGTCGGATGCAAAGCGTGCTGTTGGTCACCGGAATCCTGCAGCCGGATACCGAACTTGCTGAGGGAGCAAAAAAGGATGCTTATTTCGATATGCCCATGGTTTCGTTGGATGGAGTGAATACATCTCTTTCAGAATTCAAAGGCAAAACCATCTTTCTAAATTTTTGGGCTACATGGTGCCCGCCCTGCATAGCCGAAATGCCAAACATTCAGGATTTGTACGAGGATATTTCAGAGGATGAAGAAATTCAGTTCGTAATAGTTTCACTTGATGAAAGCCATCAAAAAGCCCGTGATTTTATGGAAAGAAAAGGCTTCACAATGCCCGTGTATTTTTTGAATGGACGAAAACCCGGCGTTTATGATAGCTCTGTTGTGCCCACTACTTATGTTATTTCACCAGAGGGAGAGATTGTGATGGAACATCGGGGAATGGCAAAATACAATACGGAGAGTTTTAAGGCTTTTCTGAGAGAGCTCTCTTCCCGCTGATGATGCTGATTTTATAAGCTGCTGAAATAAAACAGCAGCCTTTTGCTAACTAAACTTCCCCGTTTTGGATTTCTCCGGCAATGCGTTGCACTTCATCCAATACACGAAGAAGATTTCCACTCCACAGTTTTTCAATTTCTTCTTCGCTGTACCCGCGGCGTACCAGTTCCAGGGTGATGTTGAAAGTCTCGGAAGCATCCATCCAACCATACACTCCGCCACCGCCGTCAAAATCAGAGCTGATTCCTACATAATCTACCCCAATCAGGTTAACCATATAATCAATATGATCTACAAAATCCTGCACGTTTACAGGAGGCGCAATAGAATTTACCTCAGCCTCAATTCTTGGAGCCGCCGCTTCCTGAACTTCGGTATATTTCTGGCGATAGGCTTCTCTTTCTTCGTTACTCAAATCCCGGATTTCACCCCGGTCAAGACGTTCAAAATTCATTTCACGAGAAACTTCATCTAAAATCTCGTTTGCCGCATCTTGATTGGCGCTATGTTTTTCTGAATCTACATAACTGCGAAAAGCAACTGTTTGCACAACCCCGCCATTTTCTTTAAGCATCATTAACTCTTCATCATCAAGATTCCGGCTTACGTCATTCAGCGCCCGGGCAGAAGAATGAGAAGCTATTACCGGTGCTTCAGAAATCCGCATAGTTTCCATATTCGCTTCTTTCGATGGATGAGAAATATCAACCATTATTCCCCATTTATTCATTTCGGCGATAACCTCGCGGCCCAGATCACTTAAGCCATTATGCAGCCACTCATCATCTTCTTCTCCAGTATTGGAATCACTGAATTGACTATGCCCATTATGCGAAAGCGACATATATCGCGCTCCCAAATCATAAAATTCTTTCACTCTCGAAAGATCGGTACCGAGGGGATAAGCATTTTCAACGCCAATCATAGCTACTTTTTTGCCTTCATCGACAATCCTGCGAACATCGTCAGAGGTTAAAGCCAGTTCAATTCTATCGGGGGCAATTTCATCGGTGAGGCGATGAATAGCCTCAAATTTACTCATCGCGTTTTCATAGGCAGCGGCATATCCTTGATCGGATAAAGTATCCTGCCCCGTGTAAACAATTAGCCATGCAACGTCCAATCCGCCCGCTTCCATTTTTGGCAAATCAACCTGTATATCCAGGTTCATGGTATAATTTTTTTCTTCCGTGAAATTTCCCACGTTGATATCAACATGAGTATCGAGCGTAATTACCCGTTCGTGAATTCCCTGAGCGGTTTCAATTAACTGTTGTTCATTTTGAGCTTCTCCACAGCCAGCAATCAGCAGAAAAAGCAGAGTAGAAAGGGATAGTAATTTGTTCATGATGAAAGAATAGGTTGTAATAAATAATGATTCAGAATCTATGTTAATTTTACCAAAGTTGCGTAAGCCTGTGGAACGCAATTACAAATCATTGCATTTGAAATTATAGCTTTCAAGATTAATCAAAGAGTTTATGAGTTTCATGACATTTCTATCCTATGTAACCATAGGATTATTTATTGGCTTATTAAGCTACCTTATTGTCAAACACAAAGGCATCACCTTGCTGCCAAGTTTGAGTTTTGGAGTGATTGGCGCCTTAACTGGAGCGGCTATTGTTTATGCAATAGGCGGTTCGGGTGCCGGCTTCTACGCTACTATCGGTGCGATAAGTGTGCTGTTTACCGTGAATGTCTTCCGCAAGGAAAAAACCATTTTTGGTGATGATGATGATCAAGAAGAATCTGACAATTAAATGTTTAGTGCGGGAACAATAAAACACGTTAGGGTATAAGCATTATTAACAATAACAGGTAGTATAAAATCAGACAATATTTCGATGACAAATAAAGACCGCAGGATTCAGCTTTTTCTTCAAATATTTTATCTGCTGGTCGGCATCTATACCATTATAAATAGTTTTGGTGCTATGTACTCGAACCGGTATCCCGGAGATATCTTCGAAGTTCACAATAATAACATCCCCGCCTTCAGTCTTGCTACAGGTTTTATTACGGGATTCACAGCTCTAATAAGCAGCTTCACCCTCTGGACTCGCGTAAACTGGGCTTTTGGATTTGCTACCTTTACTTCCGGCCTGTTGTTCAGCTATAACCTAACTGAAATTGGAGGGGCCATTTACCGAAATCCTTACGAGTCGGTTCCCATGGTAATCATTCTTGTGGTGGTATTGCAAAGTTTCCCCTTCCTACTGAAACAAACCGACCGGCACCTATAGAAGCTGATTTCCTGTTTTCAACCACTGGGAGCGTCATCCTGAGGCTACTGCCGAAGGATCTTTGCCAATAATGCTCCCGAATCAATTCAGGGACAGGCTCTTCGGCAGTGGCCTCAGAGTGACTGAGGTGTATTTTTCAACTAGTCGTCTTTGTCACGACAAGCGGCGGAGAAAAACATTGCCACTACCCGAGCATCAGTTTTATAAAAATAAAGCAGAGTTATTCTGTTTCATCTTCAGGTTTTACCGGACAACTGTGGTTATCAGCGCAAAATCCACATAAAATCAAGATCAATATTCTGCTTATCTTGGGTCTTTGAATGGTACTGAAAAAGGCTTTTTTACTTGAACTAAATTTATTTTTTCTAAGATGGACATTGAAGATTATAAGCTGAAAGACAGGCTGATAAAAGGAATTACAACAGACGGTAATTTCAAAATATCAGTAGTGAAAACAACCGAGGTAGTTAAAACCGCAAAACAAAATCATGACCTTTCATTACTTAACACCGTAATTTTAGGCAGAGCTTTAACCGCCGTTATGTTGATGGCATCGGAGCTGAAAGGCGAAGAGCGGATCCAGCTTCGAATGGATGGAAATGGGCCCATAGGATTTCTCATAGCCGAGGCAAACCAGGTTGGTGAAATTCGGGGATACGTACAAAATCCTGCCGCCGAACTTGATTATTCTGAAAAGGAAACGGAATTAGGAAACGGCCTTGGCCTTGGAATCCTCACCTTTTCTAAAATTCTATACAATCAGGCCGAGCCAAGAACCAGTACTATTCAGCTGGTGAAAGGCGATGTTACCAGCGACGTAGCTCACTACCTGGCACAATCGGAGCAAATCCCTTCCGCTCTTTTATTGGATGTGGGAATTGATGACGAAGGAAATATCTCTCAAGCGGGGGGATTACTCATTCAACGGTTGCCCGGCGCTCCAGATGGGCAGATTGATATGCTTCAGGAACGATTAACTTCCTTCCCGCCTATATCAAAAATGCTGGAAAACGAACAGTACATCGATGAAATAATGGGAAAGGCCGTTTCTCCTCTCAAAGTGAAAGAGCTGAACAGAAACCCGGTGGATTTTTTCTGCCGGTGTACACGCCAAAGGTTTTTAGATGCATTCGCGATGTTAAATTACGAAGACCTTAAGGAAATGGAAGGGGAAGATCAGGAAGTTGTTTGCCAGTATTGCAACAAGAAAGAGGTGATCTCGAAAGATGAAATTATTCAGTTAATTGCGGAAGCCAAGGTTAAATTGAATTAGTTATAAAGACAGCACCTAAGGCTTAAAATCGAAAAAGGGGTTTTGTAAAAAAACAGAAAATGACATCTACTCATACTTTTACCTACAACAACCGAACCATCGCTTTTGAAAAGATGGGAGAAGGAAAACCGCTCGTAATCCTTCACGGCTGGGGAAGCAGTAAGCGTGTGATGATGCCCATCGCTCAAAATCTCGCCGCCATCAGAACCTGCTATAACTTGGATTTGCCTGGTTTTGGTGATTCTCCTGAACCGGTTTCCTCCTGGAGCATTGATGATTATGCGGATTCGGTACAGGCTTTCATTGAATCTCTTGAGGATGAAAAAGTGGATTTGCTGGTGCACTCTTTCGGGGGCCGCATCACACTAAAATTATGCGCGCGAAAATTCGGGAAAACCCACATAGATAAAGTGCTGATTACCGGTGGCGCCGGAATGAAACCAAGGCGCAGTTTTAAATTCTACCTCAAAAAGTATGCAGCCAAAACACTTAAAGCTCCTTTTCTGCTTCTGCCGGGAAGTCTTAGGGAAACAGCCTTAAGTTGGCTACGAGGAACTGAACTCTGGAAGAGTTTAGGTTCCAGCGAATACAGCACGCTTTCTGGGGTAATGAGGGAAACCTTCGTGAAATCAGTTACGGAATATTTGGAACCAACCTTGCCAAATATTTTCCACGAAGTGCTGCTTTTATGGGGAAGAAATGATGATGCCACTCCGATCTACCAGGCCGAAAGAATGGAGCAGGGAATAAAAAATGCCGCTCTTGTAGTGATTGATGATGCCGGGCATTACGCTTTCCTGGATAAACCTAAACAGTTCGCAAAAATCGCAGAAGCCTTCTTTGGATAAATCCGACTGAAGGTCTAACGGCTCAGCGAGCCGTGATACTGTACATCGGCTCGCTGAGCCGATACTGAAGCTCTTCTATTCCGAAATAGTTATAACTAAAATGGATTGTATTCCGAAATAGTTATAACTAAAATGGATTATAATCCTGTTTAGTTATATATTGATCTTCGAACTTAGAGATTAATTATGATTAAACGGCAATTAGAATCCTTACTACAGGAAAAATTATTTAAGGGAAAAGCGATAATATTAGTTGGTCCTCGCCAAGCGGGTAAGACTACTTTATTGAAGAAAGTTGTAAAAAATTCTGGATCATCTTTTCAGTTTCTTGATGGAGATGATCCTACCGTTCGCCGTTTGCTTGATAACCCAAATACAGAGCAGTTACGACAATTGCTTGGAGATTCAAGTATTATTTTTATTGATGAGGCACAGCGGATATCAAATATTGGATTAACAGCCAAATTGATAACAGATCAATTTCAGGAGAAGCAACTTATTTTAAGTGGTTCTTCTGCATTTGAATTGAACAGTTCTATTCAAGAACCGTTAACAGGTAGGAAATGGACATTTAATCTTTTTCCAATCAGCTGGCAAGAATGGGAGGAGAATGTAGGATATCTGAAGTCAGAGCAGGATTTAGAGAATCGTTTGGTTTACGGCTTTTATCCAGATGTTTTGAATCATAAAGAATCTCCCCAAGAAATTTTAGTTGAACTAATCGATAGCTACTTGTATAAAGATATTCTGAACTATGCCGGAATCCGAAAGCCAGAGGTTATTCAAAAACTTGTACAGGCACTTTCCTATCAAGTTGGCCAAGAAGTGGTTTATAAAGAGTTGGGAGATTTAGTAGGCTTAGATTCAAAAACAGTAAGCCATTATGTAGATATTTTAGAAAAAGCTTTTGTGGTGTTCAGGCTTCCGGCGTTCAGTAAAAATCTGCGCAACGAGATCAAGAAAAATAATAAAATCTATTTTTATGATAATGGAGTAAGAAATGCTGTAATTCAAGATTTTGATCCTATAGCTACGAGAACTGATGTTGGCGCCCTTTGGGAAAACTTCTTGATTAGCGAACGCTTAAAACAGATTAAATATGATAAAAGAATCACCAAAATTTATTTTTGGCGAACTAAGCAGCAACAAGAGATTGACTATATAGAAGAAGAAGGAAAAAAGATTAGAGCATATGAATTCAAATGGAATCCAAAAAGAAACATAAGATTTCCAAAAACCTTCACAGAAAATTACAATACTGAATTAATGGCGGTAACACGTGAAAATTTCAGGGATTTTGTAAACACTTAGAAACCTCAAACCTCCGGCTCTGTTAAAGCTCCTGAGTATTCAAAATCAAGGAAATATTTTACTCCCAGCTCTTCGATGACCAGTCCGGCATTTATCAACCAGATTGCCACATTTTGAGCGCGTTTACTGCTTCTGTCTCCATCCGGGCCATAAATAGGATCGTCGATAATGGGATATCCCCACTTCTCCAGGTGCAGCCGTATTTGATGAGTTCTTCCTGTTTTTGGGCGGCATTTTATGATGCAGGATTGCTCTCTCCTTTCCACAACCTCAAATTCGGTTACCGCTTCTTTTGATTTCGTTAACCCTAATTCGCTCTCAAAAACAAAACCAGTTTTACGGCGGATGGGAGCGTTTATAGTTATTTGTTCTTCTGGAGGATTTCCAGCTACTTCAGCGAAATACGTCTTTTCTACTTTTGCAGTGCTAAAACAAATCATCGCTTTTCTTGCGAAGACTTTATTTTTCGCTAAAAGCACCAGGCCGGAAGTCACCGAATCCAGGCGATGAACTATTCTAAGTCCTTCAAATCCCATTTCCTCTAAAATATAAGTGAGCGAATTTTTGTTGTATCTCCCGCCGGGATGCATAGGCAAAGGAGCCGGTTTATAAACTATCAAATAATCTTCCGTTTGCTCAAGAATTTCGACTTCATCCGGAACGGAAGGTTCAACTACGTTTGGGTTATGATGATACACTTCATCTCCCAAATCAAGCAGTTTATCGTGGGGAACTTCTTTGCCATTCACCCCAATATTCCCGGATTCTATTTTTTTCTCCCAAACCGCAGAAGCCTTGAATGGAAAGCGGGTGCTCATCAATTCAAGGATAGACTTTCCATCGAACTCCGGCTTTACCTTGAAGCGGTGGGTGATGGAATAGGGAGCTATAATTCGGACTTTACGGCTTAGCGTTTCTTTGTGCATCAAGTGTTCTCTCTTTGAAATCATCCCCAAAATAATTGTACCATTTACGGAAAGGCCGGAAAGCGTTTTCGGGATCGAATGGGCGGGTATAGTCACTTTCTTTGCACTCTTGGCTACAGCAACCATTCATTATATGAGCGCCTTCTTCAGAACAGACAAATAAGCGGTTACACTCCATATTTGCACAGTTGATATACGTGTCAGCCGGTTTACCGGTAATTTCGCAGCGGGCAATTGGTTCAAGATCTTTTGGATTCACAGGCACCACAAGCCGGTCATCAAATACAAAACATTTACCTTCAAAATGCTCACCGTCCTCTTCTTTTGCATATTTGAGGATTCCGCCATGCAGCTGATTCACATCTTCCCAGCCTTTATCTTTCATAATTACGGAGAATTTCTCGCAACGAATTCCGCCGGTGCAATACATCAGCACTTTTTTTTCTTTGGGGATGCCGGCAGCATCCAGCCACTGCGGAAAATCATAAAAATTTTCGAGATCGGGCGTTAATGCTCCTTTGAAATGGCCGATTTTTGATTCGTAGTTATTCCGCACATCAATCATCACGTAATCTTCATTCGACTCCATCACCTTTCGCCACTCGTTTGGAGCGAGGTGTTTTCCTCCGTTTTTGGGATTTACATCGTCAACATGCAGGGCTACAATTTCATCCCGCACCTTACAAATCAGCTTTGCAAATGGAATGTAGTCGCTTTCTTCGGTTTTGAACTCAGTATCTTCAAATCCCGGTAGCGACCAAAGGTAATTTTGATATTGCTCGATCTGCTCTTTTGTGCCGGCTGCTGTGCCGTTAATTCCTTCACCGGAAATATATATTCTGCCCCTTAAGCCAAGTTCCTTACAAAACGATTTATGTTCTTTACAAAAATGATCTGGAGCTTGAATGGGTTTAAAATTGTAATAGAGTATAACTTGAAACATCTTCCTTTTAAATTGTAAGAAATATTAACTTGCGGTGGCTCGAAGACAGCTTTGAAATTTGCTGCTCTGTCCAAAAACGCTGTGAGTATTTAGAAGGCCTCGAAAATGCGAATGAATGATCCCCAATTTACGGAAAATCCCAATAATGATTAACAGCCGAATTTCTGCCAGTATAGCATTCTGCATTTGCCTTTATTTTGCAGTGAGCCCTGATTTGGTATGGGCTCAAAAGATAATGGGGCAGCCTTTACTTGAAGTTCAGCGAGATTTCGAGAACGGTAAAATTGATGTGGAAGCCGCTGCTTTAGAGCAATTCAGAATTTTATTTGAGGCAAAACAATCACCCCACCAAAAAAGAGAAATTATAAAGTGTGCAACTCCCGCTTTTGCTTTTCTGCACAGGCATAAAAATGAGCTTTCGCAGGCCACGCTAAATGAAATTGAAGAGTACCGAAAAAAAGATATTTCGAGAAAATCTCTGAGTATGCAGGAGAGCTATATTTCGGAGTCGGGGAAGTTTGAAATATTTTATGAAATTTCGGGATCGGATTCGGTTTCGATTACAGACGGAAATGGAAACGATGTACCAGATTATGTAGAGTGGGTGGGTGAAGCGGCAGACTCTTCTTACCGGCATGAAGTGATAAACATTGGTTTCACGGATCCGATTCCTGCTGGTTATAGATACGAAATCTTCTTAAGGAACATGAGTTTCTATGGATTAACAAGTGATAATGCTTCTGGTTATCCTTGTACTTCTAATATCCCTGAAACTTGTATCTATATAGAAAATGATTTTATAGGATTCCCGGCCAATACTGATCCGGAAGGACATACAAAAGGAGCTATAAAAGCAACTATGGCACATGAAGTTAAACACGCCATTCAATACGCTCAAAATCAGTGGCGGTCGCCGGCGGGAACTGTTTCCTGGACAGAAATGGACGCCACACTGATGGAAGAAGTAGTTTACGATGATGTAAACGATTACTACAATTACATCAAAAACGGATTTAATTCTTCTGTTCCAAATTCACTTTCCATTTTTGCTGAACCACAGCGTAGTGTTCCCGGCGCCTATTGGTATGTTTCATGGATGATTTACTTCAGCGAAGCTTTCGGAAATGATGTTTGGCGCGAAGTTTGGGAGTTAATTGAGGCAGAAAATAACCTTGGAATTGATGCGGCTCTTACCGTGGCGCTTTCAGGGAGAAATATATCTTTTGATGAGTCTTTTGTACAAAATCACCTTTGGCATTTTGCTTCTGGCGACCGAGCCGGGGAGAATGATTATGGTTTTGATGAGAAGCATTTTTATCCAAAGGCGGTTTTAGAGGAATCTTTCACTGAAGTGCCTGAGGAACAGATAAGCATGGGAAATCTTAATAAACTGGCCGCTCGTTATTTTGAAATTATACCCTCCAGTTTAGATCAGGGCCTTATTGAAGCAGCCATCGATTTTGACAGCACTCAAGTTGGTTTGGGATTGCTCTTTTATATGAATGACGGCCATATTGTTGAAACCATAGTGACGGGAAAAAATAAAGCGCAGGTATACATTCCCACCGAAATTGAGTGGCAGGAAATTTCCCGTTTAGGTGTAGTTGTGGCAAATCCAGATCTACTATCGAGAACGGAAAGCCTGAGCTTGAGTTTTGGAAAAAACGGAAACCCGGTAACTATACGGGATCCTGACTATGCTGATTTGCCGGAAGCCATAATGGTTTTTCAAAACTACCCGAACCCGTTCAATCCCGAAACGATAATTCGTTTTGAGCTTCCGAATTCCGCTTTTGTGGAGCTTGAGGTTTACGATATAACTGGCAGGATTGTGCACACCTTGATAAAAGAAAACCGGCGCTTTGGCAGATACAATGAGGTTTTTGATGGTTCGGCTTTAGCATCCGGGGTTTACATTTATCGCCTGAGAATAGATGACGAGATCTTTATCAAAAAGATGACTTTAATAAAGTGAAAGGCTTTACAGGGAAGGCAAAAGTAAAAGTTTTATCGGATAGAAATTCCCCTCTTTCAGAGGGGATAAAAATGTTTCGTTCAGAAACAGTTTTAGGGGTGTCCTATTATTTCGCCGGTAAAATCTTTCCCTTCACTTCTCCGAAACCGATTCGGTATCCATCCCCTTCTGCGAAGCCAGCCATCATCACTTCATCCCCATCTTGAATGAATTTTCGCTCTTCGCCATTTGGAAGTTTGATAGGCTTGGTTCCTTTCCAGGCCAATTCCAACATGCTGCCATAGGAGTTTTCGGTGGGCCCGCTGATTGTCCCCGAAGCGTATAAATCGCCGGGTTGAATATTACAGCCGGTGATGGAATGATGAGCCAATTGCTGCGCCATCGTCCAGTACAAATTCTTGAAGTTTGATGTACAGATTTTATAGGCGTCATCCATTTTTTCACTCTTCAAAAATACTTCAAGCTGAATATCAAAAGTACTTCGATTTTTTTGCTGAAGATATTCAAGCGGTTCTGGATTTTGCTCCGGGCTTTTTATTCGGAATGGCTCCAGTGCTTCAGTTGTGATAATCCATGGAGAGATACTGGTAGCCCAGTTTTTGGCGAGAAATGGACCCAGTGGTTGATATTCCCACTTCTGAATATCACGGGCGCTCCAGTCGTTTACAAGCGAAAGCCCAAAAATATGATCTTCTGCTTCATTTATTGGAATTGTATCACCCAGCATATTTCCCGGGCCGGAGAAAAATCCCATTTCGAGCTCGAAATCGAGCAGTTTACAGGGGCCGAAAACCGGCGTATCTGAATCCTTGGGAATCGTCTGCCCTTTCGGGCGATGCAAATCTGTGCCACTAATCACCACAGAACTTGCCCGGCCATGATAACCCACAGGCAGATGCTTCCAGTTTGGCATCAGTGCGTTTTCGGGATCTCGAAACATGGTTCCTACATTTCGGGCGTGTTGTTCGGAGGAGTAAAAATCCGTGTAATCTCCAATTTCAACAGGTAAAACTAACTCCACTTCTGAAATGGAATGAAATACGCGGTTGCGCAAGGCGTCATTATCACGAAGAGCTGGGTTTTCTTCAGAAAGCAGAGATTGAAGCGATTTCCGGGCTTCGCTCCATGCCGACTTCCCCATCCCCATAAAAAAGTTAAGCGTGGAATCCTGGAAAGCAAACTGGCTTCTCAATTCAGGCCCGTCAAAAAGCCCCTCTTCATCCAGCACAAAAAGATCAATGATATATTCGCCAATGGCGGAACAGAGGTGAATTTCTCCGTCTTCCGTTTTAAAGGCGCTGTAGGGCAAATTTTGGATGGGGAAATGAGAATCGGCGGGAACTTCAATAAAGGATTTCAACATAGAATTTTTAAGAATTAGAATATCAGGTTACTATTTAGAACCGAAATTCACTACTCAATCAGTCCAAGTTCTTGTAAATCTTCAACCGGCTCGGCTATGCTGCAACTTCCAAAGGAAATTACGGACTCATTTCGCAGCTGTTGGATTTCGGAAAGAGAAACGTGCAGGTTTTTCCAGGAAAATTGCTGATCGTTGAATGTGAAATTCTCCGGGTTTTCATCCTCAAGAATCTCCAGGATTTTCTGTACAGACAGATTTTGAGCAAAAGACAACATGCTCGCTCCAAAAACATTGAAGAAGCCGAACATTTTAGTTTGTACAGAGGCATGAAACATCCGGAGCGGGTGGTGTAATCCGGCTGTAAACTTGAGCGGAATTCCGGCAGTGCGGGCATTTGTAATTGCTTTAGCTAAATATTCAGAGGGGGGAAATTGAAAAGCCTCAACGCCACCACATCGGATTTTGAAACCTGAGAACGCATAATTTTTTTGGGTTTTTTTGTTTTGATTTGCAATCGCTTGAATCACCCGGTTTCCAATATCTATATCAAATTCGAATCCGGGTACTTCAAAAAAGACAGAATTCGGCAATAAGGGATTTTTGGAAAAAACAGCTACCGTTTCATGAATCAGCTTTTGAATTAAATCACCATCATTTTCTGCGTGAATTTCTTTCGGAAGTTTAATTTCGAGAATATTGGTTTCGATTTTTTCGGGGTGATTTTCATGAACCCGCAGAATTTCCTCCGCCACATTTTTAACAGTCTCCAGAAATTGTTGGGCTGAATGTGATGGCGGTGTGGTAATCGAAAGGCTGAGGGTTTTTGAAGCAGGTGATTTTTCTCCAGCTGTTTTTACCGCCTCTTCAAGGAGATTGAAGGGAAGGATAAAACGGGAAAGCATCCAATTGTAGTCGCTTTTCAGGTAAGCATAATACTCGGCCATCGCTTCCTCTAAAGAAAGCTCGGCTGGAGGGAAAAGTCCGGCGTAATCAATAATTCCCGCTAAAAAATGTTCAGTTGATTTCTCCATAACACGTTATGATAAGAATCTTCTTACTTACAAAAAATGTTGCTCTTTATGACGAACTCAAGTTTTAACTTTTCCAAAGTTATTACGGGCATTTTCTCCATGTTCTTTATCCATACCAACTTTGGAAAAGTTGAGGGAGTCTTCCTTCTTACTTACAATAAAAGGCCCCTGATTTTGCTGAATTCTAAAGACGTTCAGAACCTTTGTGGTCACAGCTGTTTTTCTTAAATTCGTGCACACAATCCGCATAAAAAAGAAAGCAATGATAGGCCCAGAACTTAAAGAAATTATTGAAGAAGCCGAACTTCATATGGATGAAGCAACTTCCTTCCTGAAAAAAGAATTATCACATATCCGAACCGGAAAAGCAAACCCCGCTCTGATCGAGAGCCTTAAAGTTGAGTATTATGGCTCACAAACCCCGCTTCAGCAACTCGCAAATATTTCCGCACCAGAACCGCGCATGTTGATTGTTTCGCCATACGATAAGTCGTCGATGGATAACATCATTAAGGCAATTATGTCTGGCGGACTGGGATTAAATCCTAGCAACGACGGCGATCGCATCTTAATTCCCCTTCCCATGTTGACGGAAGAACGCCGCAAAGATTTGGTTAAAAAGACCAAAGAGATTGGTGAGCAGGCGCGAATCAGCATCCGAAACGCACGGCGAAATGCGAATGAGGAAATCAAGAAGTCGGTAGATAAGGAATCTCTGCCAGAAGATTCTAAGTTCGAAGCCGAGGATGAAGTACAAAAACTAACCGACAGTTATAATAGCAAAGTGGATGAGCTGCTTTCTCAAAAAGAAGAAGAGATAATGACGGTATAAGAAATTAAAATTTTTTGATTTAAAACTGTTCGAAGTGTAGTTAAATCAATTCCATTTTTATTCTTTTACCTATAGCAATGGCCGCTCGTTCCAATGTTTGTAGCGTTACTGAAGGGTTGTCGGGATTTAGTAGACGATCTAAGGCTGACCGGCTTGTTCGCATTCGTTTTGCCATTTTAGTTTTAGAAAGTTGCTCTCTTTCCATAAACACCTGAAGTTGATATGCAATCACCCTCTTTATCGCTTTTGCTTCTGCTTCCGCAAGCATTTCTTGATCTTCCAGAAAATCATCGAAATTACTGCCTATATGTTTGTTCATCTTAATTCTTCCTTGATCATTTTAATCCTGTTGCGTGCTGTCTTCAATTCTTTTTCCGGTGTTTTTTGGGTTTTTTTTATAAATCCGTGTACCAAAATTATCGAATCATCTATAACTGTGAAAAAAATTCTTGCTATTCTTTTAGCTAAAGCTATTCTTATTTCCCACATTCCGCTTTCCATTTTTCTAACCAAAGGCATTCCAATTGGCCATCCAAACTGGACGAGTTTAATTTCTTCACCGATAGCTTTTTTGTCTTCTTTTGCTAAACCTAAAAGCCATTCACGAACATATTCTCGTCCAGAATCACTTCGAAAAAATTTTACCTGAAGCTTTGGTGAAATGTTCATTGCTAAATGTACCAAAATTGATACATGTTAACAACAAATGAATTTATTCCTATTTTCAATTTAACATGATTAGTGAAATCCATTTTCTGAGAAACCTCTTTCAGATTTAATAGACAAATATGATACCTTAGGGCGCAAGCTTAATAGCTTAATTCAGTATGTAGAAGAGCGCTGGAAAACATAAAACCCGCAACGCGAAACTTGCAACACGAAACACGCATCCCGTAAATGTACATATCCGAACTTAATCTTCACGGCTTTAAAAGTTTCGCCCATAAAACGAAGGTGAAATTCGATAGTGGTATTACTTCTATTGTGGGGCCAAATGGCTGCGGGAAATCTAATATTGTAGATGCCCTGCGTTGGGTTTTGGGTGAACAACGGCCATCTCTTCTGCGCTCATCTGCTATGAGCAATGTGATTTTCAATGGAACGGCTCAGAAAAAAGCTTTGGGCCTGGCTGAAGTTTCTCTCACGCTCGAAAACAACAAGAATATCCTGCCGATTGAGTATAGTGAAGTTACCATTACACGCCGTTTGTACCGGTCGGGTGACAGTGAATATTTGCTCAACAATACCTCTTGCCGTCTTAAAGATATCATGGAGCTTTTTATGGATACCGGCATGGGATCGGATGCCTATTCGGTAATTGAGTTGAAAATGGTGGAGGAAATCCTCAATGATAAAAACAACGATCGCCGCCGTTTGTTTGAGGAAGCTGCGGGAGTTACACGTTATAAAGATCAGCGAAAGAAAACTTTACGGAAGTTAGAAGAGACCCGAAAAGATTTGCAGCGCGTTGATGATTTGTTGCTGGAGCTTCGGAAAAAAGCCCGTTCTCTTGAAATTCAGGCAGAAAAAGCAGAAAAAGCAAAAGTCTATAAAGACGAGCTGGAGACAATTGATAAGGCTTTGACTCTACACGAATTCAATAAGATTAAATCCGAACTTGAGCCGCTGCAAGAACGAATTACAAACGCCGAAAAAGAGAAGAAAGAAATCACCAAAAATACCGAAGAGCTGGAAACGGCTGATGAAAAGGCTAGGACGGATTTGCAGGCAAAAGAGCGGGGCCAGGCTGAGGCGCATCGAAGTGTGAGTCAGCTTCATAATGCCATTCGCGAAGCTGATACTAACCTGCGCATCACCAAAGAAAAAATTGAGAATGAGAAGAAGGTGATTACCGGTTACGGCAAAGATATTGAACAGGGCGAGAAAGATTTAAAGGAACTGATTGAGTTGTTAGAATCGAGCCGAAAAAAGCTGGAATCTTTTGATGATGATTTAGCCAAATCTGAAAAAGCGCTGTCAGATTCGAAAAAGAAATACGGGCAAATTCAGCAACAGTATAACCGGGAACGCCACGAGCTTTATGAACTTGAAGTTCAACTGAGCTCTACAAATAACGAACTGAATCAACTTCAAACTAAGCGAATTAAAATTGAATCTCGCCTCGAGAATACCGAAGGAGATTTAGCTCGCATCAATGAAGAGATTGTTGATTTGAATGATGAGATCGACAATATGAATGGAGAGCAAGGCTTGATTGAAAAGAAGCTCGAGAAACTGGTTGTTGAGCGTGATGAACTTGAAGAAGAGTTGGAAGGAGCCCGAGAAAAGCGGGAACAATTCGCTGATAAGCAGAACGAGATAAAAGATGAGCTAAGAATTCTACAAAGTAAAAAATCATCCCTGCAATCCGAAATTGGGTTGATGAATGACCTGGCAAGCTCGAACGAAGCATTTCCCGGCAGCGTAAAATATTTGATCGATAAACATCGATTTGAATTTAAAGAGCTGACCACCGTATCCGAAATCTTTAACACCAACGAAAAATATGCCGTGGCGCTTGAATCTGTTTTGGGTGAAGCGCTGAATTACGTGGTAGTTAAAACTCTTGAAGAGGCCAAAAAAGCGGCTAAAATCCTTAAAGAAAACAAGAAAGGCCGGGCTACATTTATCCCACTCGACCAACTTGCGGCTACTTATGAAGTGAAAGAAGGCAGCCTCTTCGATGAGGTGAAATCGAAGCGTGAATATTCTGCTCTGAAACAGCTTTTGCTTGGGAATGTGATGGTTTTTGATTCTGTTGATAGCGCATATTGGAAACTGAAAAACTCCCATACAATCGGCGTTACTTTTGATGGAGAAGTGATTACCAACGCCCGTTTTTTCCAGAGTGGAAGTAAGAGCAAAAATGCCGGGATTCGTGTAGGCCTGAAAGACAAAATCGAGAAGCTGGAAAAGGAAGAAGCCAAAACTTCCAAAGAGATTGTAAAGCTGGAAGAGTATCTACAACAAATAGTTGAGAAATATGAGAAGCTGGATATTGGAAAAATCAGTCAGTCTCTAAAGGAAAAGGAACAGGAAGTGCGCCGGCTCGAACAGCAACAGCACAGCCTGAGTTCGAAAGTTCAGGTGTATCAGAAAAACATTGGTGAATTGGTGAATCGTAAAGATCACCTGAAAAGCAGTGAAGGATCGGCGCAGGAAGAACTGGATGGAATTCAGCCACGGCAAAAAGAACTTCAGCAAAAAATGCTGGGCCTCGATAAAGAGCAAAACGAGAAAAAAGAACTGCTCGAAACGTTGGAAGAAGAGCGATCAATCGCTCAAAGCCGCTACAACGATACCCAGCTAAAGCATCAGGATTTAAAGAATAAGGTGGACAATCTTGATCGCGATGTGAAACGTGCTGAAACGGGTATCGAAAATGTAAAGACAAGAATTGAGAACCGGACCTCGCTGACTGAGGAAGGAAGAAAGCGTATTGAAGATTTTTCAAATCAGATTAAGGAACTTGAGGAAAGCCTGAATAAAAATCAGGAGCTGAAAAAAGAAGCGGACGCTGAACTGGAAAAAGCGGAAGAATCGGCAGCGAAACAACGCGGAAAAATCAACGAGATTGAGAAAGAACTGAAAGAAGTGCGCCGGCGCAAAGAGGTGAACATGGAATTGGTTCATCACCTGGAAATGGCGAAAGAAAAGATGGAGATGCAAAGTCAGTCGCTTTCCGACCACATTTGGGAAACTTACGGCATCCTGATGAAACAGGTGAACGGCGAAATGCCTGAAGACAAAACAGCGGAAGAAGTGAAAGAGCGCATTGGCTGGTTGCGGCAAAAGCTGAATGGAATCGGTGAGGTGAATCCGCTGGCGATCGATGAATACAAAGTGGAAAAAGAACGACTCGATTTTTACGAAGAACAGATCGAGGATTTGGCTAAAGCCGAAGAACAGCTGCTTGAAACGATCTCCGAAATAAATGAAACGGCAACCGAGCGTTTTAACGAAACCTTTGAGAAAATCCGCACGAATTTCCAGACGGTTTTCAAGACGCTGTTTTTTGAAGACGATTACTGCGATCTGATTATTGAACAAGATGTCGAAGACCCGCTGGAAGCCCGCATCGAAATAAAAGCGCAGCCGAGGGGAAAACGCCCATCCGGAATTTCTCAGCTTTCCGGTGGGGAGAAAACGCTCACCGCCATTGCGCTGCTTTTTGCCATTTACCTGGTAAAGCCCTCTCCATTTTGTGTACTTGATGAAGTTGACGCTCCGCTTGATGACGCCAACATCGAACGCTTTGCCAAAATGATAAAAGAGTTTAGCAAAGAAACTCAGTTCATCATCATCACACACAACAAAAAAACCATGAGTAAGGCGGAAATGATGTATGGCGTAACCATGCCTGAAACGGGAATAAGCCGCCTTGTTGGGGTGAAGCTGGACGAAGTCGCTTAGGAATGAGCGAGAATTTTTTTACTGGTTCAGATAAAGGGGAAGTTCCAACTGCTCGTGAAAATCACTCTCATTCAAATTCAAATTTGAGAGGGTGATTCCCAAAAGCCGAACCTCACGATTTCCCGCCTCTGTTTCTTCAAGCAGTTTACGGGCAATTTCAGAAATGTCGGAATGCCGGTTGGTGAAATTGGGCAGAGAAAAACTGCGAGTGATGGTATCAAAGTTTTTGTAGCGGACTTTTAGGGTGATTGTTTTTCCCGCAGCATTTATCTTTTTCATCCCATCAGAAATGGTTTGGGCAAGTTCATCGAGAAAATTGTTAATCCATTCAATTTCGTCCACATCTTCAGAAAAAGTACGCTCCTTCCCGTACGATTTCCGGATGCGATGCGCCTTCACTTCGCGATTATCCACTCCGCGCACAATGTGATAATAATACCGGCCGGATTTCCCAAAAGCCTTCACCAAATTAATTTCAGGCCATTTTTTTAAATCTGCACCGGTTTTGATTCCAACTGCATGCATTTTCTTCTGAGTGGCTGCGCCAACACCAAAGAATTTTTTGATATCAAGTTCTTCGAGAAAGGCTTCTGCTTTTTCCGGAGGGATTAGGGTTAGCCCATCAGGCTTGTTGTAATCGGAAGCAATTTTTGCGAGAAATTTATTATGAGCCACACCCGCAGAAGCGGTAAGATTGGTCACTTCTTTGATGCGATTTTTGATCTCTTTCGCGATTAATGTTGCGGAAGGAATTCCTTTATGATTCTGGGTTACATCCAGGTAGGCTTCATCCAATGAAAGGGGTTCAACTAAATCAGTATACTCGAAAAATATTTCCCGAATTTGGCGGGAAGCTTCTTTATAAGCGTCAAAATTAGCCTTTACAAAAATACCCGAAGGGCATAATCTCGCTGCTCTGCTGCTTGGCATTGCGGAATGAACTCCGAACTTTCGTGCTTCATAACTTGCCGCAGCCACCACTCCACGCCCGTTTGGTGAGCCTCCTACAATAACCGGTTTTCCTTGCAAAGAGGGATTATCCCGTTGCTCCACCGAGGCGTAAAAAGCGTCCATATCAACATGGATTATTTTGCGGATGGGTAGGGGAAGTTTCATAACATAAATTACACATATACTTGCTCAGGTAAAAATTTTAATGCAGGCAGAACATCGTAAAAAAGTTTTAGGTTGATTTTGTATGTGCTGTTCTTAAGCTTGTGGAACTTTCTTGAGGCTAAATTCTATAACCTAAAAATGAAAACTAAGATTTATCTATGAACGAATTGCGACGATTTCTGTTACCACTGCTTTTTATGGCGTTAATTTTTTTAACCACAAGCTGTTTTGGAAATCCCTCCGATGCTGATGAAGGCGATTCTTACTCCCACATTAGAAATCCGGGAACTTCAGCCAATGATTTTCTCTCTGGGGAAAACTTCACCAATCTTGTTATAGAGATAGATTATATGGGAGAAAATGCTCCCAACGAAAGAGCCCTCGACAGCCTGCAAGTTTTTTTAGAGCAGCGATTGAATAAAACCTCAGTTAGCATTTTAGATCCTACAGAAATTCCTGCGGGAGAACAAAGTACTTACACAGCCAATGAAATCCGTGATCTTGAACAAGAACACCGCAATGAGTTTACAGAGGGAGAGACTTTAGCGGCGTATATAATTATTGTCGACGGCCGGTTTGAGCAAATTAATGTGTTAGGTATCGCTTACTTCAATACCTCAAATGCGTTTTTTGGCCCTGCTTATGAGGATGCTACCAGCGGCTTTGGAGCACCTTCACGTTATAGAACGGAGGCTACTTCCTTCCGGCATGAATTTGGCCATCTTTTCGGATTGGTTGGAATTCCTAATTCCGGCACAGAGATGCAAACAGAGCATAAAGACGAAGAGCATGGCAATCATTGTGATAATGAAAGCTGCATCATGTACTGGGCCCTAGAGCGTCCCGAATTACTGGATCAGTTTATTGGTACAGAAGAGCTTCCGAAGCTTGACGCTAACTGCATCAATGATTTACAAGCTAATGGCGGGCGATAAATTAATGGAATTCTGAAATTAGAGGGAAACCTGCAGGCCATTTTCATAGCTTTCCTGCTCCAGGATATTCCCTTCTTCATCCCATTTAGTCATCACACCGTGATACTGGTTTTGTTCATTCCAGAACATTTCAAAGCTAAGTTGCCCGTTTTCGTGCCAGTATTTGGTGTAGCTTTCCTCTACTCCCGGTCCCGCTAATAACCATTCCATTTTTTTTGTTCCGTCCGCATAATATTCTTCACGTTTGCTTATTTCACTACCTATAAAAGCGATGCGCCACAAGACGGAACCGTTGTCTTGGGAATATCCTGTGGATTGAGATCTAAAGCCTTCCTGGAAAGTGGTAACAGAATACAAACTGTCAGTTTTAGTATACCTATAAGTTTGAGTGCCGGTAAAAGGTTCGCCGGATTTCAGATACTGTAACTTATCCTCTTCGTTGGGAGCTGTTGTTAATAATACATCGGGATATAGATGCTTATCCCCGACATAGCAACCAGTAAACATTAAAACGATAAAAAGCAGTGATAGAAGCTTATTCATAACCCTTTAATTAATTAATATGAGTTAAGAGATTATAAAAAAAGAGCCTGATTAGCAAAACACTAATCAGGCCAAAAATTAAAGCTTGTCGACCGCCAATTTGTAAGTAGGGTCTTCGAGTACATTCACTAAAATGATGGCATCGGCATTTTGCAATAGTTGCCTGCAATCTTTGCTTAAGTGCTTTAGGTGTACTTTTTTTCCAACTTTATGATAGCGTTCGGTGATTTTATTCAACGCTTCAATCGCTGACATATCAACTACACGACTTTCCTTGAAGTCAATGATGACTTCATCGGGATCATTCAGCACATCAAACTTGGAATTGAAAACTGAAATGGATCCGAAAAAAAGTGGCCCATAAATTTCATAGTGCTTTACTCCGTCTTCGTCGATATGTTTTCGTGCCCGTATACGTTTCGCATTGTCCCATGCAAACACTATAGCTGATATAATCACTCCGATTATAACTGCCAAAGCAAGATTATGAAGTACAGCGGTAACCAAGGTCACCATCACCATTACAAAAATATCAGAAACTGGCATTTTGTTGAAGGTTCTTAAACTTGCCCATTCAAATGTACCGATTGCAACCATCATCATCAGGCCGGTTAGGGCAGCCATTGGCATCATCTCAATTAGGCCGGAACCAAACATGATAAAAACCAAAAGCATGACAGCAGCCACTATCCCGGAGATTCTCGTACGCGCTCCGGAAGAAATGTTGATCAAGCTTTGGCCGATCATGGCGCAACCGCCCATCCCCGAAAAGAAACCGGAGAAAATGTTGGCCACACCCTGCGCGATAGATTCCTGATTTCCGCTACCACGAGTTTCGGTGATTTCATCGATGATGTTTAGCGTTAGCAAGCTTTCAATCAATCCCACACCGGCCATGATGGAGGCAAAAGGAAGTATCACCATAAAAGTTTCCCAACTTATCGGAATATTGGGAATATGAAATGGTGGAAATCCTCCTTTGATGGAAGCGATATCACCCACCGTACGGGTTTCAACTCCAAAAAATACCACCACCGCAAACACAGTAGCGATAGCTATCAAAGAAGCCGGTAACGATTTGTTAATCTTAGGTAAACCGTAAATAATTACCATGGTTAAAACGACCAATCCTACTAAAACAAAGAGTGGTTCGCCGGATAACCAGGCTCCGTCCGGATCTTTGAATTGATCCAATTGAGACATAAATATGATGACTGCAAGGCCATTAACAAAGCCGAAAATGACCGGGTGCGGAACCAGACGCATGAGTTTTCCAAGCTTCAATGTGCCTGCAGCTACTTGGATAATACCTGCCAGAACCACTGTGGCAAAAATATATTCAACCCCATGTGAATGGGCTAAAGCAATTAATATTACTGCAATTGCTCCTGTTGATCCGGATATCATTCCGGGCCGGCCACCGATGATTGACGTAACGAGCCCCATTATAAATGCGGCATATAAACCGGTAAGTGGGGAAAGTCCCGCAATGAGTGCAAATGCTACTGCTTCGGGAATTAGAGCTAAAGAAACTGTGAGTCCGGATAGAAATTCAGTTTTATAATTTACTTCACTGGTAAGGCCAAAAAGGTCTAGGTACTTCTTCATTTATTAGACATAGTTATAGTTGCACAAATTTTTGATAGGATTCTGTCTGTTGAGGCGGGCTTTTTTTAGATGAGGACAGAGTCGATCCTGATTTCCAAGCATACAAAGTTACGGAGCAATACTTCTTTGTAGCATCTTTATTTAAAGAATTTCGAAGAGTGTGATGAGAACGGAATAAAAGTTATGGAAGCGTTTTTCCTGTGCAAAGACATCAGAACAGTGCTTGAAAAGGATAAGAGATCAGATAGATAGATCTAAAATCAAGCATTGATCAAGGTATTTTATAAAAGCCTCTGTGCGAGATGTGTTGTTAGCCTTGCTTAAACTTGAAGAGGTTTTCCGCTCCCACTTTTTCTTCGGCTTGATTTAAAGCGTACATCGATTCAAAAAGAACAATGGGATTTTCTTCCATGTCTTTGGTGACATGCGTGGAGTAACTCGCCTCCAGTTTTTTGATGATATCCGCTCTGTCATCTGGGAGCCACCTGGCGCAGTAATAGGAAACGGGAGTTTTCACAAGTTCCACTCCATATTCGCCGTTCATCCGGTGTTCCACCACTTCAAACTGAAGTACCCCAACAGTACCCAGCAACAACTCATTTCCAACCCCTTGCGGAACTTCAAAAACATGAACCACTCCCTCCTCCGAAAGCTGCCGCAAACCTTCGCGCAGTTGTTTTCTTTTGAAGGGATCTTTGGTAGCTACTTTCTGAAAATGCTCGGGAGTAAAAAGTGGAATTACATCGAACTTCACTTCATTTTTCTCAAAAATAGTAGTCCCGATTCGGAATGATCCCGGGTTAAAAATAGAGACAATATCGCCGGGATAAGCTTCTTCCATTAACTGCCGGTCATCACCCATCAAAGTGTGAGGAGTAGACATTTTAATTTTTTTGCCGGTAGAAGCGTGAACGACATCTTGTCCGCGCCTGAACTTTCCGGAAGCAACACGAATAAAAGCGGCGCAATCTCGGTGATCGGGATTCATATTTGCCTGAAGCTTAAAAATAAATCCCGAAAACTCATTTTCAAGCTCCCTCGCTTCACCGGAAGGGGTTTTATACGTTTGTGGATACGGCGCAAGCTGATGAAAATAGTTTAGAAAAACATCAAGCCCGAAATTATTTAAAGCGGAGCCAAAGAAGACCGGTGTTACTTTACCTTTGGCATAAAGCCCCTGATCCATCTCCTTATACATTCCTTCTATAAGCATTACTTCCTCTCGAAAGGCATCTTTTTCATTATCAGACAGGGAGGATACTTCAATGGCTTCTTCTACATCTAAAATATTTGTGACAGCTTTTTTGGCACCGTGATCCAGTTTTTGATACATGTGAACTTTGCCTTCAATCACATCATAAATACCCTGGAACTTTGGGCCATAACCCATCGGCCAGCTTGCGGGCACAGCTTCAATTCCAAGTTTTGTCTCAATATTGCTGAGCACTTCCAGCGGATCCATACCAGGGCGATCGCATTTATTCACAAAGGTGATGACCGGAACTTCACGAAGTTTACAAACCTCAAATAACTTTTCGGTCTGTTCCTCTACACCTTTTGCAACGTCAATTACCATAAGGCCTGAGTCTGCGGCTACCAGTGTTCGCAGGGTATCCTCAGAAAAATCTTTGTGGCCGGGAGTGTCCAGAAGGTTGTATTTGATGTCATCTTTCTCGAAACGTAATACGGAAGAAGTAACGGAAATACCACGCTCTTTCTCTATCGACATCCAGTCGGATGCGGCATGCCTGGTTGCTTTTCGGGCTCGAACTGATCCCGCCTCATGCAAAGCTCCACCATAAAGCAGTAGTTTTTCGGTAAGGGTGGTTTTTCCGGCATCCGGGTGAGAGATAATCGCAAAGGTGCGTCTCTTTTTTGCCTCTTTAGTAATTTCTGATTCGGCTGTTGCGGCCGGCTTTATATCGCTCATTCTTAACAAAATTGGTGAAGCCTTAAAGATACTATTTAATACAGAAAGTTGTGAGAATAGAGTGGTTGAAAGTTATCGATGAATATATTTAGAACATTGCCACAAATTGTCTTAAAAGTTCATTTGCATCATCTTTTCAGCCTGTCATCAAAACTAAATGCACTGATCTCTTTCACTGAAACTCTGGAGAAATCCGGATGAGCCGGGTTAATAAGAACGTTGAACTCGGAGGGTATAATAACCGAAGGAATTTTTAATAACAGCTTGTTTCTGTTAATAATCCAGTCGGTGCCAATATCAGCCAGCTTTTTCGGGGCAGGATATACTCTCCAGTTTTCAGGTAAATCTTTTATAGATACTTCATCAAAAGGAATACCATCCGGGATAGAGATTTCCAGCATTTCCAGATCTTCGGGGATGTTTGCTATTGAAGTATGAGCAAGCAGTTCAAGTGTTGCCAAAGATTCATGCTCAGAAGTGTATAAAACGTTAAAGCCCTTCCTGTTCCACCGCCCACCATGAATTCTCGCCCCTTCCCCTGTCAAATCACCAGCATATTTTCTTCTGGTAATTCGGAATAGGTTCATCAGGAATATACTCCCTGCTCTAACCTTCCGAGCTCATCCATCAGCAACTGTGCGCCAAAACTTGTATCCAGGAGGCTTAAGGGCGTTTTTTGCCCAAAACCAAGCAGGGGTGTTTGCAGCCAGTTTTGCATTTTATTTTTATTCTCAAAAACCTCTTCTGCACGAAATAAGACTTTCGCGATCAAAATAAGATGTTCGGATACATCGCTGTTAAACTTTTCATGATTTTTATAGCGTTGAATGGTTCTTTCGGAAACGGGTAATAGTTCTGAAAGCTTTTTTACCGGTATGGAGCCTAACTTGGATAGGTTAAGGAGCGATTTTTTGGAGACTCCTTTTCGGGCCATTTCAATCATATCCATATCGCTACCTGTGGTGTAGGCTACGGCTTCTTCAAAGATAATTTCATATGGGTTATTTTTTGGCATAACGACGTTTGTCTTTTTAATTACGACAATTTACGTTTTATTTTCGGTTTTTCAAATTTGATTTTTCACGTTTTATTTGCGATTTCTGTTTCGGCTGTTGTCATATGATTTATAGTGTCCATTCTGTACAAATTGAAGCTCGTGAGATACGGGTTTGTTCAGAAATTGTAGTATGTGAGGCAGATAGAAAATGGATTGTTTGCTGACACTTTTTTTTCGAGAGGATTTACCTTGGTCTGTTAGTTCAACAGAATTAATTGCTTTCTACTGATCTTTATTTTATTTACACATAAAGTTTAATAAAATCCTTTAAAATGAAATGGATCATTACGGTTTTATTACTAACTCTTCCCTTTGTGATGAAAGCACAAGTTGCTGATATCGAACAAATTCAGAAGGTAGAAAGCGGTCAATTCAATTTTGCCAAAGGTGAAATCCTCGCCACTTTTACAGATACCGTATCGCCTGACTACGTGATAGATAACCTTAAGAAGTTAGGGTATGAAATCTTAGAATTGAGTATTAAGCCCATCACTGCACGAACCGCTCCGAACATTGCTGATTCGATTCTTACGGAGTTAAGCTTACATCCATTTATTGAAGAAGTCAGCTACAGAAATAACAGTATTCCCGAAAAAGCTTTTCAGGAAATGGTAGAACGGGAAAACCGAACCGAGGAAGAAATCGAAGAACTAAGGAAACGATTTGAAACTCTTAGCTCCACAAAATTTCCAAAGATTGAATTTAAGTTTCACATTACGGAAGAGATGATTACTCCCATGCTTGAGGAATATTCTAACATAAACTTTAAGCTCAATATGGTAATCCCTCGTACGGCCGTGGTAAAAACTAATGTTGGAGAGGAAGAAGAGGTAATGAGAAAACTGGAGCAACTTATTTATATCAAAAACACGGCCTTTATTGGGATGATTGAAGATTAGCCACTAATCTCCGCTAACCATTTTCAGGTGATAATTATATTCTACTGGTTCATCCCGTAAAAAATTCAGATCGTATAATTCTCCGGTGCGCCAAGTTTCTAAAAAAGCGTCATAATTCGGAGAACCGGGATTCCCTGAAATTCCACCAGGATAAACCCCTCGCGCTTTTACTTCCGGCCCCAGTTCAACAACCATTCTCCATGATGGGCCGTGACTTCCATTAATGGCGTTAATCGATTCAGAGCCTCCGCCGGTGAAAACTTCCAAAGCACCCATTCCCGGTATTTGAGCCACATGATTTATATCCGTTCTGTTGTAATATCCCCATTTCCAGTTTTCCCCGAAATCTCCCAGCTTATATTCAAGTTGCTCAAGGGCTATCTCAAAAGCATTATTTATTACAAAAGCCCTGTCTTCTACCCGATCTTCGGTTTCGATATTATCATAGAACACAAAATCCGGATCATTCTTAATTACCTCCACAAGGCGGTCCCGTGGCGGCCACCGTAGCGGTTTATTAACTGAACTATACTCATCAATAAAAATAAGGCGAAAGGTAGAACTCCACCATTCCTTAAAAACGGAAGGAGCAATTTCATCCCCGTCATTCCTGAAATCCCAACTCTGCAATAACTCAAAAACCTCAGACTCCAACACAATCAGAGACTCTTTCTCAATTTGTTGCAACATAAAAGGAAGTATTGTTGCCGCATGATAGCTGTACGTATCCATTTGCATGCGCTGCATTTTTTTCGGGGTGATGTCGTCCATTCCGGACAGCAGGTCATTTATCCGGCGGCCTCGTTCAAAAGGGGCAAAATTGTCATCAAGATAATATGGGTAATCCTCCCCGGCCGATTCCTGATTTGCTGAACTCACAAAATTTCTCGGCGGATTTTTCTCCCAGGGATTCTGTTCCCGCGGAATCCACCCATGCCAGTCGTACAAAGCATCCGTTCCATCACTCACCGTTCTCCCCTGATATTCCCACTTTTTAGGAAGTTTTCCATTCACCCAAAGTGCGATATCACCCCCTGCACTGGCAAAGATGAAATTTTGCGCCGGCGCCATATAATGAGAAAGAGCTTTTTCATAATCCTCATAATTTTTAGCGCGATTCAACTCCAGGAAAGTCCTCAAGTCGTTGGAAGGTTCATGAGCAATCCATCGCAAAGCATGGTAGAAAGGCACGGTAACAGTGTCGTTTGGATTCATCTGCATTACCGGCCCGTGATGAGTAAAAATCAACGTATCAAAAACTGTTTCTTGTCCACGTACTTTAATTTTTTCTATTCGGGTTGATGTGGGCTTCCATTGCCCGTTGTGCCAGTATTCCTGCTTTGTTTCATCTTTGAACTTCACTTCATACCAGTCCATTACATCCGATCCCACATTTGTTTCTCCCCAGGCAATGTGTTCGTTGAAACCAATGATAACGGCGGGAGCTCCCGGCAGCGAAACACCATAAGAATTATTTTCAGGAGCATGAAGTTGGATTTCATACCAAATAGAAGGAAGCGTCATTCCGAGATGAGGATCATTTGAAAGAATAGGATATCCGCTTTCTGTTTTAGCTCCGCTAACTGCCCAGCTATTACTCCCGTTAGAAGGGTGTGGCGGAAAAGGATCAATATTTTCAGAGATGGAGGGGACAAAAAGAGAATCAGGAGCATTTGGCACATCGGCGCTGAAATCCCATTTACGGGCAGAAGAAATAATGGGATCAGTCAGCTCCGGTTTTTGATTGAAAAATCGCTCAACGTATTCATCCCCAAAAAAAGCAAGAGAATTGCTGCTGCTTACATCATTGTTTCGACCGGCCAGAGAGCGGGTCATATTTTTGAGAAGCAGTGCAGTTTTTAGGGTTTCCCATGGTTCAGGTTTGAAATCCAGAATTTTGTATTCAAGCGGTAAATCCGCATCCGAAAGTGAAGAGATAAAATCATTTACCCCATCAGAATAAGCCTTGATTGCAGCATATGTTTCAGGATCTTGTTTGAAGCTCTCTTTTGCTTTTTCTGCTCCATAGGGCATTCCAATGCGGCGGGTATTTAAGTCACGGCTCAATAATCGTTCACCCAGAAACTCAGACAATCTTCCGCCGGCGTCATATGTTTGCAATTCCATTTGGAAAAGCCGGTCGCGGGCAGTCACAAATCCCTGTGCGTAATACAGGTCCTGATCATTTTTGGCGAAGATATGTGGTACTCGCCGATCATCAAAATAAACAGTAACCTCATCTTGAATTCCAGACAGACTCAGGGTTTCTGATTGAGGGAATGAAGTTTCAGCATTTGACCAAAACCCAGCCTGGGGATCAAAAAATTTACCAAGCGGAGGTATGCTTCCAAACTTAGTATTTAACGAAAAAACAAGAACAAGAAGTAAGATTCCGGGAATGCCGGCTTTTAAATAGCGCATAAAGATATCAGTAGTCTAATTTGGTTTAGTATAATGATCGGAAACAAAAAAAGCATTCCGAAAAAGATGTGAATGATACTGTGTTATTGAAAGAAGAATCAGCGTCAAATTTCCATCACCCGGCTCCCTTCGAAGTCTCGGTTTTTGACCTGTTCAGAGTGTGCCGAATGATGATGATTTCTACTTATCTGAACCCATCATTCCGTTTCTGCTTTTTGAGCAACATAGAAATGCAGGCTCGAAACGGGGTGATGGAAGGTAGTAATTAGGCCAACGAAATTCGCCGCTCGTTAATCCTAAATCATTTCGGCAAAAGTTCTGGGATATAGATTGAACGGCTCAGCGAGCCGTTGTACGTACCTCGGCTCGCTGAGCCGAAAAGTCAGGAAAAAAGCATAGGAAGAAATAAGAATCAGTGCCAAAATTCTGAAATACCAATCAAGTGAAAGCATAGAAAAACCATTGCCAGTAAAAAAATGGCGGCAGTACGTTTGAGATGTTCTTCTGACTTTTATTGTTCAGCAAGTTTAAGCCGGAATCATTTCCGGCGATTTCCTATGCCAGAATCGATGTCGGGAAATAGCGTCAATAAATTCATCTGGTGTGCCATTCAGGATAACGCCCTGTTCTGCAGCTTCCTTTTCATCAGAACTTTCGAAGTGATTTCCGGCAGTTGTTTGGTTGAAAAAATCTACAGCCTCCTCATTAGCGGCAATGGGTTTGAAATGTTTGAAGGCTTCATTGATAAAATGAATGGCATCAGCCTGATTTGATAACATCTTTATACTCTTACTGCCACCGGGAATATATACCGCATCAAACAAAACACTTGATGTCGTTAAAAAGCTTTTATCCACTTTAATGCTTTCTCCCGATGCGCTCGTAATGCTTCCACTTTTTGGGGCAATTATGTTCGCCATTACATTTTTCTCTTTCAGCGCGAGTTTCATTTTACTGATTGCGCCATCATCCACACCGTCAGCGGCAAGAATGGCAACTTTTCGGCCCTTCACAGGATATCTCTTGTTCATCTTTATCATACTGAGAGCAGGATCCATTTTTGTGGACTGGGTTTTTTTGATGGGTTCGTATTGTTCCTGATCTGCATCAGCGGGTACACTTCTGTTGAGGGGTTTTTCAGGTTCTGAAGGAACTTTCAACCCCAAGCCATCAGCGACTTCTGTAGCAAGGCTCATATCTACCTGATTCAGAAAACCAACCATACGCTCCCGGATTTTTTCATCTTTCACTTTCCCCAATTCAAAACACAAAGCGCTGGCAATATGCTCTTTCTCAGTTTCACTCTGGCTATTATAAAACAGTGTAGCCTGGCTAAAGTGATCAGTAAAGCTTTTACTCCTTCCCCTGATTTTGTGAGCCTCAATTCGCTCATTATGGCTGGTAAATCCGCCCTCGCTCATTTTGGCTTGAAATGGGCAGCCACTTCCGGTGGTATTGGGATCGTAGCTCGACTGGCCCTGGTTAATCGTTTGGCGCATAAAACCATCCCTCTGATTATTATGCACCGGAGCCACAGGACGATTAATTGGAATCTCAGGAAAATTCGGTCCGCCCAATCGAATAAGCTGAGTATCTGTATAAGAAAAAAGCCGGCCCTGTAGAAGCGGGTCGTTCGTAAAATCGATTCCCGGCACCACATGCCCCGGATGAAAAGCAACCTGCTCGGTTTCGGCAAAGAAATTATCGGGATTTTTGTTCAGCGTCATTTTACCGATCACTTCCACCGGCACTTCTTCTTCGGGAATTAATTTAGTGGGATCGAGCAAGTCGAAATCAAAACTATGCTCATCTTTTTCCTCCACAACCTGAATTCCAAGTTCGAACTCCGGGTAATTTTCTTCATCAATAGCATCCCATAAATCTTTGCGGAGAAAGTCGGGATCTTTGCCGGAAATCTTCTGAGCTTCATCCCAGGTAATGCCATGCACTCCCAAAAGTGGTTTCCAATGCAGTTTTACAAAAGTTGATTCATTCTTTTCATTCAACATTCTGAAAGTATGCACGCCAAATCCTTCCATCATTCTGAAGCTACGCGGAATGGCGCGGTCACTCATTACCCACATAATCATGTGCATAGATTCCGGCATCAAAGAAATAAAATCCCAAAAAGTATCATGAGCGGCGGAAGCCTGAGGGGTTTCGCTATCCGGCTCAGGTTTTATGGCATGAACCAGGTCAGGGAATTTCATCGAATCCTGAATAAAAAAGACTGGGATGTTATTGGCCACTAAATCATAATTACCTTCTTCGGTATAAAATTTTGTCGCAAATCCACGCACATCACGGGCAAGATCGGTTGAGCCTCGGGAACCGACCACCGTACTAAATCGCACGAACACCGGAGTTTTTTGGCCTTCTTTTTGAAGGAAGTGAGCTTTGGTATATTTACCTGCTGTCCCATACGATTCAAAATAGCCATGAGCTCCGGAGCCTCTTGCATGCACTACTCTTTCTGGGATGCGCTCGTGATCGAAATGCTGGATTTTTTCACGCATTACAAAATCTTCAAGCAAAGTGGGCCCGCGTTCACCAGCTTTCAGCGAATTTTGATTGTCGTTAATTCTTACCCCGTTATTGGTGGTTAAAAATTTATCCTGGTCTGATTTTTTTTCCTTATCAAGCTGTTCCTGCTTAGCCTTTGATTTATCCTTCTCGTGATCTTGCATTGTACTTCTGATTTTTCATTCTTGATGTTATAATGGGATAAGCTTCCCAAGATTTTTAGGCAGATAAAAAAAATGGAGCCACATTATGGGCTCCATTTAATCGGGTAGTGATTCTTTTTCTAACGGTAAATCTCTTCCGCTCTTGTTTGCCACTCAGTTTCAATATAGTCGGTATCTTTCTCGTTACGGGGTTTTACACCCACAACAATTCCGCCGTTTTTGATTTCTTCTTTATAGAGTTTAGCCTTGTCTTCTGGAATTCCGGCACCAACTAAAGCGCCGATAAGTCCACCTGTAAGGCCGCCCGCTCCGGCTCCGGCTAATCCGCCAGCAATAGGCCCGGCAATGGCTAAGCCTAAACCGGGAACAACAATGCTACTTCCAACTGCGGCTATGATACCAACTGCTGCGCCAACAGTACCGCCAATAGCGGAACCTGCGCCTGTTCCTTCCATTGCTTTATTTCCCATTTCGGTATTTTCACCTTCCTTATCGAAATATTCTTTGCGGGTATCTTCCGACATAATAAGTGTGATGTCGTGTTCGGTAAACCCATGTTTGAGCAGACCGTTATAAGCGTCTTCAGCATCCTTTCGGTCTCGGAAAAGCCCGGTAAGCATAGGCATGTCTTCCTGGCTCGAACCCACTGTGTCGCCCGATCTGCTTTCTGAACGGGTCATATCCTCTGTTCTTCGTTCACTTCCCGGTTTATTTGCACCGGGCACACCGGAAACATCACCGGTTCTCTCTTCCGGCCTGTTAGAAATGTCTGCTGTTCTATCTGGACGGTTACCTGACCTTCTTTGTTCATCCATGTTAATCTCTCCTTTTTTGATTTATCTCTTTTTATTTAAACTCAATACTTGGAAATAAATGTTGTTTTAGCCGTTCTTCATAGCCTCAACATTAACGGTAGACTCTGCAATTTTACTTAGTTTCTCATCAGCCTGCTTTTCTTCTTTTAATGTGTCTTTCAACAATTTCAGGGCTTCATCTTCGCCCAATGTTTCAGCGAAAACACATAGCGAACCGTAAGTGGCTATCTCATAATGCTCCACCTTTTGAGCGGCCACAATGATGCCAGCATCCCGTACATCTCCTTTTTCGGTTTCTTTCATGATCTCTTCGGCTTCCTTAATCAACCCTTCCATGGCTTCACATTTCTCTGCCTTAGCTTTCACATCTATCGAATCGAAAACTTTTTCCAGCCGATCTACTTGTTTTTCTGTTTCTGAAAGATGATCATCCAGGGCTTTTGTCAATTCATCGGAAGAGGCGTTACTAATCATTTTTGGAATGGCTTTAACCAAGGCTTTTTCGGCCCAGTAAATATCTTTTAACTGATTCTCAAACAAAGTGGTTAATCCTTTCGCCGCGTCAGATTTAGCTTTTACAGATTTCTCATTCTGAGATTTTGATGCTTCCATACAATTACCTTTTTTCTGAATTAAAATTTTAACTATTTAAACATCCCTAAGATTCGATAAAGAAATGCTATAGAATTTTTGTTAATTCTTACAAGATTCACATCTGGGGTTTGCAGGTGCAGCGGGTGTAATTGAAAAACCATCATCGAGCTAAAAATCGTTAGATTTTCGTTCCACTATTCCAAAATGGCCAAGACGTGTCAGGTTTAGAGGCTATTTGCTATGTCTGGTACAAATTCTACAAAACCTGACAGGTCTGCCAACGACATGGACATTTGACACAACACTATTCATCGCCGGCGGGGCGCAATTCCACAAAAACCACCAGGTCTCCCGAATCCACTGTAATAGAAAAAGCCGGCTGAATATTTTCATTAGAAGTGCCATCGCGCGCGCCGTTACGCAGCTCGTCATTTTGGAGGGGATATTTCAAGCCGTTGGTGGTTATGCCTTTTACGATCCCGGAAAGCGGAAATAGAGAAATAATGGTGCCGGCTGGAAGTTGATCTTCATAATAAGAGGAAACCAGAAAAGCTTTTTGATACTCATCTTTATAAACAAGTGAAGAAAGCTTGTCGTCAAATTTCTTCATCACGGAAAGGTTTTTCAGGGAATGATCCATTCGTTTTCCGAAGGCCCCCAAAACAGTACATGAATCAGAACCGGCTTTAAGGGCATATTCCAGCGCTTTTTCTAAGTCGTTTGTTTCCTGTCCGCGATCGAGGAGGATTTCGAAATCTGGTTTTTCAGGTTTTTGAAAACTGTCAAGATCACCAATCACCACATCCGGTTTAATTAGGTGATTCAACAAAATATTTCCGCCACCATCAGCCCCAATAATTAAGTCGGCCTTAGCCACCTCCTGTGTTAAAAGCAGTTTCGAAGGTGGAAATCCATTACAAATAATAAGAGCGTGCATAAATTTTAACCCTGGTTTTTTTGATGACTCTTCACAAGCCTGAAAATAGTTAAAACCTGAGCTCGATTCTAAATGCACACAAGTTCAAAAGATACCGTCACAGACCTGTCAGATTTTATTGGAAAATAAATGGAATAACCTCGATAAATTTGAAACCTAACAGGTCTTTACACAACAAGATAGAGTCGAACACAATTGCGAAATCAATTTTCCGGCGCCTGTGGAATTCCTCTTCAGATAAAAATGTATTTCTGCCATGGTTCTGCTATTTTTGCGCCCAAGGAGATTTTATGTTTAAAGAATTTATTGAGAAGGTAACATCACACAAAAAAATCGCGGTATTTTCACATATCCGTCCAGATGGCGATTGTCTCGGTTCGCAAATCGCGCTATGCCTGTGGCTACAGAAAAACGGGATTGAAGCCGCCGCTTTTAATGAGGATTCCGCTCCCGCTAACCTGCATTGGCTGATGGAGTTTTTCGAGGTATCCAATCCTCAAAAAACCAACCTGAGTTCCTTCGACGCTTTTATAGTAGTGGATGGAAACGCGCTGCACCGGTTTGGGCCCACTGCGGAAAAATTGAAGGACTATGGAAAGCCGGTTTACATGATTGACCATCATCCCGATCCGGAAGATATTTTCGAGAGTTTTGTTTCGGAAACCAGCTACTCCTCTACCTGCGAGCTGGTGTATAAATTGTATGCAGAACATAATCCTGATCAGATTGATGCGCGTGTTGCAAAAGCTATGTACACCGGTATTGTTACCGATACCGGATCTTTTCAGTTCGATAGCGTTAGCCCACAGACGATGCAAGCAGCCGCAGATTTGATGGAGCGGGGAAAATTCACCCCGAATGAAATTGTAGAAAGAATCTATGCCTCCCGGCCTCTGAAGCAGCTAAAGCTTCTAAGCCTTGCCCTGAATACCATCACGCTTCATTCAAATAAACAAATAGCCACCATCTGCGTGACCGCCGAGATGCTCTCAGAAACGGGAACTTCAAGTGGTGATACAGAAGGTTTTGTGCAATATCCGCTAAGTGTGGAGGGCGTAAAAGCGTGTGTTTTATTTCGGGAAGACGAAGATAAAATCAAAATGAGCTTACGTTCACAAAGTGAAATTGATGTGAATAAGTGGGCCCGGGAACTCAATGGAGGCGGACATAAAAAAGCGGCTGGAGCTTGGCATCCCGGTCCGCTTGAAGAGGCTGTCAAAGAAGTGATTCGTATTGGCGAAAAGCAGCTTTAGTTTTTGTTGTGGCTATATTTTTTTTTTGGATTTTTTTGAGGGAAGGCAGATGCAATTCAGTTTCTGAATTATCGTTACCAACGCGATTTGAAATTCCTTACAATCACATACAACTCAATTTTAAGATGGTTAAAAACGCTTCTATCTGGATTTTTTTCTTGGCTCTTATCGTAGGCTGTGAAAAACAACCGAACGAGAAAGAGCCTGCAAGGGATACTCTGGCGGTGGTAGAAACTTTTAGCGGTGAGGATGAAAAAGAGGAACCCATCGCGAAGACTTCACCCTCTAACAATATTGAAGAAAGCCGCAGGAATGCGATTACAAACGCGGTTGAAAAAGCGAGCCCCGCAATCGTGAGTATTACCGTAACAGAAGTTGAGCGAGGTTTTACCCGTGAAATGGACTTTTTCTTCCGGTTCTACAATGTGCCATTTGAGCGGGAAATTCAAAGCGCGGGTTCAGGTTTTATTATTAGTGAAGATGGCCTGGTGGTAACCAACGAACATGTGGTAAGCAAAAGCTCCAAAACCATTATGGTTTCCCTTTCGGATGGAACCAACTATGAAGCGGAATTGCTCGGTTCTGATGAACTGGCAGATCTTACGTTGATCAGGTTAAAGGGCGAAGGCAGAAAATTTCCCAGTGTTACCTTTGCCGACTCGGATGAAATTATGGTAGGTGAATGGGCTATTGCCGTGGGAAATCCATTTGGCCTGTTTTCGCAGGGAGAGCCCTCCGTTACCGTTGGAGTGGTTAGCGCAAAAGAGCGAGATTTTCGTCCCGATCCACAGGATCCCAGGGTTTATGTAGAAATGATTCAAACCGATGCCGCCATTAATCGTGGGAATTCCGGCGGCCCGTTAATTAATAGTAATGGCAACGTAATTGGAGTTAACACCTTCATTTTTACCGGTGGAACCAGTTCTGGATTTGTAGGATTGGGCTTCGCCATTCCGAGTAACCGTGTTCAAAAAATTATTTCTCAGCTTAAAGAATCGGGCGCGGTGTCTCTGGATTATGATCCCGGAATGAAGTTTGTTCCGGTAACCCGTCAGCTTGTGTTACAAAATCAAAGTATCCCTCCTATTTCCGGGATGTTTGTGACGGAAGTGAACAAAAGCGGGCCCGCCTACGACAGCGGAATTATGCCCGGTGATATTATTGTAGAAATCGGCGATGAACGTGTAACCAGTGAAATGCATGCTTGGGCTTTGATGCGCGAGTATACTGAAGGTGAGGAAATGGAGCTTCGGCTTGTGCGTGAAAAAAATGTATACGAAACCAAAATGATGCTTAGAAAGAGAGTTCAGGGGCGCTAAATTTTTGAGGTGTGATTTTAAGAATCTTCAGGAAACAGATCTTTTGCTCTTTTCCATCTCTTTCGCAATCACGACCATCTTCATCTTGTGCCTTACGTTTTGCGTGTATGAGAAGTAGCGGATTTAAAAGCACTTCACTTCCAATTTAGCACTAAAACCCGCATTACGTATAGCTTTTGTTAGCCCATCGTTATTTTTTATTCTTTTTCAATGATTGCTTTATCAGGCTTAAAATGTATTCCATTTCTTCGTCTGTCCGCATTACAATTTCATAGTCTCCATTTCCCCAATGTCCGACCGAAGAAACGTCTCTCGCTATTTCTTTAGGGTCGTCAAGGTCGCCTTGCTGTAAATTTAGCCACATTTTCAAAGCGTTCTTTTGAATGTGAATGTCCACCACGTTAGAGCCTGATACAAAAGCAATGTATTTTTTCTTTGGTTTAACTTCTAATTCGTCAAGATTTAAAATGGCACTTTTAAAAGTCTCATAAAGTTCTTTCGTTTCTTCAGTTCCTTTTTCTAAATGCTCATCTTCTGTATAAACTTTTATTTCCTTAGTCACTTTTTCAATCGCTTCATCTTGTCGGCTGATTGTTTTTACACTTTCCTGAGCTCCTGAGGTCTTGATTTGGTTGTAATTAACCGTTTGGTTGTCGTAACGCTTAATTTCCCAAAGTTCAATTGGTAAATCTTTAAAATTGATTGCTTCTTTTTGATAAGTTGTAAATGAAGGCGAAATGAAAATCACTCGGGATTGCGACCAATCAACGTCATTTCGTTTTAAAGTCTCTTTCGAGTTTTCGTTGAACTCAAGTATGAAGTCCGCTTTATTGTTGAGCATTAAAGACAAATAGGCGTATCCCTGGTCAATTACGCTAAAGTTCTTGTCTCGTTTGTATTCTATAATTACAAAAGTGCCTGCGTCCCTGTCGAAAGCTAAGGTGTCGATACGAAAATTATTTAGGCCAAATTCAGATTTCACAAAGTCAAGTCCGAAGATTGATTTCAGGTTCTTTTCGGACAGTGATTGAATGTCTTTTTCGAGCTTAAAGGGCTGTTCCTTTATGTTCTCAAGTCGCTCGCTATTTTCTATTTTAAAAAGTGCCATTATTTATTTCGTGTCATTTTTTAATGTGGGCTACCGTCTCGAATAACGCAAGTTGCGGCTTGGTAACTTGAACTTGTCCGTTAAGACTGCTTTTTAAAGGTAGTCAAAAATGTCATTTTTGGAAGGTCTTCCGCAATTGTGTTATTCATTGTTGTGCGTAGGCTTTTTTCTATTCTGATGCGATGACGTTCATTAAAATATTATCAAAATGTCTATTCGATATACATCGATTATTCTCCTTTTCTAATATTTTTTTCTGTTCGTAGCATTTATAAAAGAAAGCTGCGTATTCTTTATCAATGCCGTTTGCATTTATTTGCTCTTTATACTTTTTCGGCAGTTTTGTTTTTAATAATCGGAGTGCGGATACCGCTCTTGTATCATAAATGAAGAACAAGTTTGGTAAATGGAAATGTAAATATTTTGAAGAAAAAGAGCGTTTATTTTGTTCAGTCTGTGTTTTTAAAAGGTTAGTCAAATAAAAGTGAACTTTTAAAACTTGAGGAATATTTTTTTCGGTCAGCTCCGTTTGAGTGCTTAATTGTTTTAGGTATTCATCCAACTCGGAATTCATAAGTGCTGGTGCGACTTTTTCAATGTAGAAATTGTCATTTGACTCCGCTTTATTTCTCCGCCTTTCAATTGCTGCTGCATAAACCCGCCCAATTAAAAGTACTTTTCCGACTATTTTGTCAGTCTGCTCGTGCCTAAAATTGGACTGACACATTTTGTAAAGAATTCCATTTCCAAAATCCCAATCTGTTTCTTCAGTTTCTTGAATTAATTTTTTGTTTACCATTAAGCTTGTTTGAAGCACGATTTTTTCAGCTTACGCACAACGGTCAAGTATAAGCGTAGTGCGGGATTTCGGAGCAATTCACTGTCCGCAAACCGCAAAGTTTATTAGGAGCAAAAATGCTCAAATTCAGCAATTCAGCCCGCATTACGCTTATACAATGTTGGCGTGTCGTGCTTCTTATTTTTCACCATATTCCCTTCCCTTGGGTTCAAATAGTGTTGTTTGACCAACTTGAAAACTATAGTTGCCTATTTCGTCCTCTGTGACCAATTGATTTATTGTGCGATAATCCTTGATATGGTATGCTTGAATGAGTGCATCCGCAGTTTCCTTAGGCATGGCATCTATCATGGGTATTCGAAGTTTCTTTAAATTTTGACTTTGCCATCTTGGGTAACCACCATTCATAGTTGTTCCTATTTCCAAAAGTTGTTTTCTAATAAAGTCGGATGATAAAATAGATGCTAGAATTATAAGTTTGTTTTGATTGCTGCCTGTAATGTAGTACAAGTTGTGATGAGGATAGAAATTGCCCTTATCGATAAATATGTGAGTATTACCGGAGATGTCTGGTAGAATAATCTTATCCTGATTTGTCAAAGAAGGCTTAATCCGATCAATTGTTTTGTACCAATGCTTAGGATTCTTTTTAGCTACATGACGTCTTTCTAGCACTTCTCTATGAGATTCAAGATACTCATTTGCCTTGGGGTGTTTTGTTAAGTCGATAAGTTTCCCTATAAAATCAAAAGGGTTTAAAATGTAATTTCCCGACCAATTGAGTTCATTATTCTTTAAATCTTTTGAAGTTAAAATAGGCAATAGAAGTTCTTGTTCAACTAATGACTTAAAATCTCTCCTAATGAATACTTTATCTAATCCAGTGGCAACACCAATACCTATTTGAAATCCTTGGCTTTCAATTGTAGTCAGGAACTTTTCGTGAACTTGGCCACTCCATTCATAAGAGAACCAATTTTTTGAGCTAGTAGTATCTAAAGTCCTAGTGATCTCAAAGTCTTTATTGATGTCCCCCAATTTGGCTATATCATCAATCAAGTAATAATTAGCTTTGGTTTTCTCTTTAGAATTGCGGACTGTCGTAATTGCCGGATAAGCAATTACTTCCTCTTCAAATGGGCATGTTTCCTCCAAGTCAATAATTTCCTCTAGAGAGTAATTTAGTTGGATTAAATTCCTGAGACTTTCCCCATATTGATTTTTCAACCAACGATTAGAGCAAATAAATGAAAGAACCCCGTTATCTTTTAACAACCTTAGACCTTTATCATAGAATCCAATGTATAGATCACTCCTATGCCTGAAAGTGGGAAATTTTCTCCTATAGAATTCTTTTTTTTCCTCTGGAATATTCTCATGTCTAACATAAGGAGGATTGCCTATAATTAAATCACACTTATCTGATTTCGACAAGAGAAAATCTTCAATTCGTATTAAGTTATCGGGAACAACCGTAGCATACTTATTTAGCTTGGATTCGATTCTTTGCCTTAAAAGAATACCCATTTCATTATCTAATTCAAAAAAAATTAGGTTTGAAAGTGCTTTTTGAAAAGAAAACTCGAATTTTAAAGAAGAATGATAAAGCCTTTCAATAATTTCAACAGCAAAAGCACCATTACCGGCAGAAGGTTCAATTACTCTAATGTTTCTAAGATCATGATTTTGCGTATATCGAACCCTATCCAACATCGTCTCTACGACAATTGGTTTTGTTAAAACTAGACCGTGCTTATTTCCATTTGATCTGATTCCGTAAATCATTTTTCAAATTCTTTTAGCTTGCCTTGAATAAATCCCATGAAAGATAGTAAGAATGTATCATAGGATATGTCATCATCCGGGTATCCGAACTTCATAGTCCTATCAGTCCATATCATTGCTGTTGAAGAGTAGTGACGCTCCTGCATAAGTTTTTGGCAAAAGAGGGCATATCTATCTAAATAGCTTGTATTTTCAAACTCAGGTCTCACTTTAAAATGTGGCTCTTGTAATCGAACCGGACTGGTAGACTTGGAAGTTTGTTCCACTAGAAATACATATCCTACCCATGGTTGTTGCTTTTGTGGAAACCCATTTTCTCGAAATGCAGTCCATAAATCAACCGCACTACCTAACGCCTCTTCTGCTCTGTTGTTGAAATTATTGCCAAATGAACCAACTTGGGATTTAAGCTCAACAACTGCAATCAACTGTTTATTAGGTGTGATAATCAAGAAGTCCCAGTCCTTGGTAGGTCTGAAGAACCCAGGTAGGTTATTCCCTTTGATATAAAGGCATTCTTCAGGAACACCTAAATCTTTTGATACTTTAACCAATACCTTTATAAATCCATCAAGTTGTTTACCACCAGTAACTGAACCTCTTGATCCTTGGTCAGATTTTTTTTGTCCCTTTAACTGAGCTTCACGTGTGTTCCAAAAGTGCTGGATCGCATTTGATATATCCTTCTGATATTTCTTCGTTGATAATCTTTCCATTTATTCTTTGCTTGAATGTAAAGTTAGCATCTTTCTCGTGGTTCTATTTCTTGCTTCGCATGCACGCCAACATCGGTATATCGCCAACGCTATTCGTGTTATCCTTAGGTGTGCACGTTTTGTTCATGTATCCCGAGAATAACGAGAATATAATGAAGAAAAGGAAGTAGCTGCGAAATATGGGCATCAGCTGTAAAATAAGGGGCGAGTTGATTTCCACGAATCCAATTCCTATTGAACAAATTAAAAGTACTTAGTGTTTATCTGTCTCAGGGATAATAAAACAAGAGAGTCCTGTTATGAGATCAATGTGGAATGGTTCTATAAGTTTTGGGCTGATCACAATTCCGGTAAAAATGTATTCTGCTTCTGAAGAGCGATCCCTCGATTTGGATATGCTCGATAAGCATGATCACGCCCGAATCCGCTACAAACGAGTGAATGAAGATACCGGCGATGAGGTAGAATGGAATGATATCGTGAAGGGATTTAAGCTGAACGATCACTACATCATTCTGGATAAAGAGGATTTCGAGCAAGCGAACATGAAGAAATCCAAAACCATCGATATAGAGGAATTTGTTGAGGAAGAAGAGGTTGAAAATATTTTGTTCAAAAAGCCTTACTTCCTGGAACCTCAAAAAGAAAGCGGAAAAGCCTATAACCTGCTCCGTGATGCCTTGAAGAAAACCAAGAAAGTAGGAGTTGCTACTTTTGTGATGCGCCAAAAAGAGAATCTTAGCCTTATTGGCGTGTACAAAAATGTGATTATGCTGCATGTAATCCGATTTGCGGAGGAACTGCGTGATCCTTCCGACCTCAAACTTCCCGAAACAAAAGTCTCCGACAAAGAAGTGGAAATGGCGCTTTCCCTAATCGAGCAGTACACCGAAGAATTTGATCTTGAAAAATATAAAGACGTCTATAACGATCAGCTGATGGAAATCATAGAAGCGAAATCTGCCGGAGTAAAACCAAAAGCTGAGAAGGTGAAATCAGAGGCTACGGACGCTAAAGATCTGATGAAACAACTTCAGGCCAGCCTCAAACAGAAAAAAAATGGTAAGGGAAATGGCCAGAAAAAAAGTACGCAAAAGAAAAGCAAAGCTAAGGCGTGAAGTGATTCAGTAACTACAAGTCATTGCGAGCACCCCTCACAAAATTATCTGTACGATAATTTTGGTCTCCCCTAAAGGGGGAAAATCTTTCAAATTTTAAAGAGAGCAATAAATAAATGGCACTTGATGAGTATTCAAAGAAGAGAGACTTCAATACCACACCTGAGCCTGGGGGAAAAACGGAGGAAAATAAATCTAAGCTTCGGTTTGTGGTTCAACGGCACGACGCAAGCCGTCTACACTACGATTTACGCCTCGAAATGGAAGGCGTTTTAAAAAGTTGGGCGGTGCCCAAAGGACCTTCTATGAATCCCGCGGATAAACGGCTGGCGATACATACTGAAGATCATCCCATAAAATATCTGGATTTTGAAGGCATTATTCCGAAAGGAAATTACGGTGCCGGAGAGATGGTAATTTGGGATCGGGGGACGTTTACATCTGCATCAAAAAAAACAAAAGACACAGATGATCTTGTTAAAGGACTGGAAAAAGGTGATTTGAAAATCATGTTATCAGGGAAAAAGCTGAAAGGGGAATTCGCTTTGGTTTCCATGAAAAAGGAGAATCAGTGGCTGCTGATTAAAAAGAAAGATGAGTTTTCTATCGATTTAGATTATGACGCCGAAGATTTGGCTGTTGAACGTCTTGATGGAAATTCTGGTGGTGAAGAAACAAAATCAGGACAGAAATCTTTGAATTTGACCGATATGATTAAGCCCATGATGGCTACTAAAACCAAAGAAATATTTGAAGATCCCGAATGGATTTATGAGAAAAAATGGGACGGTTATCGGGCAGTCGCAAATATCAGTGATGGAGAGGTACGGCTTTATTCGAGAAACGGCATTTCGTTCAACAAAAAATTCGCAGCCGTTGTTGAAGGGTTGAAAACCATTCCCCAAGATGCCATTCTGGATGGTGAAATCGTTTTTCTTGATAAAAAAGGGAAGCCGCAATTTCAGATGCTGCAAAATTATTCTCCCGACGATGAAGGCGAACTCGTTTATTATGTTTTTGATCTGTTGCACCTGAATGGACACGACACAACGGGATTGACTCTGGAGCAGCGAAAAAGTTTATTGCCCGATGTATTGGGTGATGCGCCGAATATCGCTTATAGCGAGCATATAAATAAAAACGCGGCTAAGTTTTTTAAGCAAACTGTTGAGGACGGAATGGAAGGCGTAATCGCGAAAAAAGCGAATTCCAAATATCATCCAGGGGCAAGATCGAGGAATTGGCTGAAGATAAAATCGAATGAACGTCAGGAGGCAATTATTTGCGGATATACAGAAGGTAAGCGGCTGTTTGGATCGCTTGTTCTCGGTATGTATGAAGATGATAAGCTGAAATACATTGGAAACTGCGGAAGTGGTTTTGATGAAGATTCGCAGCGCGAAATACTTAAAATTCTAAAGCCGCTGGAAATTAAAGACAATCCTTTTGGGGAGAAAATTAATTTGAAGGGCCGGAAAGCGACTTGGGTGAAGCCGGAGATAATTTGTGAAATTGTTTTTTCGGAATGGACGGAATCTGAATCGATCAGACACCCGGTTTTTAAGGGATTGCGAAGTGATAAATCGCCAACGGAAATCACAAAAGAGAAGGAAGTTATGAAGCCATCCAAAGAGCAAAAGAAAAAAGAGCAGCAAAAAACCGAGGACAAAAAACAACGTTCGCCATCACCCCAAAAAAATAAAAATAAGAGCAAGATTAAGGGCAGCAATGTATTAGAAATTGAGGGAATTTCGGTTCCGGTAACAAATCTCGATAAAGTTTATTGGCCTGATGAAGGCTACACAAAATACGATCTGATTGATTATTACGTGAAAATGGCCGACGTGATAATGCCATATTTGGTCGACCGGCCGCAGAATTTGAACCGGCATCCCAATGGTATTTATAAGGAAGGATTTTATCAGAAAGACAGTGGCGGGATTTTACCAGATTGGATTGAGACTATTGGTATTTATTCGGAATCGTCGGAAAAAGAGATTGAGTATATGCTGTGTCAGAATACGGCCGCTCTTGTGTACATGGCCAATCTTGGGTGCATCGAAATTAACCCGTGGAACTCGAATACAAAATCGCTGGATAATCCAGATTACACCGTTATTGATATAGATCCGTCATCAAAGTCGACATTTGAGGAAGTGATTGAAGTAGCCCAAGCCACCAAAGAAGTGCTGGATAAGGCGAAAATAGTTGGATACTGTAAAACTTCAGGTTCGCGCGGGATGCATGTTTATTTGCCACTCGAAGCCAAATATACCTACGATGAAGCCCGTGATTTTACAAAGCTGCTATGCTATTATATCAACGAAGAGTTGCCTGAACTAACTACAATGGAGCGCAGCCTGAAAAAAAGGAAAGACAGAATTTACCTGGATTACCTACAAAACCGTTCCGGACAAACTTTGGCTGCACCTTATTGCTTGCGGCCAAAAACCGGCGCCACAGCTTCGGCTCCTTTAAAATGGAGTGAAGTTAAAAGCGGCCTGGACATGAAAGACTTCAATATTCATACCATGCCGGAAAGAATTAAATCAATGAAAGATCCTTTCAAAAAAGTGTTGGGAAAGGGAATAGATATTGAAAAAGCGCTGAAGGTTTTAGGAGAAGAAGGATAATTTATTGATAGTTAGTGGGTGTAAGAGAGAAATTAGAACAGCGCTCAATACCACTGCCAATACATAGCCCACGGATTCATCCGTGGGATTATATAAGAGAATGCAGAGAAAATCTGAGCCTCAAGAGTTTTTCCGGCTATAATCTTATCGCAGATTGGGCAGGATGTTTTTAAAGATACCTTCTGGTATCAGACCTGTCAGGTTTTACACAGGAGATAGATGAAGTAAACCCTGATAAACACGAAACCTGACAGGCCTGACACTCTAAGCCTTACATTACTTATACAGCGCGAACAGGTTTTTGAAAATATAACGGCTAAGATTGCTCCGAATCTCATCTAAGTTTGGCTCGTTGTTTTGTCCCTCTGTATTAGTGATGGCGATACAAGCTGTTCCTGATTCCGGGTGCACGTAAAAGAAAGAATAGTAGCCATGCTGTGTCCCGGTGTGTCCTATTACACGCATCCCGTCAAATTCTTCAAGAAAAAATGAAAGAGCCACAGACGAACGAATTCCATCCTTTTCTTCGATAGGTAATTGTTCCTCCCATAATTCTTCGAGTGAAGAACGCTTCAGGATTTCAAAACCGGGCGAATTTCCGGTCAAAAAAGAAAGGTAGTTCACCATGTCCTTCAAGGAGGCATTCAATCCGCCATTGGACGTGGTGATTCCTGAGTCAAAATCTTTTCCTTTTGCAACGGGTTCACCATCCTGAAGAGAATAGCTGTTGGAGCGCTGCGAAAGAAGATGAGCAGGTGTGATATCAAAATAAGAGTCATACATTTTTAAGGGCTTCAGGATGTTTTTATCGATGTAAACCTCAAAATCGTCTCCGCTTAATTCTTCAATAATTCTCCCCAAAAAAATGATAGCCGGATTGGAATAACTGTGCTTTGTTCCCGGCTCAAACTCGATCTTGGAATAAGGAAACATGGCCACAAGCTGTTCCCAATCGGTTGGTTCAAAAGGATGCCACTCTTTTCTACCGCCCCACGGCCAGGTAGGATTTCTAAGTCCGGTGGAATGTTCCAGCGCCATTTTTATGGTGATTTCATCCATGCTTCCGAAGGGATTGTGAATTTTCCGCAGCTCAGGCAGATATTTTGTTAGCGGGTCATGAAGAGATAAAAGGCCCCGATCTCGAAGCTGCATAATGGCTACAGCGGTAATTGTTTTAGTGTTAGATGCCCAGTGAAAAATGGTGTTTTCATCAACCGCACGGTTTTCGCTGAGGTCAGCCATTCCATAATATTCAGTGCTTTTTACATCACCATCTTCTAAAAATAAAAGCGCCCCACCCACAATATTATTTTCTTCAAGCGTAGTAATAAAATACCCCTGAGTTTCTTTTAAAGCAGATTCTAAAGTCAAAGGTTGAGCATTCAAAGGCATATATATTATAAAAGCTAAGAGAGTTAGATTGAATTTCAGGTATCTTAATTTCATAAGCATAATTTAATCCAAATTTGGATGAGGAAAGTCTACATTACCTCAAACAAAGCCAAATAAAATAAACGCAGATGAAAAATCATGTCTTCATTGTGCTAATTAATTAAGGTAAAGATGTCTGTAGAAAGAGAAGGATTCAAATATAACAGATTGCTTCTAAGTGGCATCGGCTTAATATCGATTATAGTTTTTATAATTGATATTTATATCCCTCTTGGAGTGTCTGGTGGTGTAGTTTATGTACTTTTTGTGATGGCAACATACTGGACGGAAGGCAGGCGAATTACTTTGATTGCAGGTTTATTGGCTACCATTCTTTTATTTGCGGGTTTTGTGGTATCTATAACTTCAGCTTATGTTTTATTATCTGCTGCCAATCATCTTCTTATGATTATAGTAATTTGGGCAAGCGCTGTGTTTGTGAACAGGTATAAAGATTCGCTCCATTTACTTCGGGAAAATTATCGCACGTTGTTTCAGGTAGCAACCGACGAGATACTTGTCTTTCAATTGGACGATGATAATCAGCCCCAGACATTTCTTGAAATAAATGATGCAGCCTGCAATATTTTAGGATATTCAAAGGAAGAATTACTTCAAAAAAAGGTATACGATATCTCAGCAGATAAAGTGAGAGTAAAGAAGAATTTTCAAGAAGTGATTGAGAAGGGAGAAGCTGTTTTCGAATCCCGCCATCTCACTAAAACTGGAGAGGTAATACCCCTTGAACTTAGCGTGCGATCTTTTACATATAACGGCCGGCAAACCATCATTTCCAGCGGCAGAGATCTAAGGGAACGACGGAAGCTTGAGAGAGAAATTTTAGCCATCAGTGAAACTGAAAGACAAAGAATTGGGCAGGATATGCACGATGATCTCGGGCAATTGCTTACCGTTGCTTTATTGTCGGCACAGCAGTTAAATAACGTAATCGAGGATGAGCAATTAGCGACAAACGCGAAAGAAGTAGTTAATTTGATCAAACAAGTTTCAGAAAGTACCCGCACACTATCACATGGATTGGTACCTGTGAATTTGGGATCTCATGGTTTAGATAAAGCACTATCGGAACTAACTTTCAACACTTCAAAAATTCATAATGTTGATATAAAATTCACCAGTACACAAGATGATGCTGTAAAGCTTGCTGATTACCGTGCTGTTCATTTATATCGGATTGCTCAGGAAGCAATAAACAACGCGATCAAACATGCAAAAGCTTCTTCTATTGAGGTAAGGTTATCTTTTAGTGAGAGTCAGTTAACTCTGCAGGTAAAAGATAATGGAATTGGGTTACCCGATGCTGAAGAGCAAGATGACGGCGTCGGTTTACGGATTATGAGATTCCGCACCAATTTGATGGATGGTGACTTGAGAATTAAAAGTGAAAGAGGAAAAGGCACAGAAATAACCTGCCAAATCCCACTGGACTAAAAATTTAGTTGTCCTTATTACCGGTTCAGGAGGTACTGGAATTGGTTGGCTGGGCCCAGTCTCTTCACAGTACGGCTTTTTCATTGCAAGATATGACTGGGCCGCTTCTATGCGTACCATGGCTCATGAAATCGGACATAACCTTGGAGCCGCCCATAATCTTGCCGAAGATGATGATGAAGTTTACCCCTACGGTCATGGATACGTCTACAATCCTGCTCAATGGGTAACTATCTTATCCTATCCGCCATCAGGCTACACGCGGATCAATCGGTATTCCAATCCCAATAAAACCTATGCAGGAGTTGCAACCGGTACCGCCCAAGATGAAGATAATGCTCGTGCTATAAATAATAGAGTTGGATTGGTTGCTAATTTTAATCCACCTGCGCCACCACCACTTTCTGTAAGCATATCCGGCCATGACCGTCTCATTGCCGGTCATGGCGGTCAGTATACCGCTAATGTTTCAGACGGTGTGCCTCCCTACGATTATGCATGGCTAAAGGATAGCAACCCGGTTGGTTCTAATAGCAGTACGTACAACGTCTCTACAAGCCCCAGCGACACCTACCCTATAGTGCTATCGGTAACGGTAACTGACGATAACAATGATACCGATGTGGGTAATAAGACCATTTATATTGACCCGCCTTTTCTTTTCAGCATGTCCAATAACTACCCCAATCCTTTTAACCCCACCACACAAATAGAGTATACCTTAACGGTAGATTCAGAGGTCTCCATAAAGGTATATAATGTTATGGGGCAGGAAGTGGCTACCATGGTAAATAACACTATGAGTGCAGGTACACATCAAGCAACATTTGATGCGGGAAATCTCTCAAGTGGCATGTATTTCGCAAAAATAAATGCTGTTAGTAGTTCCGGAGAAACATTTTCCAAAGAACTGAAATGCAGCTGGTGAAGTAATTTGAAAACCAAAATCACAGCTAAGCCGCTTCTTTAACAAAGGGGCGGCTTTTTTTTTATTGCTTTTTCCCGCTCATTCTCAGCCAAAAATTTGGTATATTAAAGGTTCGAAAAAATCCAAAGAATATATGCCTACAACAGCAGAAACGGCTTCCGGTAAAGCTAAAAAACAAGAAGGAGAACGCCCCATAATTGTCAAGGGAGCGCGGACGCATAATCTGAAGAATATTGATGTTGAAATCCCCCGAAATAAACTAACGGTGGTAACCGGAGTTTCCGGATCTGGGAAATCCAGCCTCGCTTTTGATACCATTTACGCCGAAGGGCAGCGCCGTTACGTGGAAAGCCTTTCGAGTTATGCGCGGCAGTTTTTGGAACGCATGGATAAACCCGATGTGGATTTTATGCAGGGAATTTCTCCCGCAATGGCTATTCAGCAGAAAACAACTTCTTCCAATCCCAGGTCAACGGTAGGCACTACTACAGAAATCTACGACTACGTTCGGTTGATGTTTGCGCGAATCGGGAAAACGATCTCTCCCGTTTCCGGTGAAGTGGTTAAGAAAGATTCCCCCCGAACGGCCATCAAAAAACTCTACGAAAGTGCAGCGGAAGGCGACCGCTTTTATGTGCTTTTTCCTATTCCGCATCACCAAAAAAAGAAACTGGACGAGGAACTTAAAGTTCTAAAGGAAAAAGGATTAACACGATTGCTGAACATTGATGATGAACATGTATTGGATATCACTACAGAAGAAATTGACCGGAAGAAATTCAAACCGGAAAAATATCGTGTATTGATAGATCGATTGGTACTTAAAGAGGATGAAGCCACCCGTACCCGAATTGCCGATTCTCTGGAAACCGCTTTTCAGGAAGGCGCCGGCAGGTGTTCCATAAAAATGAAAGACGGCGAAGAACTGCCTTTCAGCGAGCGATTTGAGTTGGATGGAATTGAGTTTGTAGAACCCACTCCGCAAATGTTTTCATTTAACAATCCTTTTGGTGCCTGTAATAAGTGCGAAGGCTTTGGGAAAGTTGCCGGAATTGATGAAGACCTTGTCATTCCTGATCATGAAAAGACGATTCGAAATGGAGTTATAGCTCCTTTCACCTCCCCAAAATTCAGTGCTCATTTACGGGATTTAATCAAAGTGGCCTCCCGCGAAAGATTCTCCATAGACACGCCTTATTCAGAACTTCCAAAAGCGGTGAAAAATATAATCTGGAAAGGCAAAGACGAATATATCGGGATTTGGAAATTCTTCGATGAGATCAAAAATCAGTCTTATAAAGTTCATATGCGCGTGCTGTATTCGCGGTATAGAGGGTACAGCCGTTGTCCGGAATGCGAGGGATTTCGCGTGCGGAAAGACGCCCTGCATGTGAAAGTTGGAAATTTGCATGTTGGCGAGGTTTCGGAACTTACGATTGGGCACGCTCGCACCTATTTCGATGAGCTGGAGTTAAGTGATTACGAGCAAGGTGTTGCAGGACAAATTCTCTATGAAATCCGAAAAAGGCTCAAATATTTGGATGAAGTAGGCCTGGATTATCTCACTTTAGACCGGCTTGCAAATTCCTTGAGCGGCGGCGAATCACAACGCATCAGCTTGGCGAATGCTTTGGGAAGTTCACTCATCGGCAGTATGTATGTTTTGGATGAACCGACAATTGGGCTTCATCCCCGCGATAACGACCGCCTGATTAAAATTTTAGAGTCGTTACGGGATATTGGAAATACGGTTTTAGTGGTAGAACACGATCCCGAAATGATGAAAGCCGCAGATAATATCATCGATATTGGCCCCTTTGCCGGAACGCATGGCGGCGAAGTTGTTTTCACCGGTAGCTATGAAAAACTGCTTCAAGCTGATTCTCTTACCGGGAAGTTTTTGAGTGGCCGGAAATCCATTCCCCTTCCCAAAAAAAGAAGAAAAGGCAGCGGCAGATCGATAAACCTGATTGGTGCCTCGGAACATAATCTGAAGAATGTTTCCGTAGATTTTCCGCTGGGATTGATGACCGTGGTAACCGGAGTTTCCGGTTCTGGCAAATCAACTTTGGTACATGATACGTTATATGCAGGGATTCAAAAACACATTGGTTCGTATAGCGACAAAGTTGGCCGCTTCAAAGAATTGTCGGGAATGGCGGTGGTGCATGGCGTAGAGATGGTAGATCAAAGTCCGATTGGACGATCCTCCCGCTCAAATCCCGCTACGTATACCAAAGCGTTTGATGGCATCCGGGATCTATTTTCCAACACAAAAGCGGCAAAAATAATGGGTTATACTCCCGGCCACTTTTCATTTAATGTGCCGGGCGGTAGATGCGAAAACTGTCAGGGAGAAGGAGTGCAGCGCATCGAAATGCAGTTTATGGCGGATATCGAATTAACCTGTGAAGTTTGCCATGGAACACGGTTCCGAAAAGATGTGCTAAGTGTGAAATATCGCGGGCAAAATATTCACGATGTGCTGGAAATGCCGGTTTCCGAAGCTATTGATTTTTTCGTTGATGAAGCATCCATTTCAAACAAATTACAGCCTTTGGAAGATGTTGGCCTTGGATATCTGAAATTAGGTCAGAGTGCGACTACCCTTTCCGGCGGGGAAGCACAGCGGGTAAAACTGGCCCGGTTTTTATCGAAAAAGAATACCGACCACACCTTATACTTTTTTGATGAACCCACAACGGGACTTCATTTTGAAGATGTCGCCAAGTTGCTCGATTCTTTCAACGAGTTAGTAAATCTTGGGCATTCGGTGATCATTATAGAACATAATCTGGATGTTATTAAATGTGCCGACTGGGTAATTGATGTGGGCCCAGAAGGTGGATTTAGGGGCGGACAAATAGTTGCCGAAGGCACCCCGGAGGATATCATGAAAAATAAAGAAAGTTATACCGGGCAGTTTCTAAAGGATTATTTAAGCGGAGTTTAAATTTGTCAAAAAAATTTTGTCACAATTGTTCCCTACAGGACTCTTGTTACAAAATAAATATCAGCAGAAAAAAACTACCTTATGAAATCTTTACTAAAAAAGTCTATCTACCTATTCATCACTCTCTTTTGTTTTTCAGTTACCAATATTCAGGCACAGCTGTTGCCCAAGTTTGGAGTAAAGGGCGGGGCGAATCTATCCACAATTACAAACACCAACGATACTGAATTTAAACCGGGTATTGTTGCCGGTGCTTTTGTACAGCTAAATATTCCCTTATCACCAATTGTTATTCAACCCGAAGTACTTTTCACTCAATACGGCTCAAAGGCCGCAAACTTCGATGTGGAAACCCAGCTTGATTACATTCAAATTCCTGTTCTTTTGAAATTCCGTTTTTCTCCTCCACTGTCTCTCGCAAAACCAAGCTTTTATGCAGGACCGTATGTAGGTTTTAATATCCGTGCTGAAACAAACGAAGGCCTGAATCTTGAAGACAATATTAAGGATTCTGATTTCGGAGCGGTAGCCGGTATCGGTTTAGAAATCATGAAGCTGAACCTGGATCTCAGATATACAGCTGGGCTTACAAATGTTCTTGAAGATAACTTTGAGGATGGCGAAAAAAATATGGCTGTTTCATTTACCATTGGCATCGCATTTTAGGCTAATCATTTTTCAAGGAGAGTCTCTGGCTCTCCTTTTATTTATTCATCAAAAATCAGAGAGGTTACCTAACATTTTCTTTCACTTCCTCCCCTCATTTCGTTATATACTCTCCGGCTATTAAAGAAAAAAATTATTCGTGTTTTACAGGCTGCTACTTTTAAACTGGCGAATATTCATGTCCAACCTCAACCGCTTTCAGCTGATGTTAACGGTGGGTTATATTTTGTTTTTGATCATAATGCTCGTCAACCTTGTGGGTACCGCAATTGTGGTGGTTTTAATGGATACCGACCCCTGGATGCAGGTTCAGATTCCCTGGCTCACACCCGAAATCTACTTGTTCATATTGCTCGTTTTCGCCAACTCCTACTGGGTCATGCATTTTTCCTTTACCAACCTGCGCCTCATGAATATCGACGAAAACCGCAAACTCCTCGGCTTCGGATTTCCGTTAAAACGGCTTGCAAAATATTTAACCATCATCGGATTTTGCCATCCCGTAAACCTCATTTACAATCTTACATGGCTGGTTTTTCTTTCCATTCAAATTCGCCATGCTTATCAGATTCCGGTGATGATTGCCGCCATTGCACTCAATTACGTGCTCATTTATTCCATAAAACATCGCTTTATACGTATTGTTGAAAAACGATTTATTGCAGTGGTGATTGGCTTTTTAGTGTTCGTATTTGCCTTATTCCAAGCGATTTCACTCTTCACTACAAATTCGCAAGAGCTTTTTGCCCGCTTTATGCCCGAAGCTGAAACCGTAAACGCCTTTCTTTCGTGGTTGCCGGGAGGAATGCTCGTTCAAACCGTCCGCGAAGAATACGGGTGGTTAAACGCAATTATTTTATCTCTTTTCGGGATAATTTTAGTAAGCCTTATCGTAATTGATCATTTCAATAAAACCCGCGAAGGGCTTCAAAATCCGGGACTCAAAAAAGTTGAAGAAGAAAGCAGCGCTTTGTGGAATTTCCTACGGAAGGTCTTGGGTAGAAACGCCGGAAAATATTATTTCTACGTGATGAAGCATCCTTACAACCGACTCCAGGTGCTTACGCTTACCATCATCCCGATTGTATATGTTCCCCTGTTGATGAGCGTCGATTATCCTGTGGCCAAAACCATTTTGATCCCAACCATTCTTGCCGGAATCCCTGTGGCCCTACTTGCCATGGGAATGGCGAACATGTACGGTTATGAAAACCGGGAGTTCTTGCTGCATCTGCAATTTCCCATCCACCTGGAACAGCAATTAAAAGAACGTTTTTTAGGAGTGATAACCTTGCCGTTGGTGGTGTTCTATCTCATTACCATTTTTGAGCTGCTTGTGATTCCCGAAGTAGGCAGTGCCTTGCAGATATTTGTGGCCAATACATTTTTCTTTCTCATGTTTATGCTGCTTTTTGTGTGGAGTTCCTACTTTCAGTACAAGAAAGCCACCTATTCATCATTTAGTTATAAACACCCCATCATCCCACAAAAAGTAACTTTTGCGATATCATTTTTAATTTTCACGATGGGCTATTTTGTCTTTGTGCCTCTAAATGGCCTGGAATGGTACCGTCTCACCATCATGATTTCGGTAATTGTAATTATGGTCATTTATTTATGGCAGCATATGGATGTGCTGGTAAATCTTTTCAAAAAACGAGTGTTAATGCGATTATGGAACGAGCTGTAGAAATCACCAACTTATCAAAGAAATATGAAGACTCGGAAGTCCTGAAAGGGCTCAATTTATCCATCCCTCAAGGTTCTATTTTTGGATTGATTGGGCCCAACGGTGCCGGAAAAAGCACATTGATTGGCGTGTTAACGGGGTTGCTCAGTTTTGAAGGAGGCCAAATTTTAGTGCATGGTTTAGAACTGAAGCCAAAAAATGAAGTGGTCATCAAAAAACTCACATCCTCTGTTTTACAACCGCCGCTGCTTTTTGAGCAATTCAGCAGTACGGAATTTATCGAATACGTTTGCGATGTGTATGAAATCCCCCAAGAAGGCTTGATTGAGAAGGCCTACTCCCTGATGGATTTTTTCGACATAAAAGATTTTGCCAAAATTAAAGTGAATAAACTCTCTTCCGGCAGCAGGAAAAAACTGGCCTTCATTACTTCTGTTTTGGTGGAGCCCCAATTGTTGCTACTGGATGAGCCCTTCGAAGCGGTAGATGTTATTTCAATCGACCGAATGAAAACCATTATCCGAAAATTGAAAGCAAAAGGCGTAACCATCATTATCACCAGCCATATTTTGGAAGTTATCGAAAACCTTTGCGATGATATCGCCATCCTTCACAATGGCAAAATCGAAGCCTATCTTGATTCGGAAAGCAGAAAAGAGCTCCAAAAACATTCCACCCTCCACCAGATTTTCGAGAAATACGTGCAGGTAGAAAAGAAGGATAGTATTGTGGATTGGTTGTAAACCGTAACTGTTTATATTATAGAAAAAAGGGGTAAATGGATTTAGCAAGTGACCTGAAAACACCAAAAAAAGAGCTGGGTGAATTCTATGAAACCGCCTGTAGAGCACTAAACTATATTCCAGAAGTAATTACCAACTCAAATTATCGAAACAATTTTGTTATTCATGAATCTACAACTGCTGGAAGCACTAAGTTTTTAAGACCAATTAATAAGGATTTATTTATCAGTTCTTCTTCTGAGTTCAAAGTGAAGTACAAAGAATGTATGAAGCATTTTAGGTCTATTAATAAGACTAAAGGCAAAATTGATTTAGAGTTGGAAGCTTTGTTAAACATTGATTCTGTCATCTATACTATACATCAATCTATTGGATGTAGTATGGACTTATTAATTAACTCAAATAGTGCGAGAAAACATTTAGGTAACCGACTGGAGGAACTGATGAGAGCGGTCTTTACGGCTGTTGGTATAACTAATAAAAGAGTTGTTCTGAAAATACCTTACGATCATGAAGGAAAAACAAGAACTTATAAATGTGAAAACGACTTGATTTTGTCCCCCTTTAAAGAGGTAAAATCTTCCACTACTAATATACATGAAAACGAAATAGTGGTATCTGCGAAGACATCTTCAAAAGATAGAATGGGTAAGATTTTCATTGATAAAATTCTGTTGCAAGAATTCGTTGGTCATAAAATAAATGTAATTGGAATTTTTTTGAATGATGTGCAGAGAAAAGAGACCGATAATATAAGTTATACGTTGGTTTCTGGCTTATTCATGGTGTACACAAAATTTTTAACTCAACTTAATGGAATCTATTACTTAGACCCTCCCCCTCAGGCACAAAAAGATCCATACAATCAGCATATGTACAAATTTTCAGAACTGATCAGTAAGCAGGTTTGGAAAATGTTAGCCTCTTAACTCTAATCTTCTTTGCCTTGCTGTAGAGTCATCTTCGCCCTGCATGATTCTATTGATATGCTCAGCATCAGATACCCGTTCCTTAATCGTGTGGCAATAATCATTGTTTAATTCGGAACCAATCCATCTTCTATTTAAGGCCTCAGAAACTGCATAAGTTGTGCCCGAACCTCCAAATGGATCAAGGATAATATCATTAACCTCTGAAGAGGATAATATTATTCTTTTTAGAAGTTCCACTGGCTTTTGCGTTTCATGGTCAAACCGTTCCCACGAGCCATTTGAGAGTGTTGGAATCTCAAGTACATCTTTTGGCTTAGCCCCCAGTGGGTGAGGCTCCCAAGTATAGCTTTTACCATTCCCATTAGAATATTGAGACGAGTTTGCCTGCTTTCTTTTTGGATATTTTAAAGTGTGTTTATTATATGGGATTCGAATAGGATCTTGATTAAAAGTAAAATTTTTAGACTTACGAAAATGCAATATGCTTTCGTGAGACCTACCCCAATCTCGACCGAGATTTGCTTTATTTCTGTAAAACCAAACTAACCATTTGCACCCTTTGAATAACTTTGAAGAACTCCATTTTATATCAGCTAAGATTTCAGAGAATCCACATATATATATAGAACCCGTATCTTTAAGAACTCTTTCAGCTTTTTCAATCCACTTCATTGACCATTCAACATATTCCTTTTGTGAAGAAAAAGAGTCCCATTCTGCTTTTTTGATATTATATGGCGGGTCTGCAAAAATTAGATCTATTGAATTTGGTTCTAAGCTATCTAAGAGATCATTACAATCACAGTTAAAGAGTGACCCTAACTCTGTTTCAAAAAAAGGATCATTAACATCAATCTTAGCCTTAGAGGGTTCATACAAAGTCTCAACATCTTTAACTAAATCGGAAACTTGTTCCTCAGTATAAACGCGATAATTATTTATAGGATGGCGATGGCTTTTGAATTTCCCATTTTTATCCCAGCGTCTGAGTGTACCGGTACTCACATTTAATTTTTTTGCTGCTTCACTTATTGTAAGATACTTACTCATATATTATACATTTGTTAACCTTATACAACCTTGTTCATTCTACTGCTTCTTCTGTAATTTATCAAGCAATTTTTCATTTTTCGAGAAATACGTGCAGGTAGAAAAGAAGGATAGTATTGTGGATTGGTTGTAAAACCCTGCTCTTTTTTCTTTTTTTGAAGAAAATTTATCCTTTTGCACAATTTCGAAACCAATCTTACTGAAATAGGTTTATTTCTATAAAGGCCGAGGAGAATTACATGAAGTTTTGTAAAAGCGATAATCAAAATCCTGTGAAGGAGTTTTTGGACGCATTGCCATCCAAAGACGCACAAAAAATTAGTTGGGTACTTAGACTGGTGGAAGAGTCGGATTGGCTTCCGGTGCAGTATTTTTTCCAGGAAGAGGAAGACAGGGAACTATGGGAAATTCGAATCACCGTCGATTTCAAAAACTACTGGCTACTCGCTTTCGCTTATCAGGATGATTGGGTTTTGTGTAACGCCGACTTTTCAACCACAACTCAAAAAGCCTTCCAAAACGAAAAAGCAGAAGCGCGAAAAGTCGCTAAAAACTACAAGCCTCCTTTCTGGTTTTTAAGCCAAAACGATTTGCACAAGTACATCAAAAAACGAAAAAAGCAGAACGATGGATTTGATAAAAATTTTGAAGAAGGGTACCTGCATTTTAAGATTGGAGCTATTCTACGGCAGGCTCGCCAGGAGGCGAAACTTACCCAGGCTGAAATTGCGGATAAGCTGGGATTGAGCAGTACGGTGATTTCCAGGGTAGAAAATCATGCGGAAGAGCTGAGCCTGGATTTATTGCAAGATTATGTGCATACCTGGTCTAAAAAACTAAATAACGTACTCACTGCCTGAGCTGCCTGAAAATTAAAGTTTCTTTCCTTTTCTAAACGGCATGCTGAACAAGCCTTTTATTTTCCGGTCGCCATCGGTGTCAAATTCATCTAATCCTAAATGCAGCGTGTGCAATGGATTATGAAGGCGGAAAGTGCGCAGGATCCTATCCCAAAAAGAGAAAACCGTACTGTAATTTGAATCGGTTTCGGGCCGCCAGCGAGAATGGTGAACTTTGTGCATATGCGGGGTAACAATAATGAACCGAAGAATATTATCCAGTTTGCCGGGCAGGTTTATATTGGCATGGTGGAACTGAACAACAAGCGCCACCAGAATTTCATATATCAGCAATTCCCATAAATAAATTCCCAACAGTAGAATTACAGGTATTCGTAGCAATGAAGAAAAAAGTATTTCGCCAGTATGAAATCGTGTTGCGGTAGAAACATCCATGGTGGAATCGGAGTGGTGCACGCGGTGAAATCGCCACAAAAATGGAATACGGTGATTCAGCCGGTGCCAAATGTACATCCAGAAATCAAAGAAAAGAATGGCTAAAATAACACGCAGCCAATCCGGAAAAACAGGAAGTATTTCGGCCATCCAGTTTAGGATTCCGAAATTATTTGTATCTGCCCAGTTAGCCGCCCAAAGCCAAAGTCCCACAAAAAGAGCCGCATTTAAGAGCGCATTCACAAAACCAAGAGAAAGATTTGCGACAAAATGAACTCCCCTTTTTTTGAATGAGCCGCTGTAAAAATCAAAAAACGGGTGCAGAGATTCCGCAAGCAAGAGAATGATTAAACCCGTTACGGCTACCACCACCTGCGTTTGTTCAAAGAGGTTGATGAGTTCCTGCATGGTAATTATTAATAGGTGCGAACCGGAAGCAGCTTTTCTACTAATCCCTTGTTTTTAAACTGCATCTTCAAGGTAACGGTATCGCCGACTTGAAGGTTTTCTTTGAGCTGCATCAGCATTACGTGAAGCCCGCCCTGCGCAAAATTTAAGGACTCGCCAGCTTCTACAGCGAGATTCTTTTGCTCACGCATGCCCATCATTCCATCGTCTGTGAGATAGCTTTCATGAACCTGAGACATTCCCGCCACTTCACTGGAAACAGAAAGTAACGTATCTGTGGTTTCGAGCTCATTTTTGTAAGTGAAATATGCCGCGGTAGTTCCGCCTTCCTGCGCCGGACGAACACGCTCCACCATAATTTCTTCTTGCTGAATTTCGGCCTGCTCTGTTTTCCCGCCCGAACACGAGGTCAAGAAAAACAGGAGTCCGATTACTAAGGAAAAAAGTGTATTGAGTGATTTCATCTGATTTTGTTGAGGTCTTCTTTTATCAATGAGGGAATCACTTTTTGACTTCCGCCATATTCCAAAATCACCCGAGACTTTTTGTCCAGCACCATTATTTTATCGGAATGGTTGATGAAGTACAGCTCTTTTCCTTCGTCCGTTGTTTGTGAAAAAGAAACCTGACTGCGAACACGGGCGCTGTCCATAAGCGCATATACCTGGGTTGAATCGCCAGTGAGGAAATCGAAGTTTTTATCTACACCAAATGGTTTAGCGTATTTTTTAAGTGCAGATGGCGTATCCCGTTCAGGATCAAAAGTAGCAGCCACAAAATGCACGTCATCAGGATAATTCAGATCTTTCTGAATTTGGGCAAGATTCTGAGTGATGAGCGAGCAGATGTCGGGACAGTTTGTGTAGATAAAACCAATAACCACATATCGGCCTATATAATCATCCGGAAAAACAACCTCAACGCTGTCCTGATTTACAAGCTGAAAAGACGCATCGCCAAAATCATCGATTACATTTACCCGGTTTCCACAAGCCGCAAGTATCAAAACTGGAAGTAAAAAAAGTATTTTTTTCATGCTTCTAATGTAAGACTATTCGGAAATAACATACAGTTTCTCACGAATTATTACTCGCTTCTTGAACTGTTCTGCTTCCATTTCTTGTTACCCGTAACTGAACTTAGTATTTTTAATTCTTGATTCTTCACAATTATTAAACCTTTATCTCTCATCATGAAAAACCTTCATAAACTTTCCGGTATACTGCTTATAACTACCATAATTTTAACCGGATTTGCGTGTCAGGATGGGGAAGAATCTTCTGCACAATCCAACAGTGAAGAAAACTATGAAGCTCAGCTTCCGTTGATTTACCAAATGGCTTTTATAGATAGATATGCAACCAAACTATATCTCGCCGGAGTGGAAGAAAACTGGGCTTTGGCTGATATTTATGCTCATGAACTGGAAGAAGTTTCCGACATGATTATCGGTGGCAATTATGTGGATGAAGGCATCAACCGAAGCGAGTTGCTCGAAACTATCCTTCTGCCGCAAATTGAGCAAATGGAAGTCGCTATTGATTCGAAAGATGCGGAGCTGTTTCAGAAGAACTATCAAACCATGATAAACTCCTGCAACCAATGCCATTCAATTTCACAATATGGTTTAATAAAAATCACCATCCCTGAAAACAACCCTTACAACCAGGATTTTTCAGCAAACTGAGTTAATCCGGTTTCGGATGATTTCCCTTCAGCATCTCCAAAAATTCGCTCCTGACTTCTTCTCCCGCATCCCGAAAGTTCAGGAACTCTACGTGTTTTTGCGGCTGTGATGTATCGGCTTCAATTCCCCAAAGCGGTTTCATAGAAGTGGGCAGCATCGCGTAACGAGCATCACCAATTATGTTTTTTTCTGTGGTATGGTGAATCAAAAAACCTTTCGATAGTTTAGAAAATCGCTGAATGTCGTTGTAGAGCGTTGTTTTTTCGTAAGCAGAATATTCTTTTCTCCAATTCAAAATTTGTTGCGACTCCCCTTCGTAAATTTTGATTCCCCCAAAAATTCCCGCTCTTATTCCCACCGCGTACACACTGTCTCCGGCAATATACCGGGCACTCCAAAGCAGCTGATTTCCCAAAGTTGGCTTTATCACAATTTTCTCCACGGTATGATTTCTTTCCGAAATCACGCCAGAAACCGCTGATTCTGCCCGGTTTTGTTGCACAAAACAAAGAAACAGATAGGCGATAATCCAAATCCAGCCAAAGCTGATATACTTCTTTTTCATGTAAATAAGTCCCAAAAATACGGCAATCAAAATTCCCGCAGAAAAAAGAGGATCGAAAACGGATATCAGGTTGAACGCAAAACGTTCATCCCAAAAAGGCCAAAATAACTGAGTACCATAACTGGTGAGAGAATCGGTAATTCCACTGGTAGCGTAACCGATTAGACTAAACGCGTAAATCTGCTTGATGGTAAGCCGGTGCCTCACAAACCACCAAACAAGAAGGGTGGCAATCAGTCCGCCAAGCGGTATAAAAACAAAGGAGTGTGTAAACTGCCGGTGTATCTCGATGTTGAGTAAGGGATCGTTTGCGCTGTGAATAAAAATGTCGAGATCGGCAATAGTGGCGGCGACAAAACCTGTGAAAGCGGCGGGACGGAGTTTCTTTTCTTCAGCAAAAGATTGAGCTGCGGTTGCCCCGATTAATCCATGTGTAACTGGATCCATTTTTCTTCAAAAGATAAATCAGTGTTGATGCACAATTTCATGTTTGTGATCAGCACAGGGTTCAAACTCAAACTCAAGCGTGCTGTGATGGATGCCGAATTTGTCGTGCAACAGTTTTTTTATTTCTGTTTTAATGGATTCCATTTTTTCCAAATCCTGCTTTTCAATCACAATGTGGCTCTCAAGTAAAATATTTTGTTCATCCAACTGCCACACATGCACATGATGCGCACCACAAACTTCAGCCACCGATTTCATGGTGGAAGTTAACTCGTCAATATCAATATTATCGGGAGTAGACTCCATAAGAATGTTGATGGTTTCTCGCAGCATATGGTACGAGTGCCACAAAATATAAGCACCAATCACCATCGTAAGAATCGGGTCAACAATATACCACTCGTATTTCAATACCAGCCAACCGCCAATAATCACCCCAACAGAAGAAAGGCCATCCGACAAAATGTGGATGAAAGCACTGCGCATATTCAGGTTCGTTTTGGAATCTTTGTAGAGCAAAGCGGCGGTAACAAGATTCCCAATCAACCCGACAATGGCTACCCAGAACATGGTGAATCCATCGATGGGCTGGGGATCGAGAAACCGCTCAACTCCTTCCTTCAACAAAAATAAAGCTATAAGAACCAGCGTAACCAAATTGATAAAAGCGCCAATAATTTCCGCTCTTTTGTAGCCGAAAGTTTTGTCGGCATTAACACCTTTTCTCGAAATCTTTTTTGCCACCAGAGTTACGGCCAGAGAAACGGTATCGCTCAAATTATGCACGGCATCCGAGAGCAAAGCGAGGCTGTTTGAAAGAAGCCCACCAACAACTTCAGCTACTGTGATGATGAGATTCAAAATTATAGATATCCATAATTTCCCGATGGAAGAATCGCTAAAATTGTGGTGATGGTGGTCGCTCATAAAAAGCCAGAATTAAGTTCGTTCAGTGTATTTATTATTGATTCCATTCATCTAAGAGAAGGCGCATAAGCGAACGAGCCGCCGAACGCGAAACTTCCTCAAGAATCGCTTCATCCGCTTCATCTTCCACTTCATACGTAATGGCGTCTGCACCGAAAGTCTTGTACAACCAGTTTTTTGAAATCGGTGAAGAAGTATCAAATTCCTCGATGGCAAACTCTGTCTGCGGATTGTCTTCAATAATTTGCTCAGCCCATTTTTGGGTGAAATTATCCGGGGTAGTTTCCACTTCTTCATCAATAGGATAAAAGATATTTTCGTTGGTTGAATGGAAATCGATTCCGTAGAAAACCTGCCTTGTCGTGTCCTCTTTTAAAGGCAATAAAGCATCTCTTACCACTTTTGTTTCGGGTTGATTGAATTTCTCCCAATCACGATTCAAATCGATTCCGCCCGCGTTATGCCGCCAGTGGCCTTCATCAACGCCATCCGGGTTAATCATCGGGAAAGCCTTCACCACAAACGTATTTCTGAATTTTTTAGCCAATTCGCTATTTGAGGTTATTTCTTCCAGAAAAAATAAGGAAGCTAAATAACCAGATACCTCCGGGGGATGTTGCCGGCTCAAAATCACCAAAACCGGAGCGGTTTCATTGTCGGGTACATCGCTTATTTCCAGTTCCCAAATCGGTCGGCCGAGTTTCGATGTTCCCGCTTGAGTAGTTCGTACAAATTCGCGGCCAATAATATTCCGTTCTTCCAGTGAGGCCTTAAAACCAGAAGTGGTAAAAAGCGGGTGAGAACTTATCAGAATCGGATCTTTAGTTAGCTGAACCGATAGCGTTGCCATTCTGCTTGTGCTGTCCATTTCTACAACGCCTTCTTCTTTATAAATCCATTCGCCAGTGCTATCTTTTTGGCTGATTTTAGGGATGTAACGGTGGCGGGCGTCATTATACCTGAACTGGATATCAGCCATTCGGGCGGCATCACTCCACATACTAAAAGCGTACCAGGGGCTATTATTTATGGGGGCATTCTCCGGAGCAATGAGCACCTCGAAAGTGGAATCATTTATCATGTAAAAATCGTTAATACGAGCACCCTCAAATTCATTGCTAACCCAAACTTTTGGAGAATCTACACCAATTATTCGCCGCGATTGCGGATATATGGTTTTATCCACGGTGTTAGTAACGCCCTCAGGATCGTAAGAAAAGCCTGTAAATTCTTCTGTACTTTTGCATGAAAAAAATAACAGAGGAACCAGAAACAATAATAAATACTTATACATCTTAGAATCCATATACATATTGGGGTTGTTCTTTTTTAGCTTTAGAAAAAACCTACACGAATTTTAATCAAGTAGACAAACACCTATACTTGTATCTTAAATCATAAAATACACACTTGGCTGTTATAAATTTTAGAAAAATCGCCCGATTTCTCCACTTACTCTTTGCCATATGTATGGTAAGTAATCCTGCATTTGCTCAATTCAGCCAAGACGAAGATAATCGTGTTTGGAATGTGCGGGTTGAAGGCAACGTCACCTTTGAAGATATGGTTATCAAAAATGTGATTTCAAATGAAGCGCCCTCTTTATTGAACAAGCTCAAATTCTGGAAGAGAGTGGGAATCAATATCAATGAAAATGAGATCAGGAGAGACGTCATCCGAATTGAACGCTTTTACCAGCGCCGGGGATTCAATGACGTGACTGTTAATTACCGCATTGTAGATCAAAACAAAGAATGGAGAAAAGCTGTTATTTTTGAGATTGTCGAGAACGCCCCTATTCGGATTACAAGTGTAAGAAATCGGATAGTTGCCTCCAAAAAAGACAGTATTGTGGTTAGCAACGATGAAAATTTCACCCGCGTTATGCGGCAGCTTCCCTACAGAGAAAATCAAAGGTACCAGCCAATTGTTCGGCAGGAGGCGATTGGTAATATCGTGGACGCACTAAAGCATTTAGGTTATGCTTATGCCAGTACTGAAATAAGCGCATCGGTAGATACCGCAAAAAAAACTGCGGAAGTGGACATCATCAATTACCCCGGGCCGCGCACCCGTTTTGATTCGGTGATTGTTGAAGGGGAATCTACCCTCGCAAAGAAATATATAGTTCGTGAAACAGGTATACAGAAAGGCGAATTATACAGCGAAGCAGACCTCAGAGATGCCCAGCGCGAAGTCTTTAATCATCATTTGTTACGCTTTGCGATAGTCTCCATTCCCGAACAAGAAATTGATACCACACTTAACATCTTGATAAGGGTAAAAGAGACACCATTACGGGAAGTGCAGTTAAAATTTGGCGTTGGGAACCTCACCCGAATCGATGGGTGGGGTGATTCCTACAAGCTTTTCCGGGGGCAGGCAAGCTGGGCGCATCGAAACGTTCGCGGAAAAGGCGAGCGTTTCAGTATTTCGGGAAATGCTTCCGCTATTGAGCAACGTCTGGGTGCCGATTATCTTTTTCCCTACCTGTTTAATACCAAAAGTTCAATTATCCTCTCCCCTTTCGTACAGCACAAACTGGAACCATCTTATGAAATTGTGCGAGGCGGAATAACCAACAGTTTTGTTTATCAGTACAGTCAAAGAATAACGGGTTCTATTTCTCATGAATTTTCTCTGAATAATGAGTTAACTCAAAGCTCACAAACCGAGTTACCCGACAGTATCTTATCCTATAATGTGTCATCGCTGAATTTCAGCGGATATTACGCAAACAGTAATATGAGAGAAGGAAGGCGGGGTTTTACTGCACAGCCAAACTTAGAGCTTTCTGGATTGTTCGGACAGGCTACTTACAGCTTCCAAAAGGCGGGAATAGATATTCGGAAATATTCTCCCCTAACCGACAATATCATTTTCGCGAAACGTGTAAATTTAAGTGCGATTTACTTTGTAAAGCAAGATTCCCTGCCTGCCGATATCCGGGTATATAACGGAGGCACAAATTCCGTCCGGGGATGGAACCGTCTTGAATTAGGGCCAAAGCGGCCTATATTTGAGGAGGGCGAGTTCGATCATTTCGTACCAACCGGCGGAAGAGCAACTTTTAGTTTCAACGCCGAATTACGGTTTCAGCTAAATCATATTATCAGAAGGCTTGGGATTGCCACCTTTCTGGATGGCGGACAAGTGTGGAGAAAAATTGACACCATACAAAACAATATCCAGTATGGAATTGGCGGTGGCATCCGTTATCAGTCCCCGCTTGGACCTATAAGAGTAGATTTAGCTTATAAGTTAAATCCCACCGATGAAGATCTTCGCATTTATAACGGGCAAAATTATGGGAGTGCCTGGGATCGGTGGGGATTGCATTTTAGTATTGGGCAAGCATTTTAGATGACAATTGAAAAATCACATATCGCACTTCGCATCTTAAAATTTATAGGCTGGTTTCTGCTCGCTATAATCGTATTGGTTGCGGTGCTTCGCCTTTCCCTGAAAACAGATTTTGTAAACAACTTTGCTAAGAATAAAGCGGTATCTATGGCGAATGAAAGTATAAACGGCACGCTTTCCATAGAAAACATTCGGGGTGATCTTTGGAAGGAAATAACCGCCACCAACATCTCATTAATTCAGCAAGACACTCTTTTGCAGATAGATACGCTAAACGTAAGTTATAATGTGTGGAGTTTTCTGTCCGGCTCATTTACGGTGAATGAAGTGCTTCTTTCGGGATTTCATGCAAATATTGAGGAAGAAGAAGATCAACAGTTCAATGTGCAAAATATTCTCAAAGAAAGTCCTGAAGACACAACTGCAGAAGAATCCACTTTTGGCTTTGAGGTAGAGAATTTCCAGCTGAGAAACAGTTCCGTTTCGATATTTTCCCCCGCCTATCTCCCCGACTCCACCCTGCAACTCACCAACCTGAATGCAGATGCTTCTTTCGGAATGGCAGAAGAATTTCACGCGGCTCTTTCTTCGCTTTCTTTTTATTTGCGGGAAGGCCGGCTTCCAGAACCCATTGCTGTAACAACCGCAGGATCTTTTGAGGATGATGAAGTCACTCTTCTGGAGTTAATTATAGAAACAGGCCGGTCTGCCTTGAGGGCTCAAGTTCAAACCGACCTTGAAGACTCCACGATTTCTGCCAGTGCAAAAGCAACGCCATTTTCCCTGGCCGATATTCAACCTTATCTCGACCAAGAGTTACCAAACGAAACCTTCCAAATCACTATTGAAGCTTCAGGAAGTTTAGCCGCTTTAAACATCACTATAAACATGGAAGGCAAGGGATTTGATGATCTGTTGTTAACCACCAGTTTATCTGTACAGGAAGAACCCGTAATTAAAAAAATGGGATTCTCAGTTCAAAATCTGGATGCGGGATATTTCACCAACGATTCCGTAGATGCTGACATCGGAGAATTTCAGGCTTCACTTGAAGGAACCTTAACTTCAGAATACGAAAACGCAAATCTTACCTGGGGGTTTAGTACCAATCAAATTCGTTATGAGAATTATAATTTCCAGCAATTTTTCGGGAGTGGAACATTTAGGAATGGCAATGTTGAAGCTACCGTGCAATTAAAAGATGGCAATGAGGAAATTTTCCTATATCCCACGGCATCAAACGTATTTTCCGAAAACCCCCGCTGGCGGATAAGTTTTGGAGTAGACAGCATTAACCCTGCCTGGTGGGCTCAAAATTCGGAATTAGATGGAAAAGTTTCACTCAATGGTTTTATCAAGGGAACAGGATTTGAATTGGCTCAGAATCCATGGGAATTCTCGTTGCAACAACGGCCTGTGTACAGAACAAAAACCATCCCCATGCGGCTGTACAATCCCAATCATTCTATAAATTTTACAGCCGACACCAACTTTGTTGCCGGCCAAAAGTTCACCGATATTGATGTCTCAGGCAGTATCACTTCCGACTCGTTGAAAGTAAATGGCGGAATCCGCCTCATCAAAAACAACATAGCCTTTAATGCAGGAATCGCTGGTCTCATGGAAGATCATCCCTCTTATGATTTTTGGGTTTCTTCAAGGGGATTTAATGTTTCTGAACTTGCTGGATTCGAAGATTTCACAACTTCCCTGAACCTAACTGCCGAAGGCCACGGCTCTTCTTTTGATATGGAAGAAATTGAAATGGAGGGCAACTTTCGGATCGATTCCAGTTATGTAAACGGCACGCCTTTTGATTTACTGGCTTTTAATGTGCTTCTGGATAATGAAATCCTTGAAATCCCAGAAGGTGAAATCGAAAGTCAGATTATGGAAGGATCTTTTTCTGCCCGAAAAAAAATGGTGGATGGAATTGATCCCAACGATGAGCTAAATATTGATTTGTTGTTAAAAGACCTGCAACCAATTGCTGAACTTTTAAGCGCGGAACGTGTGCATGCAGAAGGGCCCATCCGGGGGAAAATCCGCCAGAATGGAGATGAATTTCCGGAATTTGACGGCTTAATAGACTTACAGAATATTTACTATGATGAAATGTTCCGTGCCGATGCAATCAGCGGAGAAACCCGTCTTAGTTTAGGTGATACCTACGATTATGATGTGGATGTAAATATTGCTGCCCCAACAATTACAGGTGTTACTTTGCAAGATCTCAGCATTAGCTCGGTTGGAATAACGACTCCCGATTCTGTTGATGGAAATTTCAGAATAGAAATTCAGAGTAGAGATGCGGGTGAAATTAGCCAGATGGGTACATTTGCGGTCAATCTTAACACATTAAAATCCGATATCAGGTGGGATGTATTTCGGTTTCAGACACCAGCCCGTTTACTAAGCCTGGAATCTCCTTTTCACCTTAGCTACAATTCCGGCACAATTTCCACCGACACGCTAAGCCTAATATCCAACAGTGGCGCCTTTTTGAAACTGGCTGTTCCCCTGGCCGACTCACTTAATCAGGAAGCCTGGGTAGAAGGGCAGAATTTCGATTTTGGAATCATTCAGGAGATCGTTTTCGGTGAGCGTTTTGTGGATGGAATTCTGCAAGGGGAAATCGAACTAACCAGAAACCCAGGTTTTTTAGCCGCCAACGGAGCCTTCGAAATCCGCCAGTTAAGTTATCTTGATTCCGAAATAGACCTTTTTGACCTGAAGTTTAATATCGCCGACGAACGGTTGTTAGCAGATGGAAGCATCAACATAGCAGGTGAACAGAAAATAATCGGTTCGCTTAATGCTCCTTTTGTATTGGAAGATCCCGCCACTCTTGACGATTCATTTTTTGAAGAGCCGGTTGAAGGAAGTTTAAGCATTAAGCCCCTACAGCTTTCCAGGTTCAGCAACATTTTAGAGCAATATAATATAGATGAAACTTCTGGGATGTTAACCTTCAATGGTTCGCTAAGCGGTACGGCAGGAACACCCGCTTTTGATGGAAAGTTAAACCTGCATAACCCCACACTTTCCGGCATTAAAATTGACTCCGCATTTGCTGAATTCAGTTATGATCATATAGAAAAAAACGTGCTCGCTTTAGCTGAAGTTCATGCACAAGGCCAAAAAGCGGCATCCATACATTCTAATTTACCTATTTCGGTAGATTTCCGCACCTTCGAGGTCAATACGCCCGATGAAACCGACAGCATACGAATAGATCTGGATACCCAAAATTTCAACATCGCAGTGTTCAACGATTTCTTAGATCCGCAATTTTTAACCCGCCTGAAAGGTGTGCTAAATGCTGATGTAAATATTGAGGGAACTATGGAGAATTTAGTGCCCGCCGGCTTTATAAGATTACAGCAAGCGGAAGTTAGAGTACCAATCGCAAATATTTTGCTGCAAAAAATCAATTCTGAAATCACTTTTACAGAAGAAGGGCTGAATTTGAAGGAGCTTTCGATGAGAAGTGGCGGTGGTACCTTGAATGCGAATGGCACTATTTTCTTAGAAGGCTTGCAACCAGTTGAGCTCAATATTTCCACCAGGGCACGACAGTTTAAGCTCGCAAATACTAACGATTATAATCTCACCATAGATCTCGAAAACAAGCTTACGGGCTCTCCAATGCGGCCAACCGCTTCCGGAAATTTAACCGTGAGAAACGGGTTCATTTATCTTCAGGATTTTGGTGAACGCTCTGTTGAAGCTGTCGAACTTGAAGGGGAAAAAGAACCTTCATTCAGTCCTTATGATTCGCTGGCTATTGATATGCAGTTTAAGATTGATCGAAATTTTTATGTGCGGAACAGCCGGTATCTCGATATGGAAGTGGAGTTAACGGGAGAGCTTGAGGCTCAAAAAGAAACCGCCGGCGATCTCCAGCTTTTTGGCACCTTAACCGGCGAAAGAGGTTATGCCCGTCCTCTCGGAAAACGCTTCGATTTAGAAGAAGCTGATTTCACCTTTAGCGGCCCGGTTGAAGATCCTAACTTATCCATCCGAACAAGTTATGTGCCCCAAACCAATCAGAAAGAAGGCGGCCCGATTGTTCTGTATTATATTATTGAAGGAAGTGCTCAGGAACCGGAGTTTCGTTTTGAAAGTGAACCTCAGATGGAGCAACAGGATATTATCGCTTATACTCTCTTTGGGCGTCCATTTTATGCACTCGATTCCTGGCAGCAGGTTTTGAGCGGCGGCGGCAGCGGATCATCCCCAACCGATCTTTTGGTTGATGTTTTATTGGATGAAGTGGAAGCTCTGGCAACCCGCGAACTCGGAATCGATGTAGTTCAAATCGACAATACTCGCTCAGGATCAGACGCGGTTACCTCCATTAAAACCGGCTGGTATCTAAACCGGCGTACGTTCTTTTCTGTGGTAAACGAGATCAGCAGTAATCCTAAAACCCTGTTCATTCTGGAATATCTCCTCAGAGAAAATCTTGACCTGATTATAACCCAGGGCGACGATAACCGGCAGGGAATTGATATTCGCTGGCAATACGAATATTAGAAAAAGGATGGCTCCGTTTCAGAGCATCCGGTAGCGCCCCGGTTTGTGATTGATTGCCAAGATGATATTCAATGCCACGGCTGCCAGAACAGAGAACAAAATGGCCTTCCAATCCACAATAAAAAATGCTCCCAATATGATGATCGTATCTACCGCCATCTGAAATTTTCCCGCACTGATGTTGTAATTCTCCTGCAGAAATATGGAGACGATATTAAGGCCACCCAAACTGGCTTTGTGCCTGAACAGCATTAACAAGCCACTTCCAATCAAAAAACCACCAAATATACTGGCGTACCACGGATTGATATAGCCAAATTCGAAGACATATGGAATGGTTTCTGTGAGAAAGGAAACCATGAAAACCGCCAAAAAAGTTTTGATCGTGAATTCCAGTCCCAGCCTCTTAAAAGCCAAAAAATAAAAGGGAAGATTGACCACAAAAAACACCGGGCCAAAACTTAAATCTGTAGCATATTGCGTAAGAAAGGCGATTCCGGCGGTTCCCCCAATTAGAAAATTCATGTGGGTAAAAATAGCAATCCCGAAAGAAGCCAATAACGAACCGATCAGAATTCCCTGAATATCGTCGAAAACAGAATGCTTCGGGTTCTCGGTTTTGGCATCAGATTCTTGCGTTTGGGAAAAGATATTGGTTTTCATGTTCAATGAAATTCATCCTTTTTTAAAAGAGATGATGATTAAAGTTAATGGCTTTTTCGAGGGTTACTTTTCGTCGCGGATCAACAACAGAACGGCGGAATGTGGAACAATCAAATATTTCTCATTCTCAAACTCTATTTCAAAAGACTGGCTTTTCAGGAAAATGGCGAGATCGCCAACTTCTGCCTGCATCCCAAGATACTTTGTGTCACTTTTCTCCTTCCAGTCTTCATCCACCTCCATATTTGGAATCGGATAACCCGGTCCCGTTTTGAGAATATATCCGCTCTGGATTTCTTCCTTTTCTTTAACCGATGCCGGTAAAACGAGGCCGCTTCGGGTATGGGTTTCCATTTCCCGGGGTTTAATCAATACGCGGTCTCCCACCACAATAAACTTATCGATAGAATTGAGATATTCCTGGATCATGAAGCTCTGTTTTTGCTGATGAAGATACGGATTTTTAGCTTTCTAAATCTTCCCAGGGATTAGTACATTGAACCAAATTAATGAAATTCACATGCTCCTGACACTTCTGATTCTAATCACCGCTTTCCTGCTCAACCTCTTTTTACCCTGGTGGAGCATTGCCCTTCCCGGACTCATTTTTGGCTACGTGTTCAATCAAAAACCTGGTATCTCTTTTGGCTGGGGATTTTTAGCCCTGTTTCTGCTTTGGGGCGGACATGCACTCTACATTCACTTTGCAAATGATGCGATTCTCAGTTCCCGAATTGCTGAAATGCTGAGTGTCGGCTCTCCATTGTTGGTAGTTTTAATAACCGGAATTTTGGGAGGTCTGGTGAGTGGTTTGGCTGCTTTAACCGGGGCTTTACTGAGCCGGAAACCTCAATGATGAAGCTTTTTATACCCATTTCATTAGCTCTTATTCTTGCTTCTTGTGGAACACATGCTCCCATGAGTGAAATGGTGATGTTTAGCCAAAAGAAAGTGGAGGATAAAACCTATAACTCAGTAGCTGGATTTGGAATCAGTTATCAGCAAACTTTTCCACTTGATATTGAGAAGGCTGAGCCTGGGGCAGAATTTTATCCCGAAAGTTACAGAACGATCAACATTCATCCGATTTTTATGGCAAAATCAGATACTGTCAGTAATGTAGCGTTCAGTCTTGCATTAGGAAATAATCAGGGGGTTGACTTTACCACACAACTGCTGGGAAATAATTATTTAACAGTAGGCGTAAATACGGATGTTTCCTTTCAGGCTATTCTTCAGCGCAGGCTTATTTACAATAATACCACGGGTGCAGCAGCCGGTATTTACTACAACAGTCTTAACTTGAATTATACTGCTCCGTGTTCAGAAGATTGTTACCGCGGAATGTTTGCCTATGACCTTTACCAAACACAAGTAGCTGGAATTCGGTTTTTCATTTTCCATCATTCGGACGAGAAAGTACGAACCGCCCTTCGTTTTGATGCTAAAGCCGGATATGCATTCAAATCAAAATCACCAATTATTCAGGCTGGTATTTCTTGGACGGTATTTTGAGCTCATCTTTTCCATAATCAAAATCTCCTTTGATTATTTCTTCTTTCAAAGCATCACCATCTTCTCTTTTAGAGATCTCTGTAGTTTTACTTTCTAATTTCTTTGTATACAATAAATCAGAGATTGAATCCAACCCCATCACTCCGTATCTTAGGAAAATTCAAACAAAGCTTTTACTCACATCAATTTTTTAGCAATCCATAGCTTTGAACCATCGGCGCAGCGTGCCCAAAAATGGAGGTCGCAAGACTGATGGTATTTCCATTCTCCCATATCAATTTCAAAATCCGGCGCGATATTCGTAGTCGGATTTTTTTTGATATGGAAATATTGATGCTCAACATCAATCCGCTATTTCACTCGCCCCTGACGCAAGCGTCCTCTTGCGCCAAACTCATTTTCACTCAAAAGAAAAGAATTCATTAATGTCACTTCATCCAAATAAAAAAGCCATACTTGCATTAAGCGATGGCACCATAGTGCACGGCCGAGCAGTCGGTAAAGAAGGAATAACCGGCGGCGAATTGTGCTTTAACACCAGCATGACGGGCTATCAGGAAATTTTTACCGATCCCAGTTATTACGGTCAGCTTATGATGATGACCTATCCGCATATCGGTAATTATGGTACAACTCCCCGCGATGATGAAGCCCGAAAAGTGATGGTAGCCGGAATTATAACCCGGGCTTTTTCATGGGAATTCAGTAATACCATGGCTGATCGAAGCCTTCAGGAATATCTCGAAGATAATGAAATCACCGGCATCTCAGGGGTGGATACACGAAAGCTTGTTCGCCATATTCGCCAGAAAGGTGTAATGAACGCGGTTATCTCCAGTACCGAACTGGATGAGAAAAAACTGGTGCAAATGGCCAAAGACTGGCAAGATATGAACGGACTGGAGCTGGCGTCGAAAGTCAGCCGCGAAGAAGCCCAAACGGTAAATGGCGAAAAGGATTTTCGTGTGGCCGTTTTCGATTATGGAATCAAACAAAACATTATAAACAGTTTGAACGGACGTGGCTGTACCCTTCGAATTTTTCCAGCAAAAACTCCTCTCGAAGATGTAAAAGCCTGGGAAGCGGACGGCTACTTTTTCTCTAACGGCCCTGGTGATCCGAATGCCACCGCAGAATATGCACTTGAAGCCGTTGAGTTTGCAAAGAAAAGTGGGAAGCCGGTTTTTGGAATTTGTCTCGGCCATCAGTTAATGGCTCTAAGCGAGGGTATCGGCGTAAAAAAAATGTTCGTAGGCCATCGTGGAGCAAATCAACCGGTGAAAAATCTGGAAACCGGATTGGTGGAAATTTCAACCCAAAACCACGGTTTTGCGGTAGACGAAGAGGCTTTAAGTGATGAAGTTGCGGTGGTCACTCATCAGAACTTGAATGACGGAACAATCGAAGGATTGAAGTTCAAAAACTTCCCAGGATTTTCGGTTCAGTATCACCCCGAAGCTTCTCCCGGACCTCATGATTCCGCTTATTTGTTCGACCAGTTTATTGAGATGATGAAAAGTGTTAAAGTTTGAACGTGTTCATGTGTGAAAGTGCGAAAGTGTTTACGTACGTGCTAATGTCTTATGTGTGAAAGAAAAATTCCCCTTCTCCCCAAGGGATGCCTTTGGCAAGGAATGAAAAGGTGGCCTCGCTTGCGAGGTCGGGGTAGTCGAAGGATATCGACAGCGACACCCCGGATTTTGTTCAGGATATACCGAACAAAATCATCCCCTCTGAGAGAGGGGAATTGGAGTTTTGAAATGAATATTAACTAAATAACCAATAACAAAAACCAAATGCCCAGACGCGACGACATCCATAAAATTCTGATTATTGGCTCCGGCCCTATTGTAATTGGTCAGGCTGCTGAATTTGATTATTCAGGAAGCCAGGCTTGCCGGTCGCTTAAAGAAGAAGGATATAAAGTAGTTCTGATCAACTCCAATCCGGCTACCATAATGACAGATCCAATTATGGCAGATTCGATTTATCTTCAGCCCTTAACCGAAGAATCCATTCGCGAAATTGTAGCCAAAGAAAAACCGGATGCCGTGCTGCCAACCATGGGTGGACAGACCGCGCTAAATCTCGCGCGGAATCTGGAGATGAGAGGCTTTTGGAAAGAAAATGGAATCAAAATAATTGGGGTGGATATTGCGGCTGTTGATATTACCGAAGATCGCCAGCAGTTTCGCGACCTGATGGATAAAATCGGGATTGAACAGTGCAGAAGCCGCTCTGCTGAATCCATTCTTGACGCCAAAGAAGTGAAAGAGGAACTGGGCGGACTTCCAATCGTAATTCGTCCTTCCTTTACAATGGGTGGCGCAGGCGGTGGTATCGTTTGGACGGAAGATCAGTTCGACAGAAAAGTGATGCGCGGGTTGGAAATGAGTCCCACTCACCAAGTATTAATTGAAGAGTCTATTTTTGGCTGGAAGGAAGTTGAGCTTGAATTGTTGCGTGATGAAAATGACAATGTGATCATCATTTGCTCCATCGAAAATATGGATCCGATGGGCGTACACACCGGCGATTCGGTAACCGTTGCACCCACCCAAACTTTGACAGATAAACAACTTCAGATTTTGCGTGATGCCGCCATTAAAATGATGCGGTCTATTGGAACGTTCGCCGGCGGTTGTAATGTGCAATTCGCCATGGAACCCGGAACAGACCGTTTTGTGGCGATTGAAATCAATCCAAGAGTTAGCCGTTCTTCGGCGCTTGCTTCAAAAGCAACGGGATATCCAATTGCCAAAGTTGCCACAAAACTTGCCGTCGGCTATACCCTCGATGAGCTCAAGAATCAAATTACCGGAACCACCTCAGCTTGTTTTGAACCCAGCATAGATTATGTAGTGGTAAAAGTACCCCGTTTCAATTTTGATAAATTTCCCGGTGTGGATGAGGAACTTTCAACCCAAATGAAAGCCGTGGGTGAAGTGATGTCTATTGGCCGAAATTTCCCTGAAGCGATGAATAAAGCCTGGCAATCACTGGAGGTTGGCCGGGATGGTTTAGGAGCCGATGGTTATGAGGAGATTGACCGTAAAATGGTTCGCGAACGTTTGATGAAGCCCTACTGGGATAATTCGGTTCAAATCCGGAATGCTTTCAAATTGGGGGCTTCAGTTGAGGAAATTGCCGACATCACCAAAGTAGATCCGTGGTTTTTGCAACAGATTAGGTATATGGTTTCTTTGGAAAACCGAACCGAAGGCCAAACTTTAGAGGACATCCCCAAAGAAGACTTCTTCGAATTAAAACAAGCCGGTTTCTCCGACACTCAACTCGCTTGGCTGCTCAGTAAAAGTGGAAAGGAAATCCATGATATGGATGTTCGGGAAAAACGTAAAAGCCTCGGGTTGTTGCCTTCATTCAAATTGGTTGATACCTGTGCGGCTGAGTTTCCGGCGGAGACTCCTTACTATTATTCTTCTTATGAAGGTGAGAATGAAAGTGTGGTTACCGATAAGAAAAAAGTGCTGATTTTGGGAAGCGGGCCCAACCGAATTGGGCAGGGAATTGAATTCGATTATTCTTGTGTACACGCGGTTCTTGCGGCCAAAGAAATGGGTTACGAAGCTATCATGGTGAATTGTAATCCCGAAACGGTTTCCACGGATTTTGACATTGCCGATAAGCTGTATTTTGAGCCTGTGTATTGGGAACGCGTGCTGGATATCATCGAGCACGAGAAACCCGAGGGCGTTATTTTACAGGTTGGCGGACAAACCGCACTGAAGCTCGGAAAGCGTTTTGTGAAGGCGGGAATTAAAATCTTCGGCACCGCTTTCGAGATGATTGATTTTGCCGAAGACCGTGGCGAATTCTCCAAATTCCTCGAAAAACTGGACATCCCTTTTCCTGAATATGGAACAGCTTTTGAAGTGGATGAAGCCTTAAAAATTGCTAATCGAATTGGCTATCCGGTTTTAATTCGCCCAAGTTATGTCCTTGGGGGTCAGGGAATGAGAATCGCGGTAAAAGAAGAAGAACTTCGCCGATATGTAGAACGCATCCTGAAAACCCATCCTGAGAACGCCTTCCTCATTGATAAGTATCTGGAGCATGCCATCGAAGTAGATGTGGATTCCGTTTTTGATGGAGATCAAATTCACATCGCGGGAATTATGCAGCATATTGAACCCGCCGGAGTTCATTCCGGTGATTCAACCGCTGTTTTGCCTCCTTATTCTTTAAGTGATGAAGTCATCAAAACCATCGAGGAATATCAGCTTCGAATAGCAAAAGCCATGGAAATTGTTGGTTTTCTGAATGTGCAATATGCTGTGAAAAATGACAAGGTGTTTATCCTTGAAGCGAATCCACGTTCAACCCGAACCATCCCATTTTTAGCAAAAGCAACCAAACGGCCCGAAGCAGCGATTGGAGTTAAAGTGATGCTTGGTGCCAAACTCAAAGATTTCGATCTCACCTCCCATCTGAAAAACTGGGCCATCAAAGAGCCGGTTTTCCCCTTCGACAAATTCCCCGAAGTAAAGAAAGAGCTCGGCCCCGAGATGAAATCCACCGGCGAAAGCATCTACTTTGCCGAAAACTTCGACGACGAACACTTCAAAAAACCATACGAGTTTAAGAATCTCTACTTGAGTAAGTAACATTATTGCGATCACTGATTTCACGGGTTACTCTGATTTTTGATTAACTCAGATTTAATGCCGGAAATGGTTATACAAATTAATTTAAAAAATTTGTAAGGAATTGGATTTAGTTAGCTCTTACTATTACATGTACAAATAATGTAATGAGCGGGAGCTAAAAATGGAATCAACAAAACCAAAGATCACAAAAACACAATTTTTACATAGTAAGCTTACTGGAAAAATAATTGGATGCGCAATGAAAGTTCATTCCGCTCTAGGATGTGGTTATCCTGAAGTTATATACCAGAGAGCCTTAGCGTATGAAATGGATAAACAAGAAGTAACATTTTCCAGAGAAATTGAGATGCCTTTATACTATGATGGATTCAGTGTTGGAGTTAGAAGAACTGATTTTATAGTAGAAAATAATGTAGTTTTAGAACTTAAGGCAGTTGGAGAGATGGATAAGGGAAACTTTAATCAAGTGCTAAATTATTTAAAAGCATACGAAAAAGAAGTCGGCCTGCTGATTAATTTTGGAGCAGAAAGTCTGCAAGTTAAACGCTTTATTCATTCCGTTGAATAAAACACCATCAGTGGAAAAATCATAAATCAAAGCAATCAGTGAAATCAGTGATCGCTGACCACCCTTTTTAAATAGAAATTTTTCAGAAACTAATTATCAATGAATTCAGTGAACCAAACAACAGTAGCTTCAAATGAGGCCAAGAGTCTCCTAAAAAATACTTTCGGCTATGAAACCTTTCGGCCTTTGCAGGAGGAGGTCATTTCTCAAGCCCTAAAAAAGAAAGATGCACTCGTAATTATGCCCACCGGTGGCGGTAAATCTCTCTGCTATCAAATTCCCGCACTTATCTTTCAAGGTTTAACCATCGTTGTTTCGCCATTGATTTCCCTGATGAAGGATCAGGTTGAGCAATTACGCGAATATGACATCAATGCGGTGTATTTGAACAGCTCTCTTTCGCCGGAAGCTTATGGATATAATTTACGTCAGGTGCAGCAGGGAAAGGCTAAAATGCTGTACGTTGCTCCCGAAACTCTGATGATGGATCGTACCAAAGAACTGCTCGCTGATATTAAGGTGGATTGCTTCACGATTGATGAAGCCCATTGTATCTCAGAATGGGGGCATGATTTCCGGCCGGAATACCGACAACTTGCCGAAGTACGAAAGGATTTCCCGGATGCGGTTTGCCTCGCTCTTACCGCTACGGCAACTCCACGGGTTCGCGAAGACATCAAAAAGAGCCTGGAATTAAAAGACTCCGAAGAATACGTAGCAAGTTTTGACCGTAAAAACCTGTTCCTGAAAATTGCCGATAAAAAAGACCCGTTAAATCAGGTTTTGGATTTCCTGTACACCCGAAAAAAGCAGTCGGGAATTATTTACTGCATCTCGCGCCGGCAGGTTGATGAGTTAGCTTATGAACTGGAGCAAGAAGGATATTCGGTGAAGCCCTATCATGCGGGACTTTCAAGCAGAGACCGGGCCATAAATCAGCGGGCATTTATCCGGGATGATGTTTCCATTATTGTAGCGACAATCGCTTTTGGGATGGGCATTAACAAACCGAACGTACGTTTTGTGATGCATTATGATATGCCTCAGAACATTGAATCCTATTATCAACAAATTGGCCGCGCCGGAAGAGACGGCCTGCGTTCCGATTGCGTACTTCTGTTCAGCTACGCCGACACGCAAAAGATCAAATACTTCATCAACAAAAAAGAAGGAAATGAGAAGGAAGTAGCGGAAAAGCATCTTGATGATATCCTGAAATTCTTGGAGACTACGGAATGCCGCAGAAAACCGTTAATGAAATATTTTGGCGAAGAATATCCGAATGACGAGTGCGGGATGTGTGATAACTGCATTTCGGCAACTGAAGAGCTGGAAGATTTTACCATTCAAGCGCAGAAATATTTGTCTTGTGTGGCACGGACGGGTGAAATGTTTGGGAAAACCTATATCTGCGATGTTTTACGAGGATCAAAAAGCAAAAAGGTTCTGGGGAATAATCATGATCAAATTTCGACTTATGGGATCGGAAAAGAGTGGTCGAAAGATCAGTGGGAGCAACTTTCCCGCTTATTGATTCGGCAGGATTATTTGAGCAAAACCGACAAAGGCGGATTACGATTTACAGAAAAAGCAGAAGCCGTTCTGAAAGGCGATGAAAATGTATTCGGCACGCTCGATCGCACAAGTACTTCGCTTAGCGGTGATGAAGGCGCCCGAACTTCGTCCGAAGTGGAGGCCAAATATGATGAGAACCTGTTTGAAATTCTCCGTGCAGAGAGGAAAGAAATTGCCGACGACAAAGGCATCCCGCCCTACAGTATTTTTCCTGATACCACATTGATGGAAATGGCTTTTTACTTTCCACAGAGCAAAGAAAGCTTGTCGCATTTGTATGGAGTAGGATCAGCTAAACTTTCCAAATATGGCGACGCTTTTGTGGGAAAGATCAAAAAGTATGCACAAGAAAATGACGTCGAAGAGCGCAGAAAATCAATAAAAAAGAGAGCGGAAAAAACCAATCGTGGAGAGAAATATGTTCGAATCGGTGAGGCTTTCAACGACGGCCAATCCATAGAACATCTTGCTGAAGAACATGGCGTAAAAGACATGACCATCCTGAAGCATTTGAGAGATTTTCTTGAGAATGGAAATGAATTACGAGTGGAAGGGATTATTGAAGCTGCATCACTTTCTGCCCGGCAGCAGGATGAGATCATGAAATCCTTCAAAAAAGTAGGGCCTGAGTTATTGAAGCCTGTTTATGAAAACTTGAACAAGAATATCGGCTACGATCAGCTTCGGTTAATGCAATTATATTATATGGCGGTAACTGATTAAATTATGCGACACTCATAATCTAAATCCCTCAAAAAAATGGAAAAGACCGGCAAGATTAATTATGTAGAACTTCCCGCCAAAGACATGGATGCAACTAAAGCCTTTTTCTCTACCGTTTTTGGCTGGCGGTTTGTTGATTACGGCCCTGATTATATAGCCGTTCAAGACGCGGGACTTGACGCTGGATTTTATCGGTCAGAGCTTACTGCGAGGACTGACGATGGCAGCGCCTTGGTAATCCTGTACAGCTCAGATTTGGGAAAAACGGCAGATGATGTTGAAAAAGGAGGAGGCAGTATTATAAAACCAACTTTCTCTTTCCCAGGCGGGCGCCGTTTTCATTTTTCAGATCCTAATGGGAATGAATTTGCAGTTTGGTCTGATATAGGAATTTAGCGCCAAATTCTGGCCAGATTTCAATCCGACAAATAATAGACTACTGTAGAAACTACGCGAATATTTTTTATGTGGGGATTATTGTTATCACGCGGACTGATGCTAAATTGTCCCTGAGCAGCTGTTTTAATCTTTCCGAGTTTACTGTTCGAATCTTCTGCAAATTTAGTAGCTACCTCTCTGGCTTCTTTAGTGGCTTCTTCGATCATTTGTGGTTTAATCTCGTTTAGCCGGGTAAACAAATACTCGGTTTGCACCTGATATTCATCTCCGCTGAGAGCTACCCCTTGTTTTCCTAAATCAGCCATTTTATTCATGATTGCACGCACTTCCGTTACATTTTCAGAATATACCGTAACCGTTTGAGTGGCTACATAACGGAATTGAGAATCGTTACCGCCGCCATAGCGCTGAGCAGATTTATCGGTTACCAACGGGCGAAGCTGTCGAAATTTCTTCCTCAGATAATCCTTGAGCTATCAAAAAGGATTTAACTTTCCCCGAACTATTTTCGAGGGAGGTGTAAATATCTTCGAGGCGGTTGCTCGCTTCTGTAAACTGAATTGGCCATATCACAATGTCTGCCGGATGTTCCTGCTCCGACAATCCTTTTACGGTAACCGTTCGTTCAAATTCCTTAAAAGTAATAGCCGCGTTACTAAGTAAATACCCAAGTGCGGTTAGTCCGATTAAAATTGAAAGCCCCAGAATGATCGAACTGCGCTGATTTATTTCTACCATGAATGAATAATTGATTCCTGAATTTTTCTGCGTAAAAAATATACACATTGTAGAATATCAAAAAGAAGCAGCAGCACATTTATTGCGGAGAGCGGTCTCTTAAGTAATTACGCTGGTAGAAATTCTTTTTTTGTGATTCTTTTTCGCAACGCGGAAAACATTCTCGTATTTGCGCAAATCAGTTTCAAGAAATTCGACCGAAACGATGTCATACAAAAGCTGATCATTTAGTTCGCCGTCAATAGGGTGGCATTGGCGGCGGCGGCCAATATAATTGAACTTATTTTTTTCCAGGATTTCTACTGATGATTTATTTTCACTTACTGTTCTGGCGTACACCGACTGTAATCCCAAATCTAAAAAAGCGTAACGCAAACACTCGTTTACCGCTCGTTTAGTGTAACCCTGCCCAGTATATTTTTTATCACCCAAAATAAACCATATTCGTGCAGTTTTCGCTGCCTGATCAATCTCACTAAAAGAGACAAGGCCAATAGGTTGTCTTTGGGATTCGTTGAAAAAGAGAAGAAAATCATGCTCCGGATTTTGGGTCATCACCCGGAAAGTAAGCGGGTCAAGTTTCTTGGTATTAGAACCATATTGCAACCATTTCCAGTTTTCTTCTTCATTAAGCCAACCAGCTACTATTGCGGTCCATCGTTGATCAAAAGGTTGCACTTTCATCTTTTGGTTTCCTCCCTTTATTGTTAGTTCTCTTTAGACACTAAATAGTAATCGGGAAAAAATTGGCAGAGTAGTATCAGGAGTGTGAAATAGATGTAGTAAACTTGGGGTATAGTTGTAAAGTGATTTTGTAGGCCTCGTAGTAAAAAATAGTTCAGCTGCCCAGTAAATTTCTTTTCAGGGAAATGCGTGAGAGTAAAATATGGAATAAACCTTAATATCATTTATTATTGCTGTGCATAAAAATACCCTCACATGAAATTCTTTACTTCCCAGATCAGTTACTTTATCGGCAATCGAAATGCGAAGAGTAACATTCGCAAGTTAATCCGGTTCATACTGATCCTGGTTATAATCATCATAGCCTATGGCTTCATTTTCCATGAACTGATGGAAATGGAAGGCCAAAAACATAGCTGGGTCACCGGCTTTTACTGGACCTTAACAACTATGAGTACCCTTGGTTTTGGAGATATCACCTTTACAAGTGATATTGGGCGCCTGTTTTCGATACTGGTTTTAGCCTCCGGAGTAGTTTTTCTGTTGATTATGCTCCCCTTCACCTTTATCGAATTCTTTTACGCACCCTGGATGGAAGCCCAGTCCCGCGCCCGCGCCCCGCGCCGACTTCCATCCGGCACGAAAAACCATGTCATTATCACCAGTTTTGACGCCGTCACTAAAGCCCTTATTCAGAAACTCACCCAGTATGGTTATAGCTATTTTCTGCTGGTAAATGAACTTCAGCGTGCGCTTGAATTGTATGATGAAGGCTATCACGTAATGCTCGGCGACCCCGATGATCCCGAAACTTACAGAAAAATGTATGTGGAAGATGCCGCTATGGTAGTAACCACTTCTACCGATATGGTAAACACAAATGTGGCGCATACGGTGCGGGAATTGAGTGATAACGTTAAAGTAGTTGCCACGGCAAACTCACACGATTCAATTGATATTTTACGACTTGCCGGCAGCGACCATGTACTGCATATGGGAAATATTCTGGGGCGGGCACTCTCTCGGCGAACGCTCGGTCAGGATGCGCGGGTGCATCCCGTAGGGCGGTTTGGAAGTTTGGTTATTGCCGAAGCTACCACTTTTGGGACACCGCTTGTTAGGAAAACCCTACGCGAAAGCAGGCTTCGGGAAGACATGGGTATAAACGTGGTTGGTATTTGGGAGCGTGGAAATTTCATCAATGCAATGCCGGATACCAAAATTCACAGCTTTAGTGTATTAGTGATTGCCGGTTCTATAAGTCAGCTCAGGAAGTATGATGAGTTGTTAGGCATTTATGGTGTGAGTGACGATCCAATTGTTATCATCGGGGCGGGGCGTGTGGGACGGGCAACCGCTTTTCATTTGAAAAAGAGAAACATCAAATATAAAATTATCGATAAGAACCGCGACCGCATTCGAAACCGGGAAGAGTATATACACGGAGATGCCGCAGACCTCGATACTTTGAATAAAGCCGGAATCCAAAAAGCCCCGGGTGTTATTATTACAAGCCATGAGGATGACGTGAATGTATATCTCACTATTTATTGCCGAAGCTTGAGGCCCAATATTCATATTTTAGCGCGTTCCACTTTAGAAAGAAACGTAAATACGCTGCATCGGGCAGGTGCTGATTTCGTAATGTCTTATGCCTCGATGGGAGCGAACGCAATTTTTAACATCCTGGAGCAAAATGATATTGTGATGATTGCCGAGGGTTTGAATGTTTTCAGCTTTAAAACCCCAAAAAAGATTGAAGGCCGGTCATTAGCTGATTGTGATATCAGGAGAAAAACAGGCTGTAATGTGATTGCCTATAAATTTAAGGGTAAAGAAGTCATCAACCCAGACCCACATGAACCCATACCGGCGGGAAGTGAAATAATTTTAATTGGCCATTCTGATGCGGAGAAAAAATTCGTAGAACATTATAAAGATGCTTCTGACTGATGGCTGATCAGGCTTTTCTGATAAAACTGGTTCAGGCAAAAATGCCCTTCGGCAAACATAAAGACTGGTATATTACCAGTTTGCCTGTGCATTATCTCGAATGGTTTAGCCGGCAGGGATTCCCACCCGGGCAACTTGGCCAATACCTTTCCACGATGTTCGAAATAAAAACTAACGGACTTGACGAGATCTTAAAACCCATTATTCGCGAACATAGAAACAGCCGCTCCTGGTAAGAAACGGCTGTTTTCTTTAAGAAAATTAATACGGTTAGTGAGAACTGTAGACGCTTGTATCGCCATTTCGTTCAACCAAAAGAACATCGAATTTGTCTGGGGTACGTCCAGGCATTTCCATTCCCGGAGACCCGATGGGCATTCCCGGAAGCGCTAATCCAATTACATCCGGTTTTTCTTGAAGCAGCCGGCGAACATCTTCAATAGGCACATGACCTTCAATTACATATCCGTCTACAATTGCGGTGTGGCAAGATGCAAGTTCCCTTGTAATGCCGTTTGTATGCTTGATTTGAGACAAAGCCGGTGTGGGTTCTTCCTTTACTGAAAATTCTCCTTCCATCATATGATTTGCCCATTCGGTGCAACATTCACAGCCTGGATTTTTGTACATCACTACTTCTGTTTTATCCGCAAATAAATTGCTGCTATTTCCCGGCCAAAAAAGAAAAGCCGCCACTGCCGCAGTTATAAATAAGCCGATTACTAAAATTTTGTTATTACTCATTGTAAAAAAATTATTGAGGTTTATAGTTGAAAGGTAACGCTAATTCACTAAAATATTTTGCAAAGAGTATTACAATTCAGCTTTTTCCAATCGTCGGGAATTCCCCACTACATTTATAGAACTGAAAGCCATAGCCGCTTCAGCCAACAGCGGATGCAAAAGGCCAATCATGGCAAGCGGAATCATTACCAGGTTATAAATAGAAGCCCAGAACAGGTTTTGCTTTATTTTTTTGAAGGTCAACCGGCTCAGGTTTATTGCCCGTATTACGCCAGATAAATCGCCTTTCACTAAAACGATATCGCCCGACTCAATTGCCACATCCGTTCCGGTACCAATGGCAATTCCAACATCCGCCAAAGCCAGCGCCGGCGCGTCATTGATTCCATCCCCAACCATCGCCACGGTAAAACCTTGTCGCTGAAAATTCCTGATTTCTTCTGATTTTTGATCCGGCAGCACCTCCGCGATAACTTCATCGATGCCTACTTTTTCAGCAATCGCACGCCCGGTTTTCTCATTGTCTCCGGTGAGCATCACCGTTCGCAGCCCCATATTTCTGAGCTGGGTGATGGCTTCTTTGCTGTCTTGTTTTACTTCATCTGCAATTCCGAGAAGCCCCACAAGCTTCCCATCTTTACTTATGAAAACCGCTGTTTTAGCCTGATTTTCCAGTGTTTCTTTTTGGGTAAAAGCTTCCCTTGAAATTTCCACTCCCAAAGACTTCATCAGGGAAGTAGTGCCTACCGCAATTTTTGAATGTTCCACTACCGCCGTCACCCCTTTTCCGGTCTCTGTTTGGAAGGAGGAGCTTTGGGGGATTTCAATATTTTCCTTTTTGGCTTTTTCCACTATCGCGCGGCCCAGCGGATGTTCAGAATTATTTTCTACTGCCGAAGCTAATTTCAGCAATTCAATCCCGTCAATTTCACCCAAAGAAATTACATCTGTTACTTCGGGTTTTCCTTTGGTGATGGTGCCCGTTTTATCCAGCACAATAGTATCAATGTCTTTCATCATTTGGATAGCTTCTCCCCTTCGAATCAGGATTCCGTTTTGAGCTCCTAATCCCGAACCAACCATTAAAGCCGTGGGCGTAGCAAGGCCTAAAGCACACGGACAAGCAATTACCAAAACCGCAATCATCGCATAAAATGCCAGCGCTGTTGGGCCTAAATCAGGATTAACCCAGGGCACATAATTTGCAGCCCATTGCGCAAGTCCACCAAAAAAATCCGGGAAAATTATCCAGGCCAAAAAAGTAGCTAAAGCGATAGCCAGAACTATAGGTACGAAGATTTTAGTTACCTGATCGGCAAAAGCCTGAATGGGGATTTTACTTCCCTGTGCTTCTTCCACCAGCCGGATTACCTGATTCAGAAATGTTTCTTTTCCTACTTTGGTAGCCTTCACTTTTAATAAGCCATTTGTGTTGATGGTAGCCCCAATCACCTGATCGCCAGCCGATTTTTGCACCGGCATCGATTCCCCGGTAGCTATCGACTCATCCACGCTGCTGTTGCCGTCTATAACCTCGCCATCGGTAGGGATTTTTTCTCCGGGGCGGATTAGCATCACATCACCAGGATTTAATTCCTTTACCGAAATCTTAACCTCCTCTCCATCCCGCAACACGGTTGCTTCTTTTGCTTCCAGATTCAGCAACTGCTTAATTGCTTTAGAAGCACTGCCTTTCGCCTTGGTTTCGATATATCGCCCGGTAAGATGAAAAGCCATTATCATCCCGGAAATCATCGCGAAACTATAGAAATTCGGAGCTAATCCAAGAGCATGCAGCAGAGCTACAAATCCGGTGGAAAGAGCGGCTAAGGATCCCAAAGCGATAAGAACGTCCATATTTGGACTGAGATTTTTAGTAGAACGCCAGGCGCTTTTCATGGTTTCCCGTCCCGGAACAAGCAGTACAAAAGAAGAAAGCAAGATCATTCCTGCTTCCATCCCAACATCCCCCAAAAACATGTAATGCCCAATCCACGCGGGAATCATCCAAATGATCATTGGAATAGTTGCCGCCCAGGCTAAAATCATATTTCGGCGGGCGGTATCGTATTTCTTTTGCTCCCTTTGCTCAGAAAGTTCAGCTTTAGACTCGTGTTCCGCTTCATCATTCACCAGCGTATAGCCGGCCATGGAAACGGCGGACTCGAATTCTTTCATCGAAATAGAGCCTTCGTATTCCACCGTGGCTGTTTCCGTCGCCAAATTCACCTGCACAGATTTGACCCCATCAAGTGCTTCCAATTGTTTATCAACGGCGTTTACGCAACTGGCGCAGTGCATTCCTTCAATCTGAAGAGTAGTTTTCATGGGTGATGATGCTGAGGTTTTATCGTTCGCTAACCATTTCGTAGCCGGCGTTTTCGATTGCTTTGCCAAACTGTGTGGTATCTACTTGCTGTTCGTCGTAATCCACTTTGGCTTTACCTTCGCCCAGATCAACAACCACATTTTTTACACCTTCTAATTCTGTGAGTGCTGTTTCAACAGTGTTAACGCATCCCGCGCAACCCATACCGTTTATTTTCAATTCTGATGTCTTCATTATTTTATCTCCTTTTAATTCAACATGGAAATAATAAACACATCTCAGGTTACTAAAATGCCGAATTCGGCATAAGGTTTACTAAATTTTGATAAGGAGAATTTCCCGGTGAACGTAGGAGGAAATTAGATCCAGCGCCGAACTTCGTTTTTGTACGCCTTAAAATCTCCGGCAAATTTCTGCAGCATAACTTCTTCTTCAGGTATGATTTGAAAGCAATTCATATAGCACACGAAAAGTGGTAACACGAGCAGGTTGTAAACATTTCCGAGATATAAAATGCCGGCACAAAGCATTAGAAACAACCCAAGATACATTGGGTTTCGGCTCAACCTGTAGATTCCGGAATCCACCAAATCGCTTGTATTTTGGGGCTTGTGTGGATTCACTGTCGTAGATTTCTTCCTGAATTCCCAGACTCCGAGCAGCGCAACAATGGCCCCTAAAAGGAGCAGAACACCAACAAGCCAATTTTTATATGGAAATGCAAGAACTTCATTGGAAAAAAGATGATCTGTGAGCCAAATCAACCCAAGAAAAACTAAGGAAACCGCAACCGGGGGAATTTTAAGTTTAAACATGAGCCAAAGTTAAATCTGATCGAGCGATTTACGTTCAGGATTTTGCAGCTTTTGATATTCGCTCATGCTCATACCTGTTTGCTGTTGAAACTGACGCGACAAATGCTGAAGGTTTTTATAGCCCAGCATATAAGCAATTTCACTGAAACTGAGCTTGTTGTATTCCACCAACTCTTTCGCTTTTTCAATTTTTAGGCGGATGAAGTATTTCTCAACCGTAATTTCTTCCTGCTTAGAAAAAATGCGTGAAACAGAGCTATAATTTTTTGTGAGCTTTTTTGCCAGGTAATCAGAGAGGGAGATATCATCATACTCAAGTTTACCAGAATCCAGCAGTTCGATAAGAGCGATTTTAACCGCTTCCGCCGTTTCGGTATTTCCATCTGTAATCAAACCAAAATTGAATCGGTCCAGCTCTTTCTCAATTTCCTTTAAAGTGGGTTTCTCGTCGGTCCTAATCACTTCAGCTTTCCCCAGCTGCACGTTTTCAACTTGCACTCCAAGTGCAGTCAGAGCGGTTTCAATGACCATTACGCAACGGTCGCAAACCATATTTTTTATTTGCAGGGTTATCTTTTCCATTCCTGAAAATAGTGATCTGTTTGGCAAATTAATACTTCGAGAGATTTCAGCGGAAACCAAAAAAATAATGTTTGAAAGACATTCATTCTTTAATAAAAGAACGTGCTAAATCGTATATTACATAATGTTGAAATCTCAAAAAATACTATCCCTTTTATTTGCTGCCATCGTGTTTGGCTTTGCCATTTCGGGAACTGCCGGAGCCATCGGCACCGCAGACGATAGCATCTATCAGCAAGTTCCCGAGCCTGCGATTTATCAAACTACAGGAATCCATGTATTCGGCATTCAGGAGAAAAGTGAATCAAGGGTTCATTTGGCTCGTGAAATCCCACTTTTCAAAACGGCAAATCCGCAGGATAATTCATTCCACGGCTTGTGCTTTGAACGCTCTATACAAAGGGCGGCAGCAGAATATTTGGCTGAGTCGCAATTGATTGTGCCGGGTTTAACCCTGAATGAGCTCCTCTTTCCTTTCCACCATTTCTTGTAATTCACTTTTTATTTGAAGATTCCCGCCTCTGTTTGCGGGGCAAATCCAGTCTTTAAAGACTCACCCAATTATTGGGAAGAGTGAATTATAAAATTTTAAAATAAACCGAAATGGACGTAGAATTAGATCTCGCAACCATCATCATAAGCACTATCGCGCTGGCGTGTTTTATTGTGCCAATTGTGTATGATGCGATTAAAAACAAGAAAAAATAGTGAAGGGAAGCCTTGTGGAATGTAACGCAAGGCTTCTTTTTTTTACAGTGATTTTCTTAACTATTTCCTAAAACTCTTTCGATTTTCACCTTCCTTCCCGTTACCTCCTGAAGCAGTGTACTTTTTCGCATCGCTCCCCAAATTTCGAGATAAGGCTCTCCTTCCGTTCTGATATTCAGCTTCAACTCCTGCTCACCCAAAAATACATCCAGCTGTTTTACATTTTGATAGTGGCTGCGATCCAGTCCATCTGCAACCCGTAAAATTCCCGAAAGCTTTTTTATGCGCCGCCGGATTTCAGGCGACATTTTCCAATATTCGCCATGCCGTTTTTTGGGTGTAGACCTCCGGTGATAGCGCGCAACATTAGCCATGATTTCAATTTCTTCTTCCTTAAATCCCCTCAACTCCGAGTTCCGGATAATATATAAAGCGTGTTTGTGATGAGCCGAATGCGAAATATAATAGCCAATATCATGCAGGTAACTGGCGAATTCCAACAACTCCCGGTCATTTTTTGAGAGTTCGAGTTCATCCTTCAATACATCAAAAATAGTGAGCGCCATATTTGCTACGTGGCGGGAATGAGATTCATGCCAGGCACACTTCCTTAGCAATTCAAAAATACTTCGGCGGCGGGGATCAGCAAAATCACCATTCCATGGTAAGCCAATCATATCCTTTTTCAGGTAGCGGATGATTATTCCCTCTTTCAATGCCTGTGATGAAATTCTCACTTTTTTGATGCCACATTCCCGAATCAGATATCGTAACAAAACCACACCGGTATTTATAAAACTGACGCGCTTGCTGTCAAGACCGGCTACTTTTTGTCTTTCTTTACTATTCAACTTTATAAAGTCTGAATAAAAGCTCGCAAAATCATCGGCGGAATATACCAGTTCATTTAACTTGACATCCGCTGATTTATGCTGCCTCGCGGCTATCATCAAACCAATATTCTGCATGGTACCAGAAGAGCCGATAATGGTCTCTATTTGGTGTGTAGAAACAGCCCCGATTACATCTTTTAATTGCCCGGCGTAATGCGTTTCCAGTTTTTCTATGTCTTTTGGGGTGATGGGATCGGAGGGTTTAAAAACTCCGGTCATTCTGGAAACGCCCAGTTTTTTACTTGCCAGAAAAAAGAATTCTTTATCATTTCCGATAATAAATTCCACGCTTCCCCCGCCAATATCTACCATCAGAGCAGGCTTTTTCCCAAGCTTCACACCATGCTGAACTGCGTAACCGATGAGTTCGGCTTCCACTTTACCGGGGATGGCGTTAATCTTGATATCAAGTTCATCAATGCTGCGCTGTATAAACTCGCCGCCGTTTGCCGACTCGCGAATGGCGCTGGTTGCATAAGCCAAAACCTTATCACACTCATAACTATCGCACAGCCTTTTGATATTTCTGAGCGCTTTCATTCCCCGTTTAAAAGCCCCATCCGAAAGCCGGTTCTCTAATCCGCCTTTAGCCAGCTGCACCATTTCCTTGAAAGTATCGAGCGTGCGGAAGCTTCCATCAGAATATACATCGGCAATAACGGCGTGAAATGAATTAGTGCCAAGATCGATCGCTGCTAATCTTTTTACTGGAACTATTTGTTTTGAATTTCCGCTTATAATCAATGTATTATCCTAGTTTAAAAAATCACACAAGCTTACACAAAAGCTTAGAGTTTTGGTAATTTAAGAAGTATTCAGGTGATGCGTTTTTTTATTCTCCCTGATAATTTTCACCTTGAATGTTCTGGTTTATTGAATGCAGCAAACGGTACGTAACATCAAAATTGACTTCGAGAATTTCACCCCAAAATGGTGGGCGTGGAATGCACATATCCATACCATTGTGGCTTCTCAGTTTAGCACGATTGAAAAATGCGAATTTGAGCGGATTGAAATTCCAACTCCCGACAATGATTTTCATGAAATTGATATCGCCGTCGCGGATACCGATAAACCCATGGTGGCACTTTTTCATGGTTTGGAGGGTTCCTCCGACCGTTACTATATCAGTAACCTGATGAACACGTTGTACACCGCCGGATTTTCTTCTGCCGCTTTAAATTTTCGGGGATGTGGAAGCAGGTTAAACAGGCAACGCCGGTTTTATCACTCAGGAGAAACCGAAAGCTATCAGACCTTTTTTGAGTGGATTCGGGAGCATTATCCCAATAAAGAAATTTATGCCATCGGATTTTCACTGGGCGCCAATGCGCTGGTTAAATATTTGGGCGAGGAGAGCGAAAACAGCCTTGTGCAAAGATCCGTTGCCGTTTCTCCACCTTTCGATTTAAAAGAAGGTTCTCTTCGGATGCACAAAGGATTTAACCGCATTTATGAAATCAGGTTTCTGAGAACCTTGATCGAAAAGCTGGAAAAGAAGCGAGAGCAATTTCCTGATTTACCTACTTTTTCCGGGAATTCCATGTATGAATTTGACGATCAGATTACCGCACCTCTTTATGGCTTCGAAAATGCCGATGATTACTACCATCACAATTCCAGCAAGCATTTTTATGGGGATGTAAAAACGCCGCTGCTTATCATTCACAGCAAAGAAGATACACTCTGCCCTTTTGAATTTGCGCCTTTGGAAACCATAGAGGAAAATCCCTACATCCAAACTTTGTTCACGGAAAAAGGCGGACACGTCGGCTTCCTGAGCTCCCCGGAAGACTGGGTTAACCGCTCCATTCTAAAATGGCTTCAGTGGTGACCACTGATTTCGCTGATTCCACTGAGTGGTGTAGCTGTCTTTACTGGTACTCCTGATTTGTTGAGAGGGATCTCACATGGTATTTAATTAAAAATTTTAGATTCAAAATTTAAAATTATTTCCCTTTTGCAGTATTTGAGATCTTTCGCGTTCTGCTATACAATCCTTCGCTGCCACCAAGCGCTCAAGATGACAAATCAATAAAGCACCCGTGGCTTTAAAAACAAAGATCCTTCGCAGGTATGCTCAGGATGACTTTAGTGAGAGAAGTGAAATAAAACCTAATCATAAACCTTCTCAGATGCCGAATCCGCTACTTCAGCCTCTAAGGACTTCCGCCAGGCGAAATAACCGGCAATAGCGAGTATGGTAAAAAAGAGGAACTGAAAGCTCGTAAGCACCAATCCTTTATAGAAATAAAGGGGAATGGAAATCAGGTCGGTGATAATCCATGCGATCCAGTTGCCGAGTTTTTTACGGGCCATCAGCCACATCCCGAGGATGGCGAAACAGGTAGTAAGCGCATCCCAGAAAGGAACGTCGCTATCAGTTAAAAAGAAAAGCACCAGGTACAAAATCACAAAAGAAATAACCAACAGCGCGGCTGAGGCTATGTTTTCCATTTTACTGTTTATGGTGACCGGAACCTGATCACGGTCTTCCCGATTGGTGTTGGTCCAGTAATACCAGCCATACACGCTCATTACGAAATAGTAGGAATTGACACCTGCGTCGGCATACAGTTTATACTGAAAAGCCAGGTACACGTAAATCAACACGCTGACGATTCCGGTTGGATAGACAAGGATATTTTCCTTCATCGAAAACCAGACACTCATCAAACCCGTAGCCACGGCAATCCACTCCAGGGCGGAGGTATTCAGGATTCCGGTAATAATGCCGTCGAGGATGGGTTCCATGAATGTTTGGTGATTAGCAGCATTGAGAAATTTTTAAAAGAAATCAATAACTACTAATTATAAATCAATTAGTAGTTAATTAGTACTTCAGATACACGGGTTACAAGCTATTAATTCTTTGCTCAAGATCCTTCTTTACTCTGAATTGGAATGCTTTGCCTGATTGGAACTTCTCCAGAAGTTTTCTTTCCAACAGATTTAGCAAGTCTGTTCTTGCTGTTTGATAAGTAACGCCATGACTTTTTTTATGAGATTCGATAGAATAAATATGCCAAGGGTGTTTTAAAGCATGTCCTAAAAGTGCAATTTGCCGATGATTCAACCCGGATGAAGGATTTAGAAGCTGTACAGTTTTTTGATAATCCTGCATTTTTTTTTGTAAATACTCCCTTAACTCTTCAATGGCTTTTACAATTACTTCAAGTTGATGCAAAATAAAGTAAGTAAGATCATTCTCATCAGTTTCTGTATGCAAAAACGACATGCCATATTTAGCCGGTGCACTTTTTAATATGGTAGAAATTGATATGTACTCAAAAAGCCAAAAATTTTGCTGAAGCATGCACCAGTAAAACAAAGCTCTTGCTGTCCTTCCATTACCATCAATAAAGGGATGGTCATAAGCCATCCAAAAGTGAAGTATGATTGCTTTTATGACCGGATGTAAAAAAGCATTGGTATTATTACTGTTGGCAAAATTGCATAAAGCTTCCAGGCGTTCCTTTATTTCACTGGCGTGAGGCGGGTTATGAAGAACCTCATTTTTATCACTATAAACCCTTACCCCATCGTCATCTTGTCGGAAATAATCTGATTTTTCATCAAGCACACCTTTTATTAACATGAAATGTATACGTTTAATCAATGCAGGAGTAAGTTTTTCATTCCTTACTGATTTAATAAATTTCATGGTTTTATAATTATTGAGAATCATTAACTCACTTGTATCCATGGGTTTTCTGCCAGATTTTATCATTTCTTTGGCAACTTCTCTCGTGGTTGCAGCCCCTTCAAGCTGACTTGAAGTAATTGCTTCTTCAATTAGTGAACTCTGGATATATCGATCTCTTGTTTCCGGATTTGTTATAGGTTCCGGCAATTCAATAGCACCACTGGCATTTCTGTCTATGAAATGCAATTTCTCTAAGACCAAGTCCGGCAGTGTATAATAAAATGATTTTTTACTGGTATCTAACAAATGAATACTTCTTTTAGATTGACTCCTCGCAAGTTTGATACTCATCCATAACTCTTCAATTGTTAACTGCTCAGGCGGTGTAAGATATTGAAGTTTATCCCAGTGGTAGTATTTACCCATATAAACAGGACTTCCTTTCTCTGCGAAATAACTAAATATATTATCAATACGTCCCTGATCCTTCGAAGCAAGGGAAACCACTGGAGGCTTTGTCGGAATTTTCATACTAATTTATTACTAATTGAAGTATGATTAGTATATACTATTATTGATGTATAATCAACCAGATTATTACTAATAAAGGATTAATTAGTAATTGCAATAAGGAAACCTGTCATCCTGGGAAATGAGGGGGCGAATGCCGAAGGATCCTTCACTTCATTCCGCTGCGCTACATTCGTTCAGGATGACAATCGCGGGTGGGCAGCTCCCATAGCCACGCTTTGCGTGGCTTATGAAGCACACCAACGAGCCCTGTCATTCTGAGCGGAGCGAAGGACAGGTTAGGAAGGGGAAAGCAACTCATACAACCTCACATTCAAATAGAGGTTTTCGCGGCCGGCTTGTTTGCTTTTCAGGATGCCGGTTTCTTCGAGTTCCTTGAGGTATTCGGCCGCCGTTTGACGTTTAGCCAGCCCTCGGTCCACCAGGAACTTCACCTTGCAATAAGGCTGTTCAAACAGCAGTTCGATGAGCTCTTTGGAATACACGCGGGCAGGAAGTTTTGCCCTCGCCTCCTCAAGCGTTTCATCCAAAAGCGCACGGATGTCGTCGATGCGCTGCATGGTTTTATCGGCCGTGACTTTAACCGCCTCCAGCATGAAAATAATCCACGGTTCCCAGGCTTCCTTTTCGGTCACTTCCCGCAACAGGCGGTAGTAATCCGATTTATTCCCGATGATATAATCACTGAGATAAAGCACCGGCTGCAACAACAGCTTTTGCTGAATCAGGTACAGGATATTCAGGATTCTCCCGGTTCTGCCGTTGCCGTCATCAAAAGGGTGAATGGCCTCGAACTGATAATGGGTTACCGCCATTTTTACGAGCGGATCCGTTTCGTCTTCGGCGTGCATATACGCCTCCAGGTTCTCGAGCAATTCCCTGATCAGCTCCTTTCCCTCCGGTGGCCAATAAATGATTTTCCGCGTGCGCGGATTGGCAATCACCGTTCCTGAATCATCGCGGATTCCCTCCCGTGTTTCCTTGATCGTCTGCATCAGCTTTATAAAAAGCTCCGTGTTTAAATCCCCGTTTTGGATTTGCCGATATCCCATCCACAGCGCCTGACGATACCGCAGCACTTCCTTTGTTTGCGGATCCGTTTGCTTGTCATTTGCCGAAAGCGCTAGGAAAAGTTTATCGTTGGTGGTAACCACATTCTCGATCTCCGAACTCGCTTTAGCTTCCTGAACAATGATGCTGTTGATGAGAATGGCGGGATTCGGCAGGCCTTCCGCCTTCCCCTTCAGTTCCGCCAGCGAGCGATTGGCCGCAATGGCGGCTTTCAAAATGGCCGGCGCGTCCAGATCCGCCTTCGGAGGGAGCTTAGGCAGAATATTATAAGGCTGATTGCCAAAATCGGAAGAGTCCATAGAACAGAGGTTTATTTTAAATACGTCGAAATATACTCATTTTATCGACACGTTAAAGTGATATGTCGAAATTGTGGACATGTTGGTTTGGGAAAGAGAAACCGTGCTGTTTATTGCACTTTGATGATTCGTCTTTTAGCAGAGGGTTGATTATAATACAGTAATGAAAAATTCATTTGATGCAATAAGGGAACAGCTGGGGAATCTCAACAGCGATAAAAATCCGCGGTTTTGGGATGATCGAACCAAAGGCAGGGCTCCGCACAAACCCTTTCTGTTGCTGAGTATTTTGGATGGAGTGGAACAGGGATGGATTACCACAAACAGGATCAGATTAAATCAGGACCTGATCGATTCTTTCTTTACTTACTGGAATGCCGTTATGGGAGCGGATCGATCCACGACTATTGCGCTGCCCTTCTTTTATATGAAAAGTGAAAGATTCTGGGAGCTGGTTTACAACGCCGGATACAGAGAATACCAAAACGCGCCTTCACTTGGTGGATTACAGGAACGAGTGGCTTATGCCGAAATTGACACTCAGTTCTTTGAGTTTTTTTCTGATGCCGGGTACGGTCGCCAAATCCGATCATTCTTAATCGATCACTACTTTTCTCCTGACGCGGCAAAGATAGTAGCAGAAATCGGATCATTTAATGTTCAGTCCTACCAATATTCTCTGGAACTGGAGTCGATTGCTGCCGAACCTTTTGTGATGTATCACGCCGGTGAAAAGAAAAAGAAGTACCGAACAGGAAATGTACAGGTTCGGGAACGGGGATTTTCGAGGGTTGTGAAAAATAATTACCAGTATACATGCGCCATTTGCCGAAACCGCGTGGTTACTCCTGGCGGACAAACGCTGGTTGAAGGAGCCCACATAATTCCCTGGAATAAAAGCAATAATGATGATCCGCGTAACGGACTCTCCTTGTGCCGGTCGCATCACTGGATGTTTGATCATTATATGGTGACAGTAACCACCGATTATAAAATCCATTTCTCCCGCTGGCTGAAAGATCAAAAAAATGAAATAGGTGATCTCTGGAAGTTGAATAAAGAAAGCATTTTCTTACCCGAAGAATCCTTTCTTCCATCCGTTGAAGCGCTGGGTTACCACAATGAGAAGTTTGAGGAATTTGAAGGGAGTTTTTAGTTATGGCAGATGTACACGAGCCAGAAACCCGCAGTTATAATATGAGCCAGATTAAAGGCAAGGATACCAAGCCTGAGATGCTGGTTCGTAAGTTTCTTCATGCCAACGGGTTCAGATACCGCCTTCACGTAAAAGAGTTGCCAGGCAAGCCGGATTTGGTTTTACCTAAATATAATTCTGTTATCTTTGTGCACGGATGTTTCTGGCATGCTCATGAAGGGTGTAAATACTTTAAAATTCCAGAATCACGTACAGAATTCTGGAAAGAAAAATTATTCGGAAATAAAGAACGGGATGAAAAGCACATCCAGGCATTAAAAGAATTGGGGTGGAATGTAATTGTGGTTTGGGAATGTGAGCTGAAGCCAGATAAGAGTGAAGAGACATTGTTGAATTTAGTTGATGAAATAGAAAAAAATAAATGAGTATTCCGGTTGTAGATATATTTGCGGGGCCTGGTGGATTAGGAGAAGGATTTAGTTCCGTTTATGACGATGATGGAGAACGGATCTTCAAAACAGTTTTGTCAATTGAAATGGAGAAGTTTGCTCATCAAACATTAACCCTTCGCAGCTTCTATCGGCAATTCAAACATGGAGAAGCTCCAAAGGAGTATTATCAGGTTTTACGAGGAGAAATATCTGATACTGAGCTATATAGTTTAGAGAAATTTAAAAAGGAAACTGAAGCTGCAAGGCATGAAGCCAAACTTGCTAAGCTTGGTTTTGACAAAGATTCTGTAAAACCAGATTTAGTAGATGAGTGGATAAAAGATGCTTTAAAAGAAGAAAAAAACTGGATTCTTACTGGCGGACCTCCCTGTCAGGCCTATTCAGTTGTTGGAAGATCCAGGAGACAGCAAACCGTATTAAATGCAGAAACAGATGAAAGGGTAGATTTATACAAGCAATACCTTCGAATTATTGAGGCCCACAGGCCTGCTGTTTTTATTATGGAAAATGTAAAGGGTATGCTCTCGGCCAGATCGAAATCTAACTCGATCTTTGAAAAAATTATAGGTGATCTGAAAAAGCCCGGTTATAGAATATTTTCTCTGGTTAAAGAACCAAGGAATAATCTTTTTGATGAACCTGAATTTGAACCTGAAGATTTCATCATCCGGTCTGAAGAATATGGGATTCCGCAAGCCCGACACCGCGTAATACTTTTAGGCATTAGAGATGATTTTTATAACAATCCCCCAGAAAGGTTAGAAAAAAAAGATCCTGTTCCCATTCAGGAAGTGATTGATGATTTACCAAACCTGAGAAGCGGTCTTTCTAAACAAAAAAATAACTGGGAAAACTGGAACAAAAAGGTTAAAGAGATAACTCTTAACGGAGTTATGGCTTCAATAGATAAAGATGTAGCAAATGAGATAATAAAAACCATCGACAATCTTAGTGAACCTCAAAATGGATCAGGTAATGAGTTTGTAAAAGCGAGGGCGAATGCCCGGAAAATAAACTATGAACCTGAGTGGTTTCATGATGAAAAAATTGGCGGAGCTCCCAATCACGAATCAAGAGGTCATATGGGAAGTGACTTACACAGATATTTATTTGTCTCCTCTTATGGTAAGGTTAAGAAGAGCTCCCCAAAGCTTGGGGATTTCCCAAAGGAACTATTACCTGCTCACAAAAATGTACAGGAATCAATAAAGACTAAAAAATTTGCAGATCGTTTCAGAGTACAATTAGCGGACATTCCAGCTAAAACAATTACCAGTCATATTTCAAAGGATGGTCATTACTATATCCACTATGATCCAAATCAATGCCGTAGCTTGACAGTTAGAGAAGCTGCCCGAATTCAGACTTTTCCTGATAATTATTACTTCTGTGGCCCGAGAACTTCACAATATATTCAAGTAGGAAATGCTGTGCCGCCTCTGTTAGCAAAACAAATAGCCAAAAATATATCTGATCTTTTTTAGTTTTTCCATTTATCAAATTCATCCGGCAAAAGCGTTAAAATTTGATTCACAGGTGCCTCATAAAGATCATAAGTCATTGATAATTGAGGAACAATATCTCTTGCAAGTCTTTTAGCATTTCCTGGTTCAGAATCTGAAAATGCTCTTGATTTAGGTTTTCTCTTAATTTCATCAATGTATAATTTTCTTGCAACAGTGAGAATTTTATCATTAGCAATGAAATCTTGTCTGGACATCAATTGCTCAACAGCATCCCCACTTTCGTAAAGCGGATTTGATAGCAATAGTATCGAGTCTTCTTTTAACCGTTGCCATACAAGTATTGGAGTTAAAACCAAATGCCGATAAAAGCGCCAGCTATTTTCGATTTCAGGGATATACCGGTACTTACTTAAAATTTGCAAACGATTATTTTTACCGGACTTTTTGCAAATTTGATCAAAAAATAAGAGTGCCAGCCAAGATAACATCCCTATCTCTTTTTCGACATGTTTACTTTTGAATATACCATAAAGGTATTCACCAAAATCATATCTGTTCTCAAACTCTTTGTCTCTGTCTATTTCATAATCCCCAAACTCTGACGTGATCTCATTATCAAAAAGTATTTTATCGATTTTCATTTTTAGACTTGTATTCCATTCAGCGTGTGAAGGATTGCTTATCAAGTCATCAAGCAAATCTTCAAACACCTGAAGTCCTGAACGATTAAACTTTCTGATTTTTACAGATGCCATAACCTCACCATTTTTTTGCTAAAAATTTCTGAAGAAGAGTTCGATTGCCAAATGACTGCCATTTTTCATCGGCAAAAATTTGAACAGCCTGTTCAGCTAACACAATCTTTTTTTTCAAATCACCCCATTCATCTGCACTGGGTAAAGACCAACCGTTTAATTTGTCACAAAATTTCAACCATCTGTAAGCCTGGGTACGTTCGTCTATTTCTTCAATAGAATTGAAACGAATAAATATACCAAGTAAAATTTCTTTGATAATTGAAGGTAGGATTAGTGCATGAAATCGAATGTCATTCTTAGGGTCATATTGTTTCGCGAATTCCTCATTAATTAGAATTTCTGGATTCATTCCATCATCTTGATCCCAATTAATCTTCCAAACCAAATCTCCTATTGTGTTGACGTATTTGAAGCTTAAAAAATTGGTTTCAAGCTCTCTTTCTTCATCAGATTTTGTAGCCTTAAAAAGCTTTGTTGCGGAAATTATTTTACCATCATTTTCAGTTATGGATGGAAGTAACTTAAGGCGAAAGGATGGATTAGAATTTTCAGGGAACCCATCCATGTAAATATCATTTTCTGGCTTAGGATTTATTATTTCTTTTCTGGCATAGATACCTGCATATAACGCTTCCAGTACTAATACTTGGTCTTCAAATAAGTTTATCTTATCCAAATCAAGGAATAATTTAATATGTATTTGGTCATCATAATATCCTGCAATTGTTACGTGACAATGTTTTTGCCGAATTGTACCCCTGTTGGTGTAGTTATATGTTGCCTTTCTACTTTTTTTTAACCCAATATTCATATTAGGCAACCTCTGGTTCATTTAGTTGACATTTTATTTCTAAATCCCTGTTTTCATCGAATCCCGTAACTGTTATCGAGAAGTTATTGGCGGTAATTTCAACCACAAGTTTATTTTCAATTCGTGAAATGGACTTTGTGTTCTCATGAATGACTTCAAATTGATCTTTATCAGATAAATCAAAATCCATAGAATTATACTTTGTGACTCCACCTCCGGTAATTTTATAGTAACCAGTCTCAATAGTGACACGGAATGGGATTGCTATCAAATCTTCATCAAGTAGAGGTCCGATATCATTGGATTGTTTGATTTTAAATCCACCATTTAGCTTTGAAATTACAAAAGGACTTATTGATCTGGTTTTTGGATCAGGGTTTGGGTCAGGGCTTGTACCCCCTTTTTGTCCACCAGCTTTCTTTTCTGGCACATTAAATATCTCAGGTAATACATTATCAACTATTTGGTCCTCCCCAACACCTGCTAACACATTATAAAAATCAGAAATTGAACTTTTTATAAGTCTTAGAGGAGTATCATTTTCTGTATCAATATTTCCGTTTTCATAAAGGGTTTTGTATACCCATCTTTCATGTCCAGGATCTTCTGCATACTTAAGAAAATCCGACAATTCAGTTTCATTAACATACAGAAATGCTACAGAAAATGGCTTTATCGTTCCGGCTCCTTCACTATTTATAAGCAATTTATCTCGAATGTAATTTGTACTTCTTTTCAGCTTTAGGTCTTCGTTGTTTTGTATAAATATGTGAAATCGTGAACTCTTTAACTCTTCTTTCCCAGATTTTCTATTTTGGATTCTAACTTTAACTGGTATTGTAGTTCCAACCATCTTCCCTAAACTATAATTACGCTGCATTGTTTTAAGGTCCTGTTCAGTAAAATCTTCAGGTAAAATTTCTCTGCCCCTCACTTTTCCTAAATCGGAATCATGTTTGGGATAAAACATTTTCGAATCTAATAATTTCAGCATTTCTTGAGCTGACTTTATTAGTTCTTTATCTCTTTTATCTTCAAGATATTTTTCTGCAACTGAAATAATATTGTCTTCTTCAATCTTTAAATATTGAGTTAAGTCAGAAACTTCAACTTTTAATTGCCCCCGCATCAAAGGCACGTAAAATTCTTTTAACACTGACTGGATAATTGCTTTAAAGTCAATTTCATCATCAATACTTGGTATTATTACCGAAAGACCGCTTTCATTTGCTCTCTTTAAGTTGAAATCATTCTGAGCTTTTTCAATAATTTTTGAATCTTTTCTTTCATCATAAGGCCAGATTTGTTCATTCTTATCTATTTTCCCGTATCGGGCATAACCCTTAAATTGATGCCTGTCAAACGAATGGTATTTGAGCTGTGAATAACCAATTAACAATTTTCTAGGGTCATCTTTTCGTACCGTATAAGCAAAAAAAGTATTTATATTTGAAGATGTACTAAGAGTTATTTTTCCAACCCCGTGACTTCCTCCACTTCCTTTTCTTTTATCCGATAATCCTTCCGACCACCAAAACCCAATAAAATTTCCAGAAACCGGATTATCCTCATCATCATATTCCATGTTATCTATCGGTCCAGTTAAACCTTCAGTACGAAAGTCTTCTATTGTAAGACATCTTATGGACTTTGAGGGAATAGAGATTCCACAAGAATTCAAATGTTTTTCTAAATCATGATTTTCACCATCAAAATATTTCTTGAGTATATCTTTCGATAATTTGTCAAACGAAAATTTAATTTCTACAGCTTTTTCTTCACTAATCCCTGCATCGAGACTATTCTGTATAGATTCTCTAACCAGAGCTTGCGCTTTAGTTTGATGGTCAAAAAACCTATCCAATTTTGATTGTTGCCTTGTCTCATTCGGACTTAATTCAGGAATTAGCCACATATTTAACTTTTTAGTTTAAACTTTGATTTATCATCTTTGTCAGCATCAATAAATTTTTGCTTCATACTTTTAACTTCACCATCTATAGCGCGAAAAATTTTCTTGTAATCTGACTGGTCGTATTCATAGTTCCGCTTGCTAGATAAATTTCCAATCAATTGAAGTTGTTTGATAGCTTTATTGACACGTTTTTCTGCCAACTCTATAAATTTATTTCGTTTATTTCGCACGATAGTTCTTATATATCCTATATATTAAAAATATAGCTCAAATAAAGTAAATATAGAATTTAAATGCAAATGGCTTAATTGAAGTAGCTGTTGTGCGAATTCCAGCAATTATATATCCACACAATTAATCTCACTAACCCAATTTTCCCTGCGGTCTCCGGTTTCAGATTTTTTTAGAGCTTCGGGCAAAATATCTTCAATTCCATCTCGCAAAGATTCGCCTGACTAGAATAAAACCATCCCTAACTCCCGGGCAGTTTATCGTGGAGGTAGTAGGTGTAGTTTCCACTCATTGTCAGCGGTTCGGTGGAAGACGAAGCTATAGGCTCCTGTTTCCCCGTCATGATCAATATCCAATACTCAATAATCAATATCCAAATAACCCAATCTCCCAATAACCAATACCTCAAAAATCCTATCTTTTAATGTATACCCCCCATTCCTGCCTTAAAAGAATGCTGTCACTAGGCGGGGGAAAACAGGTTCAAGTCTCAAGGTTTTAGGTACAAGGGGGTTGGAAATACTCAATACCAATACCTCAAAAAAATCAGAGAAATCAGTGATCGTTACCGACTTTTCAGCACATTCGTCAAATTGAGCTTATGGATGGGGATGAGGTAGCTTGCGAGGAGTTCGTCTTTGTGGATGCCGAGCATTCCGGTTCCGCGGAAATCGACCAGGCATACTTTTTCTACTTTTTGCACCACTTCGCCGATGCCGTAATATTCGGGGCTGGGGCCGTAGTACACGAGGTCTCCGGCTTGCAGGTTGTTTTTTGCCCGGCGGTGGTAAGGGAGGATTACCGGGAGTAAATCAAGGCGATATGGAAGTCTTTTTGCGAGTGACATCACTTAAACTGATGGATGACAATTGATCTTTTTCGGCTCGCAAGATGTGAAATTTTTATCCAAATCGCTTGTTCAGGTATTAATTCTTTTATTTTTTCCGGCCATTCAATAAGCGAAACACCCTCTCCATAAAAATATTCCTCTGCTCCTATTTCCAATGCTTCTCCCACATTTTTCAGCCGGTAGCAATCAAAATGATACACGGGAATACTGCCCGAATATTCATGGATTAAAGTATAGGTCGGCGAATGAACGTCCTCGGGATCAACCCCAAAAAAAGAAGCCACGCCTTTCACAAAATGCGTTTTTCCCGCGCCAAGATCGCCGTCCAGACAAACCACATCTCCGGGCGTTAGCCGGCTCGCGAATTCCTTACCCAGCTCCATAGTTTGTTCCACCGAAGTACTTAGCAGTTCCTGCACCTTATCGGGGTTTAAGAGTGGCTATCGGCAAAATCATTTCCTCCATGGAAGCCCCGCCGTGCTGAAAAGTATCTTTATACCGGTTCTGATATTTGTGATAATTGGTCGGGTAAACGAAATAAAAATCTTCACGGGCAATCATATAGTTATTGATATTCCCCACCTGCGGAAGCTTGTATTCCGTCGGATTGTTAATAAAAAGCACGGTGTTTTCTTCCTCGGCTTTCAGGTTGCGGCCGTATTTGTAGCGCAGGTTGGTGGCGGTGTCTTTATCGCCATAAACTTTGGTATCGCGCAGCGACCGCACCGAACCGTGGTCAGTAGTTATCACCAACGTGATGTCTTCTTTCGAAAGCGCCTTCAGCATTTGAAGCAGCGGCGAGTGCTGAAACCACGCCTCCGTGATAGACCGAAAGGCCGAAACATCCGGAGCCAGTTCTCTGATTACTTCCGAATCGGACCGGGAATGCACCAGCGTATCCACAAAGTTGAACACAAAAGCCGCCAGTTTGCTTTGGGCATAACTCTGCACTTTATCGGCTACTTTTTTGCCGACGTCCGCATTCAGGATTTTCTCGTATCTGAAGTTGATGTCGATGCCGGCACGTTCCAGTTGCTTGTGCAGTAGTTCTTCTTCGTGGCGGTTTAGGGAAGTTTCGTCCTGTCCCTGCTGCCATAAATCGGGGTACATCCGCTCGATATCGGAGGGATATAATCCCGCAAAAATCGCATTTCTTGAATACGGTGTAGCCGTTGGTAAAATAGAATAGTAGAAATCGGTTTCTATGGAAAAGTGATTCGCGAGTAGCCGCTCAAAAACCAGCCATTGATCGTAGCGCATACAGTCAATGATGAAGAACATCACTTTTTCGTCCTTTTCGAGGCGGGGAGATACATATTTTTTGATGATGTCGGGAGAAAGCACCGGACGGTCTTCGCCGTTTTTCAGCCATCCCAAATATTCCCGCTCTACGAACTTGCCGAACTCCATATTCGCATGCTGAAACTGATCGTCCAGTACTTGCTTTAATCCTTCGTCGCCATCGCCAAGATCGATATGCCAAACCGTTAATTCGCGGTAAATTTCAATCCATTCTCGCCAGGTGGTTCTCTTGTGCATGCGCGATGCAATCTCGTTGAATTGACGTAAATAAGTCTGCGAAGATTTTTCGGTTTGAATGCGTGCGCGTTCTAAAAGCCGTTTTGTGGTAAGAAGAATCTGATTTGGGTTCACCGGTTTTATGAGGTAATCGGAAATTTTGCCTCCGATGGCATCTTCCATTATCGATTCTTCCTCGCTTTTGGTGATCATCACAACCGGCAGCGAAGGTTGCAGGGCTTTTATTTTTTCGAGGGTTTGAATGCCATCCATGCCCGGCATCTGTTCATCAAGGTAAACGATATCGAAGGGCTCCATGGCAATCATGCTCACGGCGTCTTCACCATTTGCCACAGGAGTAATTTTAAATCCTTTCTTTTCTAAAAATATAATGTGCGATTGCAGTTGATCTATTTCGTCATCTGCCCATAAAATCTTTGCCATATGTACCTTTCAGCCACTCTGCGTAGCGCTTAAACTTATAATTTTATAAATGGTTTAATGTTTTCAAGCCGTGTTTTGCCAATACCTTTCACTTCAACAAGCTCTTCAATGGTGTCAAAACCGCCATTCGTTTTTCTATACTCAATAATTCGTTCAGCATACGCTTTTCCCACACCGGGTAAGGACTGTAGCTCTTCATTGTTTGCAGTGTTGATGCTAATTTTTTCAACATCCGCCAATGAGGTTTGTTCCGTGGGAGTTTCATTAACTTCAATTTCAGGATTATATTTTTGAGCCGCTATCAATTCCTCCCGGTTAATGAGCTGACTTTTTCGTTGGAATTCAGCGGTTACACTGTCGTATTTTTGCTGGTTGAAATTGAAAGTTTCCTGAAGGATGAAGGTCATCGAAAAGATAACGGCTAACGTGATTAGCAATAACGCAACGGCCAGCCTTTCCGTTTTGGAAATCTGAAGCTTATTGAGCCAAAAAAAAGTTTTTCGTTTTATTTCGTTGAAACGCATAATTCACAGGTATTTCGGGAAGTCAAAAAAGATGCCACTAAAACCTATCAATCACAAAAGCAATCTGAGGAATGAGTCTTCCTGCAATTTTGGGTTGATGAAATTGATTTGCCTTCCGCCAGTGAAAAAAACGTAAATCCACTTGTTCAATCATATTCAATTAACTACCATTCTGCTGATCAAAAATTAAACCTTGAGCTATGCGAATATTCACCGCTTTTTTAATAATGGGATTAGCCTTTTGGGGATGCAACCCGGAAGTGGAAGTTAAAATAGATAAGGACGTTTCAGAGGAGGAAGTGAACCGGGTGTTGGACGATTGGCATAATGCCGCCGCCGAAGGAGATTTTCAGCGCTATTTCAATCACTTCGAAAACGACTCTTCCATTTTTATGGGAACCGATGCCACCGAACGCTGGACGGTTGCCGAATTTCGCCCGTGGTCGCAGCCTCACTTTGAAGATGACGGCGTGGCATGGAATTTCACCCCGACATTCCGAAAAGTGTATTTCTCAGAAAATGGCCTCGTTTCCTGGTTCGATGAAGAACTCGACACGCCCAACTTAGGCCCAAGCCGTGGCTCAGGGGTTTTGGTGAACAAAGACGGTGAATGGAAAATCGCTCATTATAATCTTACCATTCCCATCCCAAATTCCATTGCAGATGATGTGGTAGATCAAATTGAATCCGAATTAAATACGAATTAAGAAGTATGAAAAAGTCACTGTTAGTTTTCCTCGCTTGCTGTTTTTTATCTGTCCCGGCCTGGGCGCAATTGCAATCGCCGGAGGAGTTTTTAGGATATGAATTGGGCGAGCAATGGACTCCCCATTATAAAGTGATGAATTACTTTAAGCATGTTGCGGATGAATCTCCCCTGGTAACTTTTGCGGAATATGGCAAAACCAACGAAGGCAGAGAACTGGTGTACACCGTAGTTACTTCGGAAGAAAATCATCAGAACCTGGAGGAAATCCGGATAAATAATCTCAAGCTTACGGGACTCGAAAGCGGCGCCCCAACTGAAAACCGGAAAGCGATTGTGTGGCTGAGTTATAACGTGCACGGCAACGAGACTTCCTCCAGCGAAGCAGCTTTAAAAACCATTTATGAACTGGTTACGGAAAAATCGGGCTGGCTAAATAATGTGGTTGTAGTGATGGATCCGATGGTAAATCCAGACGGGCGGGATCGTTATACCAATTGGTACAGAACCGTGGTTGGCGAAAAGTTCAACCCAAATCATGATGCGCGAGAGCATAACGAGCCATGGCCGGGCGGGAGAACCAATCACTATTATTTCGACCTGAACCGGGATTGGGCCTGGCAAACACAAACAGAGACCAAGCACCGAATCAAGATTTACAACGAGTGGATGCCTCATGTGCATGTGGATTTCCACGAACAAAGTTATAGCTCTCCCTATTATTTCGCACCGGCTGCGGAACCTCTGCATAAAGCCATCACCGACTGGCAGCGGGATTTCCAGGTTACCATTGGGAAAAATCACGCCAAATATTTTGATGAAGAAAGCTGGCTTTATTTCACCGGCGAGCGATTCGATCTTTTCTATCCAAGCTACGGCGATACCTGGCCGGTTTTTAACGGAGCCATCGGGATGACCTACGAACAAGCCGGCGGTGGATTTGCCGGGCTGGGAGTTCTGAAACCGGAAGGCGACACGCTGTCGCTAAAAGATCGTTTGACGCACCACCATGTAACCGGATTGTCTACGGTTGAAATAACTGCGCAGAATCACGAACAAGTGGTGAATGAATTTGCCGAGTACTTCAAAACAGCGCGTGAAAATCCTGCGGGGGAATACAAAACCTATGTGGTAAAAAAGAGCAGCAATCCCGATAAAGCATCCATGCTCTTGCGATACCTGGTAGAACAGGGAATAGAAATTGGCCAAGCGAGAAATTCCGGAAATGCGAATGGTTACAACTTCGCTACCGGACAAACAGGCCGGGTTTCTATCGAGAAAGGAGATTATGTGATTAGCGCGTATCAACCTAAAGGAACGCTGGTTCGGGTGTTGTTTGAGCCAAACCCCGAGCTTGTTGATTCGCTCACCTACGACATTACCGCCTGGGAATCGCACTACGCTTATGGCGTGGATGGCTACGCCGTTACCGGCCGGATTGAAGCCGAGCGAATCGGGATGGACACGGAATCGGAACTCACTCCACGAATTTCCCGGCCTTATGCCTACCTTGCAAAATGGAATTCTCTGGATGATTTGAAGTATCTCTCCGCATTGTTAAAAAATGGAATTAAGGTGCGATACGCGGAAGAACCCTTCAGCATAAATGGTGAAAATTATGAACGGGGAACGTTAATAATCACCCGAAATGCCAATGAGAAATTGGATGGTCAGTTTGATGAAATGGTGAAAGATGCTGCGGCTGAATTTAACCGCATCGTAATTCCGGTTGCTACTGGTTTTGTGGATTCGGGAAGTGATTTTGGATCTTCTTCGGTTCGCTATATCGAAACGCCAAACGTGGCGATGATTTCTGGAAATGGAACCCGTTCAAATGACGTCGGTTATATCTGGCACTATTTTGATCAGCAGATTGATTATCCCATAACGATGATAAATCAGGATGATGCCGGTTCTGTAGACTGGGATAAATATCACGTGCTGATTTTACCTTCCGGTAATTACGGAACCCTAAGCGATAATGCTTTTGACGATATTCAAGAATGGGTTCGCAATGGCGGTACGTTAATCGCTGTGGATGGCGCAAATAATTATTTGGCCGGCAAAGCGGATTTTTCCCTGATAAGGAAATCCACTGATTCCCTGGATGAGGACAGTGCCGAATCAAAACTAAAAAAGTATGCGGATGCTTCACGTGACCGTGTTCAAAGTTCAAACGCAGGTTCCATTTATGCGGTAAGTATGGATGAAACGCACCCTCTCGCTTTTGGATATTCCGATGAGTATATGTCGCTGAAATTAGGCTCAACCTCTTTCGAATATCTCGACAATGGCTGGAATGTGGGAGCGGTAAAGGAGAACGCTCACCGAAGTGGGTTTGTGGGACATAAAGCGAAAAAGCAGCTCGAAAATACACTCGCTTTTGGCGTGCAAAATATGGGCCGCGGAAAAGTGGTGTACATGATTGACAACCCGCTGTTCCGTGGATTCTGGCATAACGGAAAATTGCTTTTTGGCAACGCCGTATTTTTTGTGGGGAATTGAGGCTTTGAGAGAGTACCGATTAAGATAGTCTTCCTTCCTTTCCCTTTGCGGAGAAATAAGACTTTTAGAGCCGCAGCAAGGGGTTGCAACCCCTTGTTTCGCAGTGGAGCCTACGAGAATTCATGTAATTTCGCACTCAGGTTTCTAATGTATTATCTTGGGGAACTCACTCACACTCATCAATCACGACCGGAAAAATGAAAAAGCGTAAAGCTACCCAAGCCATCCGAACACAGTTAGAACGATCTTCTTTCAACGAGCACGCCGTGCCCATGTACATGACCTCGAGTTATGTTTTTGAGGATGCCGAACACATGCGCGCGATGTTTGCCGGAGAGGTGGAAGGGAATGTATACAGCCGTTATTCAAATCCGAATGTAGCGGAGTTTATCGAGAAAATCTGCCTGATGGAGGGCGCCGAGGCAGGTTGGGCGACCGCCTCGGGAATGGCGGCTATTTTTACCACCTTTGCCGCTTTATTAAATTCGGGCGATGAAATTCTTTCCTCACGATCGGTTTTTGGGTCAACACATAAACTGCTGACCGAGATTTTTCCGAAGTGGAATATTAAAACCAATTATGTATCACTGACGGATTTTTCGGAGTGGGAAAAAGCCATCACCCCGCAAACCAAAATACTGTACCTGGAAACACCTTCAAATCCCGCGTTGGATATCATCGACCTGGAAATGGTAGGAAAACTGGCTAAAAAGCATAACCTCATTTACATCGTGGATAACTGCTTTACGACGCCGGTTATTCAAAACCCAATTGAATATGGAGCCGATTTAGTCATTCATTCCGCCACAAAATATATCGACGGACAAGGCAGAAGCCTGGGCGGGGTAATCGCCGGAAAACAAGATTTGATTGATTCCATTGAAGGATTTGCGCGGCATTCTGGCCCAAGCCTGTCGCCATTTAATGCGTGGCTGTTATCGAAAAGTTTAGAGACTCTTCCCCTGCGTATGGAAAAGCATTCCCAAAACGCATTGGAAATTGCCAGGCAGCTTCAAAATCATCCAAAGGTAGAATGGGTGAAATATCCTTTTTTAGAAAACCATCCCGGTTACGAAACCGCTAAAAAGCAGATGACAATGGGCGGCGGAATCGTAACGTTTGGCATCAAGGGTGGGCTGCAAGCCGGTAAAAACTTCCTCGATTCGTTGAACATGTTTTCGCTTACCGCCAACCTGGGCGATTCCAGAAGTATCGCAACGCACCCGGCCTCAACTACACATTCCAAGTTATCCGAAGAAGAGCGCGAAAGTGTGGGAATCAGTCAGGGTTTAATCCGGCTTTCCGTGGGGCTTGAAGACGTGGAAGATATCTGGGAGGATGTAGCGCAGGCGTTGGGGTGAAGGCTCCCTGAAGAGTGGTTAACGAAAGCTTGGTAGTGGCTACAAGTTTTTGCTTGCCCCAGAAGTTGTCATTTCGAGTGGATACGAGAAATCTACAAGTGCTATTGCGAAATTTGTAGTGAGGAAATGACAGTGTCAGCATTTTAACAAAGCAACGCTCATTCCACCACCGCGGATCTCTCACATGCGTTCGAGATGACAAGGGCGGAGTTGGTTAACGAAAACTTGGGTGGGTTTCATATTCCATGCCACCACAAAATTTGTCATTCCGAGCGGATGCGAGGAATCTATAGTTGCGTTGGGGGCTAGTTGCTGAGAAATAACTGAGTAAGTATTTTAACAGAACAGTTCCCACTCCACCACCGTGGATCTCTCACACCCGTTCTTCCAAGGGAATGCCTTCCGGCAGAGATGACAGAGGGTGGGGTTGTCAATTGGTATTTCTACGATTTCTAATGTTCCTCACATCAGCATAATCACCAAAAGGATACAAGCCCAGATTTTCATTAAGAAATTCTTTGGCTGGATTTGAGGTTGCTATCAGTTTTTCCTTTTTCTCTCGTCTCCATTTCTTGATTTCCTTCTCCCTTTGAATAGCATCATTAACATATTTGTACTCCTCGTAATAGACTAAAAAGTAACAGCTATATCTGCCAGCAAATGTTTCTGGTTTTCCTGCATTCAGTCCGTGTTCACATATTCGTGATGGGATATCATTTGTGACCCCTACATAAAGTGTGCTTTTTGTGGAGTTCGTGGTTATGTAAACTGAATATGCCATTTAGTAGATTGTGTTCGGCTTAATGTATATGAAATAACTGTGTTTAGCCATTTGAATGTTGTTTGACTCTAAAGCACTTGTCATTTTAATAAAGCAGTTCCCATTCCACCACCGCGGATCTCTCACATGTGTTCTTCCAAAGGAATGCCTTCCGGCAGAGATGACAAGGGCGGAGTTGGTTAACGAAAACTCAGTAGTGGCTACAAGTTTTTAAATGCCCTTAAAGTTGTCATTTCGAGTGGATACGAGAAATCTAAAGATGTTGTTATGGGCTAATTCTTTGAAAATTGACTAAGTCAGTATTTTAGTAAAGCAGTTCCCACTCCACCACCGCGGATCTCTCACATGCGTTCGAGATGACAAGGGCGGAGTTGGTTAACGAAAACTTGGGTGGGTTTCATATTCCACACTGCTCAGAGAATCCTTTCACCCATCTCGAAAAACCTCAAATGCCAGTAGCCAGTTTAGCTCGGTGGCGAGGTGGAAATTCTTCTCATCATAAAAGCCGGTAATTATATTTGTGATTTTCTGCTGATCGTAAGCGGGATAATTTTTTGCGGAAGCTGAGCTGAACAGGTCCCGCACATACTCTTCCAGCACCAGGAGAAAGTCGATTTGCTGACTGCTATGATAGCTTTTCCCCGCTTTTTGCTTGACGCGCATCCACACAGCCGAATTAAAATCCTTCATCCAATAGGGATATGTTACCTGCCCTTTTACCAGTTTCACTTGCTGAAGCTGAGGAGCCTTATCACTAATTATTTTCCGAAAAAGCCGCGCGTTTTTACGCTGATTCAGCGGAAGGTTCAAAGCTTGTTCAATGAGCTGAGGTTGCAGAAAAGGCATGTAGTTGAACAAAAGAGAATCTGACCGGGACTGCTCCGGCCCCGCTCCGTTCGGAACCCTTGTGCGGATAGAAAATAAATCGAGCCAGGTTTCGAGTCCTGTTTCTGAGATGGAGGGCATGGCTTCTATTTCTGCGGAAAGTTCCTCCCGAAAACCTTGCATCATTTCCGCATTGCATTCTGCGGTGAAAATATCAGCCCGCGGGAGCAGCAGGTACGGGATAATTTCATTCGTGTTTTTGTTCAGGAGTGATTTTTTCCCCCGAAGTAAAAGTGAAACCAAAAATCGCCGGCGGGCAATTTCACCGAAACCGCCATCCACTACTGAAAGATTTAAAGCCGCTATTTTTTGGTAAGCCTGAAGTGAGATCAAATGAGGAGGTGCGGCCGTGAAAAGGCTTTGTCCGGCGAAATCGGGAAGCATGTCAATCAACGTCTGCGCCGGGGGAATTTCCTGATGAAAAACGTGATGCTGCCTGCCAAATGGCCCGTTCAAAAGCTGCGCCGTTTGCAGATCCGGATGATCTTTTTCGCCAAAGGAATGAAGCCTCCAATTTGCTTCAGGTTCAGAAAGCAAGGAAGCGAATAAAGTCCGGGAATCCAAACCTCCCGATAACCCCAGCGAGAGCGTTTTATTGGCTTTTAACGCAATGGACGAGAATTGAAATAAAGAGCTTTTGAATTGCTCAGGTGAACTTTTCTGCCGGTTGTAATTCCAGCGCTGGTTAGAAATGGTGACTTTTTCGCTGCTAATAAGCGCCCGTCCACCTTGAGATAATCGCTGGATTCCATCCATAAAACTACCGGAAGAAAACTGATTAATGGCCAGCCATCTGCTGCCAAATTTTTTCCAGTTGATGGAAGCCGGAACCAGCTTCATAAGCAAATCAAGACGAGTTGAAAAAACAACGCAATCCTCTCCCTGATGAATGAAAATATTGCGCATCCCAAGCTGATCGGTTATCAGTTCAAGTTCTTCGGGATTCCACCGGGCAACTGCGAAATGGCCGTTCTGTTGATGTAGGTAATCTGCACCTTTCGAAATACTTTCAGCCCATAAATCTGTGCTAAAAAACTGTGGCTGTTCATCCGTAGAAATTCCAATTCCGGAGGCAAGCCAGCCGCCATCATTTTCTTGTTCAGAGAAATAAAGCGTATCAGAAATTCCACCGCCGGTTAAGTAGAGAAAATCATCATCAACAGTAAAAAGCGGCTCTGGATGAAGTTCAGAAATCTTGTTTCTGAGAGAAAGATTTTTTCCAAAAACGCCCGTAAACCAGCCCATTAATTTCGGGCTAATTCAGCTTCGCTGGCGATAAATCCAAAGGGAGCCCAGTTGCCGGAATCATATACTTGTCGCCAAATTTGTGTGGCTCGGCTTTCCCTTCCGTTTATGGAATGCCAGAAGCCGAGGCCGTAGCCAATGGTAGCGTTATCGAGTTCCGACTCGTTTCCATCCAGCAAATCATCGGCTTTAAAAGTGCCCTGAAATACCAGCAGAAGATGATGATAACTTTCGTTTTCGATGATATCCATCTCTTCCTGAACAGCGTCCAGTAATGTTCCAGCCGAGATATCGTCGCCGGATTTTCTTAACGCCATATAATTCCAATATAGAAACGCTGCGAGCATATCATCATTTGTTGTGATGCTGACTCCCTGCCGGTACGCTTCATTCGCTTCCGCATAATTTCCCTTCAAATACTGCGCCAACCCAAGATGATACCAGGTATTTGTTTGGAGTGAACTCAAAGGCTTGTTTTCGGCATTCGGCAATCCATCCGGTTCGGTGATATCATCTTCTCCCTCAAAAAGCTGGGCGGCTTTTTCAAAATCGCTGATTGCCAGATCCAGTTCGCGAAGCGTGAGGTAACGATGTCCGCGATGGCGATAAAGCCGGGCGTCATCAGGAAAATGGGCAATGGCATCGGAGAATTCCTCAACAGACTTGCGATAATCTCCGGTATACGCTGTTTTTCGGGCTTCCCAAATCAGGTGCTCGGTGATTAATCCGCTTTTGTTTGCAGCCTCACTCAGTGAATCAATTCGAACCGCTAACTCTTCCGGAAGAGGTGTGATATTGGTTCGAAGCGTATCACCCAAAAAAGAGATCGCCTGCACGCCTTCCGGAAAATCAGGTAAATTCGAGCCATTATCGGAGTTTGTCTGGCAGCCAAAAGATGCCACAAAAATGAGGAATACAGGTATTAGTTTTTTCATGAGGAAAGATTAGAGCTGCAACTCAAAAGTTAGTTCTTCGCCGTTTCTGAGTACGGTGATGGTGGTTTTTTGTCCTTTTTGAAGGGTGTTTAGCGCGGTCATATAAGCGTAAATATCTTCCAGCGGATTACCGGCAATTTGAATGATGATATCTCCGTCTTTTAAACCAGCCTGTTCAGCGGCTCGGCCTTCTGTTACGCCGGTTATTCTCATTCCGGTGCCATCATAACCGTAGTCGGGAAGCACTCCCAGAGTTGGTCCGTTCATGGCCATTGCTTGGCGTTGCTGCCCCGGGGCTGCTATAAAAGCAAGACTTTCTTTAGGCAAGGTATCCAGGGCTGAAATTACACGTGCAACATGTGCCAAAACCAGCCGCTGCCCTTCCGCGTTAATGTAACCGGTGTCATCCGAGGGGCGGTGATAATCGGCGTGCGTATCGGTGAAATAATGCAGAACGGGAATGTCTTTATAGTAAAAACTGGTGTGGTCGCTTGCTCCGGTGCCATCTGGAACAAGGTCAAGTTGAAGAGAATCTGAGTTGGCTGTGGTCAGGATATTTGCCCAGTTTTCCGTTGTTCCCGTTCCAAAAATCAGAAGTTTATTCTGATGCATTCTCCCAATCATGTCCATATTAATCATCGCGCGAGCCTGACTCAAATCAATATTGGTGTTTTCTACAAAAAACTGTGAGCCGAGCAGCCCCATTTCTTCTCCCGAAAAAGCGATGAAAAGCAGATTCGTCTGTGGGCGGTTTGCTGAAAAATATTCCGCGAGTTCTAATAAACCGGCTGTTCCTGAGGCGTTATCGTCCGCGCCATTATGAATGCGTTTTTGTTCTCCGGAATACAAAGACCCAAATTCACCATAACCCAGGTGGTCGTAATGTGCTCCGATTATTATTACTTCATCTGATTCTCCATTTCCCTGTAACAAACCCACCACGTTTTTGGATAGTCTTTTTTCGGCCGTGGAGTCTTGGGTTGTGGTATCCGTATGGGGATTTTTAAGCGTTGCTGTATTTATGGTGAATTCCTGGAAATACGTGCGCTCATCTCCCGCGGGTTCCAGGTTGAAATCACGAAAATAATCGGCTATATAATTGGCCGCTTTAGCTTCTTCGGCTGTTCCGGATTCACGCCCTTTCAAATCATCTCCGGCCAAAAAAGTAATATGTGTGGTAATGTCCGAAGCGGAGATATCGGGGAAAGTGGCGTTATTGTGATCACTTGATGTGCAGGATATGAAAGGACACATCAACAGAAACAAAAAAGAAATGTTGGGGCGCATATCGTTAATTGCGTTAAGGATTTAGACTCCCCAAGATACAATTTTCGGAATAGTTTATTGCACAACTCTAAGAGTGTGGCTTTCTGATTTACAGAACTGTAAAAATCAGGTTTATCTGAGATTAAAAAGCCGGTTTACATTAAACCCGAATCTAAATTCCCTGGCAAAGAAATTCCCATTATTCCCGGCAACTAAATATTGATCGTTTAGAGCATCTGATGTGGTAAAGAACATCTGGAAAACATGTCCGCCCGTTTCAATATCTATTCCTATAGCTAAGTTAGGATCTATTTTTTTGAAATTACTGAGGGAAGGTAGATACTGAAAAGAGAGTGCGGTGCGGGGCTTTATTTTGTATCTGGCAGCAATTCCTAAGGAATAATAGGTATTCGTGACGGGATCGGCCACATTAAGCTCGGGCCCTACCCTGTTAAAATGAATCAACATTGGAGAAGCCTGAATACTTAGTTTTTCGTTGAACTTTCGGGCAACCGGAATCGATAAACCGAAATTTAAACGGTCTGTGAAGATGTAGTCCTGATTGAGAAAACTGAAGTCGGAAGTATTGATTCCAAGGGTTGGTATAAGCGAAGCTGAAATTGGTAGCCCGCCGGTTTTAGCCTGCTTTACTAAAGCCAATCGCGCCGTAAAATCATAAATTTTATCCAAACTTGATCTGCCAAATCCCAGGGAGAAACGATCACTAAAGCCATACTCAAAACTAAAACGCACATTTGCGCCCTGATCAATTCCCCATAGATTTTTAACCCCGCTTTTAACTTCTCCAAAAGTGTGCATAATAGAATAGTGCAATTCTCCTTTCGACAAAGATTCAACCGTGTAAAGATTGATATTCCGGGGAGCCATAAAGGTGAGTTCTACCGGCCCTTCTGGCATTGCTCTTTTTCTTTCGAGCTGGGCATAAAGTTCGAAAGGGGTAAACAGAAATGTGATAATCAGGAATAATGGAATGAATTTCATATAGCTTTTAAATATCAGTTAACAGGTTTGAGAAGCATTGAAATAGAGACTTTTTGTTCATCAGCCAGCTCATAAAAGATAACCTGCGGCCGTTTTATGTTATAATTCTCGAGCAGGACCGACCAGTTAGCTTTTAAAAACAGGCCTTCCTCTTTTGGTTCGATTGTGCCGTCAATTTTCAGTTCCCGTTTGGCTCCATGTATCTTAAAAATTCCTTCTACACGAACTGGTTGCACTTCCGCTAATTCAGGATCGAAGGTGCCGATAATTTTCCCGGTAAACTCGGCGTAAGGATATTTGGCAGTCTCTAAATAATTATCACGCATGTGCCGGTTGCGAAGGCTGATGCCGGTATCTAAGGTGTTCAGGTCGATATAAAAATCTACGAGATTTTCATCCAGGTCTATCAATCCCGCCAAATTGTTACTTTTCCCTTTAAATTCAAGCAATGGAGCGGAAGAGATAAATTCAGCGTAGCCTTCTTCTGACATAAAGGATTGAGCCTGAATGTTCAGCTGCAAAGCCGGTCCTAAAAGAAACAATAGCAAAAAGAAAAAGGAATTTTTCATGATACGCCTATTTGTTAATGGTAACGGTATCGCCATCTCTGCTAACCTGGAACTCTTCCAGATCGCTGTTCGCAGGCCCCTGAGTAACCTGACCGCTGGTATTGAATTTTGAACCATGGCATTGGCAGACAAATTGGGAGTTAGAAAAAGCCCAACTGGTATTACATCCTGAATGTGTGCAAACACTGGTGAATGCCCGGATTACATTCCCATCCACATTTACAACCAACACGTCGGCACCTCTAATTAGCAGCCATTCTCCGGCATTTTTTAGCTTAGAGATTTCATCATTGTTTAAATTCAGGGTGATGGTATCTCCATCGATAGTGATAGCTTTATCCGAGCCGGGTGAATTTCCATCAGGCATTTCAGATTCACTGTTGGTTACATTACTACAGCCGTGGATGCTTATCCCTAATGCCGCAAATAAAGCAGTTGAGCCTGCGGTTTTTAAAAAATCTTTTCTGGAAATGGTTTTAAACTCTTTAATCATAGATACTGTTGTTTGTAATTATTTCACTGATGCGGATATCACCGGTAGTCAAAAATTAATACGTAATGGCTTTTTGGATGGATGGGAATGTTGTTAGAAACCGTCATGTAAGCATAAACCGGTGTATTAGTGTCTTGTCAGGTTTCAAAATTATCAGGATCAATTCCATCTATCTCCTCATAAAAGCTGACAGGCCTGTGACATCCCACAATAGGTTAATGACGGAGTTGTACTTCTTTAACTTAAAAACGTTATTATCCTCTTGCTTAGAAATAGAGCCACTTTCAATCCAACTGAGACTACTTTTCGTATATATATGCAGTACTTAATAATTTATTGGTTGGTTTATCTTGTGGGTTTCGCCATTCAATCGAAAGATGAAGAGCGAGAATGGATGCATCGGATACAAAATGGAGATAAGGAGGCTTTGCGCTTATTATATAGAAGATATAAAAATGTGCTATACAGCCTCATTCTTTCCATCCTAAAAAGCCGGGAAGAAGCAGAAGACTGCCTTCAGGAAGTAATTACCCAAGCTTGGGAAAAAATTAACCAATTTGATGCAAGAAAGGGAAATGCGTATAGCTTTTTAATAACCATGGCGCGAAACAAAGCAATAGACAGAACACGTTCAAGGGCGTTTAAAGACGCAAGAAAAAGTGTTCATGTGATTAATGATTTTACTTTTACGCCTGAAAGCGAAGAGAATTCCCCCCATGAAAATTTAGAGTTATCGGAACGGGCCTCTCTTTTGAGGAAGGCATTAAAAAAAATTGACCCAAAAGAACGGGAAGTTTTGCATGTAGCCTATTTTCAGGGGCTGACTCAATCTGAAATATCAGTACACATGAATATCCCGCTTGGCACGGTAAAATACCGAATGAGACAAGGGATGATAAAACTCAAAGCATTATTGATACCCAGCGAAATTGATGAGTAACTACGATCAACATAACGATTTCAACGCCCTTTGTGCGGGGTTCGTGCTTGATGCTCTTGATGAAGAGGATCGTGTACATTTTGAAGAGCTGCTACGAAATGCTTTGTCTGAAGAAAGAAAAGTATATGAGGATATGAAGCTGCTTAGTGAAGAATTCCCTTTGTCTTTAGCGCCTGTTTCTCCATCGCCCGAAGTAGAAGAACACATTTTTGATAATTTAGATAAGCCTAATAATTCTCGAGAAAATAAAGCCCCCTCCATTTTACCTATGTGGACGTTGAAATTAGCAGCAGGTATTTTGCTTGCTGCCATGTTAGGGCTGGCTTACTACAGCTTAGACCTCACTAATACTGTAGGGCAGCAACAAGCAGTTATAACGGAACTACAGAGCGAGCTTGAACGGCAAGATCAGCTTCTAAATGTACTTGCCGCCAAAGAAGTACGATTGGTAATAATGGGTGGATTAGAGGCGAGTCCCAATGGATATGGAAAGATCCTTTGGGATACTGAAAATCGACAAGCTATTTTACAGCTTGCAAATCTTCCCGTTCCCCCGCAAAATAAAGATTATCAATTATGGCTGATAAAAGATGGCCAAAGTCCAATCCCGGCCGGTGTGTTTAATTTTGATGAAACTTCCCCAGAGCTGTTTTTCAAAGTGGAGAGCTTGAACGAAAGCCCATCAGCAAATGCCAATACTTTTGCCATAACGCTTGAACCTAAAGGTGGCTTACCACAGCCAAGCGGAGAAATGTTCCTGGTCGGCAACCAAAGCTAATTTTAGCTGATAGCCTATAAACCTCAGATTTTAAAAACTCCCCTCTGAAAGAGTCAGATTCTTGCTTCCGCAGGGGATGCCTTCGGCATTTATTTCATTCAGAAACAGATTTGAAGGTATTCCTTTCACTACAACTTTTCCTCTCGGTCATGTTATTGCTTTTTTTGCAGGCTTCGGCTACTCCGCCACCCGCCGATGGCGGATGCTACCACTTCATTCCTGCAGGGGAATTTAAAGAAGCACTAATGGATTAACTCGGATTTCATCGTTCGAAAATCATTGATCATTCAGATAAAAGCTCAGGTTTCTGAATGTAATGAGGAATAAACGGCTCAGCGAGCCGCTATATGTACCTCGGCTCGCTGAGCCGAAAACCCTGGAACAAGAATCAGCTCCAAAACCTCCATCGCTCGGCCCTCTTTGAGGTCTTCGTTATTGTCCTGTTCAGAGTGAGCCGAGTGATGGAAAGTAACTTTCCCAAAGATTATTCGGAGTGTCAATTTTGGATTCCCGTTCTATAGCTTTGGAGACAAAAGGAATCGAGAGGTGTTACGTTAATGATCCCTAAATCAGATCAAAAAAAAAGGCCGAAAGAAACTAATCTTCCGGCCTTTGAGGGTTATTTATGATAAATTTATCTGGCTGTTAAGCCTAAAATCAGGTATGTGGTTAAATCGGTAGTACTGATATCTTGTGTCGGATCATGAACTACAAAGAAACCTTCGTACTCATTAATCAAATCTCGATATAGGATGTCTTCTGTTTCATTAGAACTATTTACAGAGTCACCATTTCCTTCAAGCATTGCTACAAATACGTCAGCGTTGGGTGTTTCATTGTACGGGGTGCCATTTTCTGTTGTGTTTGGATCTGCAGCATCATGCGAATGAACATTGTACGTTTCACCGTTAAGCGTATTGCTCAAAGTAACGGTGATATTCGCTCGTCCATTCAGTAGTTCTTCCACCAGCATGGTAGCGGATAAAGTGCGCGGGTGATCTCCATCTTGTGCATAAGCAGTTTCCGGATTATCAAGAGCCTGCCCTTCATTAAAGCTGTACTCAAATGTTTGAGAGTTTAATTTTGGTTCTGCGGTTTCTAAATCCTGAGCAAAAGAACCTAAAACAAGATAGGTGGTAAGGTCTGTTGTGCTTAAATCCTGCGTAGGATCATGAACAACAAAAAATCCTTCATACTCATTTATCAGTTCCAGATAGGAAACATCTGTGTCGTTAGAAAGCTCAACTGAACCACCACCCTCTAACATTCCGGCAAAAACATTTCCGTTTGGCGTTTCATTATACGGCGTTCCATTCGGAGTAGTAGCGGGATCAGCAGCGTCATGTGCATGAACCATGTAATCGAATCCTTCTAAAGTATTTTCTAAAGAAACAGTTACAATTGCATTCCCATTACCTTTTTCCTCGATCAATAAAGTAGCAGAAAGATTTCTGGGATGATCTCCACCATAAGCGGTTTCATCATCATCTAACAACTGGCCTTCGTTAAACCCATAACTGAAAGATTCGGTTCTCAGGCTAGATTCGCCGGCACCTAAGCTCTGAGCGAAAACACCCAATACAAGATAGGTGGTAAGATCTGTTGTGCTCAATTCCTGAGTAGGATCATGAACTACAAAAAATCCCTCGTGGCTAATCACTTCATTGTAAGGAATAGTGGTTTCATTGGTGCTGGAAACTGAGCCGCCACTGGATTCAAGCATTTTAGCAAAAATGTCGCCGTTTGGTGTTTCATTATAAGGAGTACCATTTGGAGTAGAAGCAGGATCGGCCGCATCATGAACATGAACCATATAAGTAGATCCACTAATGGTATTATCTAATTTTACGGTAACGGATGCATTTCCATTATCCATTTCTTCTATGGATACCTCGGCGGTAACATTTCTTTCATGCTCGCCTCTATAGGCGGTATCCTTGTTATCTAAAGCTTGCCCTTCGTTGAAAGCATAAGTATATGCCTCTGAATCAAGCTCGGTTTCTGTATTTGTTGGGGAGTCTCCGCCACAAGCAGTAATTAATGCAAATGAAGCTACTGCCAACAGAAAAGGTAATTTTTTGAGAAATATTTTATCACGAATCATAATGATGTATTTTTATTGATTAATTTTTTTCAGTAACTGCATTGGATAGCTATCCAGGCTGCGTCAACTGGTTTTCTTAATAACCATACGAAGTACCTACGCTACTGGATTGTGATTTCTAATTGAAGAATTGATGCCAAAAGCAGTTGGGAGAGCTGTCAGGTTGATTTATTTTCATAGTTTAGCCACTCAGCAAGAAAAACTTGATTGGACATTCCCGAAAATCTTTCGTTAGGTATTTTTTTGAAGGGATCTTCAAGAGAAGTGACGGATTATTTCAAACCTGAATTCGATTATCAAATATCTTTTTGAACATGATTTATGATTTTCGAACGGGAAAAGTTTGAGCTTTAACCCTTGGGAGAGCCTGAGTTGTGTGTTTTTTAAACCGAATTGAGGCTTCAAAAGTAAAACAATTCAATCTGCATATTCGCTAAAATCGAGTATAAAAGTACGCCCGAAAGATTCACTAATATTATTTTCAGAAACAGACAGGTGTACATAGGTATAGTAGAATTTGTACAAGGTATCCGGTCTGAAGAAGAATGTATTCCCAAAATCATGTTTCGCTAATAAGGCAAAATTATGCTGTTTCAATGAATCAAGTTCCAAAAATGGATAAAGACCCCAATGGGCCTGAATATCGGTAATGTTTTGAGCCTCAGTTTCTGGTGAATATTGAACTGTTAAATCAAATATGTTCTTATCATTGTCTCTTTTATCAATAAGAAGAGTATCAATTTTGAAATCATTTTTTAGTGTAAATCTTTGGCGAAAATTGTTTCTTCTTTCACTTTCAACAACGATATCAAAAGTTAAAGGGACCGCATAACGATTAGAGACGTAATCCCGAACTAAATAAACACTACCTACGATACTTGCTTTATATGTACCCAGCTTCTTCCCAACTATAAAAACTGAATTTCCCTGGTTATACAGCTCAACATTTCTTGAATCAACAATAAGACTGGACAACTCTGGATCGTCTCCATAATCCATACAGTCATATCTATAATTCCAGTACGTATTGGTATTGAAATGAACAGTATCACCAATTGCTATATATTGAGTAGGTACTACATTGGTGCTATAAGAACCTTCTTTTTCAGCGTAACTAAATCTCAGGCAACGAAGTCCATTAAAGCAGCCATTGAAGAGTAACATGACTATCAAAAAAGAAATTATTTTAACCATAATAAATTCAATTGTTTCAAGATAATATAAAACATGGATCTAATACGCCACTTTAGGAGGTTAAAAAATTCTACCAAATTCATAGATATAGTTTTAAGAAACCCGTAGTTTTGCATCTCAAGGTTGGGGGTGCTTGCATAGCGGGCTGAGATTACACCCTGATTACCTGAACCGGATAATACCGGCGTAGGGAAACCTGTTTACCGCACAGTACGCAAGTTAACCTCCTCCATTAATCTGTATCTAAATGGAGGATTTCATGTTTAATTCTATTACTAAGCCGTTATTTGCGGCTATTCTTTTCTCGTTACCTATTCTGTTCACGCAGAATGTACAAGCCCAAACCGTTACCGGAAAGGTGCTTGACGCTCAATCAAAAGATCCGCTTCCGGGCGCAGCTATTCGCCAAGTCGGAACCACCCGTGGCGCTGTTACGCAAGACGACGGCTCCTTCGAATTCCGGCTTTCGGATGACGGCGAGCAATCACTTCTAATCTCCTACCTTGGCTACAAAGATCAGGAGATAAAAGTGACGAATAACCAGCGCCGTTTAGAAGTATTTATGTACCCGGATACTTTTATCGGAGATGATATTTTTGTTCAGGCCGTTCGGGTTGATGACGCCACGCCCATCACCTACAGCAATGTAGAGCGAGCCGAGATTGAACGGAGAAACCTGGGGCAGGATGTTCCCTATCTGCTTCAAAACCTGACGTCGGTAACAACCACTTCCGATGCGGGAGCCGGAGTTGGTTATACAGGCATCCGTGTTCGTGGAGTTGATCCTGCCCGGATTAACGTAACCATCAATGGAATTCCGCTGAATGATGCCGAATCGCACGGAGTTTTTTGGGTTGATTTGCCCGATTTGGCTTCATCCATCGAAAACATACAGGTGCAGCGTGGAGTAGGAACTTCTACTAATGGCGCCGGGGCGATTGGAGCTTCCATCAACCTGCAAACAAGTTCTTCGGAAGTGGAACCTTTTGGCGAAGTAAACACCGGTGTTGGTTCTTTTAACACACAAAAATACAATGTGAAATTAGGTTCCGGTTTGATGGAAAACGGCTGGCAATTTGAAGGCCGGCTTTCCAAAATTCAATCGGACGGTTACATTGATCGTGCTTCTGCCGATCTCGATTCTTACTTCCTTTCGGCTTCAAAACACGGAGAACGCAGTCTGCTAAAAGCGGATATTTTCACGGGAAAAGAAGTGACCTATCAGGCTTGGTATGGTGTTGAGGAAAGTGTGATGGAAATCGACCGGACTTTTAACGAAGCCGGAACGGAACGTGCGGGCGAGCCTTATGGCAATCAGGTAGATGATTATCAGCAGAATTATTATCAGCTGCATTATTCGTACAAACTTCAGGATAACTGGACTGCGAATGCTTCTCTTTTTTATACCAAAGGATTTGGCTTTTATGAGGAGTATAAAGCGGATGAAGATTTGGCCGACTATGGAATCAGTCCCGCAAATTCCGGAGATCCTGAAAGCTCGGATTTAATCCGACGGCGCTGGCTCGATAATGATTATTACGGCAGCATCTTTTCTACGAAATACACGCATTCTGATGTATGGAATTTGAGCTTAGGTGGCGGAATCAGCCGCTATGAAGGGGCTCATTTCGGGGAAGTAATTTGGGCGAGATATGCCGGCAACAGCGAAAACGATGAGCGGTATTATGACAACGAAGGCATTAAAAATGATTTCAATATATATGGGAAGCTTCAGTATAAACTAACCGAAAACCTGAATTCATATCTTGATCTTCAGATACATAGAATTGAGTATGAATTTTTGGGAAATGATATTATTCAGGATGAACTGGTTGCACTTCAGCAAAGGGATGAGCTGCTGTTCTTCAACCCAAAGTTCGGAGTGGTTTATAATATGGATGATGGCCGGCGAATGTATGCCTCTTTTGCCGTAGGCAGTAAGGAGCCAACCCGTGATGAGTACGTAAATTCTACAGCGGAAAGCCGCCCAGAAGCCGAGAAATTGTACAATGTGGAAGCCGGTTATCGTGCCGATTACAGCCGGTATTTCATTGGGGCGAATCTGTACGGAATGTTTTATCGCGATCAGTTAGTGCTGACCGGTGAGATTAATGATGTTGGAGCTTATGTTCGCCAGAATGTACCGGAAAGTTATCGGGTAGGTTTGGAGCTGCAAGGTGGAGTCAGCCTGTCCAATCAGTTTAGCCTTGGATTGAACGCCACCCTCAGTCAAAATAAAATTGTGGAGTTCACTCAATTCATGGATGCTTACGATGAGAACTTCAATTACTACCAAGAGGAAGAAGTGTTCGAGAATACCGACATCGCCTTCTCCTCTTCTTTTATTGGAAACTCTGTAATCGGTTTTACTGAGGGAAGCCTTAATGCCGAGTTTATTACGAAGTATGTTTCCCGCCAATATCTGGACAACACCCAGAAAGAAAGCCGCTCAATTGATCCGTACTTGGTTAGTGACCTTCGGCTGAGTTATGCTTTGGATAATATCGATCTGTTGAAGGGAATTACAGCCACATTACAGGTAAGTAATCTTTTCGATACTGAATACGAAACCAACGGCTACACCTTTGGCTGGATTGAAAGCGGGCAGCCTATTTACTATAACTACTACTATCCACAGGCGGGCAGAAACTTCCTGTTCCAGGTAAAGTGGTCATTTTGACCGCTGATTAATGTGATTGCACTGATTTCGCTGAAAGGCGCATCTGGCGATGCGCCTTTTTTTTGGAGAGATTGTCATCCCGAGTGCGTAGAAAGCAGCCAAGAGCCTAGCCGGTTAACACGAGGGATCTCAATGTCTGAAATACTTACTAATTCTTATTCCTACTTTGAGTTCCTTCGCGAAGAATATCCCGTCCTGTAATCACACCCATTCCCTCAGATGATAAAAAAGCACCCTACATTTGCTCTTCAATATGTGCGGCAATTTGTTCGGCATGCACGCGAGAATTTTCGATGAATAACCGGCTGGTGTCTTTTCCGCCGCATACAACACCGGCCACATAAACGCCTTTGGTGCTTGTTTCCAGGCTGTCTTCGTTGTACACAGGCATACATTTTTCATCTTCAGTCAACTCAACTTCCAGCATTTCCATCAATGTGTAATTGGGATGATAGCCGGTCATTGCCAACACGAAGTCATTTTCTAAAACCACTTCTCCCTTTGGGGTATCCAAAACCACTTCCTTCTCCCGAATCTCTTTAAGCTCCGAATTGAAATAAGCGGCTATCTCATTATTCTTGATTCGATTCTCGATATCCGGCTTTACCCAATATTTTACAGTTGGTTTGATGGTGTCATGTTTCACCACCATTGTAACATTTGCCCCACCTCGGTAGCATTCAAGAGCGGTATCCACACCAGAATTGCCGGCACCTACAACCAAAACATTTTGCCATGCATATGGATGCGGTTCATCATAATAATGCTTCACTTTTGGAAGATCTTCCCCAGAAATACCCAGCATGTTCGCCTGACCATAAAACCCGGTAGCCACAATAATCTTTTCGGCTTTGTAGGTATTTTTATCTGTTTCTATGGTAAAGTTGCCGTCCTCGCCGGTCAATGATAGCACGCGCTCGTACAAATGAATGGGCAGTTCAAAATGTGTGGCTACCCTGCGATAATATTCTAAAGCTTCACTACGGGTCGGTTTTGGGCCGTGAGAAATGAAAGGGATGTCGCCAATTTCCAGCTTATCCGAAGTAGAAAAGAAAGTCATATTAGTGGGATAGTTGAAAATCGAATTCACTAAACAACCACGTTCGATAATCTTGAATGGAATATTTCTGCGTTTAAGCTCTATGCCCGTTGCCAGCCCAATGGGGCCCGCACCAATAATGATAACCATAAATAATTTTTTGTTGAGTGAGGTTTACAACCGAGGAAAGATACGAATCGTTTGGCACTTCATCCTGCCTGTCCTTTTGGGAGCATACCTTCGAAGGATCTTGTTTTTGGTGATGCAGATACTTATTCCAAACTGATAATCTCATCTCACCGAAGCAAAGGATTGCAACCCCATTTCGCGAAAGAAGCTCCGATTCTTCGGTGAAGTCCACAGAAGGACTCGTTGGAGAAATATTATTGAGATTCTGAAATCGGTATTGACCTTTGCTCTCATATAGTTCTTCCTGAGCATACCTGCGAAGGATCTTTGCCCATTGGTGGTATCATATTTATTCCTGCCCCGCAATCATTTCCAACTTAGATTCTTCGGGAGTGCCCTCAGAAGGACTGTTAAGGTTACACCACTCAGTGGAATCATTGTAATCAGCCGAAATCAGTGGTCAGTGACTATCCCGCCGCTAAATCTGCATCCGCTTCGGGGTTGGCGAGAATGGTTGCCGCGCCTTCTTCATCAACGTCCACATCTTCACGGAAAAGCACCATAAACATTACAGCCACAGCAAGGGCAACGAGGCCGGGAAGCACCCAGAAATATGCGGCTCCGGAAAACCAACCTTCCGATGTAGAACCATCAAGAGCAATGTTATCGCCCCACCAGCCAAGCACATAATTCCCGATAAGCATACCCGCTCCATACGTCAGCAGGTTGAAAAATCCCTGCGCGCTTGCCCGAAGATGTTTCGGGGCTTTTTTATCCACGTATAACTGTCCGGTTACAAAAAAGAAGTCATAACAGATTCCGTGCAGGGCAATTCCCAGAATGATGAGAGAAACAGACCCCGGAAACAGGCCAAACAAAAGATAGCGGGTTGTCCACGCCAGCATCCCGATGAGGAGCATCCATTTCACCCCAAAACGCACAAGGAAAACCGGAATTAAGACCATAAACAAGACCTCACTCATTTGCCCGATGGCCAGAAAAGATGCGGATTGTTCGCCAAAAGCTACCGCCGCGATGAAGTCGTTTGTACGGGCATAATAGAATGCGAGCGGAATACTGATGGCGAAACTGCATAGCGAGAAAACGAGAAAGTTTTTGTCTGTCAACAGTTTTAGTGCATCTAACCCTAAAGCTTCGCCAAGGCTGAATTTTTTGTTCTTTTCGGCCGGTGGCGTTTCGGGGAGGGTAAAACTGTAGATACCGTAAATCAAAGAAATGATGGCGCACATCTGCAATGGAATACTTGTTATCTGTACGTTATCGATTCCCAAAAGGGAAGATATTATTGGGATATCAACGAAGCCTAAAGCGGTTTGGGCAACTACAAATCCGGCAACAATCCAGCCTACGGTTCCCCATACGCGGATGGAAGGAAATTCCTTATCGGGATTGGTGATGTTGGCAAATGAAATGGCATTCACCAGCGCCAGAGTTGGCATGTACAGCATGAAATAAGCGAGCATCACCCAGATAAAAATTCCGGGATCGGTGATGGTGGCGGCATACCAGAGCAATCCGGCTCCAAGAATATGGCAAACCGCATTCACGCGTTCGGCATTGAAATAGCGATCGGCAACCAAACCAATAAAAACAGGAGCGATCAATCCCGCCCAGTTGTGCGTGGCGTATGCCTGACCGATGATGGAATTGAGCCCTTCTTCACCCTGAAAAATTTCCAGCAAATACGTCCCCATGGTGACGAAAAATCCGCCCCAAATAAAGAATTGCAAAAACATCATCAGGCTGAGGCGTGTAGTAATCGATCGCTTTGTACTCATAAATTTTATATTTGATGGAAATTAATTGGCCGCTGAAAGAATAACATTTAAAACAAGATTTTCTAAAGGATGCCGTCCCAAAAAAAAATCTTACCCCGCACCCGTCCTTGGATTATAGTAGTTAATTTTCGTTTTTCTTGATTGTGCGCTTTAAAAAACAGATTATCAAAATTAAATCAAATTATAGAAGTGGAAAAAATTAAACTTGCGATGATTGGCGGCGGGCCGGATTCTTTCATCGGCGCGGTTCATCGAAATGCGGCGTGGCTTGATGGTAAATTTGATCTCGTTGCAGGAGCCTTCAGCAGCTCGGCGGAAAAATCTCAGCAAGCTGGAGCGCAACTTGGACTTGATCCCAATCGGGTGTACGATTCTTATGATGAGCTTTTCGAAAAGGAGCAAAAACTGCCGAAAAACCAGCGTGTGGAAGCCGTCGCCATCGTAACTCCAAACCATGTACACGCCGATCCCGCAATGAAAGCTTTAGAGAACGGAATGCATGTAATCATCGATAAACCTCTTTCTTTTGATTTGGATGAAGCGAAGCAGCTCAAGAAAAAAGTGGATGAAACCGGGCTCATTTTTGCCTTAACGCATTCCTACACCGGCTACCCCATGATAAAGGAAGCGCGGCATCAAATTGCCGGCGGGAAGTTTGGAGGCCTCCGTAAAATTTTTGTCGAGTATCCGCAAGGATGGTTGTCGCACTCGCTGGAGAAAGAAGGAAATAAGCAGGCTTCCTGGAGAACCGACCCCAGCCGTTCTGGGGCAGGCGGCGCCGTGGGCGATATCGGAACTCATGCCGCAAATCTTGCGGAATACGTTTCGGGATTGAAGATCGAAAGGGTTTGCGCTGATTTGAATACGGTAGTTGAAGGGCGAAATCTTGATGATGACGCTTCGGCTTTGCTGCGTTTCGAGAAAGGCGCTTCGGGTGTTTTGATTGCCACGCAAGTTGCCGCCGGTGAGGAAAATGATTTGAAACTTCGGGTTTTCGGCGAAATGGGCGGACTGGAATGGTCGCATAAAGATCCCAACACACTGCTGATAAAAATGCTTGACGAGCCTGTTCATATTTACCGGACGGGAACCGATTATGTGGCCGACATCACTAAGAAAAATACGCGTCTCCCCGCCGGGCATCCTGAAGGTTACCTGGAGGCTTTCGCTAATATTTATTTGGCTTTTGGGGATGCGGTTCAGGATTACAATCGCGGTGCTTTGAAGGAGATAAAAAGCTATGATTTCCCAACGGTTGAGGATGGAGTGCGTGGCATGGCTTTTATAAAAACGATGGTTGAATCATCCAACTCAAATACAAAATGGACAAAATTTCTGCTATGATGAAAACAATGAAAGGCCCTGGTTTATTTTTAGCGCAGTATGTCGGAAAAGAAGCTCCTTTCAACGGGCTGAAATCGATTTGCAAATGGGCAGCGAATGCTGGTTTTAAAGGTGTTCAAATTCCAACCTGGGAACGCGGATTAATTGACCTCGAAAAAGCTGCCGAAAGTAAAACCTACGCACATCAACTTAAGGGTGAAGTTGAGGAGGCCGGGCTGGAAATCACAGAATTATCCACGCATTTGCAGGGACAGTTAGTTGCCGTTCATCCCGCTTATAACCTCATGTTCAACGGTTTTGCGCCGGATGAAGTGAAAAATAATGCCGAAGCACGAACCGTGTGGGCTGTGAATCAACTGAAACTGGCCGCTAAAGCAAGCCGAAATCTGGGACTTAATGTGCATGCTACTTTTTCTGGGGCGATGTTGTGGCACACGATGTATCCATGGCCGCAGCGGCCGGCCGGATTGGTGGATGATGGTTTTGCGGAGTTGGCTAAACGCTGGCTTCCAATCCTCAACGAATTTGATAATCAGGGAGTGGATGTTTGCTACGAATTACATCCCGGCGAAGATTTGCATGACGGGATTACATTTGAGCGGTTTTTGGAGGCCACCGGTAATCACCCCAGAGTAAAAATACTGTACGACCCCAGTCATTTTTTACTTCAGCAGATGGATTACCTCTCTTTCATCGATATTTATCATGAGCAAATTAAGATGTTCCATGTTAAAGACGCGGAGTTTAACCCCTCAGGTAAAAGCGGTGTTTATGGCGGATATCAGGGGTGGATTGACCGGCCGGGAAGGTTCCGTTCTTTGGGTGATGGGCAGGTAGATTTTAAATTCATATTCAGCAAATTAACGCAATATGGTTACGACGGCTGGGCGGTTTTGGAATGGGAATGCTGCATCAAAGATTCTGAACAGGGAGCTCTTGAAGGCGCCGCGTTCATCAAAGACCACATCATAAAAGTAACCGAAAAAGCTTTTGATGATTTTGCCGGAACGGATTCTGATGCGCAACTAAACCGCAAAATTTTAGGCCTCGATTAAGAATGATCAGCAGCCTAAATTTTTCTCACCACCGCATAAACGAATATGCATCCGCCGATCATAAAGGATATTCCGGTTCCGATATTGCCGAAGAAAATTTGCCCGAGTCCATATAAGAAAAAGAAAATGGAAAGGAGCGACATGGCAATATTTATGAGTGAAGGCAACAAGCGGTCGTGAGATTCCTTTCCTTCAGAGAAATGGATCCAGTTGCCCATTGGCCTAACTTTATTATAAAATTTATGCAGCGTTTCCTCACTTTCCGGTTTTGTGATGAACGTGGCGATTAGCCAAATTACCGTTGAGAAAGCCGTGGTGAAAATCATTCCCGAAGCAAAATCATAGCCCATATTTTTAGAAATTACCGCACCAATAAAGGCCGCGAACATTGCGGATATTTCACTCCAGGCATTGATTCGCCACCAAAACCAGCGAAGCATTAGCACGCCTCCAATTCCGGCACTAAGCGACAGGATAAATTCCCATCCTCCCGAAACAGAATCAAAGAAATAGGAAACCCCAACTCCGAGGGCGGCCATTGCTATGGTGGCAATCCGGGAAATAAAAACATAATGCGACTGAGCTTTTGCGGAAGTCTCAAATTCTTCCTCCGGCTTGATAAAGCGCTTGTAGAAATCATTCACCACATACGAAGCCCCCCAATTTAGCTGTGTAGAAATGGTGGAAACAAAAGCTGCCAAAAAAGCCACCATCAATAAGCCAAACCAACCGGCCGGCAATACTTCCATCATCATCAGCGGATATCCTGTTTCGGGATCATCTAATCCGGGAAAAATAACAAGGGCAACGAGCGCTACTAAAATCCATGGCCAGGGACGAACGGCGTACATCAAAATGTTAAATAAGAGTGTGCCGCCAACCGCGTTTCGCTCATCTTTTGCCGAGAACATTCGCTGTGCGATATATCCACCCCCGCCGGGTTCGGCTCCGGGATACCAAGCCGCCCACCAAGCCATCCCAACCCACACAAGGGCGGTTGTAACCGCAATTTTTGGATTGGTGAAGGGATTAAAACTGAGCACGTCATAATCCACTACGGTGGCAAGCTGGAGTTTGAGTTCTGCAAGTCCGCCCACATGGTCGACCGCAAAATAAGCGAGCGCGATGGTGCCGGCCATTGCTATAAAGAACTGAATGAAGTCTGTAACCACCACTCCCCACAATCCTGAAACAGCGATATACAGCGCAATTAACGCGTACAGAATAACAATCACGATCCACTGATCGGCGCCGGTAACTACGGTGAGAATTTTTGCCATCCCAACCGTTACCCAGCCCATTATGACACAGTTAAAGGGGAAGGCGAAATAGAGCGCCCGAAATCCCCGGAGAAAGCTGGCGGGTTTGCCTCCATAACGCAACTCGATAAATTCCACATCGGTTAGCACGTCGGCGCGTTTCCAAAGTTTTGCGTAGATGAAAACCGTCACAATTCCCGAAATCATCCAGTTCCACCAAAACCAGTTTCCGGCAATACCTTCGCGGGCTACAATTCCTGTAATGGCGAGCGGTGTATCGGCGGCGAACGTTGTGGCTACCATCGAAACACCAACCAACCACCAAGGGAGGTTTTTCCCACCGGCAAAGAAATCATCCAGGTTTTCCTGACCGCGCCATTTGGCCACCCACGCTACGGCAATCAGGATTAGAACATAACCGGCTATAACAACATAATCGATGGGCTGAAATGGCATAAATTTTTACAGATGATTCGGGCAATTCTTGTGGTGCAAGAATAAGCGTCCGATTTTTGGTAATTAATGAAGGTATTAGTTAATTGGCGAAGTTAAACGAATCCTGAATGATTAAAAAAACAAATACTTTTTTGCCGTACCACCTTGGTTGTTCAGTCTGGAGCCTTCCCGAGTGGGTTGGGAATTTTTTTCGCAAGGATGCCAAGCCAGCTGATTTCCTCTCGCAGTACGCTTCCGTTTTTAATACGGTAGAAGGTAACACCACTTTTTATCAGCAGCCCAAACCGGAGCTTGTTAAACAGTGGGGAGAGAAAACTCCCGATGGGTTCAAATTTTGCTTTAAGTTCCCAAAAACCATCACCCATGATAAAAATCTTAAAGGCGTGGAGGATGAGGTCATCGAATTTGTGAATTTGTTTGAGCCGATTCGCACCAAACTCGGGCCTTTTATGATGCAGCTTCCCGCTTCTTTTTCGCCGGGCGATATTTACCGGCTGGAGCAGGTTTTTTCTATTCTTCCCCAGACCATGAGCTACTCGGTGGAAGTCCGCCATCCTGATTTCTTTGACCGTGGCAAACACGAACGCAATCTTCTTTCGCTGCTCAAAAGCTATAACATTGACCGAGTGATTTTTGATACCCGAAAACTTCATTCCACAAAATCCAGGGAAGCTTCCATCCTTGAGGCGCAAAAGAAAAAGCCAAAAGTGCCGGTTCGTTTCGTAGCAACTTCTACCCGGCCGGTTGTGCGCTATGTGGGAACAAACGACATTCTCAATAACGAAGCTTATTTGAAAGAATGGGCATTGGTGATTGCCGACTGGATTCGGGAAGGGCTTCATCCTTACATTTTCATTCATACCCCGAATAAAACAGATCAACCCAAACTTTGCCGACACTTTCACAAGCTGTTATCCGTTTTGATGGAAATTCCCGCACTTCCACTATCACCGGCAGAAATACAAGATGAGCAGTTAGGTTTATTCTGATTTTTTCATGTATGTCATAGACTCGTAGTGCAAAGGCCTGTCAGGTTTCAAATTTATCGAGGTTATTCCATCTATTTCCCTATAAAACCTGACAGGACTGGCCCAAATCTTATTTCAGCATTTCGGCTCAGCGAGCCGAGGTACATTGTACAACGGCTCGCTGAGCCGTTGTGTATTAGCTTGAACGCTGCGAGGTCTTAGGGACGCTCGCAGGTTCTGTGTTTAATAGATTCAAGGTTCAAAATTAAAGATTATGAAGCTTCAATCTTAAATCTTGAATTTAGCGATCAATTTGCCTCTGCCTGCAGAGGGTAATTTTTGGGAACTAAATCGCGTTTTTTCCAGAGGGGTAATTTAACGGAAAATGCACTGCCCTTTCCTTTCTTAGAATCAACAGAAATACTGCCGCCGTGCATCGCCACAACGTCTTTGCAGATTAACAGCCCGAAGCCAGTACTTTGTTCTTGTTCCGTCCCTGGCCTTTTGGGGCGGTCTTCCGCATCAAATAATTTAGGAAGGAGTTCTTCCGGTATCCCGATGCCCTCATCTTTAATCGTTACGGATACTTCATTTTTCTTCTTGGAAATCTTGATGATAATCTTTCCACCTCTGTGGGAATAGTTGATTGCGTTGGCAATCAGATTCCGAAAGACAATCGAAAGCATATTCCCATCGCCATACATTTTCACGGAGGCTTTCGAATAACTAATTTTTATATTTTTCCGCCGGACATTTGTTTGATGGATATCGATACTTTTTTGTACATACTCGTTAAGATCAATTTCTATGAAAATAGGCTTGAAAGCCCCTATTTGCATTAATGCCCAGTCGAATAAATTACCTAAAAGCTGGTTGGTTGAACGGGCGGTGTTCGCAATCATCTGCAAATTTTCGCGCAAAGAATCGGCTTCGGCGGGGTTACCTACATCATGCCTTAGGCTTTCTGCGAGCACGAAAATTCCTTCCAGTGTATTTCTGAGATCATGAGCAATCACTGAAAAAATCTTGTCTTTGGTTTTGAGCAACTTTTTCAGCTTTTTCTTATCGGCGATTTCATGAAGAACACGGCGTACAGCAAAAGGCAACCGTGTGATATTATCCTTCAAGATTACTTCATTGGCTCCATTTTCAAGGATTTCTAACTCCTCTTCCTGATCTATGAAAGCAGAAAGCAAAATGAAAGGCAACATAGAATGATGTGTTTTAGCCAGTTTTAAAGCCTCCATCCCAGTGAAACCTACCATATTATAATCAGAAATAATCAGGTCGTAACGATGGCCTTTTAAGTGGGCCTGCATTTCTTTTTTGGCTTTCACCACATGATAGTCCAACTCAAAGCCATTCTGGCGTAGCAAGTGAACCACTGTTAGTGCGTCCTGTTCAGAATCTTCTACTATGAGGATATTTAGCCTTTTTTTTGGCATACGTCCGGTTAAAAGATTTTATGATGAACAATCACACATAAATGCTGTGGAGTTAATAAGCTAATAAATGGTATCGAAGAATTGAATGACCCCAACAAGAATTACCTCTGCCTATAAATTCATATTAAAAAGCCAGGATTTTATTTCTGCCAACACATACAGATTTTTTGTACCCCAAAAAAAATCAAAAAACAGCTTTCTCCGAAATGGTGATTTAAACCCGCTAATAATTAAGAGCTTTTTACTAAGCTTTTGTTACAAACAGACTTTATATTTTTCTAAATACATAAGTTTCTGGTTTTTTCAAATATTTACCTCCAAATAAAAGGCCACCTCATGGCAGCCTTTCTATGAATTGTGGGATAGCTTTTTTAAACACCACCGTTAGTGGTTTCTGAACCGGGAATGGTAATAGTATTATTATTCAAGTTTATATCGCTTGCTCCCTCGCCTTGCAGTAATAATCTGCCTTCAAGTTCTGCGCCAGATTCCAGGGTAATATTTCCTCCTGAAATCACATTTCCGTAAACCATTGCATTTTCTCCGAAGGTAACATCACCATCTACAACCCAATATACATTTTGAGCCTGTGCGTCTCCTTCAAGCATAATTTCACTTTCTGATCCTACTGTCAGATCAGAGGTTACCCGGATAAGGAAAACGGCTTCAGCATCTCCTTCGGCATCCAGGTAAATGATGCTGTTCTCTGCGAGATCAATACTTTCTGCTTCGTATAAACCTGGGGTTAAGGTTTGAGCATTCAGATCTCCTGAAAGTTCTACGGCTTCTCCTCGGGAATCAGAATAAGCACTGTCGTAAGCGGCAACGATGTCCTCTTCTGCCTGAGTTAGCAAAGTCGCTGTATTACCTGCGTAATCAGAAGCATAGATGTTGCCATTTACACCTGTTGCGGTTGCAAATTCTCCGGTGGTATCGGCTGTTAACACAAATCCTGAAATATCTTCAGAGGTTCCGGGGCTGATGCCAATGTCACCTTCTATATTTGAGGAGTCGCCATCATGTGTAAGCGCTGAACGTGTTAAAATTACGAATTGTGAAGCGGCTCCCAGGCTTAGCGTGTCTTGCACTACCGCGTCGGTTGTATCCGTTCCGGTAGTATCTCCATTTGCACTTGTGGTAAAACTCCATTCGTAGTTATTTTCCAGGGCCAGATTATCCTCGCTTTGTACATCTATAGTGATAGTAGCCACATACTCTGTATCTGTGATTAGATCTACATTGGGCGTTAAGGTTGCCGTTCTTCCATCCAGGGTTACTTCACCTGCAACAGCCACTCCATTTTCGCTTAAGTAGAACGAACTGTCAGTCAAAGATCCCTCGTCCATATCTTCACTGAAGGTAGCGGTGATAATTGAGTTGATAGCAACATCTATTGCATTGTCTACAGGAATTGTGGAAAGTACTTCAGGAGCTTCAGGGTCATCTGAGCCTTCCGGGCTGTCGTCATCGCATCCGATTGCAACCATTGCTATAAGCAGGGTGGCGAAAATCGGAACGCTAAAAAAACGATTCCATTTCTCTCTTGTGAATTGTGTGATTAGTTTGTTCATGGGTTCTCATAATTATGTGTTAGCGTGAATTCATCTTTGCATAGAAAGCTGCCTTCACTGGTTTTCTTTTTTATTTATAAAAGAGTGGTATCACATTTTTCTCATATCAATCTTTAATTATTTTTAGAAGCGAAAACCTAAAGAAACTCCAAAGCCGGTGTTTCTTAGGGCAGATTCATCGTTCGGTACATCTTCCCGTTCCGGATTTATTTCTATCAATCCAAACTGTGCGTTTAGCTGTAAAGAAACTCTGTTCCTAAATTCATAGCCTGCAAGAAAATTAGCGCCGGCGTCATAAGGCCGGAAGTACACCACATCTTCAGGATCGGAGGGCTCAACGGTATTTTGAAATTTCACCTGTCTTATTTCTGTTCTTCCTCCGGTTTCATATTCTGCTTCCCCTCCTGTTCCAATTGCGGCGTAAGAACCAAAACCGATCATCAAATTCCCGTTACCTAAAATGGGCTTGAATAAAAAATTTATCGGAAGCTCCAGGTAAGAAGTTCGAACGGAACTTGTTTCGGGGCCGATAAATGGCCGCTCTCTTTCAGCTCCTTTGGTATTATATAAAAGGCCGGATTGCAGATAAAAATACCGGGTGAGAGGTAGCTCTATTATAAGTCCGGCATTATATGCGGGCATCAGTTGATTGCCGGCGTCATTTCCTTCTTGATTATTTCCTGTGATATTCTGCAAATCAAAGCCGGCCCTAATGCCGATTGAGACTCCTTCATTTCCCGTCCAAACCTGCTGCGCTACCGCATTGGATGTAAACAAAGCTACCATCATTATTACCCAAACTTGATATTTTACAGCTTCAAGATTCATTGCCCCCGGCCTCTCTTTCCGCTTCAGCTATCATTTCTTTGTTTGCGGTGATCACAAATTCAACTCGTCGGTTTTGTGCTTGCCCCTCTTCGGTATCGTTGGTGTATTTTGGCTCTTCATCCCCAAAACCAATTATCGTTAACCGGCTTGCTACAATTCCATTTTCAGCCAAATAATTAGCGGCGGCAATAGCTTGTTCTTCCGATAAATCCTGATTAGACCGCGATTCACCCTCATTATCCGTATGCCCCTGAATGTGGATGTTTGTGTGAGGATATTCTTTGAGAACATCGGCAAACCTGGTGAGATTGGTTTTAGCGAAATCCTTCAACGTGATGCTATCGGGGTCAAAAAGTGCATCGTTGTTAAACTCCACAACAATGCCCTGTCCTACTCTCTCAATTTTTGCGCCATCCAGTTCCTGTTCTATTTCCCCCGCTTGCTCATCCATTTTTTCACCAATAACTGCCCCAGCCGCTCCGCCCACAGTAGCCTCTGTTATGGCCGTAAGTGAGGTGTTTCCAGAAGCGTTTTCAATCTCAGCACCTTCAGCGGCTCCTTCCCCTGCTCCAATACTCGCAGTACTCTGTGACCTGTTTAGGACATTACATCCCAAAAACAAAGTACAGACCAATAAACAGCTAAATACACGGATTTTAACCATAAACGAATTTTCTCTCTTGTTTTTACTTTCCAAAAATACCTATAAAGTGCTGATATTGCATTGTACAACTCCCTGTAGATGTTGTATCATTTACACATAAATTGCTAAACAACTGAGAAGCTTGTGGCAATATCTAAATGAGATGGGAAATAAATATTTAGAAGGGTAGTGTTATGTCAATCTCCTGTCGGCCAAACCTGAAAGTCTGATGACAGTTTTTAGGAGTCGAATAAACCCGAGTCTGCTTTTTTCTGAGAAATGCCTAAATATTGATATGCTTTTTTTGTGGTAATTCTGCCTTTGGGAGTGCGTTGCAGAAACCCTTCTTTTATGAGGAAAGGCTCGTACACCTCCTCGATAGTTCCTTTATCTTCACCCACAGCAACCCCAAGTGTACTAAGGCCAACAGGGCCGCCATCATAATTTTCGATGATGGCGCGAAGCAGCCGGATATCCATATCGTCGAGCCCATTAGAATCAACATCAAGGGCGTTAAGGGCTTTATCGGCTATTTTATCGTTGATGGTATCCATGCCGGCTACCTGGGCAAAATCTCGGGTTCGGCGCAAAAGTTTATTAACGATTCGGGGAGTTCCGCGGCTTCTGCGGGCAATTTCATGGGCTCCGGTCTCAGTAATTCCTACGCCCATAATGTTAGCGGTTCGCAGGGCGATACCTTGCAATAATTCCACATCATAATAATCCAGCCGCATATCAATCCCGAAACGGGCGCGGAGCGGAGCGGTCAATAAACCTTTTCGGGTAGTAGCGCCCACAAGGGTAAAATGATTTAACTCAATTTGAATGCTTCGCGCATTCGGGCCCGAGTCAATCATAATATCCAGTTTGTAATCTTCCATCGCTGAATACAAATATTCTTCAATTACCGGGTTAAGGCGATGGATTTCATCAATAAAAAGAACATCCCCTTCTTCGAGATTGGTGAGCATTCCCGCTAAATCTCCGGGTTTTTCAAGAACGGGGCCGGTGGTTGGGCGAATGTTACTTCCCATTTCGCTGGCGATAATGTAAGAAAGAGTTGTTTTCCCCAAACCGGGAGGGCCGGAAAGGATTACATGATCGAGTGCATCACCACGTTGTTTTGCAGCCTTAATAAAAACTTCCAGGTTAGAGATAGCTTTCTGCTGCCCAATAAATTCTTTTAGCGAAGATGGACGTACCTTTTGCTCAAAAATGTCTTCTTTTTCTTCGGGATTTAGCAAAGGATTCTGCACGTTGTACCGGGAATATAAGTTTACGCTAAGTTTACAGAATTATACTTAGTTTTGAGCCGAAATGCGATGTAAATAATGACACAGTTCTCGAGATTTATAAGCTTAAATGACGAGCAATTAACCAAATGAAAAAATCTTCTTTATCACCGGATGAAATTTCCTACGAACCCAATGCGGAGTTGAAATCGGCCGATATCAACAAAAGGGTAAATAAAAAGAAGAACGAGATTCTAAAGCAGAAAGGTATGCCGAAGGATTTAAGATCCAGTAATCTCGGTATTTTTGGGAGCGACTACTTTCTGAATTACGAATTGAGCTGGCTGAAATTCAATGCCAGGGTTTTGGCTGAAGCGATGAGTGATAAAAACAAAATTCTTGAAAGGGTAAAATTTCTTTCCATCGTATGCTCCAATCTTGATGAGTTTTTTCAGAAACGGGTTGGCGGCCTGAAGCGGCAGCAAATTGCCGGCGTCAAAGAGTTAACGGTTGATGGAATGACTCCCGCCGATCAGCTAAAAGCCGTTCGGAAAGAAGTTCAGGCTATGATTGAAATGTATCGGGGCTGTTTTTTTGATGATTTGCATCCCAAACTCGCAAGCAAAGGAATCGAAATTAAATTGTACAACGAGCTTTCCGATCATCAGAAAACGATAAGTGATCGATATTTTCAGAAACAAATTTATCCCATTGTAACACCGCTTGCGGTAGATGAATCTCATCCCTTTCCCTTCATTTCAAATCAAAGCCTTTCTTTCGCTATTGAATTGCTGAACAAAAAAACGAAAGAAAAAATGTTTGCCCGGTTAAAAATTCCAGCCAATAGAAACCGGTTTGTTGAAGTTCACCGGCGAGGGAATAAGGTAATTCTCGTTCCTCTTGAGGATATTATCCGTCAGAAAATGAATGATTTTTTTCCGGGGATGAAAGTCCTTTCCGCCAACATCTTCAGGGTCACAAGAAATGCATCGATAGACCGAAATGAGGAAGAAGCCGAGGATTTGCTGGAAACCATTGAGGATGAACTCAGAGAACGGAAATTCGCCGGAATTGTACGGCTTGAAATTGACGCGCAGATGCCGAAGCACATCAAAAATTATCTTGTCAAGCATCTGAAAATTACCTGGAATGATGTGTATGAAATGCATGGAACTATTGGTCTGGCTGACGTGATGCAGATTGCTAATCTCTCCGGCTTTGCGCGTCTGAAAGAAATAAACTGGGTTCCCGTGTTACATCCCGGTTTAAGGCATAATGCCGAAGAAGAGATCCCAAGCATTTTTGAGGTAATCAGCCGTGGCGATTTCCTGGTTCATCATCCTTATCACAGCTTCGAACTTTCTACACAGCGCTTTATTGAAGAGGCGGCACGCGATCCTCAGGTGCTGGCTATTAAGCAAACCTTATACCGAACATCCAAGGATTCTCCTTTAATGCACTCACTGATGACCGCTGCGGAAGAAGGCAAACAGGTTGCGGTTTTGGTGGAAATTAAAGCCCGTTTTGATGAAGAGAGAAATATAAACTGGGCTCAAAAACTTGAGAATTACGGCGTGCATGTGGCTTATGGAATTCCAGGCCTCAAAATTCATTCAAAATTAACAATGGTGGTTCGCGAAGAAGGCGATTCGCTGAAAACTTACTGCCATATTGGAACCGGAAATTATCACCCCGATACAGCCCAGCTTTATGAGGATTTGGCGTTGTTTACGAGCGATGAAATACTGGCTTCAGATGTCACCGATATCTTTAATCTGCTGACGGGTTATGCACCCGATCAGACTTTTGAGAAATTGCTGGTTGCGCCAAATCATATGCGTAATCAAATGTATCAGCTAATTGAAACAGAGATCGAAGAAGCCCGGAAAGGAAATAAAGCCCGCATCATTGCAAAAATGAACAGCCTCGAAGATCCGCTCACTATTCAGAAATTATATGAAGCTTCCCAGGCCGGAGTCAAAATTGATTTAGTGGTGCGAGGCGTTTGCCGATTAATTCCCGGTAAAGCGGGTTTAAGTGAAAATATTACCGTTCATTCCATCATCGGAAGATTTCTGGAGCACTCCCGCATTTACTATTTCTATAATGCCGGGAATCATCAATATTTTATTGGGTCGGCGGATTGGATGCACCGAAATTTAGATGCCCGGGTGGAAGCTATAACTCCTATTGAACAGCCAGAGTTAAAAAAATATCTTCAATTTATCCTGAATATTTATTTGCGTGATAATGTGCAGCGGTGGCTTCTTCAGGAAAACGGAGACTATGTTCGGGCGAAAAAACAAAAGGGCGAAGATAAGCTAAGTACACACGCCATTTTGATGAATCACATGCTGAAGGCCAACGAACCCGTTCCTATGCAGCGATAGTTTTTTAGTAGCCGGAAATTAATTCAACTGCTGAGTATCGAAATCGTCATAGTCGTATTTACCCAGGTCATAGTTTAGCTTTTGAAGCAACCGGAACGCCGGGGTTCGAAAAACTCCGTCTATTTTATACGCCTCAAAAACAGCTTCGCGGGCTTCCTCAAGTTCCCCGATATTGATTAAAGCATTTCCTAAATACCAATATGCCTTTTCCGAAATCATACGATTGTTTTCTGCCCGGTCTGCCGATTCCTGAAATGCTGTAGAAGCTTCCTGATAATCCCCTTCATTATACAGAATGATTCCTTTATTGAGATAAGCTTTTGAGCCATAAGGCTCTTCTTCGTGGTTGTTAATCACCGTTTCAAAAAGCTCAAGCGCACGGTCTTCATCACCCGAAATAAGGGCTTCAAAACCAAGGTTTAATAGTGAGTCGGCTTCGGTTAAATTCACCCCGTCGGCCCGAAGTGCATCCGCAGTTTCAATCTGAGCAGGCTCAATATTCGCAACTAAAAACTGATTTAGTTCGGTGGGAGTGTCTACTTTAAAAAGCTGTACCAAAGCTACGATCAAAATTACCGCGGCCGCTGCGGCGTGCCATGTCCAGCTGGGGAGAACATTAATAGAAGCTTTTTTGGGTTTATTTTCTTCTTCTAAGATAGATTTAAGTCCGGATTCGATTTCAAGCACCTCCAGCAGGTGTGGGTTCTTGGCAAATTCATTCCACAAATCCTGAATTTCATCCTCAGAAAGCTGCCCCTTTACGTAAGCGTCAATTTGTTGTCGAATTTCTAATTCTCTCGAGTTTTCCATTTTTTTCTTTTTTAGTTCAGAATGTATTTATGAGAAATACATTCTGTTTGTTAGAGCGATGAAAAGGCAATTCCTTACAATCAAAGTTGAATTTTTTTTTCATAGCAATCTTTAAGCAGGTTGATAACCCGGTGTTTCTTGGTCCACGCATTGCTTACCGATATTTCAAAATGTTCAGCAACTACCGATGTTTCGTAGGCGGCATTAGCAAACCAATATTCAATATATTTTTTAAAATCGGGCTTTAAAGCGCTAATACAGCGTTTCAGGATGCTTATCCGTTCTTTATTGAGTAAGAGACTTAGTTGATCGGCAGGTTTAAAATGGGAATCTGGCAACTCCTCGTAATTGGTTTCTTTATCCTTTGATAGGCTTTTAAAATACTCGTGTTTTGCGGTGGTAAACAGGTAGTGAATAATTACATCGGGATTATCTAATTTATCTCCGCGAATTTTTTCTATTGCAATCAGTAACGTATTTTGAGCGCAGTCTTCAGCGTCCTGTTGAGAAACTCCAAGACGAACGCGTAAAAATTTAATTAGAACGGCGGTAATTATTTTAACATGACGGGCTATTGCAGCCTCATCATTTTCTAACACAGCACCCACGAATTTTGTGTAATCCATGCCCATATTTTCCCCATTTTGTTTGATTGGTAAAATAACATTCAGCGACAAAAAGAAAATTAAGAATTTGAATATTCAACAACGTAGTTTCAGCATATGTACAGAGTTCAGCTAAACAACTTTGAAGGCCCGCTCGATTTACTTCTTTTCTTTATAAAAAGAGATGAGCTGGAGATTTACGACATTCCTATTTCTTACATCACCAAGCAGTTCCTGGAATACATGTACCTGATGGAAGAATTGGATCTTGATGTAGCGAGTGAATTTATTCTAATGGCAAGCATGTTGATGTCTATTAAGGCAAAAATGATGCTTCCGCGCGAAGAATCCGAAGATGAAGAACTTGATGAAACCGATCCCCGTTATGAGTTAGTTCAGCGCCTGCTGGAGTACAAGCGATACAAGGAAATGGCCGGAAAAATGGCCGATATCGACGAAGAAACCCGTAAACAGTATACACGTGGTTTTTATGATGCGGACGAAGTGGAGCAACAGGCAAGCGGCGAAGCCTTGCAGGACGTAACGATGTTTCACTTAATTGCCGCTTTCAAAAAAGTTTTGCACGATATTGAACGAAATAATGTAGTTCATCATGTGGAGAAAGTAGACACTACTGTTGAAGATCAAGCCGAATTTGTATTGAATACTTTGCAAACTCGCGGCCGGCAATCTTTTTGGGAACTTTGCACCGGACTCAAAAATAAAATCTATGTAGTAGTTACCTTTCTCGCAGTTCTTGAGATGATAAAAGAACAACAAATAAATTTATTTCTCGAAGAAGACCCAACCAAATTTTACCTCGACCTTAAGCCTGTAAATGAAATTATTGGCGCCTAAACAATCACACATAAATAAAATGATGAATAAAGTAATTCTTATCGCTGTTGTCTTTTCAATTTCAGCATGCAGCGTATTCGACAGAAGTTCTAAAAGTCCTTCCTCAATTTTTGATTTCAGCCAAAACATCACCGAAGAAAGCCTTCATGCAGATCTTTCGGTAATAGCACATGATTCTCTTGAAGGCCGCGATACCGGCTCAGAAGGACTCAAGAAAGCCGCACTTTTTCTCGCCGATAAATATGAATCTCACGGATTGCAAGCCGTTGGAGACGACGGTTCTTATTTTCAGTATTTTGATTTAATCCAACCTACCGTTGATAAGATTGAATATACCGTAACCTCCGGAGATTCTGTTCTCGATACTTCAACCCACAGCAATGATCGAACCGCTAATTTTATAACGCTTTTTGGTGGAACCGATCATCTTGAGGGTGAAATCGTTTTTGCCGGAAAGGGACTCTTCAATGAAGCGGAAGGAATCAACCAATTTCCTGATGATGTTGCCGGAAAGTGGCTTATGGTTTTCTTTGATCGTGGCAATACTAATATGGGCCATCTGCAAATGAGCATGAGCTCCGGCAATGCACTGGGAGTAATAATGCTGACTGATACGGATGTTCAGGATTTTAATGATGAAGCGGAAAACCGGAAAAGTGCTTTTGGAAACAGCGGAAGAATGTCGCTTGCTTATCAGCAGGAAGAGAATGGTTCTGAAACTTCATCAGCCTTCAACAGAATTCACCCCGAATTAGCCGCAACGCTTTTAGGTGTTGAGAATATTGAAGCCCTACAGGAAATAGAAACTCGAATTGACAGCGATCCAACAGCTTTCAAAGCAAAAACCCTTGATTATGTTCTTGAGCATAATCCTACGGTAACCGAAAATGTAATCACAACAAAAAATGTGGTGGCCTTTCTTGAAGGTTCCGATCCTGAGTTAAAAAATGAGGTGGTAGTTCTAAGCTCTCATTATGACCACGTTGGAATTGGCCGGGCTGACTCAACAGGTGATGCCCTCTATAACGGCGCTGATGATGATGGCAGCGGCACTGTAGCAACCCTACAAACCGCTCTTGCAATGGCGGCGGCAAAAAATGCCGGCGTTGGCCCTGACAGAAGCGTGTTATTCTTACATGTTTCTGGCGAAGAAAAAGGATTACTGGGCTCGCGATACTACTCAGATCATCCCATTTATCCCATCGAAAATACGGTAGCCAACATAAACATAGATATGATTGGCCGGGTTGATGAACAGCACGAGCAAGACAGCAGCTACGTCTATATTATTGGGGGTGAAATCATTTCCTCCGGATTAGACAGCCTTACCCAAGTTGCAAACAATATGGGAACGGATTTAAACCTCAGCAAGCGTTATAACGATCTTGAGGATCCCAATCAATTTTATCGCCGCAGTGACCACTGGAACTTTGGCCGGCTTGGAGTACCTTTTGTATTCTTTTTTAGCGGAGTTCATGCCGATTATCACCGCCCATCGGATGAGGTGGATAAAATCACTTTCGAGCCTTACCTGAAACGAACCCACTTGGTGTACAACTTAACGGCACTTATCGCTAATTCGGATGAGCGGCCTGTTGTAGATAATCAGGAGTTTATCGAAAAAACGCAAAGTCAGGCACGATAGAGCAATTTCAAACCAACAAACGCTGGAAAGGTGTTTGTTGGTTTTTATTTTCCGATTAAGATAAAAGGCGCCCAATGTACGGGATGATTATAGTATGGATGCTCAATCATAGCCAGTTTCGCACTTCTCAAAGCTTTTGCTTTATAATCGAAAAGCGGATGATTATACATTCCAAGCCATTTTAAAGAACTGTTCCAAAGTCCGAATTCTTCCTTCTCAAGCACCAGCATATCTTTGTAAAAACGGCTCATAATTTCAGAAGTACTTCGGTCATACACATTCCACAAACTTACGATAACAGAAGAAGCTCCCGCAGATAAGAAAGAATGTTGCAAGCCTAAAAGGCCTTCCCCAGTAATAATTTTACCCATGCCCGTATTGCACGCGCTAAGAGTTACGAGATCAGCATTAAGGTTCATTTCCGCAATTTCATTGCTGTTTAGAAATCCATCTTCGGTAAATAGAGATTCGGTCTCCTCTTTTGTGGATAACAAAAGCCCGCTTCGGGATGGTTTCTCTTCATCAATTACACCATGCGTGGCAAAATGCAGAAAGCGGTAGTTTTTAAGATCGAATGACTTTAAAGAAGTCTCCGAGACTTCTTCATTTTTAAGTACCACAGGGTGTTGAAAGTTTGAAGAAATCGATTCAACCTCTAAAAGTGTAGACGGAAGCGAAGCAAAAGAGACTCCCGAGCGGGTTGGGTCGCTGTCAGAATTTCCCTCAAAACCTGAACCGGCAATTGCCAGTAATTCAGAAGTTGTAGCACGGTGTGGATCTTTGATAAATGAATAAACAGAAGAAGAAGGCAGGTATTTTAAGTTGAAATCCTCAATCAGGTAGGATTCCCCCGAACTTAAAGCCTCGAAAGGAAGAAAGGATAAGGCTCCATCAGGAACAACAATTATATTAGAAATACCCAGATTTTTTGCTTCCTGAGCGGGAATTAATACTTGATGGAGTTTCTCTCCAAAACTGGAAAAATCCGCTGTTCTTTGAGGAGTTAAAAGGGAGTCTCTAAAATTTCTGACGAAATTTTCCAGGAATGATTTGGCGCTTTCTCCCTCAACCGAATCTATTACAACCGCCGAAGTCTTAGCCTCAGTAATAAAAAAGCGGATAAGCTTTTCATCAGCAAAAGCATATTCAAGAATTCCGGTATCTTCATCTAACATCTCTGTTATACTTTGCAGAGATGCTGGTTCTGGGTATTCGAAATCTGGAATTTTAGCATCAGCATTCAGCTTATTTACCAGTTCCTGATACTGGAATTCGAGATCTTTCACTTCATCCCGCAAAGCCTGCTTTTCTTCATCAGATTTTGCCACCGAAACTTGATTGTACAACCGGTCGATTTTCTTCGATATCTGCTGCTTTCTGATATATGTCGATTCATCCTCTTTTTCATAAATTCTCTCCTGCCTTTCAGCAAGTTCATCCATAAGTACACGCGCTTTTGCTGATTCTATCAATTCAAACGCTTTTTCAGAATCATTTTTTCGAGAGAGATACCACTCCGCTACCTCATTATAAAATCCTGCATTTCCCCGAAATAATCCTGCCCGAAAGCTGAGACCTGCTACACTCGTTCTTCTCTCATCTATCAATTCGAAAGCCTCATCCGCTAAAATAAATGCACTGTCTGAGGAACTCATGTAATGAGCTCGGGCAAAATCTACAATAGTATAAATTTTACGGCTATAACCCGAAGAAAGGGTGTACGCTTTACGATACTCATTCAAACTCTCTGTTAACTTTCCTTCAGCCAAATAAACTTCACCCAAAGTATTGAATGCATACAACCTTTCGGATTCGAAGTTTTTTTCTTCGGAAATCTTGTATGCCTTGGCTATAAATTCTTTTGAAGACTCATATTCTTTTTTTAATAATTCGAGTCTCGCATATTCAAGATACACACTTGTTAAAGTCCTCGGAGCTGTTGATTCATCCAAAAGAGACCTCGCCTCCTTGAAAAATTCTTCCGCTGTTGCAAGGTCGTTATTCTTCATAGCAATGCGGCCAATTTTGATCAGGGAAAGTGAAATAGAAACCGGCCGTTCCGTAGTACGGTTTACTTCGAGGGCTTCGTTCAGGAACAACAGAGCTTGCTCATAGTCTCCCGATTTTTCATAAAGGGTACCGATATTTGAAAGCGTTTGGGTGATGTCGAAGGGTTTATTTAACCTCCGGGAAAGTTCCAGCGATTTGTTGTAATTGATGATAGCACTGTCTCGATTTCCCCGCCGTTCAAAATTCCACCCCAGATTGTGATATCCAATATCCAACATGTGGAGATCTTCCAGTTTCTTTGAAATTTCGAGACTTTCCCGAACGTAAGGCTCAGCCAAATCGTAAAGTTCAAGAGCCATCATCGTCAGAAAAATTTGGTTCAATACTGCCGACAGGTTACTTGGCTTATTTAGTTCCTCATATATTTTTTTCGCCTTTAACTGGTATGAAAGGGCTGTATCGTAATCGCCAGCACTCTTAAATGTATAGGATATGCTGTTGCTTAATCGGGCAATTAAGGCTGAATCTCCCGATTCTTCCGCAATTTCCAGGCCTTTCACATAATACTTTTTTGCTGAAACTGGATCTTGGAGCCGCTCATATGTCCAGCCGATTCCATTCTGAATACGAGAGGAAAGATCTACCGGAATATTTTGAAGTTGGACTTGGCTGAGTTCCTTATATAAATTCTGAGCCTCCTTCATTTCTCCTACAGTTCCCATTGTTCTGCCGAGTAAAATGGAGGTATTTAGCCAATTAACAGAATCTCCAGCTTGCAAATACAGATCTCTGGCCTCTTGATAATGAATATTTGCTTGCGGATAATTGCCCTGATCTTTAAAGTCGCTGGCAATTGCAAGCACAGAATCCGCTGATAATTGCCGGGCTTTTAATTCTCCACCAAAGCCGAAGCTTAAAACAATTATAATGACTATTAACTTCATCACAAAAACCAGTTTATGTATAATTCTATTATATTCTTCAACACCAAGAATTAACAGGTTTTAAAGATGAAAACGAAAAAAATTATAGCTTTGGCTAAAAATCCCGAACGGGAAGTCGAGCAAGAAAACTCCGGCGGAAAAGGTGAGGCTTCAGAAACTGCGGAAGAAGAGACAAAGTAATTCTGATTTCAGGAAAGATAAAGATCAGGGAATTTTATTCGCCAAACAGAGCATTAACAAAACCAGCACGGTCAAAAACCTGAAGGTCTTCTATTTGCTCGCCCACGCCAATATATTTAATCGGAACGTTAAGACGATGTGATATTCCGATCACGATACCGCCTTTTGCGGTTCCATCCAGCTTGGTTAGCGCCAACCCGGTAACCTCAACGGCTTCGGTAAAGGCAATGGCTTGTTGCATGGCGTTTTGCCCGGTTGAGGCATCAAGCACCAAAATTACTTCGTGGGGAGCACCATCCACAACTTTGCCCATCACGCGCTTTATTTTGCTTAGCTCTTCCATCAGCGCTTTTTTATTGTGAAGGCGGCCCGCGGTGTCAATCAATGCTACATCACTTTGCCGTGACTTTGCCGCCGAAACGGTATCAAAAGCAACCGAGGCAGGATCGGCATTTTGCCCTTGTTGAATTAAGGGCACGTCCGCACGTTCGCTCCATATTTTAAGCTGATCTACAGCGGCAGCCCGAAAGGTATCTGCCGCGCCTAAAATTACTTGTTTGCCGGCTCTTTTATAAAGATGCGCAAGCTTGCCAATGGTTGTTGTTTTCCCAACTCCGTTCACTCCCACTACTAAGATGATGTGTGGTTTTACCGGAAAATCTGCATCAAATTCTGCGGGTTTATCGGCGGCATTATCCTCCAAAAGAGCTACAATTTCTTCGCGAAGCATTTCCTGAAGTTCAGCCTGTGTTACATATTTATCCCGAGATACTCGCCTTTCGATACGCTTTATAATTTCCAGCGTGGTTTGTACGCCAACATCAGCGCTGATGAGAATTTCTTCGAGTTCATCAAGTGTTTCGTCATCAACTGCATCTTTCCCGGCAAGTGCTTTTCCCAGCTTATTAAGCATGCCAGCGCGGCTTTTTTCAACACCTTTATCAAGTGTTTCTTTTTTCTTTAAACCTAATTTCTCAAGAAAACCCATATCTCAAATTAATTGAATTTTGCTCCGCGCATAATCAGCCGGTAGCGGTTAAAGTAGTCGAATAAAGATACCAGCATTATAGTTACCGAACATGCCATCATAAACATTTGAAAGCTGGTAGCCTCCGGAAAAAAGAACACCGAAATCCAATATACAGCCAAAACATTTACCGAAATTTTACCTGAAGTGATAGACATCGCAACCTTGTCGTATTTCTTTTTTATGTAATAAGAACCGAGCATTATGAGCGAGTCGCGCACTACGGCAAAAACCAAAAACCAAACCGGAATCCAGCCAATCCAGACGGTGTATATGAACAGAATTAACGCACATAGTTTGTCGGCTATGGGATCCATCATCTTGCCGAATTCAGAAATATTATTGGTTTTTCGGGCAACCAATCCGTCTAAATAATCCGAAATAACCACGTACAAAACCAAGAAATAGATGATAGCATTTACCTGAAGGCTATTCTGATAATGGAGGTAAACGATCGGAAAGGCGATAAAAATCCTGGAAACTGAAATCCAATTAGACCAGGTAAAGATTTTCCCCGTTACTTGAACCGTTTTGCCATCTATGTTTTTTATAGTTCCCAAACCTTGTTTTTATTACGATATTAGCCTTCCAAATTTACAGTCATTGATCTATTAATCCCAACATGAACGAGCAGAAATTACTGGTAGAAAAAAGGTTGTCATCAAAGGAAGTTTTTAATGGGAAATTGCTCCATGTTTTTTGTGATGAAGTCCGCTTACCCGACGGCTCATCCGCCACCCGCGAATGGATAAAACACCCCGGGGCGTGTGCCGTTGTTCCTGTTTTTGATAATGGAGACTTGATGATGCTTCGCCAGTTTCGCTACCCCATGGCACAAATATTTTGGGAAGTTCCGGCCGGTAAAATTGATCAGGGAGAACCTCTTGATAAAACAGCGCTGCGAGAATTACAGGAAGAAGCCGGAGTGGCCACCAAAGATTTCGCGTATGTAGGGCATTTTTATCCAGGCATTGGATACTCCGATGAAGTCATTCACATTTACACTGCCTGGAATCTGGAACAAGTAATCCAAAATATGGATGCCGATGAGTTTGTTACGAGAGAGAGATTGCCATTCAAAAAAGCGGTTGAGATGGTTCATGCCGGTGAAATTAACGACGGCAAAACGGTAGTCTGCCTGCTCCGTGCCTGGGAGTGGTGGAAAAAGAATGGCGCTTTTAAAGTAGGGTGATTAGGAGCAGAGATTTTTTGATGATCCGCAGAAACCAAAGAGCATTTCCAACTTATATTCTTCTCCCGAAGTATCGGGAAGACTAGTTGGGGATTAGAGGCTTCTACTAATTGCCAAGGTCTTCCTGAGCATACCTGCGAAGGATATCTTTAGTGGAATGTGGTTGGTTCTGAACTGGTAAACATTTCCAACTTATATTCTTCTCCCGAAGTATCGGTGTCAGAAGGACTTGTTGTAGAAGGTTCTTATGAGGCTCGTTCTAATTCAGCAACCCTTCATTAATAGCCAGTTCGTACATGGATTTGTGCAGATTTTCTTTCTGAAGTTCTCCGCGCCTTACCAGCTCCTCAACTTCTATTCCATTCAGCATTATGATGCAGCCCATTTCATTGAGAACCGCATCAAAATTGCGGGGATCAGCGAGACGAAGCTTTTCCACGTTTATACCTTTTGGACTTATTTTTTTGTTCACTAAGATGAAAAAGGTGTCGGCGGCTTCATCACCAAAAGAAAATTCTTCTAACCCTGTTTCTTGCAGTTTAAGCATGACGTTCTAAAAAATCCCTGGCTTTGATTATATCTGTAATTTCGTTGGTTTTTTTGTCCAAAACCCTCACCTGAAATAAACTTATGATGGCCTGACTATTCAGCGTGGTGATTACATCCTCTATAGTTTCGCACTCGTCACTTTCACTTACCAGGTCGTTAATTCCCTGTACAATATAACGGTATTCTGTTTTTTTAACCGATGATAAATCCTGAGGTTCATCAAAATATTCGCGGATTGCCTCTTCCGTGACGTACCAGTTTACGCCCAGTTTTCGGCCTCTGATCCGGCCTTCCCGCAAATAAGACCTTAACGTCATTTTAGAGATCTCCAGCATTTCGTGCAGATCATCGATGGAATAAAGGGTAATCTCTCCGATTTTCTTTGGCATTCAATAAATTATTTATCTGTTATAACTTAACTTTAGTAAGCTTCAAAAGTACATAACTTACTATTGCATTGCTATTACTTATACATTATAAATTAGATTTGGTCAGCACGCCATCCCCGTCGTATATTGGAAATAGTTATTCAAAAATCAGCTCGGCCAAAGCAAGTCAGAGCTTTTTTTATGCCCTCCAAATAACACTGCTTTTCTCCTTTATATAATTGATTTCTCCCACACAAAAAGCGGTAACAAAAAAAATAGATTCTAATCTTCGTCTTTTTGATTAGCATATGCCTGGGTGATTCGCTGATTCATCAGCCGCCGGTAATTCTTAAACTCGTATTCACTCACCGTAAATTCTGAGCGATATTCTCCATCGAAGCATTCTACTTTTAGCTTATTCGATTTCTCTGTTTCGGAGATTTTTACCTGAACTTTTCCCAGCCGGTAGGATTCTATTTCTTTCATTTAGAAATTTTTTTTGCGAAGATAGAAATATCTGATTTAACTGTTGAAATTTAACCTGTTTTTAAATCGTTTCCGTTAAAAAATCGATGATATTTGTTACTTTAGGAAATCAAATTCAGAAACATGCAGAAAAAACATTTTATCTTAATTGGTCTTTCACTTTTTTTGGGGATTTTCATTTATGTCTCCATGTCTAAAGTTCAGCCTACCGTAATTGAAAATTCACCCAATTGGGTTTCTCTCCAGGAAGCGCAGGCAAAGGCCGCCGCAAGCGATAAGTTAATTTTAGTGGATGTTTACGAAGTTGGATGCAAATACTGCCGGGCTATGGATCGCGAGGTTTTTCCCGATTCTACCGTGAGGGCGGTAATGGACAAAGGCTACATCCCCGTAAAAATAGACGGCAATTCCACTGAGTTGATAAGCTTCAATAATTCTCAGGTTGCTTCCAGAGATTTCGCCCAAAGTAAAGGAGCTTATGTATTTCCCACCACCTTAATTCTTGATGCCGAAGGAAACGTTCTAAAGAAAAAAACTGGTTTCATGGGCGTAGATGAGCTTCGACAGTTTATGTATAGATAACATTAATCAAAGTATACTTTTATGAAAAATGTGAGACTATTTTCGGAAATATTGCCGCTGATTGCGGCTCTTGTGCTGGTTCCCCTTCTAAACGCCTGCAATAGTAAAGCTGAAACTAATATCCCGACAAACACCTCGGTTAAGGCCGAACAAGTGGTTTCGGGAATTCAAATTGGCTGGGGACTGGCTTTTTTGTCTAACGGCGACTTGTTGGTAACCGAGAAATCCGGCAGTCTTTATGTCGTCAGAGACAATGAAATTCAGGCAGAAGTGAGCGGAATTCCCGACGACCTTGATGTTAATGGTCAGGGTGGATTTTTGGACATTGAACTGCATCCTAATTATGGAGAAAACGGATGGATTTATTTCACCTACTCTTCCAGCGCCGGATCAGGTAACGGTAGCAACACTGCTTTGATGAGAGCAAAACTGCAGAATAATGAGTTGGTTGAAAAGGAAACCTTATATAAAGCTGAACCAAATTCTACCCGCGGTCAGCATTACGGAAGCCGAATCGAATTTGATAACGATGGCTATGTGTATTTTTCGATCGGGGATCGTGGAAACCGAGACGAAAACCCGCAAGACCTCAGCCGTGACGGCGGTAAAATTTACCGGCTGAATGATGACGGGACTATTCCTTCCGACAATCCTTTTGTGGGTGAAAACGGAGCTAAAGAAGCAGTTTACTCCTATGGCCACCGAAATCCTCAGGGCATGGATCGTCATCCCAATACCGGACAGATTTGGGTTCACGAACACGGCCCCCGGGGCGGCGATGAAGTGAATATCATTGAAGCGGGTAAAAATTATGGATGGCCGGTAGTTAGCTATGGTGTCAATTATAGCGGAACTCCTTTTGCTGAAGACACGGTAAAAGAAGGAATGGAACAGCCCGTTACTTACTGGGATCCATCAATCGCGCCATCGGGAATGGCTTTTATCACAAGCGATGAATATCCCGGATGGAAGGGTGATTTATTAGTGGGATCGTTGAAATTCGCTTATATCGCTCACTTAGAAATGGATGGAAATAATGTGGTAAGCCAGGAAAAACTGGCTGAAGATATTGGCCGGATTCGTGCAATTGAGCAAGGCCCGGATGGCTTAATTTACTTCACGGCAGAAGGTCAGGGCGTATACAGGCTGATTCCCGAAAATTAATGCTAAAAACCCGAAACAGTTATTGTTTCGGGTTTTCTTCTTCACAATAATGTTGAAGCAAACCAGATGGTAAGTAAAGTTGCGAGAGAGCACACCATCAATGCAGAAATTTGCACTCCTTTCTTAACGCTTCTTAACCACGCCCGAAAACTTAAAGTGGCCGAGAGCACACTCATCCCCAAAAAAACTACCGTTAGCCAAAAAGGATCACGGGCAAACTCAGGAAAGTAGCCCATCAACGTCATAACCTGTTCGTTATATGTGAGGAAATCGTCGCCGGAAATCTTAATCCACAATCCGATATAGAGAACCGGCAGAATGATGCTGATTATACTGGCTCTCAAAAAATTGATGTTCGTTCTGTCTTTCATTTCTGAATTGTGCAATGATTTTTTACTTGTCTTTTATTTGAAAAAGGATAGTTTTCTTAAAATCAAAAAGAACCTTCCGGAGGTTACATGAAACGTTACTTTAAACCAATTACATTAGTGGTTTTTACTTTCCTATTTATTAATTCCTGCAGCCAGCAGTACGAACCCACTATCAAGAAAAATGTTGCCAGTTTAACTGCTCCTACTACTGAAAAGCAGGATTCTGTGCTTACCATTCATGGCGACACCAGGGTTGATCCTTACTTTTGGATGCGCCTGACTGATGATCAAAAAGTAGATGAAACGCCAGACGAACAAACTCAAAAAGTACTGGATTATCTGAACAGCGAAAATGAGTATTCCGATCTTGCGATGAAAAATACGGAGCAGCTTCAGGAAGATTTATATGAGGAAATTGTTGGACGAATCAAACAAACCGACGAATCTCTGCCCTATTTCAAAAATGGATACTGGTATTATACACGCTATGAAGAAGGACTCGAGTATCCCATTCATTCCAGAAAAAAAGGATCTCTTGACGCTGAAGAGGAAGTGCTGCTGAATGTAAATGAGTTGGCGGAAGGCCATGAATATTATTCCGCTTCCGGCCTCCAGGTCAGCCCCGATAATAAAATTCTCGCTTTCGGTGAGGATACTGTGAGCCGCAGAATTTATCATATTCGTTTCAAGAATCTGGAGACCGGCGAATTTTTAGATGACAAGCTGGAGAATACAACCGGCGGCGGCGCCTGGGCGAATGACAATAAAACCTACTTCTACACTACGAAAAACAAGGTTTCTCTACTTTCAGAAAAAATCTGGCGCCATTCTTTAGGTGATAATATTTCATCAGATAAAATGGTGTATGAGGAAAAAGACCCCTCCTTTTATTTGGGAGTTTCCAAATCCAAATCTGATCAATACATCATAATTGGAGCGCGCAGTACGCTTGCAAATGATTATCATATTTTGGACGCGGATAATCCCAACGGGCAATTCAGCCAGTTCACCCCACGCGAAAAAGTACATGAGTACAGCATCGACCATTTCGAGGACAAGTTCTATATCGTCACTAATTGGGATGCGCAGAATTTTCGTCTCATGGAAACGCTAGAAAATTCAACACAAAAAAGCAATTGGAAAGAAGTTATTCCGCATCGCGATGATGTGCTTCTGAATGGAATCGAAGTTTTTAAAGATTACCTGGTTGTGAACGAGCGGGGAAATGCGCTTACGCATCTAAAAGTCATCAATCACAGCACAAAAGAAGAGCATTACCTGGAATTTGATGAAAGTGCGTATGTGGTTTATCCCTCCACCAATCCGGAATTTGATACAGAAACGTTACGCTTTGGCTACTCCTCTTTAACCACACCAAGTTCTACCTACGATTATGATATGGCTAATCGTGAGAAGGAACTGATGAAACAAGAGGAAATAGTGGGTGGCCATGATCCGAATGACTATTCTACGGAGCGAATTTTTGCTGAGGCAAGAGATGGCACCATGATTCCAGTATCTGTCGTTCACAAGAAATCTGTGCGCAAAAATGCAGACACTCCACTGCTGCTTTATGCCTATGGTTCGTATGGTTCTTCCACCGATCCGTGGTTCAATTCTTCCATCCTGAGCCTGCTCGACCGCGGCTTTATTTATGCCATTGCGCATATTCGTGGCGGACAAGAAATGGGCCGGCAGTGGTACGAAGACGGCAAAATGTTCAATAAGATTAACACTTTCACCGATTTTATCGACGCAGGAAAACATCTGGAAGACAATGGTTATTCGTCGGCTCCTCATATGTATGCACGCGGTGGAAGTGCCGGTGGACTGCTGATGGGCGCGGTGGTAAATATGGCTCCGGAACAATTTAACGGCGTGATAGCAGCTGTTCCTTTCGTTGATGTGGTTTCTACCATGATGGATGAAACTATTCCATTAACCACCAATGAATTCGACGAATGGGGAAATCCGAAAAACGAAGATTCCTATCATTATATGTTATCCTATTCCCCATATGATAATGTGGTTGAACAAGAATATCCGAACTTGTTAGTGACTACCGGCTTATTTGACTCCCAGGTTCAATATTGGGAACCGGCTAAATGGGTGGCGAAATTGAGAGATAAAAAAGTTGGTGATAACATCCTGCTGCTCGAAACAAATATGGAAGCCGGGCATGGCGGAGCTTCCGGCCGCTTTGAGCGATATCATCAAACCGCACTCGAATATGCTTTCTTGCTGGATTTGGAGGGCCTCAGGGATTAGATACTGAACCACCATTTTATAAATGCTATTGTTATAGAAATCCTGCACATTATTTGTGCAGGATTTTTTATTGATGGAAAAATAATCGAATGAATAAAACAGCCATTGTGATCGGAGCTACAGGCCTTGTGGGCTCGGAAATATTAAACCAGCTTTTAGAAGATGAAAGCTTCGGAAAAGTGAAGATATTACACCGCAGAACAACGGGCATCAATCACCCCAAACTCGAAGAGCATATCATTGATTTCGATGAACCCGTCTCTTGGCGAGATCTCGTTGCCGGCGATGAATTGTACTCCGCGTTAGGCACAACCATCAAAAAGGCGGGAAGTCAGGAAAAGCAGCACACCATCGATTTCTCCTATCAATATGAAGTGGCAAAAGCCGCCGCTGAAAATGGGGTTCGGAAGTATGCTTTGGTTTCATCTGCGGGTGCTGATTCTGAGTCGAGAGTATTTTATTCCAAAATGAAGGGCGAACTGGATGACGCCGTAAAAAAGCTGGATTTCGATACCTGTGTGGTTCTACGTCCTTCGATTTTGGAGGGAGAACGCGAAGAAAGCCGGTTGGGTGAAACGATTGGAATGATCTTAGCCAATATTTTCACCAAAATTCCCGGGTTGAGGAAATACCGGCCAATCCCGGGGGAAATAGTAGCTCGGGGAGCTATAAACGCACTTCGGAAATCTGCACCCGGTTATCATATTTTTGAACTGGATGAAATTTTTGAGTTGTGAGTATAGTAATTACTCATACGTTTTTTTACTCATAAAGAGAGCCGGGTGATAAAAGTAAGCTTGCACTAAAGTCTGTCTGGAAGCAGGAGCTTCCAACAGGCATTGCGCAGCAGAGCTACGCAACGAGAGGAAGGGAGCTATAAACGCACTTCGGAAATCTGCACCCGGTTATCATATTTTTGAACTGGATGAAATTTTTGAGTTGTGAGTATCGGCTCAGCGAGCCGATGTACATTTGGCAGGATTGTTTAGCCTCGGGATCAATCTCAGATTCTCCCATTTCTATTTCAGCTTCTTAATTTGTACAATCACCCATCCACCAAAAAGAATACCTAATTATGAAAAAGCTACTTTCTCTCCTTTTAATTTCCCTGTTCAGTATTACCGCCTATTCGCAAGCTCCCGGACTGAAACAAATTATCGACCAGAAAGCTGATGAAATTGAAGAACAGATTATTGAGTGGCGGCGCCACTTTCATGAGAACCCGGAGCTTTCGAACCGCGAGTTTGAAACAGCTGCCTATATTGCAGAATACCTGAATGAATTGGGTTTGGATGTTGAAACAGGAATTGCTCATACCGGTGTGGTTGCGCTTTTGGAGGGCGGGAAATCCGGGCCGGTGATTGGACTTCGTGCCGATATTGACGGGCTTCCGGTTACCGAACGCACGGATGTTCCATTCAAATCGATTGCTAAGGGTGAATATCAGGGGAATGAAGTTGGGGTGATGCACGCTTGCGGCCACGACACTCATATCGCCATTTTGATGGGAGTTGCAAAAATTCTTACCGAAATGAAAGATGAAATCAAAGGCACGATTAAGTTCATATTTCAGCCGGCTGAAGAAGGAACTCCGGCTGGTGAAAATGGCGGAGCCAAGATGATGGTGGAAGAAGGCATCCTTGAAAATCCGGATGTAGATGTAATATTTGGGCTGCACATTTCTGATGATACACCTGTTGGTGTAATTGAATATCGTTCTGAAGGAATTATGGCTAGTTCGAACACTTACAGTATTGAAATTAGCGGAAAACAAGCTCATGGTTCTGCGCCCTGGAATGGAGTTGACCCCATCGTTACCGCAGCTCAGATCATCAATAACATGCAAACTATTGTTAGTCGAAATATGCCGCTCACCAAGCAAGCGGCGGTGGTTACGGTAGGAATTATAAAAGGTGGGGTTCGAAGTAACATTATTCCGGAAAGTGTTTATATGGAAGGGACATTGCGCTCACTGGATTATGAAATGCGTGATAAAATGTTTGAACGCCTGAAAACCGTGGTTCAGAATACAGCCGAAAGTAATGGTGCCGAGGCAACTTTAACTATTCATGATGGATATCCCATCACATATAACGACCCTAAACTAACAGCCAAAATGCTGCCAACCCTAAAGGAAGTGGCTGGCGAGGGAAATGCACAGCTAATGGACGCTACTACCGGAGCAGAGGATTTCTCTTTCTTTCAGGAAAAAGTTCCGGGTTTGTACTTTTTTATAGGGGGCATGCAGGAAGGGCGAGAACCGGCCGGGCATCACACTCCCGATTTCTTTATTGATGAAAGCGGGATGAAATTAGGCGTCCGGGCCATGAGCAACCTTGTAGTTGATTACATGAATTCGCCGGGGAATTAATTCAGCATTGAAAAGCTGGGGTAGTGCAGGCCTTGGTGGGCGGGGATGCCGGTAAAACGAACTGCAAATTCAACTATATGCCGATGATTTGGGTGCTTATGAGGCCGCCACGGATTAGGTTACAAATCTTGGAGAAACCTTCCGGGTTGAAGGGAAAGTAGCCAGAATTTGGGAGCTTATTTCATAGTGGTACTTTTGGAATGTTTGGGATTTGGTGAATCATCGCGACGAATGAAATTCTTGGCAGCTCTCCATAGGCAAGATCCTTCGCAGGTATGCTCCCCAAAGGGACAGGCAGGATGACCAAAATGTATTTTAAAAACCAACAAGTCCTTCTGAGGGTACCCCCGAAGAATCTGTGTTGGGAATGGTTTCATGTTGGAACCGGCATCTGCATCACCAAAAACAAAGGTCCTTCGCAGGTATGCTCAGGATGACCACTTTTTTAAAAAACAAATAAGTCCCTCTTGTTAAAAAAATATAGAAGCGCGTTTTCATAAAAATTGTTTTCTAAATAGTATCTTCAGTAAAAATAATTCAACATTCATTCTTTGCGACACCTGTTCCCACCCAGAGAGTCTTTTAACACTTATTCGCATTTAGCTGGCGCAATCGTTGCCTTGGTGTGGCTTGTTTTGTTGATGCGAGCCGCCACGGAAACTCCACTCAGTTATCAGGTTTCGTTTTTGATTTATGGCGTTTCAGTGATTCTCATGTTCCTTTCGAGCGCCATTTATCACACTTTAAATGTGAGCGATAAGTATGAATCGCTGTTTCAGAAAATCGACCACATCATGATTTATATTGTGATTGCCGGCAGTTACACTCCCATTTGCGTTATTTCTTTAGATGGCGGCTGGCGGCTGGGCATGTTACTCGGCGTATGGATTTTCGCATTAGCCGGAGTGCTCAAAAAAACCTTTTGGATGAACGCTCCACGATGGCTTTCCACCTTAATTTATTTATTTATGGGATGGGCGGCGGTTATCATTTTTCCGCAATTGTGGGATTCAGTGCCAAGGCCATTTACCTACTGGATTGCCATTGGCGGGCTTTTCTATACGTTCGGCGCTTTCATTTATGGATTTAAGCGGCCCAATCCTTACCCCGGTACTTTTGGCTCTCACGAAATCTGGCACTTGTTTGTGATGGCAGGTGCTTTTTCTCACTTTTGGGCTATCTATAAATTCTTACCCGCAGTAAACCTTTCTATTTGATGAAAAATACCGGCGTTTTATTTCTTTTGTTGATGATGATTCTGTTTATCCCCATTTCCGCAACGGCGCAATATTTCTCTTTCTATCCACACAACCGGCCTACCGGGCAAGACTGGCAACAACTAAAGACGGAGCATTTCAGAATCATTTTTCCTGGCGGAGAAGATTCATTGGCTTATCGCGCCGCCAGAATTCTCGAAAACAGCTATCCCTCCGCCTCTGAGTTAACCGGTGGAACACTCACAAATTTCCCGGTTGTCCTTCGCAATTATAATGACCTCTCAAACGGATTTGTAACCACCTTCAATTTCCGCTCAGAAGTAGATCTTTCCCCGATAAAAGGGAAAGCTATGAATCCCAAAACCGGCGACTGGCTGGAAACCGTGCTCCCTCACGAACTTGTTCATGCCGCGCATTATAATGTACAGCAAGTTAGAAGCGAGCAGAAAATCAGTATTCCCAACTTCATCAGTTACTTTTCCCCAGACCTCGCCCGTTCCGTGCATGGATTTGTTCCGGTAGGTTTGCATGAAGGCCTGGCCGTTTATTATGAAACCGAAGAAATAGCTCCACAGGGCGGGCGGGGCGAATACACGTTTTCCACCAACCGTTTCAACGCCAATTTCGGGAGCTCTTACCGGTGGAATATGGGCCAAACTTTAATTCCCTCTGATTACTCCTTACCACGTAACCGCCATTATATAGCCGGTTATTCATTTGTAGACTGGCTGCACGATACCTATGGCGAATCGGTAAGCAAAGAAGCCATTCGTATGCATTACAGCCATTTTATGCTGGGTTATGGATATGCACTTTCGAGTGTAACGGGCAAGTGGCCCCGAGTACTCTTTAACGAATACGAAGAGGAAATGAACCGGCGCGAACAAGAAAGGCTTCAGGAAATACCCATCAATACTACGGAGAAATCGAGCCTGTTTGAGACTCCTTTTAAAGGAGAGCAAGCGCATGGCCCTAAATGGATTTCAGATTCTGAGCTGCTTTTTTATGGATCGTTTTACAACAGCCTCTTAGGTTTTTATCGATTAAACCTGCACACAGAAAAAATTTCTCTCGTGAAAGAGGCCTTTTCAGTTGGGGACTATAATTATGAGCTGACCGAAAATGGCAATTTATACTACAGCAGTTATTCGCGGCATCCGTTGTATCCGGGGGTGTATTTAACGGATATCCACCGCTTAAATGTAGCATCCGGGCAAGACATCACACTAACCAAAAGAAAACGTGTTTTTGCGCCAACCACCGGATCGGGACGAATTTTCGGCCTTCAAACCCATGAGGAAAACGGCCGCATTGTTGAGGTTCTTGAAGATGGAGCATTCAACACGTTGTATACTTTTACGGCGGGAAATCCGGTCAGCATAAAAATTAATCCCAGAAATCCTGAGCAAATTGCGGTGCTGGTAAACCGCCGGGGAGTTCAGGCTTTGTGGATTGCGGCGCTTTCTTCTTTGGGTGATGATTTAGCCGGCGACCCAGATCTCGCCTTTCTAAATGGCTCTGTGCATGATCCGGAATGGCATCCCAATGGAGAAAAAATCATGTTTACCATGGACGCCCCGCCCGCCATGAATGTTTTTGAATATGATTTAGGTTCCTGGGAAATCACGCAAATTACAAGCTCAGTGTATAATGCTTATGAAGCCTCTTATTCCCCCGGCGGAGATTCCATCGCCTATGTGGTGCAGACGGGAGATGAGCAGAAACTGGCTGTTCTTTCGCGGGAGCATTTTCTTGGGGAAGCCGTTCCTGAAGCTGAAATTCTACAGGGAGCTGAGCTTCAGGTACGCTTAAACCGGCCCCTTCTCGGGAGCGAAATTGAAGATACTTCGGAATGGGAAATTTCACCCTACCGCTCAGATTTATCCTGGTTAAAACCACGGATTATCATTCCGGTTCTAAGAGAAAATGCAGGCGCTACACAAGCGGGAGCTGGTATTTCAAGTGTAGACGTGCTTTCGGGGCAAAGTTATTACTCTGAAGTTACCGGCATTCAGAACCGGCTTTGGTACGATTTCACCTACGCAAATAAAACATTCTATCCCGGCTTCGAAATCAATGCTTACAGCGATCCATCATTTTTCGCAACCACCGATCCTACCACGAACGAACAATTTCCGTTAATGCGGCAAGATCGCGGCATCAGCCTCACCATTCCTTTCCATTATACTTTTAAGGGAGACACGAGGCTTTCATCCTTTTATTTTGAGCCGGAAATTTCAGCGGAGCAGTTTAAATATTATGATCTTTCCCCAACAGCGATTTCCGATTTTGCCACCCGGTATAAGGCCGGAACTTTTGCACAGCTTAATCTCGGAATTCTAAATCTTCCCAGAGATGTGCAGCCTTCTGCTGGAATTTCCATGTTCGGATTACTGGAACATACACTCAACGAGCCAACCGTTGACATCACCTTTGAAAATGGAATTGGCCGCACCACTTTTGGCAAGCAATGGACGGCTTATTACGGAGCCTTCGCTTACCTTTCTCCGCTTCGAAGATGGAATCAGTCGCTGCGGGTAGACCTTCGTTTTCTGCAGCAAAGCACCAGTCCCATTTATGGCAACAGCACGATTGTGCCGATGGGTTTTGCAGTAAATCCTTTCCCAAATTCTATCAACGATACCATTTTTAATAATCTTGGCCGCTTTAGTACGCGCTATACTATTCCGCTTTTATACCCCGATAACGGCGGGCTTACCGTGCCTCTGTATTTGAGCAGCATTTATTTAACCGCATTTTCACACACTCTTACAAATTTAAACTCCGGTGATTTGTTAGCTTCAAGCAGAAGCATTTTTGGAGGCGGATTGCACGTGCAGTTTAAGCTTTCCAATATTCTTTTAGATTTGGGGGTTGGCGTTGCTTACGAGCCATCCCGAAAAAACACACAATTCATATTCGGACAATTTTGATGAAATTCACCACCATTTTAGCCTGTTGTTTTTCCACTGTTTTTATGTTGATGGTGCTTTCGGGATGCACAGAATCCAAACCGGAACTGCCGGATTCGCAGGATGTTGGAAACAGGAAAAGCCCGATCGCTATTTCTTCCGTCAAGTACCAAGGAGCGTATATAAAAGTGGTTTACGGGCAGCCATATAAAGCGGGTCGAGTTATTTTTGGCGATCTTGAACCCTATGGTGAAGTTTGGCGAACGGGCGCAAACGAAGCCACTGAAATCACCATTACCGATACCGTTTTGATGGGAACGGAAGCCATTCACCCCGGAACATATTCGCTGTTTACCATCCCAAATCCAGATTCGTGGACTGTAATTTTGAATCGTGATTTAGGTCAGTGGGGAGCTTTCAACTATAATGCCAACCGGGATTATAAACGAATCGAATTTCCAGTTCAGCCACTCGAAAGTCCGGTAGAAGCTTTCACCATTCAATTTTCCGAATTAAATATTAATACCACCGTCATGTCTCTGAAATGGGATGTTATGCAGATAGAGATCCCTATTCGCTTTTATTGAGGATTCTATTTCCCAGACATCTCTGGGAAAATTTTGGGGTGGGCTTAGCAAATCATTCCACTAATTTCAGCAGCTCTTCGGGAACATCCATATCCATTCGTAAAACCTGAGAAGCGTGTGTTTTTCCCTGGGCATCCAGCTTTAGGGAAACGGTTCCGCCCCCGCCAAGACTTTGATTCAGCAAGAAATTTAGTGCGCCGATGTTGGGAAGTTCGAATCGTTCTACGCTGCCTTTGCACACATTTTTCATGTGATTTTTTACGCGATCTGCCGTTAGATTTTTCTGGAGGAAAGGATAGATATCAGGATGACGGGCTATGATTCCCACGTTACTTCCATTTCCTTTGTCGCCGCTTCGGCCGTGTGCAATTTTCAAGAGTTTAACTGTAGGCATAATTTTTTTCTACTGAATATTATACCTGAAAGGTATCGGTTTTGATGGTAAGAAATTCAAGATTTAGGATTTAGGATTCAAAATTCAAAATTTAAGATTCTTTGTTGTATCGCGAAAGATCTACGTGGGTGTTAATGAATTTTGGATTGAACTATAGCATTAGCAACATTCTCTTTTGTCATCTTGAGCGCTTAGCAGGTAGCGAAGGGTTCTACGTTTAGCCGCGAAAGATCTCCCGGTGTTAATGAATGCCCAATATTCAATTTTGGATTGAAATTTAGCAACGCTCTTTTTTCTAAGGCCGGAAAATGCTGGATGATCTGCGATTAACGGGCGGCGATTAACAATTTGAGAAGTTTGGCCATGGGTTTTGTATGGAAGCGGGAGCTTCCGGGATTGCATCACGTAGCAGGAGCTTCGTGACGAGGGAAAGATTTAGGATTCAAAATTTAAGATTTAAGATTTAAGATTCTTTGTTGTATCGCGAAAGATCTACGAGGGTGTTAATGAATTTTGGATTGAACTATAGCATTAGCAACATTCTCTTTTGTCATCTTGAGCGCTTAGCAGGTAGCGAAGGGTTCTACGTTTAGCCGCGAAAGATCTCCCGGTGTTAATGAATGCCCAATATTCAATTTTGGATTGAAATTTAGCAACGCTCTTTTTTCTAAGGCCGGAAAATGCTGGATGATCTGCGATTAACGGGCGGCGATTAACAATTTGAGAAGTTTGGCCATGGGTTTTGTATGGAAGCGGGAGCTTCCGGGATTGCATCACGTAGCAGGAGCTTCGTGACGAGGGAGAAAATTTAAGATTTAAGATTCTTTGTTGTATCGCGAAAGATCTACGTGGGTGTTAATGAATATCCAATATCCAATTTTGAATTTTGAATTTTGGATTTTGGATTGAAAACAATGCATCAGCAACATCCTCTTTTTTCTAAGGCTGGGTGATCTGCGATTAACGGGTGGCGATTAACGATTTTAGAACTATAAGATATCTACGGGGCTTTTGATGTAGTTGCCGCCCTTATTGAGTACATGCGTGTATATCATGGTGGTTTTAAGGTTTTTGTGGCCGAGGAGTTCCTGCACGGTGCGGATGTCGTAGCCATTTTTCAGGAGGTGGGTGGCGAAGCTGTGTCGGAGGGTGTGAGCTGAAGCTTTTTTATCAATATTGGCTTTCTTCACGGCTTTTGAAATTTCCCTGTTCAGCGCCTGTGGTGATTGGTGATACCGGTGCAGGTGCGCTGAGCGTGGATCGCGGCCTATTTTTTTGGAGGGAAACAGATATTGCCATTTAAACTCTTCTGACGCATTTGGATATTTTACTGCCAATGCTTTAGGCATTAGTACAGAGCCGTATCCATTTTGAATATCTTGCTGGTGAAGCCGTTTCACTTTTTGTATATGGAATTTCAAATCTGATGTCAGCTTTTCGGGGAGTAGCGTTACCCTGTCTTTCCCTCCTTTTCCATTTCGCACCTGTATTTGGCTATAGCTGAAATCCACATCTAAAATCCGAAGGCGAAGGCATTCAGAAACCCGCAATCCGGTTCCATACATTAAACTGGCGATAAGTTTTTTTACGCCACCCATACTGTTTAACATATTTTTTACTTCTTCGGGAGACAGTACCACCGGAATATTCTGACTGTTTCCGGCATATTTAAGATTGTCAAGCATTCCCAATGGTTGATTTAACACCTGCTTATATAGAAAAACAAGTGAGCAAAGAGCCTGATTTTGTGTTGATGCCGCTACATTTCGCTCGTTTACCAGGTAATTTAAAAATTCTACTACTTTTGCTTGCTCAGCCTCAGCCGGGTGTTGAAAGTCGCAGAACCTGACGAATTGCTTAATCCAGTTTGTATAAGCCTGCTCGGTTCGGTAGCTATAATTACGGCGGCGAATTTCGTTTCTTACGGATTTTAATAATTTGCTCATAACAGGAGTTTTTTAAGTTTTCATACCTGTTAGAGCGATGAGAAGATGATTCCTTACAAAAATGTTCAATAAAGTTTTATCAGCCGATTTATATGAACTACTTTATGGAACATTATTTCAATAAATACTTGATGTGCAGTAACTTCTTAAGCATTATTAAAGGAGATTATATACATTTATCCCCGATGAAATGTTCATCATTAATATGTTAGTGGGCTTAACCTGAAATTAAATTCTAATCAATCATAAACTCATGAAGAGAACAACATTTTTTGCAGTGTTACTTTCCTTTTTTTGTATTTCTGCATTTGGACAATCTCAAGAATCTACTATTTACAAAGCTGATCAGTGGGCAAATATTGAAGAAAAAGGAAGTTGGGCCAAAGCAATGGAAAATCCCATCAAAGAAGATGTAGAAATTATAATCAGTGATACTATAATCAAAGCTACTTTCGGTTCTGATGTCAGGAATTACAAAATTATTTCTGAAAGTAGATTTTCAGCAATGAGATATGATTATAAAGTAAAAAGGGATGAAGAGACCTATACACTAAGCATTACTAACCAACCTAATGGTACATATGCTATCAATATTGAAGGAAAATGGATGGTATTTGATATTACCGATAAATCTACTTTAGATGTTGAATAATATTTCAAGGAATAATCTATTTACTCCGCTGGACATCATTTGGATAAAAAATGTAACAAGTTCCACTAATGAACATGCTTATATGGATTTGGAAAGTGAAGATTTTGTATTGCATTTTCCTACAGTTCATAGAAATAATGCCTTAAGTCCATCTGTTGGAGAATTAATTTTAATTCATCAAAAAATTAATTCAATCCGTTGTTTTACTCATTTAGTAACTCCTATTGATAATAGTATCGTAGATACGAAATCAGAATCTAATTATCGCTTTGGCAGAAGAGTAAAAACAGTTGCAATATCTCCGCTAAATAGTCTTATACCTGTTTCTTCAACAATTTGGGCTAACGTAAGTTTCCAAGGTATAAGTCAAGGAAATGTTTGCCGTATTGATAAAATATCTGGTATTGAAAATACTGATGAATATCTTAAAAACACCTGGGACCAGCTTACGCCATTTTTTGTTGATCGGTTTAAGCAATCGGTCATTAATACTAATTCATATCTAAATGAAATTGAAAGCCAAGATCATGACCTAAGTGTTAAAGAGGGAAAAATGAAATTAGTTTCTCATTACAAAAGAGAGAGGAACAGAGAAATTGTAAATAGAAAAAAGGAAATTGCAATTGCAATTGCCAATGATAATTTGAAGTGTGAAGTGTGTAATTTTTCTTTTAAAAAAAAGTTTGGCATTAATTTCATTGAATGCCATCATTTAAATCCAATTAGTCAAACTGGAAAAACTGAAACTACTCTTGATGATCTTGCCTTAGTTTGTGCAAATTGTCATAGAATGTTGCATAGAAAAATTAATGGTGACTTCATGTCGATGGCGCAACTGAGACAAAAAATAAATGGGACAGCCCACTAACCAGCGTTTCAACTCGGACTTGGCCGCTGTTTAATAATTCAAAAATTTTTGTCTTATGGTAATCCTGAGTTTTAATTACATTAATTGTCAATAAGGCCAAGCCGGTTAAACGCCAAACCGTTATAGGGCTAAACATTCAAGTATTGGATTTCATGAATAAGGGAATACTATTA
>JBBEBR010000002.1:0-44851 GCA_040882225.1 Balneolaceae bacterium | reverse complement strand
CCTCACTTCACTAATCCACGACAACAAGGATTGAAACAGAAGGAACATAACCGCAACCTTGCAAATGCCGAGGAGGCCTCACTTCACTAATCCACGACAACAAGGATTGAAACGCTAACATAAATAGAATCGCAAGCCGCCGGAACATGCCTCACTTCACTAATCCACGACAACAAGGATTGAAACTGCCCCACGTCAGCAGCAAAACAGTGCCAAATTGGACCTCACTTCACTAATCCACGACAACAAGGATTGAAACCCTTCTTTTTCTTTTGTAGGCGGTGCCCGGTAGGACCTCACTTCACTAATCCACGACAACAAGGATTGAAACTTCAACGCTTTCAATCTTCTTTTGGGTAGACATTCCCTCACTTCACTAATCCACGACAACAAGGATTGAAACGCTTCCAGTTCTTTGTAGGTCAGTACCTCCAGGCACTCCTCACTTCACTAATCCACGACAACAAGGATTGAAACTCGCAAAAGGTTAACTGACGAGGCTTATATAGCCGAAACCTCACTTCACTAATCCACGACAACAAGGATTGAAACCGAAATACCACTTCCCATAAGATTGACCTGAACGACCTCACTTCACTAATCCACGACAACAAGGATTGAAACTTTATGTGGTGTGCTCTATTATACAACCGTGGTGCAAGCCTCACTTCACTAATCCACGACAACAAGGATTGAAACATCAGCAGAATGTGAAGATCGCCGAACACCAGGAGCCTCACTTCACTAATCCACGACAACAAGGATTGAAACTCTCAGTATCGAAATCCGAAAGGTCAATCAGAAATACCTCACTTCACTAATCCACGACAACAAGGATTGAAACACTACAAAGTCATGTCCTTGAGTAAGATTTTGCCCCCCTCACTTCACTAATCCACGACAACAAGGATTGAAACTCTCAGCCAGTCCATATCAATCATGTTACCGGGGCAGCCTCACTTCACTAATCCACGACAACAAGGATTGAAACGGCGTTTGCGGCACTTCCGTGAGCACCAATTCCTTCCTCACTTCACTAATCCACGACAACAAGGATTGAAACCCAGTACAGCAAAGAGTTTGGGGAGATGGTGCATCCTCACTTCACTAATCCACGACAACAAGGATTGAAACATTTTTAATTACTCTTTCCCCAGCTTCTTCTCAATCCTCACTTCACTAATCCACGACAACAAGGATTGAAACACCGAGAATAACGAAGCCGCAAAAACCGTATGAAGCCTCACTTCACTAATCCACGACAACAAGGATTGAAACTTACCATCGAAACGGCGCTCGGCGGCATGAACCTCCTCACTTCACTAATCCACGACAACAAGGATTGAAACTTGATGAAGATGTATCGGGAGATGGGTTTGAGTTCCTCACTTCACTAATCCACGACAACAAGGATTGAAACCCGTCTCTCTCCTGATGATGAAAACTTTGGTATTGCCTCACTTCACTAATCCACGACAACAAGGATTGAAACCCCGTCCAGAAAGTCAGGTACATGTTCGTTAGGTACTGCCTCACTTCACTAATCCACGACAACAAGGATTGAAACCGCAACGCAAAGAAAAGTTTGAATCCTTCCTGGATGCCTCACTTCACTAATCCACGACAACAAGGATTGAAACTGTTCTGTTGAAATCGACCGTCAACACGTAAAAACGCCTCACTTCACTAATCCACGACAACAAGGATTGAAACAGAAACTTTGGAGATGTATATAAAAAGCGGTTTGTACCTCACTTCACTAATCCACGACAACAAGGATTGAAACAAAGATAGCCGGGGAATTTAACAACCCCCCGGCCTTTCCTCACTTCACTAATCCACGACAACAAGGATTGAAACTCTTTGATTGCCATAGGTATGGATTTTTTGAAGGATCCTCACTTCACTAATCCACGACAACAAGGATTGAAACCAGCCGCTCACTATGAAAAGAAGGCTGCTGATTTACCTCACTTCACTAATCCACGACAACAAGGATTGAAACTTTTTCCAAGCTCCAATAATGTGATCACCGGTGGTACCTCACTTCACTAATCCACGACAACAAGGATTGAAACCGAGGACGGTATACCGTGCCATTTGTGCCGGCTCCCCTCACTTCACTAATCCACGACAACAAGGATTGAAACTCTTTACCACTTACCTGGTACACCTTCCCATAGTGGATTCCTCACTTCACTAATCCACGACAACAAGGATTGAAACCCACTTGAAGTTGCCAAACAGCTCTATAAAAATAAACCTCACTTCACTAATCCACGACAACAAGGATTGAAACGGGTATAGTTAAAGGACTATAAACACCCTTTTAACCCTCACTTCACTAATCCACGACAACAAGGATTGAAACAAATAAGGTAAAGCTTGGCAATCATCACCAGCTTCCTCACTTCACTAATCCACGACAACAAGGATTGAAACCCCATCCCTGGCCAACAATCACTTCATCCAGCTCAAACCTCACTTCACTAATCCACGACAACAAGGATTGAAACCTATGGGAGGTTTGGCATGAGTAAGGATCTTGTACTCCTCACTTCACTAATCCACGACAACAAGGATTGAAACAAAAGATCTACAGCATTTTCGCCGTCTTCCTGGCTTCCTCACTTCACTAATCCACGACAACAAGGATTGAAACACCAGGAACTTTACCCCGCCCCGCTTGAAAGTAACCCTCACTTCACTAATCCACGACAACAAGGATTGAAACGAAGGATGGAATGGATGGGGATTATATAACGCGACCCCTCACTTCACTAATCCACGACAACAAGGATTGAAACTTATTGGTAACTCCGCTGGCGGCCCGGCTTCCGTCTTCCTCACTTCACTAATCCACGACAACAAGGATTGAAACCCAGTTACTTCCAATTCCTTTTTGAAGAATAAAACCTCACTTCACTAATCCACGACAACAAGGATTGAAACTATCCATCACCTTGTCAATCAACCGCCGCATTTCCGGCCTCACTTCACTAATCCACGACAACAAGGATTGAAACATTCTTGCACAGCCTTATAGCCGTGCTCATTAATTACCTCACTTCACTAATCCACGACAACAAGGATTGAAACATGAATTAGTGAGGATAGCTGATAAAAAGCTTAATCCTCACTTCACTAATCCACGACAACAAGGATTGAAACAGGTATAGTAGATAACATTGCTTAATATTTTAAGCAACCTCACTTCACTAATCCACGACAACAAGGATTGAAACATCATGTTCATTCTCCTTTATCCATTCCAGCGTTCCTCACTTCACTAATCCACGACAACAAGGATTGAAACCAATGAAAGATGTAGTTGAGAAAGCGGGATATGAATCCCTCACTTCACTAATCCACGACAACAAGGATTGAAACTGCCAGTCGCTAATATCCCGGTTAATGTTTTTCATCCTCACTTCACTAATCCACGACAACAAGGATTGAAACTACTGCTTATCGAGCCAAACCGCTTTTACTACCGAGTCCTCACTTCACTAATCCACGACAACAAGGATTGAAACTCTTCTTCAAACTTATCTAACCCTTCCTTAACCCTTCCTCACTTCACTAATCCACGACAACAAGGATTGAAACTTGAGCTTGCAAAGTTTGCAGAAAAATTAAACCGGCCTCACTTCACTAATCCACGACAACAAGGATTGAAACCCACGAAAATTGGGTTAAGAAAAATGGTTCGGCTACCCTCACTTCACTAATCCACGACAACAAGGATTGAAACAATTAGCTATGCCAACTCCATCACCCCTGCGCTCAATCCTCACTTCACTAATCCACGACAACAAGGATTGAAACGGTCTAAACCTACGAAGGTAGGCGAATCCGTTGTAGCCTCACTTCACTAATCCACGACAACAAGGATTGAAACATACGGCCATACCCACTACCCCAAAGCGGAACATCGTCCTCACTTCACTAATCCACGACAACAAGGATTGAAACTGAAGATGGTTGGGATGAAACTACTTTTGATGAAGCCTCACTTCACTAATCCACGACAACAAGGATTGAAACACTATCCCCGACCCGATCATAACGCCGGTAATGCTCCCTCACTTCACTAATCCACGACAACAAGGATTGAAACTCTCCCACCGGGGAGAGGAGGCTATCTATCCTGAGAATCCTCACTTCACTAATCCACGACAACAAGGATTGAAACTCCCTGCGAACTGGTGGTAACGCCTACCTCTATAGACCTCACTTCACTAATCCACGACAACAAGGATTGAAACAAGCATTGTGCAGAATGTGAACAGCCGTTCAAGGCAAGTCTCACTTCACTAATCCACGACAACAAGGATTGAAACACTGTTCAAAATCTGCATCTGCTATATATCTTGGGTTACCTCACTTCACTAATCCACGACAACAAGGATTGAAACGGGCACGTTAATCGCTCATTTGAGCCGTCAAATCCCGCCCTCACTTCACTAATCCACGACAACAAGGATTGAAACAAACAGCTACAGCGGTATTGATTGCAATTTCAGCCAGCCTCACTTCACTAATCCACGACAACAAGGATTGAAACAGCGATCTGTACCTTCCTGTGTGCTGCGGAAAGCTTGCCTCACTTCACTAATCCACGACAACAAGGATTGAAACATGCACTTGTTTCAGCCGAATTAAGCCTGTTGGACCTCACTTCACTAATCCACGACAACAAGGATTGAAACTTCTGCAATTCTTCCGGAACATGAACCTGAACATATCCTCACTTCACTAATCCACGACAACAAGGATTGAAACCGCACTTCCATTTCATAGGCGAGAAGCACCTCCCTGCCTCACTTCACTAATCCACGACAACAAGGATTGAAACATACGAGTCGCCATCTGGTTCAGCTTGCTTCGCTTGGCCTCACTTCACTAATCCACGACAACAAGGATTGAAACTCCGGATCGGGATAATGGTATGTTATGTACCCGCCCTCCTCACTTCACTAATCCACGACAACAAGGATTGAAACTTTATAATAAGGATCTTGAAGAAGCCTGCCACGCCACCTCACTTCACTAATCCACGACAACAAGGATTGAAACAATATTTCAACCGGCAGTGTTCTTAAAACCCCTGACCTCACTTCACTAATCCACGACAACAAGGATTGAAACCGGCTCATCTCCCCCGGCTTTCGCCCGAATAACAACCTCACTTCACTAATCCACGACAACAAGGATTGAAACTAGAATGGCGGGAACGTGCTTTAAAAGCGATAAAAAAGACCTCACTTCACTAATCCACGACAACAAGGATTGAAACGAGGATGAGTGCACAAGTAGCGGATGTAATACGGACCTCACTTCACTAATCCACGACAACAAGGATTGAAACTTGAACAGAATGCTGAATTCGATAAAGAAGGAACAGCCTCACTTCACTAATCCACGACAACAAGGATTGAAACCTCGTTTACAGGCGCTGCTTCCAGGGATGGGGATTCCTCACTTCACTAATCCACGACAACAAGGATTGAAACCCGGTGCTCTTAGCGCTTGTTATTTTTGCTGCTTCCCTCACTTCACTAATCCACGACAACAAGGATTGAAACCTCAATACTTAATCCTGGAGCTGGATAAATTGAGCCCTCACTTCACTAATCCACGACAACAAGGATTGAAACTAAAATCTGGAAACTATGACTGGTAACGAATTTCAAGCCTCACTTCACTAATCCACGACAACAAGGATTGAAACAGTCAGCTATCCCCTTTGAAGGGGGAATGAGTACAGACCTCACTTCACTAATCCACGACAACAAGGATTGAAACAATTTCGATTCTAAGGCATGATCTCGGAGTTGAGTACCTCACTTCACTAATCCACGACAACAAGGATTGAAACTGGATTAGCCAGGTGCCGTCTTCCTGTTGCTTTGACCTCACTTCACTAATCCACGACAACAAGGATTGAAACCGCCTACAAAATCGAGTAGTGCTTTTTCATCAAGTTGCCTCACTTCACTAATCCACGACAACAAGGATTGAAACAGTAGTGATTAAGACAAACAACAACATAACCAACGACCTCACTTCACTAATCCACGACAACAAGGATTGAAACCAGATATGGCCGGTGATGTTCCTGCCTATGTGGTGGTGCTCACTTCACTAATCCACGACAACAAGGATTGAAACAGCACACTGCCTTCTAGGCAGTAGGTCACAGGTTCGCTTACTTCACTACACCAAACAAGGACTGAAAAACTTCCTAAAACTCAGAGAGCCGGGATTAAAAAGTACCCTAACAATCCTTAATCTTCAATTTTAAATCTTGAATCTCTAACCTCACTTTTCCACTAAAATCCAGCCTTCTTCATCGACCATTTTTTTGGCGTATTTCCACTTTATCTCTTTGGTTTCGCCGCTGCTCATATTCTGAATTTTCACATGATCGTTTCGGCCGGGTTCATCGGCTACTTCAACAGGTTTTGGCTTGGCATTACCACCCTGAGGTTTTTGTCCGCCGTTCTGCTGAGGTGCCTTCATGCCCATTCCGGTAGAATCGGCATGCTGAGTTTGCATGGCTGAGGGGTCGAAGCGGGATTTTTGCTTTTGAGCCTGCTGAAGTTTAGAACTTTCTGCCTGAACTTCGGGGACAGCTTTCCAGATAAGAGAAATAGCTTCCTGATTGATATCATCCAGCAGCATTTTAAACATGCTGAAAGCTTCACGTTTATATTCCAGTAGCGGATCTTTTTGAGCAAAAGACCGCAGCCCAATTCCCTCTTTTACCGAGTCCAATTCCCGTAAATGCTCCATCCATTTGTCATCAATAGTGGAGAGAACCGCACTTTTTTCGAGTGAGCGGGCAACTTCCCGTCCCTCATTTTCGAGAGCGGCTTCCACATCCACAACAATTCTCATGCGGCGAATTCCATCCGTAAAAATAACCTGTACTTTATCCGGGCGGTTTTCAGGATTTGCTTCTTTAATACGTTTCATGACCTGATACAGTGGCTTCGCCATCTGCTCTTCTTCGCGCTTATATGCTTCCAGGGCTTTATCAATGATGTGATCAACTAAATCACGCTCATTCATCTTAAACCACTCATCCTGGTCAAATTCCACATCTACGGCAAGGTGGCGTAAAATGGATTCGTGCAAGCCTTCATAATCTCCGGCAGCCACATGATCCTGAACAAGCATCTCAATTAAATCATCAAGCATATCCATGATGTCCGTTCTCAACTGATCGCCAAGCAGGGCATGTTTTCTGCGGGCATAAATTACATTTCGCTGATTATTCAGCACGTCATCATATTCAAGCTGGCGTTTTCTTATGCTGAAGTTATTCTGTTCAACTTTCGACTGCGCCCGCTCCAAAGACTTTGTGATCCAGGAATGCGTAATTACTTCCCCTTCTTCAAAATTCAACTTGTCCATCACATTGGCGACTTTATCAGACATAAACAGTGCCATCAAATCATCTTCAAGCGAAACGTAAAACTGCGATTCGCCCGGATCTCCCTGTCGCCCGGAACGTCCACGGAGCTGCAAATCAATTCGTCGGGATTCATGCCGTTCCGTTCCCAAAATGGCAAGTCCGCCTTTTTCCTTCACGCCTTTTGCAAGTTTGATATCAGTACCACGTCCCGCCATATTCGTAGCAACAGTAACGGCGCCTGGTTCACCTGCTTGCTTTACAATTTCACTTTCACGAGCATGCTGTTTGGCATTCAAAACATTGTGAGGAATCCCGGCTCTTTGCAACATTCGGCTCATCGTTTCCGACACATCCACACTGGTGGTACCCACTAAAACCGGTTGGCCTTTTTCGTGATACTCACGAATTTTATCGATGGAAGCCTTAAATTTTTCCCGTTTTGTTTTGAAGACGAGATCTTCTTTATCGTCTCGGGCAATAGGTTTATTGGTTGGGATTACAATCACATCCAAATCATAAATCTCGTTGAATTCGCCCTCTTCCGTTTCCGCAGTACCGGTCATTCCCGATAGCTTATCGTACATCCGGAAGTAGTTTTGAAGGGTAACGGTAGCGTAAGTCTGGGTAGATGCTTCCACCTTAACCTGCTCTTTCGCCTCGATGGCCTGATGCAATCCGTCAGAATACCGCCGGCCGGAAAGTACACGCCCGGTATGCTCATCAACTATATTTACCTTGCCATTTTGAACGATATATTCTTCTTCGCGCTCAAAATTGGTATACGCTTTCAACAGCTGATTTACGGTATGAATGCGATCTCCGCGCTCAGCAAAAAGCCGGTGCAGGTCGTTGAATTTTTTCTCACGTTCCAGCCGAAGTTCCTGCTTGGCTTCCTCAAGCTTTTTCTCTTTATACTCTTCGCTGAGCTCATTATTACTTTTGATGGATTCAACCTTTTCCTTCTCAAGCTCCTCAATTTCTTTTTCGATTTCGGCAGTGTCTTCACCCAAATCAGGAATCACAAAGAAATCCGGATCTTCACCACTGCCGGTAATAAACTCGCGGCCTTTTTCCGTCATTTCGATGGAGTTCATTTTCATATCCACCGCGTAGAAAAGGTGCTCATCAACTACAGGCATATTTTTGGCGTTATCCTGCAGGTAGAAATTTTCGGTGCGCTGAATCAGCTTCTGCATTTTTGGATCTTGCTGCATTTTTCGGAGCTGAGGATTTTTAGGAAATCCACGAACGGCACGGAAAAGCGCCAGTCCGGCTTTTTCCTCATCACCCTCATCCAATAATTTCTTCGCTTCCGAAACCAGGTTTGAAACAAGTTTCTTCTGAGCCGCAACCAGCGATTCCATCCGCGGTTTCATCTCCACATATTTATCCGATTTATTGTCGTGAGGAACCGGGCCGGAAATAATAAGTGGAGTTCGGGCTTCATCAATCAAAATCGAATCTACCTCATCAATAATGGTAAAGTGATGATCGCGCTGCACCAATTGTTTTTGTTCAATTACCATGTTATCACGCAAATAATCGAAACCAAATTCGTTATTTGTTCCGTAGGTGATGTCGGCTTTATAAGCATTTCGGCGTGGCTCAGTACTTGGTTCGTAACGATCAACACAGTCTACTCTCAAACCGTGGAAGTTAAAAATCGGCTCGTTCCATTCGGCATCACGTATCGCCAGATAGTTATTTACCGTTATAACATGCACACCTTTGCCACTCAGAGCATTCAAATAAGCCGGAAAAATAGCGACAAGCGTTTTACCTTCACCGGTTTTCATTTCGGCAATTTTCCCCTGATGCAGCACAATGGCACCAACTAACTGCACATCGTAAGGCACCATTTCCCAAGTAATTTCATTCCCGCCCACTTTCCATGATTTCCCGACAAATCGGCGGCAGGTGTCTTTAAGTACGGCGAACGCTTCCGGCAAAATGTCATCTAAAATCTGCTCAATTATATCCAGTTCCTGGACTTCCAGCTCATCCAGGCGCTCCGCAAGTTCGCGATGTTCACCCGGAGTTAGCTCCTCAATGTTGTCAAGTTTTACCTTCGTCTCCTTGATTTCCGTCAGTGTATCGGCGGTGGCGTCTTTAATTTTTTGTTTGAAGGATTCAGTTTTAGCTTTTAGCTCGTCATCGCTTAATTGCTTAATCTGTTCCTCGAAAGACTTTATTTGATCTACGATGGGCTGAATTTTTTTGATGTCTTTCTCGCTCTTGGAACCAAAAACTTTGGTAATAACCTTACCGATTGCGTCTAACATAATTTTGTGCTTGTATCAGGTATTTATTTATGAACTGTTGAAGTTAACCTTTCAGAGAGGGCGGTTCAACTGTTCGGAATTTTAATATTTACAAATATCACGCCAAGTAAACGTTTGTGGCAGAATATAATTCTTTTCGTTCTCGTTATAGCGTAGATTTAGCTTCAGATTTTAGGGCGAAAATCCTCCAAAGAAATAATCATACATCAGAGACAAATATTTTCTGTTTTTTCTGATATTCTCTTTATATTTAAAGCCTTTTTCGGATGAGAAATTGAACGCACAAAAATATCCTGATTCATGAAACGCACATTTCAACCAAGTAATAAAAAGCGTAAAAATAAGCATGGTTTTCGCAAGCGCATGTCTAGCGCAAACGGAAGCAAAATAGTTGCACGCCGCAGAGCCAAAGGCCGCCATAAGCTTACTGTAAGTGATGAGAAAAAAGGAGCAAAGTAATTTAGCTGATTCTCCAAAACGTAGATTTACCTTGCCTAAATCTCACGTATTACGCGGCAGACGAAATTTTGAAAATCTTTTTTCAGCTTCAAAACTCATCACTTCACCTACTGTGAACCTTCGTTTTGCGGTGTATCCAAATTCCGGTGATAATATTCTTGCCGGTTTCATCGCTCCAAAAAAAATTGGTATCGCTGTTAAAAGAACCCGCGCAAAACGCCTTCTTCGTGAAGCTTATCGCCTGAACCGGCATATTTTATCAGGTTTAAGCACACAAATAAATACGGAAATTCATCTTGTGTTGATGGCAAAACACGCACAGCTCGATTTCGATAATGTCCAAAATGACGTTATCAGCCTCTTGAAAAAATTGCAGGCCCAACTTGTACCTCATTCTTCACCCATTTAAACAAAGTTAACTTGGATAAAAATACAGCAACCGGACTCGCTTTAATTTTTCTGCTAATGATGGGTTGGTTTTATTTTACCATGCCGTCGGAAGAAGAAATGGCCCGGCAACAGAGAGAAAGAGCAACGCAAGATAGCCTGGCGCAAATTGAGCAAAAACAGCAAGATTCTTTACAGGAAAGCCCAGATGTTGAACGAGACGCTCCAGCCATACGAGAAGAAAGACAGCCACAACGTGACGTGCCTCAGCAAGGCCTTTTTGCAACCGCCACTGAAACGGAACAGACAGAGTTTGAAGTTTCCACTCCTCTTTATACCATAGTTTTTACCAATAAAGGTGCAGGCCCGTCTTCCTTCATTTTAGAACAATATGATACCTGGGCGGGGCATCCGGTGCAGCTTATTAACGACACCACTCGCTCTGCCTATAACATCGGTTTTCTTTCCACCGAAAATTATAATGTAGAAACGCAGGATCTTTTATTCAGGCAGGTTACTTCCGGCTCTTCGATAACTATTACGGAAGGCAGAGAAAACCAGGTTTCTTATGTGTTGGAACTCGAAGGTGACCGTCAGGTAGAAGTTACCTACACGATGAACGGTGATAATTACGAAATTGATGTTGACTTGAGATTCGTGAACCTTCAGGATTATATAGTTGGCCGATCGGTTGATTTCGGCTGGACAACTCCCCTTAATTTCACCGAGAAAGATCATACTCAGGATGCTCTTGAAACCGCAGCTTATGTATATGCCGGAGGCGAACTTGAAAAGTTTAAACTGGATGAAACAGGAAGGAACGAAGTCAACATCAACGGAAATATTGATTGGGCGGCTACAAAGACAAAATTCTTCACACAACTGATAAAGCCGCTTTCCTCAACCGATGCCGCTCTGTTAACGGGTGAAGTTACCGGTGCAAACGATGATCCAAATACAAGGCATTTTTATACCTCTTCCATAAGAACAAATCTGGAAAATGACGGCTCTGCTTCATATCGCATGTATGTTGGTCCGATGAAATATCGGGAAATTATTAAAGTGGATGAGAATGCATATGATATGGTGGATGTGGGCTGGAGCTGGCTGCGTTGGTTCTCCGATCCATTTGTGCGCTGGATGGTGATTCCATTTTTTGAATTTATGAGTAATTATGTAGCCAATGTGGGCGTAATTATTATCATTTTTGCTTCGCTTGTAAAACTGGTTCTTTCTCCACTGACCTACAAAAGTTACAAGAGTATGGGTGCGATGAGCAAATTGCAGCCACAGATGAAGGAGATACAGGAGAAGTACAAAGACAATCCACAGAAGCAGCAAAAAGCGACTATGGATTTGTATCGCAAGAACAAGGTAAACCCATTAGGAGGATGTTTACCGAACCTGCTGCAATTCCCAATCCTTATTACCCTTTGGCGCTATTTCCAGAACTCGATCATTATAAGGCAGGAAGAATTTCTATGGGTGAGTGATTTATCGGCTCCGGATTACATTATTAATCTGCCTTTCAGCATTCCCTTTTTAGGTGATCAAATTGCAGGGCTTGTTCTTTTGATGACGGCCGCCATGATGGTTCAGAGTAAACTTACAGGTGGAATGAGCGGCGGCGGAGCGAGCAGCCCAATGGCTGGTCAGATGAAAATGCTGCAGTATATTTTCCCGTTTATGTTGTTGTTCATCTTCAACAATTTCGCTTCCGGCCTTAGTTTGTATTACCTGATATTTAACGTGCTTTCCATTATTCAGCAATTCTTCATTAAGAGAAGCCTGGATAATGAAGGAGATACTGCGGAAGTCAGTGTAAAATGATTGAATGTTAAGTGTTAAATTAGCTTCGAAATTTAATACTTCGCATTTAATATTGAATCATTGTTGTCCGGGAAAATCTGAAGATGAAAGAATAACTCTGGGGTAGGGCAATATTTACTCCGCGGTTGCAATGTTAAGGAGAATTCAATAATGTATCTTAAGTCACTCTGAGGCCACTGCCGAAGAGCCTGTGCCTGAATTGATTCGGGAGCATTAATGGCAAAGATCCTTCGGCAGTAGCCTCAGGATGACGCTCCCCGGGAGTGCTTATACAAAGAGGCTCTACTTTGAATGATGATGTAAAGCAACTTTATTATCTGATTACCTATGGTTTTTACCCCAAGGAAAATTTAACCAGACAACAGTAATATTGATTAGTAAAGCCCTCTTACATTTTCCACAGTTTAGATTCAGGGATGCAAGAAAACTGCTTTGGAATCCCATTCTGAAGAAAACCTTCGTGAATCGCCCCGAAGAAAGAGTCCGTCTTGAACTGATTGATTACCTGACTTTAGAAGCTGGATTTTCTCCACACCGCATATCCTTTGAAAGTCCTGTAAAACTTCCCAATGATAAATCCTCCTCCCGCACCGATATTATTTGTTATGATGAAGATTTCAAGCCTTTGCTGCTGGTAGAATGCAAATCCGGAGATATAAAACTGGATGAAAAAGCTGCGATTCAGGTTGCCCGTTATAACCAAAAAGTAGGAGCGCCTTTGGTTTTGGTGAGTAATGGCTTGCTCGATTTCTGCTTTGGGCCCAAAACAAGTGAGACAAAAACAGGAGCCAAGAATTCGCTTTCGCCTTTGACTGCATTTCCGAAGCCTTTCAAATCAAAAAAAAACATTGAGCGAAGTTTTCAGTATTGGCAAGACCGTGGATTTACAGGTTCCCAAACTCATCCTGTAGCCAGAACTTTTGCATTAGAAGCTTGCCAAACACTTTTTAATGAATCCCATCAACCTATAAAATTTTTAAACTTTGATGATTATGCCCCGGAATTAGCAATGGATCATTACTACCGGATTTTCGGTTTAGATGAAAATATCAAAATAGCGGTTACTATTTCGGTATCGCCTTATGGCGGTACACGCCTCAATGTAATCCTAAACCGGCAAGGCGCGAATACGGCATTTTTTAGCTCGTCACTTGATTTAATTGCTAAAAAAGAAAAGCGAAATACTGAAATACATTCAGCAAAAGGAGTTCAGGAATTGGATTTAACTGCCGAAATAGAATTTGATTTTGAAAGAAAAATCCCGGATTTCATTTCATCTTTTAAAAACTTGCTGATACAAAATTCCTAATCTTGTTAGGTCGATATTCGTTGCTCAATTCTGTATTCTACTTGTAATCTGAAGCACCCTTTTAATTATTGATTATGCATAGCAAACACCGCGAAAAACTACTCTCTTTATTTGATGAAGGCCAAAAAGGCGCCGTTTTTGTTCAAGGCTCGGAAATTCTATATCGGAACGAAACGGATTACGAATATCCTTTTCGGCAAGAGTCGAATTTTTGGTATCTCACCGGAGTGAATGAACCCGAGTGCGCATTACTCTTAGATTTGAAAACCGAAGAATATCACCTGTTTGTTCCAGAGAGAGATTCGCAATATGCGGTTTGGCATGGATATGTAAAAACACGGGAAATGTATCAGGAAGAGTACAAGCCGGATCATCTGCATTACATAAACGACATTTTGCATGTGCTGAATGAAATGAATCCCGATAAGGTGTATTGCTTAAATGAAGCAGATGCCGAGTTTGTAGAAGATCTGAACCGCAGCTTTGAGGCTGATATTGAAAGCCTGCAGGATGCACTCACTTATTGCCGAATGTTTAAAACCGATGCCGAGCTGGATCAAATGCGTGTGGCCGCTCGGGTGAATAACCTGGCGCACAGAACAGTAATGGAATCGATTAAACCGGGAATGTTTGAGTATGAACTGAAGGCCATTTTCAGCAAGGTGCAAATTGAAAATGGATTACAGCAAGACGCCTACAATGGAATTTTTGCCGGTGGAAAAAACAGCGCCATCCTTCACTATGTTCAGAATACGAGTAAAATAAAAGACGGCGATTTATTCCTGCTTGATGCCGGCCACGAATACAACGGCTACTCCTCAGACATCACGCGAACGTATCCTGCAAACGGGAAATTTTCGTCTGTTCAGGTGGGCGTTTATCAGGCGGTGCTGAATGCCCTGAATACCTCCATAGATGCTGTTTCACCTGGAGTGAAAATGGAAGATTTGCATCTCAATGCAGCCCGAATAATCATGGAAGGCCTGAAAGAGGAAGGATTAGTAAAAGGTTCTGTAGATGACATGATGGACGAGAATATTTTCGCGCTGTTTTTCCCTCATGGATTAGGCCATTTTCTTGGCTTAGATACGCACGATGTGGGCGGTTATCCTAAAGGAGTTGAGCGAATTGATCGTCCTGGAATTAAGTTTTTGCGGGCGCGCCGCGATCTGCAGCCGGGAATGGTCGTTACTATTGAACCCGGTGTTTATTTTGTGCCTGCTTTATTAACTCCAGCCCTGGAAAATGAAAAGCAGTCTCAGTTTCTAAATGCCGGCAAACTAAAAGAGCTCTACGATTTTGGTGGAATTCGCATAGAGGATAATATAATTGTTACTCAGGATGGCTGCGAAAACCTGACAGACGTTCCAAAGGAAATATCCGATGTGGAGAAGCTGATAAAGGGGTAATCAGTTTATCTGTCGATTCATCAAAAAACCTTGGTAATTTTTTTACAGGGAAAAATCTGGTTTTACCAATTTTTTCGTGCAGAATTTCTATTCTCTGACAAATTAAATTCCGCTACATATATATGAAAAATCTGTATTCACTATTTCTGGTTCTTTTAATATTTGGGATGAGCGCACAGGCCCAGCAATTTCCCGATCAGCTTACGCTAAAGGATATTTTCCATGAACCCTATATCCCTGGAATACGGCCCTCTTTCTCTCATTTTTCGCCTGATGGTAAAACCATTTATTATAACTGGAGTGATTCCGCTACTTCTGATACCGAGCTTTTCCAGGTTGGGCTGAGTGGGAAAAATCATAAGAAAGCGCCTGAAGATATTCAACGAAATTACAGCCTTTCCCCAGACAAAAAACATCTTCTGTTTACCAAAGATGGAGATTTAATGCTGGCCGATGCCAACTTCGAAAACGAGCGCTTAGTAGTAGCTACTAAAGGATTCGATTATAATCCGGTGTGGAATGCCGACGGATCAAAATTCGCTTTTGTGCAAAGTGGAGATGTTTGGATTTCCGGGGTGAACGAAGCCTTCATCCGGCAAATCACCAACAAAAAAGAAAGCGAACCCAATTACAGCATCGTGGATTGGGCGGGTGACAACCGAATGGTGCTTAGCCAATTTGATAACTCTGCATATAAGGAATACCACTTTCCAGAATATGTAGACACTTATGTTGAAACGGGCTCAAGCCGCCGGGGAATCCCAAACCGGATAGTTTCTGTAGCTAATATTGATTCTAACAAAGTGGAAGAAGTTTTTCAGCGCGAAGGATATTTGAATGCTGATGTGAGTGCCTCGGGAGATTATTTAGCTTTAGACTGGACGGATGCTCCAATGAAAAAGCGGGAGATTATCACTTTTGATTTGAAAGATAATTCTTCGAAAGTGATCTTTGAAGATCAGACCGATGGCTGGTTGTATGGTATGGAAATGTCATTTGCGCCGGTTGGCCATAAGCTGATGTATCAAAGCGAGCGGGATGGCTGGAATCATATTTATAGTATTAATCCTGATGGTTCTGAAAATAAACAGCACACATTTGGCGAGTACGATATTCCATGGGCAGAGTGGGTTGATGAGCGAACTATTGTTATGGCCACAAGCGAAAATGACCGGGGTGAAATCCAGCTTTCGAAGTTAGATGTGATAACAAATCTCCCCACCAAACTTACCGTTGAAGAAGGCTATCGAACGGGCTTTAGGTTGAGTGATGACCGCCGGTATATCGTGTATTCAAAAACCTTTTTTAATGAGCCATTTGATTTATACGTCAGCGATGTTGTCATCCCAAAAAGAGAAACAAAACTTACAAATACGGTTCCGGAATCATTCTACGAATTTGACTGGAAGAAGGAAGATTATGTGAAATTCACCGGCAGAGATGGGAAAACCCGCATTTCAATGTCGGTGTTGAAGCCGGAAAAAAGAAATCCTGCGGGAAATCCGGTTGTGGTTTTCGTGCACGGCGCGGGATCGCTTCAAAACGTTTATAAGGGATGGTCGAGCAGTTATTGGCGCGAATACATGTTCAACCAGTTTCTGACGCACCAGGGATATTATGTGATTGAGGTGGATTACCGGCACAGTACAGGTTATGGCCGTAAATTCCGCGAAGATGTCACCAACTGGATGGGGAAATATGAAACCGAAGATATTGAGGACGGCCTCGCCTTTCTTTCTGATAATTTCGATAAAGCAGATACCTCGCGAGTAGGTGTTTATGGAGGAAGTTATGGCGGATTTATGGCGCTTTACACCGTAAGCGTTTCTCCCGATAAGTTTGACGCCGCCGCGGCTCTTCGGTCGGTAACTAACTGGGAAAATTATTTTTACACCAATCCCTGGTACACCCTTCCGCGACTGGGAACACCGGAAACGGATTCACTCAACTACGCCCGAAGTTCTCCCATCACGTATGCTGATGATTTGACAAAGCCGGTTTTGATTCTGCACGGACTTATCGATAATAATGTGGGTTTTCAGGATGCGGCTCAATATGTAGAACGGTTGGTTCAGTCGGGAAATGAAAACTTCGACATGATGATGTATCCCAGCGAGCGGCATGGTTTCGTAGATCAGGATTCTTGGTATGATGAATACCGCAGGATTTATGAGTTTTTTGAACGGGAGCTAAAATAGGTTTGTAATATATTGCGGCAATTGCCTTACGGTAGAGCACAAAAACATCAAATTATGAACCTATTCTATAATATTCTTTTTTGGATTTTTGGCCTGGCGGCTGCATTTGCACTTATAGTAGTTCTTGTAGGATGGTGGCTTTCTGCACCGGGATATGATGGGCCGGTTTCAGAAAATTTTAATGGAAAGAGTTTTGAGAATTTAGGCGGGGTGGAGTCTAAATCTTTTTTTGAAGTTGCCAAATGGTCTTTAACACGCGATCCGGGAATTTGGGAAGAAACGCCGGAAGAGGATATAAAATACGGCGAAAAACCAGCCGCTCGGGTTAGTGATTCTTTGGTGATAACCTATGTCAATCATTCCACTTTTCTTATCCAAACCGACAGCCTGAATATTTTAACAGACCCAATTTGGAGCGACCGTGCCAGCCCTTTTAGTTTTGCCGGCCCAAAAAGAATGACCCCGCCCGGTATTCGTTTTGATGATCTCCCTGAAATTGATTTGGTTGTTCTCAGCCATAATCATTACGACCATCTGGACATCTCCACTTTAAAAAGGATTCATGAAAGATTTGGCAGTTTGTTTATTACACCACTCGGTGTGGGCCAACTGTTAAGCAATGAAGGAATTGTACGTGTTCAGGATTTGGGATGGTGGGATGATTTAACCATTTCCCATGATCTGGAGATCGTGTCTGTACCGGCTCAGCATTTTTCTTCACGAGGTTTATTTGATCAAAACAAAACCTTATGGGCGGGATATGTATTGAAAACTCGATCAGGCAACATCTATTTTGCCGGTGATACCGGATATGGAGAGTTTTTTAAAGAAATTGGGGAAAGATATCCTATCAAGTTAGGCCTCATTCCAATTGGCGCGTATAAACCGATTTGGTTTATGTCTCCGGTGCATGTTTCTCCGAGTGAGGCTATTTTGGCTCATCAGGATGTGGGGGCAGAAATGAGCATTGGGATGCATTACGGCACATTTCCCCTTGCCGATGATGGTCAAGAAGATCCCATCATTGATTTTAATGAGGCAATGAAGGAATATGGAGATGATAAACCTGATTTTCGGATACTTAACGCTGGGGAATCTTTAATTGTAAATTGAAACTAAATTTCATTCGGTAATCACAGGGAATCTGTTATTTTGTGGTGCCTAAAAAAAGGAGCATATGAATAACGATTTCGCCAATACAAAGAAAAAGCTACTTGATCCCCACACCCGCCGCAAAATTTCCATTGGCGCTGTATTTGCCCTCATTATAGCCGGTGTTTATTATGCCGGGCATTTCCCTGCCCATGATGGCCATTATGGGTTATGGTCAATTATGCCGCCTCTTGTAGCCATTGTTTTAGCTTTTTATACCAGGGAGGTTGTGAGTTCATTATTCATTGGAATTTGCCTTGGCGGAGTTATTTCAGGTAAAATAAATATCGTGCAAGAGTTTCTGATTCCATCTGTTGGAACCGAAAGTTTTGCTCTCATCATATTAGTTTATTTGTGGGCCCTTGGTGGATTAATAGGAATATGGACACGCACAGGTGGCGCTGAGAAATTTGCTTCCTGGGCAAGTGCCAAAATGGTAAGCGGGCCACAAACCGCAAAGTTTTTTACCTGGATGATGGGATTAGTTTTCCATCAGGGAGGCACCATTAGCACCGTTTTGACTGGAGCAACGGTTCGTCCGGTTGCCGACAAACACCGCGTTTCGCACGAAGAACTTTCATACATGGTTGATTCCACCGCCTCGCCTGCCGCAACTCTTATCCCATTCAATGTGTGGCCTTTTTATGTAGGGGGATTGGTGATTGGAACTCTTCCGCTTTTTGAAACCACACAACAGAGTGTTGCCTTTTTCTTCACCGCTTTGCCGTATAATTTTTATGCGATATTTGCCATTCTGATTACGCTCCTTTTTGCGTGGGATAAATTCCCCTTCGTACCGGGCAAAAAAATGCGGGCGGCTATCAAACGCGCGAGACAAGAAGGAAAACTTGATCGTGACGGCGCAGTACCAATGGCCGCGGATGAACTTACTCAACAAAAAGTGCCTGAAGGTTACAATCCCGGCTTAATCGATTTTTTTGGCCCCATCGGCACTTTACTTGGCGTGGCTATTCTGCCCTACTTTTACACCTATTTTATTTTGGACATGGGAGAGAATTCCTCTCTGTTAATTGCTGAAGCATTTGTGCTTGCCGTCCTAGCGGGTTTCGCGATTGCTCTTTCAAAAGGAATGAAGCTTCAGGAAGTCGTAAATGGTTTTATTGATGGATGTAAAGGAGTTACCATCGGCGCGATTATCCTTGCGCTCGCTGTTACCCTTAAAGAAGTGGCGGATGCCGTAGGAACTGCCGCTTACGTTGTGGATATGGTGGGAGATTTAATCATCCCCGCACTTCTCCCCGGTATCCTGATGGCTTTGAGCATGCTAATCGCTTTTTCTACCGGTACTTCTTGGGGCACGTACGCTGTGGTTTTCCCCGTCGCTATTCCACTCGCATGGGCTGTTGTGCCCGATCCGTTTTTTCTGACTCTTTGTTTTTCTTCCGTTATCGGGGGCTCGGTTTTTGGGGATCAATGTTCTCCAATCTCGGATACAACGATTCTCTCTTCGCTGGCTACCGGTTGCGATCTTATGGACCATGTAACCACGCAATTTCCGCTTGCCCTGCTGGCGGGAGTTTTGGCAATTATAAGTTATGCGGTAATGGTTTTACTTTTTGTTTGATGAAAAATCATCTCCCAAAAAAAGCCGTCCCCAAATCAATGAGCGACGGCTAATATCATCTACAGACGGCTATTACCCCATTTGCCTCGTTAACTTACCTTTATGAGCCGGACTCTTCAATAGTGACATATACGTAATTTATATACGTATAACTACGTAGCGAGCTAAAGTAAATTCAGTTCATTTTCGAGTGCGTACCGCACAAGAGAAGCCGTATTTTTTTGATCCAGTTTTTTTAACAGATTAGTACGGTGCTTTTCTACCGTTCGTGGGCTTATATACAATTTAGAAGCAATTTCAGTGCTGGTAAGGCCATCAATCAAATGCGTTAAAATTTCACGCTCTCTTTTGGTGATGGCTTTGGAGGGATCAACCCGCTTTCGCTGCCGGGCAAGCCGGAGATATTCCTGAGTCATCATTCGGGAAAATTGCTTGCCAAGATATCGTTCTCCATTAGCAACTTTTTGTGCGGCGTCAATTAGCTCAATATGGTGGGCACTTTTGTGGAGTAAACCGAAAGCTCCAGAATCCAAGAATTCATTCAGGGTTTTTTGATCGGTTTCATCGGCCATAAGCAGAATATTAGCAGTGGGATTTTTATCGATGATTTTTTTGGCAATCAGAATGCCATCCATTTCCGGCATCGAAAAAGAAAGAATGCACAATTGTGGTTTTACGCTTTCAAAAGCGGTTAAAACCAAAGCCCCATTATCCACTTCGCTACAAACATTGAACTCTCCTTGCTTGCGAAGAATAGAGCTTAAGCCATAACGGAAAATCTCGTTGCCGTCAGCAATAACAGTATTGATAGTTATCATTTTTACCTCCCCAGGTACAAATGTTTCTCCGACCCACTCGGAGAAAGGATCATTAATGTACTTAAAATAAGGAGACATTCATTATTTTTTTGAGGGAACAGCTTCTTTGCCACAGCTTGCCGCAATAAAACTGTTCTAAAAAAATCCCAATTTCCAAATCAAAAAGATTTTGCGTTAAGCGATTCGTTTACATTATATGTATTTTCAGCGCTTTGTTGACCAATTCTCACTCACGACTTTTGAAATTATAATGACATTTAAACGAACACATACTTGCGGCGAACTTAGCGCAAAAAACATCGGTGAAGAAGTAATCCTTAATGGCTGGGTTGGGCCCCGGCGAGATCTTGGTGGAGTGATTTTCATCGATCTACGCGACCGATACGGAATTACCCAAGTAGTTTTTACCGAGAAAGATGACAAAATCCATGAAAAAGCCGAGCAACTTCGTTCTGAGTATGTAATTGGAATTAAGGGAAAGGTAATTGCCCGGGGTAGGGAAAACATCAACCCAAAATTACCAACCGGAGAGATTGAAATTGAAACCACCGACTTGGTGATTTACTCCGAGGCCGATACTCCGCCGTTTGAAATCAAAGATGGCATCTCCACAAACGAAGAAGTTCGTTTGAAGTATCGGTATTTGGATCTACGCCGGCCCGAGGTTCAGGAAAAGCTGATGCTGCGCTCTAAGATTTATCAATCGGTACGATCATTTTACCACGAGCATAATTTTGTGGAAGTGGAAACGCCGGTATTGATGAGAAGCACTCCCGAAGGCGCGCGTGATTATTTGGTACCAAGCCGTGTGAATGCCGGGAAATTTTTCGCGCTTCCTCAAAGTCCCCAAACTTATAAACAGCTGTTGATGGTATCCGGCTATGATCGGTATTTTCAGATTGTGAAGTGTTTTAGGGATGAAGATCTTCGGGCCGATCGACAGCCGGAATTCACCCAAATTGATGTGGAAATGAGTTTTGTGGACGAAGAAGATATTTTTGAGTATCACGAAGCGATGATGAAAAAGGTTTTCAAAGAGACCATCGATACCGACATAGAAACACCTTTCCCACGGATGACTTATGAAAAAGCTCTAAACACTTATGGCTCGGATAAACCGGATATAAGGTTTGGATTGGAGTTCAAGGATTTCTCAGAAATAGTGAAAGACGCTGAGTTTAAAGTATTCTCTGGAACAGTAAAATCGGGAGGAGCAGTAGTTGGAATTACCGTCCCGGAACAAGGAGAGATTGGGCGAGGAGCCATTGACCGGCTAACGGATCGTGTTAAAGAAGAAACCGGCGCAGGTGGATTGATTTACATCAAAATGACACCAGACGGGCCTCTTTGCAGCGTCGCGAAGTTTTTAACGGATGATATTGTGAATGAAATGGTGAAGAAATCAGGGGCCAAAGAAGGTGACTTGGTTCTGATTCTCGCCGGGCCAAAACCAAGCGTGTTAACCCAACTTGGGCAGCTTAGGCTGATGATGGGCAAAGAGCACAATTTGATAGATCAATCTAATTTTAAGCTGCTTTGGGTTACGGAATTTCCGTTGCTTGAATGGGATGAAGAAAGCCGGCGCTATCACGCCATGCACCACCCGTTCACATCCCCAAAAACAGAAGACATGGAGTTGATGGAAAATGATCCGGCTGCGGTGAAAGCTCGCGCTTATGACCTGGTTCTGAACGGAAATGAGTTAGGAGGAGGTTCCATCCGTATCCACAGCCCAAAAGTGCAGCGACGGGTGTTTGAGTTATTGGGAATTGGGGAGAAAGAAGCTGATGAGAAGTTCGGATTTCTTCTTAACGCTTTCAGATATGGCGCGCCGCCGCATGGTGGAATTGCTTTTGGTCTCGACAGGATGGCGATGCTGATGACGGGCGCGAAAAGCCTTCGGGATGTTATAGCTTTCCCAAAAAACCAAAAAGCGCAAAGCCTGATGGATAATTCGCCGGATGTGGTGGACGAGCATCAGTTAGATGAACTGCATATCGCAATTAAGGAAAACCTAAAAGATCAGATATAATGAAAACAGCGGGAATCGATGGTTGTAAAGCAGGGTGGCTGCTTATCAGTTTTGATGAGGGCGATTCGAAATACGAAGTTATCAGAACTAAAGAAGGCCTGAAAGTTGCTTTTGAGTTATATGACCGCATTTTTATTGATATGCCGATTGGCCTTGAGGATGAAGAGTATGTGCGTGAATGCGATGCGCTTTTGCGAAAAAAAATCGGAGCGGAATATGCTTCCAGCGTTTTCAATCCTCCTATTCGTCCGGCTGTTTCCGCGCCTTCCTATGTAGAGGCAAATATGACGAGTTTCGATTACACCGGTAAAAATTTGTCTTTACAGTCCTGGAATATCACCCCGAAAATACAAATGGTGGATGAGTTGTTGCGAGCTGATGATAAACTCAGAGATAAGGTTTTTGAAAGCCACCCGGAATTGCTTTTTCAGGGGGTGAACGGCGGGATGATTTATCAAAAGAAGAACCTGAAAAAAGGGATTAAGCACCGACTGGAATTAATGCGAGACAGAGAGCCTGTTGCCGAGGATTTTTTCCGTGAGATCAAAGAAGAATTCCGCCGCAACGAAGTTCAGGAAGATGACATTGTAGATGCGATGGTTTTAGCTTATTGCGCAAAAAACTCAGAAGAAAAGGGCATCAAAACTTTACCGGAAGAAATTCCCTTTGACTCGGAAGGCATGCGGAAAGCTATTCATTATATTTAGTTTAGCCATTCTCCTCACTTTCAGCAATTGAACAACAAATTTCATTAAGCTAAAATTTATGAGATACATGCAATTTTTTTTCATTTTTCTACCACTAATAACAATAAGCTGTGGAACTGATGCTGAATCGGAAGAGTGGAACGGAGTGTGGCAGAATTTAGGATTAGAAGCCCACGAAATTAATGCTATTGATTATTCTGATGCTTATCTATTTGTTATTGGTAAAGAACAAATTTTCAGAAATGATTTGTCAATGGTTGCCAAGGAATGGATAAGTCTTAGTTTGGAAATAAACTCTCAAAACTCTGAATTCGGCGATATCTTAGTTGCGAGCGAAGAAGTGTATGCGGTAAGTAAAAACACTACTGATTATCACGAGTTGCCAGAAAATTATACCTCACTTTATAAAAGCATCGATGATGGAGAAAGTTGGGAACCTATTCAAATATCTCTGGAAGGAAGAGAGAGGCCTTATGTGATCAATAGATTAAGTAGAAATGAAAATAGCTTTTATGCAGATTGGCATTTTATTTTTAAGTCTACTGATGGAAAAACATGGAAAAATTTAAGTGAGGGTGAGAAAGTAGGAGTATCAGAATTCTTGTACATTAGCAAAGATTATCCAAATCAAGTATGGACGGGCGGATGGACAAATTCCTTTTCCGCTTATCTAGCTAAATCCAGTGATGGAGGAGAAACTTGGACAGAACTAAATGAGAACGTTTCATTCAATACTGATGCCAATGCAAATTCAACCGCTATTCACCAAGAAAATGAAAGAATGGTTTTGGTGGGATTTGGAGGCGGAGTAAGTTTGGCTAATGTAGTTCGTAAATCAGCTGACGGGGGTGAAACATGGAATACAGTTTTGGAAGGATATAATATTCAAGCTCTAAAAAATAGCAGTGTACAGTCAGGCAGAGTTTATGGATCTGGAATTTCTCCAAAGGGCCGATTATTTGTTGCCATTTCCACTGACTATGGAGACAATTGGAGAATAGAAGAATTTAAAGAAAGTCCTGGCGAAGTTCAGACCAATGAAATGATTGTTACAGAAGTTGAGGGAAGAGAGACTATCTTTTTCGCTACAAATAAAGGAGTGTATTCATTTACTTTGGAGGATTGAAATTAAAACCTTTACCGGAAGAAATTCCCTTTGACTCGGAAGGCATGCGGAAAGCTATTCATTATGTATAAGAGAATCAGTTTAGCAATTAGCAGAGATTCGTAAAAAGGTATTCTTGCAACTTGAACCTCACCTCTTGCCCCTGATTTACCTCAAAATCTTCTTGTATTTCACTCCGGCTTTGTACACCCGGTTAATTCCATTGAAAGCGGCAATTCGGTAGGCTTCGCTGAACGTGGGGTAGTTTAGCACGTGGTTTATAAAATATCGCACATCGCCACCTAAAGACATCACCGCCTGGCCGAGGTGAATCATATCGCTGGCACGCTCACCAAAAATATGGATGCCAATTAACTTGAGGGATTCCGTTTCAAAAACAATTTTCAGAAGCCCATCCTGTTGGTTACTGATATCGCCCTGAGTGATATTTTTGTAGTAAGCACGTCCTACCGTTACATCCATTCCCTGTTCCTCGGCTTCTTTTTGGGTGAGGCCGATGCTGGACATTTCGGGAATCGAATAAATGGCGAATGGGATTTGAGGTGGAACTTCAAGCGCTTTTATACCGAACATCCGGCAAGAGGCCACACGTCCTTCTGAGAAAGAAGCCGATGCCAACGCTGGGAAGCCAATGACATCGCCACCGGCGTAAATATTGTCAATGTTAGTTTTGTAGTTTTCATCAACTTTTATGCAGTTTTTGTCATCCAATGTAACTCCTGCTGACTCAAGTCCCATCGATTTTGTGTTGGGAACTTTTCCTCCCAGGTATAAAACATGTTCAGTTTCAATGACATGAATGCGTCCTTTCTCGGGATCATTTTTTCGAGTGTATTTAACTTCTGTGGTATTTCGAAGTGAATTTTCACGGACTTCAATATTCTCTGCACCCGAAAAAACATCAATTTTATTCCGCTTTAAAACAATACTAAGTTGTTCATAAATCTCATGGTCGAGGAAAGGCAGATATTCTTCATTCTCGTTGAGAATAGTAACCCGGCTTCCGAGGCTTGCAAAAGTAGTGGCGTACTCAAGCGTTTGAATTCCGCTGCCAACTATGGAAAGGCGGTGAGGAATATGCGTTAGATTCAGGATGGAAGTGTAATCAAGCACTTTATCATGATCCACTTCAAAGCCGGTTGGTTTGATGGGGCTGCTGCCGGTAGCAATTAAAATAAATTCGGCAGATATGATTTTAGTGTCTCCGGCATTTCCGGTAACCTCTACTTCATGATTATTTTTCAAGACCCCATAACCGCGGATGGTATCGATTTCATTTTTCTTGAAGTCTGCCTCAACCTTATTATTCTTACTTTCCAGAATTTGATTTTTATAATACAGGATGTCCGCCATTTTTTGGGGCTTATAAGGCCTCTCAAGATCCATGTTTTGGCACTGGTTCTGGAAACGTTCAATGATGCGTGCGGTTTCTCTCAAGGCTTTGCTGGGGATGGTGCCGGTGTTGATCCAGGTTCCTCCGAAAAATTCTTCATTGGCTTCAACAACTAATACTTTTTTGTCGAATTTGGAGCTTTGCATAGCGCAGGAAAAGCCCGCCGGGCCGCTTCCAATAATGATAACATCGTACTCGTAAGTCATAAATAAGGTAAGTGAGATTGTGAATTTAAAGATACTTCAATTTTGAGAGGAATTCAGCGCTAATAAGGTCTTGGGTTATGGGAAATTGGATCCGCAGTGGTAAAAAATCCCATCACCCCAAAAGAAAAAAAAGAGGTTGATAGCTTACGCAAATCTCAGAGATAGAATGTATAGATACGAACAGGAACGATTTTTACAGTGGCAATGCTTATGTTTGAGAACTGTAAATAAAAGGCGCACAATTGGTAAGTGCGTTCTAAACTTGAAATTAATTTGGAGGTAACAATGGCTTATTCTCTACCTAAACTACCCTATAGTTATGATGCACTTGAACCAACTGTGGATGCCCGAACGATGGAGATTCACCACACAAAACATCATCAGGGTTATACGGATAAAGTAAATGCCGCTTTGGAAGGCCACGCATTTGCCGATCTTGAGATTGAAGAAGTGTTGAGAAGAATAGATGAAGTGCCGGCCGACAAACGTCAGGCGGTAATTAATAACGGTGGCGGCTTTGCGAATCATAAACTGTTTTGGGAAATATTATCACCGGAAGGCAGCGGAAAACCAGAAGGCGAATTAGTGATAGCTATTGAAGGTGCTTTTGGTAGCTTCGATGACTTCAAAGAGAAATTCGGCAATGCGGCAGCTACAAGATTTGGTTCTGGCTGGGCATGGCTTTCTGTTGATAAAAGCGGCGATTTGAAAGTGCACTCTACAGCAAATCAAGATAGCCCATACATGGAAGGTTTAACGCCGATCCTGGGCCTTGATGTTTGGGAGCATGCTTATTATCTGAACTATCAAAACCGGCGCCCTGATTATATCTCTGCATTTTGGGATGTGGTGAATTGGAATCAGGTTAGCGAAAATTATAAGAACGCGACGAAGTAACGAACTTTAATATCTGCCCTTGTTTTCTCTTTTTAGGAAGTTGGGCAGATTATTTTAGGTGAAGTATTTCGTATCTTTGGTGGAAATTATTTTTAGAAACTAAATAAAAACATTATGCAGTTTGGATTTGGAATGGGACCTGATACCTCCTGGATGAGAGAAGAACTCACCCAGTTTGGAGTGGAAGAATTGAAAACTCCCGCCGATGTAGATCGCGCGATGAAAGAATACAAAGGCACTATGCTTTTGGTGATTAATTCCGTTTGTGGATGCGCCGCTGGAAATGCGCGTCCGGGTTTGGGAATTGCTTTAGAGAACTCTGACGTAAAACCAGAACATATGGTAACCGTTTTTGCCGGTCAGGATAAAGAAGCTACCGCGCACGCTCGGGATTATTTTAGTGAGTACCCGCCGTCGTCTCCGGCCTTTGCTTATTTTGTAGATGGTGAAATTAAAGCTATGGTGCCACGGCATCGTATTGAAGGGCGTTCACGAGAAGAAGTGGCTTCTGATTTAAAAATGGTATTCGAAGCATTCACTGAAAAAGCGGAAAGCTGAATTTTTTCTCAAAAATAGTAATGCAAAAAAAGCCGGCTCATTGAGCCGGCTTTTTTATTTCCTTTATATCAAACCCTAATTCAGGCGCTCAGCTTTGCGGCTGATGAAAACACAAAATCTTTGATTGCTTCAAAAGCTTTAAGGGTTTTTTCGATGTGTGTATCGTTATGTGCTGTTGTTGGAATGAGACGAATCAACACCGTGCCTTTTGGTACAACGGGATAAGCCACACCGCTAACAAACACACCATGCTCTTCCCGAAGTTTTCTCATTATGTCCTGACAAAGATCCGTACTTCCTTGTGTTAAAACAGGTGTAACCGGACTTTCTGAAGGCAGCACGGTATAACCAATATCACGCAAACCGTCTCGAAGTTTGATCGTGTTTTTCCACAATTTTTCTCTCCATTCCGGATGCTGGCGTATCATTTTCAAACGCTCGCGGGCTGTAACAACCATAGGCATTGGTAGTGACTTAGCGAAAATCTGGCTGCGTGTATTTGCCTTCAGAAATTCAATTACCCGTGGCTCTGAAGCCACAAAAGCACCAATAAGCGCTACGGCTTTAGCAAAAGTTCCAAAGTAAATATCGATTCCTTCCTGGCAGCCAAGCTGAGTTCCAGCACCGGAACCGTCATCCCCAAGCGTACCAAAACCGTGGGCGTCATCAACTAAAAGGCGGAAAGGAACTTCTTTTTTGAGTTCGATGATTTCAGGTAAAATTCCCAGATCGCCGGTCATTCCAAATACGCCTTCGGTTACCACAAGAATGGAAGAATTATCCTTCTTTTTACTTGCCGCACGATATAACTGCTTTTTGAAGCTTTCAATATCGTTGTGTTTAAAAACGGATTTCTCGCCCATTGCCAGTTGTTTACCATCAACAATACAGGCATGGCTAAGTTCATCATAGATGAGGAAATCGTTGCGGTCTACTAAAGCATGAATGGTACTCATGATTCCCTGGTAACCGTAGTTTAATAAAAGAGCGGAAGGCTTATGAACAAAGTCGGCAAGTTCCTGCTCAAGTAGTTCATGTTCGGTAGAATTACCAGTCATTAGCCGTGCACCCATCGGAGCACTTAACGAATATTTTTCGGTTGCAGCGGTATCCACTTTTTTAATTTCGGGATTGCTGCCAATTCCAAGGTAATCGTTGATGCTCCACACAACAACATCTTTACCGTTGAATTTCATTTCTGGCCCTAAGGGACCTTCTAATTTTGGAAAAGTATAGTACCCATATCCTGCTGAGGTAAATGGCCCGAGTGGACTTGGCCTCCCCTCAAGCTTGTCAAATAAATCCATAAATAACTGAATGAGAAATTTCTCTTTTAATTGCTAAAAGTGACCGGGGTGGCCACACATAAAAACGTGCAAAAGGTACATAAATATACCCTCAACTCAAAGGAACGGGTCTTGTATTTTGGTGATGATCTTGCAAAACAGAAGCTTAAAAAACTTTTATTTAACCGTCTTTTTTAATCCAGGTTAGGGCGCAAAATGAACAACCCGTCTTCAATGTCGCTTACTACTACCATTCCGCTTTCAAAGTATGGATAGTTGCTCCAGGTTCCCGAAAAAGAAGCCTGATCAGTGTTTGGTTGAGTATCGAAAAAGGCAACCTTTTCTAAATTGCCATTGGCAACTCCAGAAATATCCAAGATCTGCAATCCTGAATTATAGTTACTCTCGAAAGCATAATTTTGTTTGATGTACAAGTTGTGATCAATAGAAAAAGAATCGTGTGTATAATATCCGATGAAAGTTGGATCCTCCAAGTCACGCACATCCCAAATATACGTTTTAGTGTTTCTCCCAAAATTTCGTTCATCCAGCTCGTCGTTCATCAGAAAGTAAGACTGGTCTTCCGTTAACCAGCCCTGATGAGAATACTGCATTTCGGGATGACGTTTGAAACCAATTGTACCTGGATTTTCTTTATCACTTACATCTGCAATTACGACATTTCCCTCAGCTGAATTGAAGCAGATTTCTTTGCCGCTATGTTCTGAATCTGGGCCAGTATAAACCACGCACTGCGTGTCATGAATATACCCGGGTGCAACTCGATAATTTCCAGGAGTGGAATCAATATAGCATCCGGCAAAGCTTGGGTTTTTGGGATCGTTGATATCAATCATATGCAGCCCTGTACTGTCACGGCTTCCACAAAGTTCCCCCTGGGTAATACCAACGACATAAGCGAATCCGGTCTCTTCGTTTATTGCAATATTATGCGCACTGGCAAACTGATCGTAAAGGTGGTCATGCGTAAATACCTGAAACTCTCCATCAAAATCTCTGAGGTTAGTAAGGTCAAAAACCTGCATTCCATGTGGCTGAGCATCACTCACTACATACATATGATTGTTGAATACTTTGTGATCTCTCCAAGATGAGCCTTCGCTTATTCTTTTAGCCTGCTGAGACGTCCCAATGCCTAAATTACATGCAGGATATTCATCCAAAGAAAGAGCGGGATATTTTGCGTTGATATTTGATTCAGGAAGCATTCCAACTACAACCGGGTTTTCAGGGTCGGATATGTCAACAAAAGAAACTCCATTTGTCAAACCCACCAGTGCGTATTCCTTATTAGTTTGAGGATCAGTCCAACCCCAGATATCATTTAAATTAACCCCCACAGAATCACCTGAAAGATCAAAAACACTAAGGTGTGCAAACATATCTACATCCGAGCACGGATAAATCCCGTCTGCCATACCATCTTCGCAAGGGAAGGGCGCGTCGGATTCCTCCGATTTATTGGAAAGATTACATCCTGTAAAGATTAATAAAAATAGGGAAAGCAGAATGTTCGAGTTAATTATTTTCATATAAAATCACCGGGGTAGTATTGTTGCTATGATGACTGCAATTGCAAAATTGAATGTACCAAATAACGGTTATTAATCAATGAGAATTGCGTCGTAAACTATTTCCACCATTTATTTCGACAATAACATTTTTTGGGTGAATGTAATTTCGCCTGCACTAAGCTGATAAAAATAAACTCCGCTGGAAAGATTAGAAGCATCAAAAACCACGGCATGATATCCTGCCGGCTTATGCCCTTCAACTAAAGAAGCCACTTTCCGGCCAATTACGTTATATATGGTAAGTGAAACAGAACCCGCGCTTTTTAGCTCATAACTTATCGTGGTAGTGGGATTGAAAGGGTTCGGATAATTTTGGTGAAGTTGAATTCTGTCGGCAATTTCCGGTTGTTCTTCTCTGGAAGTCGGCTCAGTAATCTCCTGATCTTCATTCAAATTTCCAGCTGTTGCGTTATCGGTGTAGATCCAGGTGAAATCCTGATACGCATCGCCGGAGCCCGTTAGAGAGAGTGAGCTTCCGATGGGTGATTCGTTTGTTTGTTCCACACCTACATCTGTGCTTTCCACATCTTTGGCTGGGCCATCAACCGCTGTAAAAACTCCTTCATAAGAAAGAAACTGAATGAGTTCCCCATCAATATCTAAGCTTATTCCATCTGGCCCCCCATTCTGTACTCCGTTGCTGGGAAAATCCAGGTAAAAGAACGAAATCCCATTCTCTACATCACCGGCAATGAAGTCATTTCCGGAGTAAGTTCCATAAGCAGATCCATTGCTTCCGTTATATAAGGTGATGGTTACATCGGTTAAATATGCAAACTCGGCATTCACAGCAATTTCAATAAATTCACCTTCATCCGTCCCATCATTATCGTAGTGAAACTCGTTAATCCAGGCGCTGGAAGGAATATCTCCGTCGTTATCACGAATGGTAATTTCCGTGGTGTCTGCCTGGCCCATAACCGAATTTTGCGGGCCTGAGATATCTTCAAGTGCCAAAAGAATGGTTTCATCCTGTTCAACAAGATCATCATCAATGATTGTAAGTGTGATGTTCTGCCGGTCTAAAGAACCTGCAGGAAAGGTGATTGTTTGGCTTGTATAATTTTGGAAATCTTCACCGGCGGTTGCGGAACCTCCGGCATATATAACGTCTACAGTTGTGGCGGTATCCGCATTTGGGTTGGAGATGGAAACCTGTATATCAAAGGTTGTCTGTCCTTCACTTATAGAAAAAACGGTACCCGAAAAGAACACGTTCGTCTGACTAATCGCACCCTCAAAATAAGCTCTTTCAACAAGTGTGGGATCGATCACAAATGGATTCACTTTATCATCCTGATATGGTGCGATGGCGCATGTTCGGTCATATTCTCGCTGAGAAACAGAATCAATGCTGTTCCAGTATCGAAAAAATTCTTTCTGAACTTCAAAAAAGATTGGGTCACTATCATCCGCCTGATTTTTATACATGGTATAGAAATAGATCATACCACGGGCAATATCTCCCTCCATACTTTCACGGGGTTCCCAACTTGCACTATAAGCATTATTGGGGTGGAAGCTCCTGAATTCGCTGTATTCATCTATGGAATCTGCTACAGGGGAAGAATTTGATTGTCTGTATCGCCACCATCCCGAAGTTTCATCGTCGGGAATTTCATAAAAAGGATGATTATTTCGGGAACTGTTTGCAGGCCCATAGGTGGGATGCAAATGATGCATGTCGGAATGCGCCAATGTACCACTTGTAGCACCTTTACTCTGCGGCCATGTGTGTTCGGCGTTTATATTAACCGCGTTTGCTTGTGTTCGGGGGTTTTCACCATCAGGATCAATGGCTCCTTTATATCCAGTATAAATTCCCTCAACAAAACCGTCTACATTATCAATGTCTCCGTACATCTGTTCTCGTGCGGCATTGTAACTTAAAACGCTTGTGGTTTTATACTCCTGAACCAAGGCATCAATCAATTCCTGCCCACTCAGATTAGGAAAAATTTGCGTTCCCTGGGCAGGACAACTTTGTGCGAAAAGATTGGTTGAGAATATTGCAGAAATCGAAAAGAAAACAAGAGCGAGCGTACGTTTGGCAGCAGGGTGTAGCAATGGCATCATAAGATAAATTGAAGTGTAAATTAAATGTATAGTGGTGACGGCTCAATTTACGGTTGAACTGGTGGGAGCTTCCCTGTCCTTATTACCGGGAATTACACTGCCGCAAATATAGTGTACTTTTCAAGGGCGTACAATTTCCTTTTAGTGGGGTGATTGTTAATCTTCAAAAGACAAATTGAGGGAGAGATGGTTGCACAATTGGAGCTTAAAAACCTGTTTCGATTAATAATATCGAAGTAAGCTGTAAAAACACCGCAGATCTCTCACTTCGTTTCGAGATGACAGAGGTGATAGCTGGATGTGTTGCTATTGCTGTCATTTATGCCCGAAAGGCATTCCTTGGTAAGAGTGTAAGCAGAAATCTTAAGATTTTAGTGAGCTTGATGATGCTTTTTCAATTACATTTATCAATCGAATCAGGTTGAAAGCATACCCTTGATGTGTTTGATTTCATCCTGATTTACCAAGTGGCCCATTCCAGGGTAGATTTTTTTCACTGTTTTTGCCCCCAGTTTATTGAACACACGCTCAGTTTCATCTACCCGCTCTTTTGGGATGTGCGGATCAACATCACTACAACCCATAAAAACCGGCGTTTCTTGCATATCCCCATCATAATTTTCTAGCTTAACCTGATTTCCAATCAAACCACCGCTGAGAGCTATCAATCCTGCATATTTTGCGGGATGGCGAGCGATGTATTCTGAGGCCAAACAAGCTCCTTGTGAAAAGCCCAGCAGGTATATTTTTTGTTTAGGGATGCCGGCCGACTCCAGCTCCGAAATAATGTTAAAAATCTGTTGTAACCCTGATGAAAGTCCCGGTTCATTTTGTTTGGTAGGCGCAAGAAAAGAATATGGATACCATGTAAAACCACTTGCTTGAGGTGCGCGAAATGCTATTTTTTTATCGGTATCAAATTCGTTGGCCAATTCCAGTATGCTTTCGGCACCTGCCCCGCGCCCGTGAATCATAATCATGGCAACATCGGCCTCTTCAGCAGAAACTCCTGCTTGCGCCACTTGCTGGGATTGATGCGGGCCCTCAAAATGGGTATTAGAACTAATAGTAAATAAAGCCATATTAGATGTGGTAAAGTTAATCGGGAAAAGGTTTTCTGAGATGAAACATCAAGATCAGAAATAAAAAAGTAACCACAGATTTTGCACCCGTGATTACTTTACGATCAAAAATTCAGGAAACTCATCAAGTCTAAGATTTTTCCAAGCCTGCACTTTGCTTGATTTCCGGTAAAATTTGCTCAATTTGGGCACGCTTATCTTCCAGCCACGGAGGCAGAATCAGCTTTTCTCCGAGATGCTCAAATTCCTCATCCACTGTATAGCCGGGATCGTCGGAAGCCATTTCAAAAAGTACGCCCTCCGGAATTCGGTAGTACACAGAGTTAAACCAGTGGCGGTCTATTATTTGTGTGGGATGAAGCCCTTTTTCGGTCACTCGTTTCTGAAGGGAATTTAATTCTTCCCGGTTTTCTGCACGGAAAGCGATATGATGTACAATACCACGGCCGTTTTTGCCGTACTCTTCTTCCGCCAATTCGATGATCAATGAATGGCCAATTGGCGCGTCTGTACGATAAAGCGTATGATTTTCATGAGAAACCACTTTTTCGAATCCAAACAAATCATGGATTAATTCCGCGGCCTGTTCTTTATCAGTCAGTTTAAGCCGGGCTCCCCAAAATCCCTGGATGGCATATTCTGCAGGTACAGGGTAATTGACTTCTTTAATTTCAGGTGTAGCATCCCCCTCAAAAATAATATCCAGTTCCAGTCCATCCGGATCTTGAAAACGCAAAGCGTTTTGGCCAAACACACTGGTAGTTTTATAGGATATTTTGTGCTCGTTCAGGCGCTTTTCCCAGTAATCAAAAGCATATTCAGGTGCCTGTAGTCCAATATTCACAACTTCTCCGGTTCCCGGTTTCCCTTTTACCGCATTGGGCCAGGGGAAAAAAGTAAGGCTGGAGCCCGGTGTTGCAGATTGATTGCCGTAAAACAAATGATAGGTTCCCGGGTCATCCTGATTTACAGATTTTTTAACCAGACGCATTCCTAAAGCCTGAGTATAAAATTCCGCATTAACCTGAGCATCGCCGGCTAACACTGTTATGTGATGAATACCTTTATGGTGTGTCATAATTGTGTTTTAAAAATTAAAAACCCTTTCATTTAACAAAATCTATTCAGACAGTTAAATAAGTTTGTGCAAAAATAGTTTAATGTTAAAGTAATTATATTTTTTGCCATTCCAAAAGTAAAATATGCCAATAAGGAACGATAAGTCTATTGCAGAATTTATAATAAACATGTAGTACATATTGTAATTGACAGGAGAGAAATGGAAACATTAGATCAAGCTTACATCCTTTTGGATGTAGCCATTGCCTTAGTTTTAGGCGGAATTTTGGGCTTAGAAAGGGAGTGGAGAAAAAAGCCTGCGGGTTTGCGCACCAACATGATAATTGCCGGTTCAGCTGCTTTGCTTGTTTCTCTGGGCCGGATAGTTATAGTAGATTATCAGGGAATAGTAGTGGCGGAAGGTTTGGGAGTTGACCCCATCCGAATGCTACATGCGGTAATTGTTGGTGTTAGTTTTTTAGGAGCGGGTACTATTTTGAAAAGCTCCGAAGGCACTACCGTTCGTTATTTAACAACAGCCGCTACCATACTAATGGCTTCGGCAATCGGGATGAGTATAGGTTTAAAACAATACGTTTTAGGAGTAGGGGCAACAGTAATTCTTATTATGATTAACTTCCTCTTTGGGAATTTGAACAAGTATATTCATAGAATATCCAATTATTCGGAATCAGACTACGAAGAATGAGATAGTTAAATTATGCATCAACGTATTAAAGATGTTCTTGATTTGATGGTACCGCCACAAGGTGAGGAGTTGTGGCATGGTGGGCCAACTTTGATGGGATGTTTAAGAGGAATCAAAGTAATGCAGGCTGTATGGAAACCGGCTCCAATACGGAATTCAATTTGGGATTTAACTCTTCACATGGCCTACTGGAAACACAACATTATAGCCCATTTGAATCCCGAATTCAGAGAAGAATTTGAGCGGAGTCCTTCTAATTTTCCCGAGATTCCAAAAAAGCAATCAGAGGGAAACTGGAAAGCTGATAAGATTCTTTTGAAAGCCACACATGAAAAACTGATTCAAGAAATCAAAGCTTTTCCGGCAGAAAAACTGGACGAAATTTGCCCAACCAAACCAAATTATACGTTCATAAAATTAATTACTGGAATAGCAGCTCATGATACCTACCACATCGGGCAGATTCAGGTTCTGAAGAAGTTGTATGTTGAAATGAATAAATTGGGTTAAAATGTTCAGCATATAAACTATTCAAATGTAGATGTGCTATTTTAGCACTCTGAATTTTGAAATTTTAAACCGGGCAAATTTAGATAATGAACATCTACATCTTAATAATTCTGGCAGCAATTGCTGTTGATTTTATACTTGATATCACCTCCAATTACCTCAATCTAAAAGCTCTTTCAAAAAAACTTCCCGAAGAATTTGAGGGTGTTTATGATGAAGAAACTTACGCCAAATCTCAGGAATACACGAAAGTGGGAACACGGTTTGGATTCATCATCGGATTATTTGATTTAGCTCTGTTGCTTGGTTTCTGGTTTTCAGGGGGCTTTAATTGGCTTGATCAAATTGTACGTGGCTGGGAATTTAGTGAGCTGTTTACAGGATTAACCTATATCGCAATTTTGATGGTAGCCAAAACCATCATCAAAATACCGTTCAGCATTTATTCCACTTTTGTGATTGAAGAACGGTTCGGCTTCAACAAAACAACACCTAAAACTTTTGTGATGGATATGATGAAAGGTTTGGGTTTGGGATTGGTAATTGGGATGCCGCTTCTTGCAGGTATTTTAGCCTTTTTTATGTACGCCGGAAATTTAGCATGGCTGTACGCCTGGGCTGCAGTAACGGTTTTTACATTGATAATGCAATATGTGGCACCTACCTGGATTATGCCGTTGTTTAATAAATTCACCCCGCTCGAAGAAGGTGAACTTAGGAAGGCGATAGAGAATTATACTGAAAAAGTGAATTTCTCCATACAGGGATTGTATGTTATTGACGGCTCCCGGCGATCAAGTAAATCAAACGCTTTTTTTACAGGTTTCGGAAAAAATAAAAGAGTGGCCTTATATGATACCTTGATTGAAAATCATACAAATCAAGAATTGGTAGCGGTTTTGGCACACGAGATTGGCCATTATAAAAAGAAGCATATCATCAAAGGAATGGTCACGAGTATTTTGCAAACCGGAGTGATGTTCTTTTTGCTATCTGTATTTTTAAGTGCTGAAGGCCTGTTCGAAGCTTTTTATATGGAGCAAATGTCGGTTTATGCCGGGTTAATTTTCTTCGGAATGTTATACGCCCCAATTGAAATGATTTTGTCCATATTCATGCAAATGTTATCACGCAAACATGAGTTTGAAGCAGATTCTTTTGCAGCGGAAACTACAGGCCAACCGGAGGATATGGTTTCAACCTTGAAAAAACTTTCTAAGGATAATCTTTCGAATCTTACACCTCATTGGTTCTATGTATTTTTGAATTATTCACACCCTCCCGTTCTGGAGCGGATTCGGGAAATAAGAAATCCAGCAAAGTAGTTTTGTCATGAAAAAACACCTCGAAACTATAGCCATTCACTCTGGGATGAAAAACTCCTCCGGGCAAAATGCATCCATTGTTCCCCCAATTGAACCTTCTACTATTTTTGAACATCGCGAAGAAGGCCATAAAGAAGGAGACTGGAATTATACACGACATGCCAATCCTAACAGAAGCCAATTAGAACAGCTTTTAGCGGATTTAGAAGCCGGTGAAAGCTGTGCCGCTTTTTCGTCTGGAGTAGCTGCAATAGCCTCGGTATTTCAGGCGCTTGAGACTGAAAGCCATATTCTGTTTCCCAAAGATCTTTACCATGGTACGAGGGTTTTGATTTCTGATTTTGCAGATCGGTGGAATTTATCTTTCGATTTTGTTGATATGACTGAGGCAAAGAATGTAAAAGCCGCACTCAAGAATAATACCCAACTGGTTTGGATTGAAACTCCCTCAAATCCCTTGCTGCTAATTTCAAGTGTGGAGGAAATCAGCGGCATTGCGCATGAGCATGGAGCATTGACAGCCGTAGATAATACCTGGCCTACCCCCTACAATATGCAGCCACTAAATTTAGGGGCAGATTTAGTAGTTCATTCCACAACCAAATATCTCGGCGGACACAGTGATCTTTTAGGCGGAGCAGTTATCAGCAAGAATGATGATGAGATGTTCAATCGGATTCGGGAAATACAGCAAAAACAAGGTGCGGTGCCTTCAGCCCATGATTGCTGGATGATGTGCCGCAGCATCCGAAGTTTTCCTTACCGGATGAGAGGGCATAACGAAAATGCAGCTGTGGTCGCGAGGTTTTTATCCAATCACCCCAAAATAAAAGAAGTGTTTTACCCAGGTTTAGAATCTCATTTGGGCCATCAAATTGCCAAGGGGGAAATGAGCGGTTTTGGAGGAATGGTTTCTTTTTTAGTAGATGGCGATGCAAAAACGGCTTTAAGAATGGTAGCGGCCTCAAAAATTATAAAAAGAGCGACAAGCCTCGGAGGTGTAGAAAGCACTTGGGAGCATAGGAAATCAAGCGAAGGCGAAGGCTCAAAAACACCGGAGAACTTAATCCGGTTTAGTGTTGGCCTAGAGCATCCGGACGATATTTTGGAAGATTTGGAACAGGCGTTATCAAAGAGCTGAAGCAAATAATTGAACAACATTCCTCTTTCATTTTCATTGAATAGCTTGCAATCAATCTTATCGTACTATGAATTATTTTTTCAAACCAGTTCTTCTTTTGTTTTTGCTCATCTTTGCGTCATGTTCGGAGGAGAAAGATGAGAATGAGCTCACTGAAAATGAAGTTGAAACTGAAATTCCCGGAACATGGTATTCTCTTGAAGAAGCCCAGCTTTTGGCTTCTGAAAACAATAAAAAAGTGATGGTTTATGCAGAAGCTGTTTGGTGCCCATATTGCAAGCAAATGAAAAATGAGGTATTTACAGTAGAAGAGGTTCAGGAAATTACGGAAGAATACTTTTACCCCGTTAAGGTAGATATCGAATCGGAGGATTCACTTTCGTTTCGGGGATCTAAAATGACTGAAATTGAATTCAGCCAGGGAATGCGCATCACGGGAACACCCACTTTTATTTTTTTCGATGAAGAGGGTGAAATAATTGCAGCTCAGCCGGGTTTCATTCCCGAAGACATCTACAAGCAGATTCTCAGGTTTGTAGGAACAAACGCCTATCAAACCCAAACTTTTGATGAATTTGCGGAAAACGATAGCACAAGTTCAATTCCCGGTAAATAGTAAAGCGTTGCTTTATTTTTTATTTTTGGGGAGATAATCTGGCCTAAATATTGAAACATTTCTAATGATCTACGAATTTCTAAAACGCTCTCCCCAATTTGATGACACTGTTTTTGTTGCCCCAAGCGCGGACCTTATCGGCGATGTGAAAATCGGAACCGAAAGCAGCATTTGGTTTAATGTTACCATTCGTGGTGATGTAAACTGGATCGAGATCGGCGATCGCAGTAATGTTCAGGATAATGTTTGCATCCATGTGATGAATATAACCGGCCCTACAAAAATTGGGAACGAGGTAACAATTGGGCATGGAGCCATCATTCACGGATGTACCATTCACGATCATGTTTTGGTGGGAATGAATGTTACGATTTTGGATGAAGCGGTTGTAGAGTCGAATGTAATTATTGCCGCGGGTTCGCTCGTTCCTCCGGGAAAAAAGCTCGAAAGTGGGTACATGTATATGGGCTCTCCTGTAAAAGCTACAAGAAAGCTTACACAGCAAGAGTTGGATTCTATCCCGAAATATGCTTCCAACTACGTGAAATATTCCCGCGCGTATCAGCAAAAAGATCAATATGAAAGAAATCCATTTTATAGCCCAAAAGAGTAATAGGCAATGCGTGGAATATCTCGCAATCAAAGCAATTTTTAGCTCTTACTTTCCTGACTCCTTATAACTGCACCAGGAATTAATTCAAAATCCGAAATTTATAATTCAAGTATGAGCGGACTTTATATTCATATTCCTTTTTGTAAACAAGCATGCTCATATTGCGATTTTTACTTCGTTACCCGACAGCAACACAAACAGGATTTTGTAGATCAGCTTATTGATGAAATCAGGTTTCAGGCATTAGCTGGTTTTTCTGGCGAACCGGTTCGTACAATTTATTTCGGAGGAGGGACTCCATCTCTGCTCAGTGTTCAACAAGTGGAATCCATTTTGAATGCCATTTACATAGCTTTCAATCTCGACCTTCAGGAAGTTACTTTCGAGATGAATCCCGATGATGTAAGCCAAGAGTATTTGCAAGGGTTGAAATCTGCCGGAATTAACAGGGCAAGTATGGGTGTTCAAACATTCGATGCCGGCTTGTTGGAGTTTATGAATCGCGCTCATACTTCGGATGAGGCTTTAAGATGCCTTCAAATTCTTCAAGAATCTGCTATCGATATCTTTACCGTAGATCTCATTTATGGAAATCCCGGCCAAAGTTTAGCCATTCTCGAACATGATATTAAAACCTTGCTGAAATTTGATCCGCCTCATATTTCCGCATATTCTTTAACTATAGAACCACAGACGAGAGTTGGCAAGCAGGTTAAACTTGGCCGGTTGCTTCCTCCTGAAGATGATATTGTTTCCGATCATTTCGATTTAGTTGAAAAACTGCTTAGCGGGGTGGGAATCAATCAGTATGAAGTTAGTAATTTTGCTAAACCGGGAAGGGAAGCGAGGCACAATTCAAATTATTGGCAGCACGAAAATTACCTTGGACTGGGGCCCGGTGCACATTCTTTTTGGTGGGATGAAAGCGGAAAATCCGCACAAAGGTGGAGCAACGAAAAGAGCTTGAAAAATTATCTTGCGGGTGGCTGGAAAGAACCGGTTGATAAGGAAACTCTGAACCTGGCAAGTCTTGCCGAAGAACGGTTGATGCTTAGTCTGAGAACCAAATTGGGAATTTCGGAAGAGGAACTTGAAAGCCGATATGAGTTCAATTTCAGCGAAAGCCAAAAAAACTATCTTAAAAAGAAGGAAGGAGAGGGTAAACTTGTTCAGGACGAAAAAATTCACCTTACTAAATCGGGATTGAAAATTGCAGATTCAATTTTACTCGACCTTTTGACAGCCTGATTTACATTCCCTGCCGCTCATATTTTTTAGCGTAACGAGCGTATTCGACCGCTTTTTCAGGCTTGTTGAACTTAGTGTAAGTTTCCGAAACAAGTTTGGTAGCCGAGGCTAATTTCTGATAATCTTCTTTGGCAGGATTCTCAATTGTTCCTTTCAGAACTGGAATTTTAAGTCCTATTTTGGCCAAAAGCTTATCAGGGTCTTCCCCTACATGTTGATTCTCTTGGTAGATTAAAGGCCACCAGTTAGATTTTCCATACACTTTATTTGAAATCACCCAAAACCATTCATCATTTTGAACCTGATAATTTTCGGGGGATGAGGGTTGCTGTTCAGCCCCTTTAGTAGATTGTGGCTTTTCCTTTACAACTTCCTCAGATTCTACCGCCTTTTGAACGATTTCAGGCTCTGTAGCTTTGGTGGTGAGTTTCTCAGATTTTTGAGTAGTTAAAGTAGTTTGGAGAGCTTCATTTGTTTGTGAATTTTCATCTATAAAATACCAGGCAGCTGAAATAGCTACAATCAAAAGCATAAGTCCGGATAATATGATCGCAACCGAGCTGCTTTTCTGTACTTTTTTTGATGAAGCTATATTTCTCTTTGGTGCAGCAACAGGTTCTGATTGTATAACTTCTGATTCAAGATGATCATAGCTTGCATTTACACTTTCTTTCAGAGCTTTGTATGGATGAAAAGAAAGGCGCTTATGAGCAGGAATGGTTAAAGATTCACCAGTTTGCGGATTTCTGCCTTTCCGCGTCGAAATGTCTTTTACCGCAAAACTCCCAAACCCTGATAAGGTAAATTTTCCTGATGCTTTTAGATCTTCTTTAAGCAGCTCAATGAGTTTTTTTACGAAGTCATCACTTTTGTTCTTGCTGATTCCCGTAGTTTCGGAAAGAGCTTCTATGATTTCACTGTAAGTTACTTTTTCACTCATTTTCTGTCCCCATTTAATTCATCCCGAATGACAGAGCTTTGCCTGAATTTCACCACCTTTTTATCAGGGATGATTATTTTCTTTTTGTAATAGGGATTGAAAGAAGTGTGAGATGGCCGGAGTTCGACGCTAAAACTACCTAAGCCCGGTAGGGTAAATCCTTTTTCCCTAGATAATAAATGTGTAAGCCCATCAATAAAGGAATTCAACAGCTGTTCAGTTTCAGCCTGTGTAAGGCTTAATTCTTCAGTAAGATTCTGAAGTACCTCCGATTTTTTCATACCCGATCATTTGATTAAAGAAATTATACCTTAATAAATACTAAAACGGGCAAATAATCAAATATCAGCAGTTATTCCCACACAACCGTTGTTCCAATATCCTGCCCGTCTACAACAACCTTTTTTAAATTCCCCTTGGTATTCATATTAAAAACGATAATTGGAGTTTGATTTTCACGACAGAGCGTGAAGGCGGTTAAATCCATAACGGAGAGCCTTCTTTTCAGAACTTCATCTCCGGTAATTAGGTCAAATTTTATGGCGTCTGCATTTTTCTCTGGATCAGAATCGTAAATTCCTTCAACCCGCGTTCCTTTTAAAATTACATCGGTTTCTACTTCGATTGCTCTTAGTGAGGCGGCGGTATCTGTAGTGAAATATGGATTTCCGGTTCCGGCGCCAAATATAACAACTCTTCCCTTTTCCAGGTGGCGTACCGCTCTGCGGCGAATATAGGGTTCGGCGATAGCTTCCATACGGATGGCACTCATCAGGCGGGTTTGTACTCCAATTTGTTCGAGCGAATCTTGCAGTGCCATACTGTTGATCATGGTGGCAAGCATCCCCATGTAGTCACCTTGCACGCGATCCATACCTTGCGTTGCACCTTTCACTCCACGAAAAATATTTCCACCTCCAATAACAATAGAAACCTGTACACCTTCTTCCTGTATGGATTTGATTTCTTGTGCATAGCTGCTAAGAATGTCTGCGTCAATTCCATGTCCCTGCTCACCTAAAAGGGCTTCTCCACTAAGTTTGAGAAGGATTCTGCTATATTTATTTGCCAATGGTTTCCTCGTATATATTTATAGGTCAAAAAAAAGGCTGCTTCCGAATTCGGAAGCAGCCATAATGTAAAGAAAAATGTGCTAAGCGTCTTCTCCCAATTGAAGCCGGTGAAACGACTTCACGAGAGGTGCATTATTTTGTTCCAGATACTCTTTAACAGACAAGCTGTTGTCTTTCACAAATTTTTGTTCAAGCAAAACCCGCTCTTCGTAAAAGCGGCGCAATTTACCTTTTGCTGCTTGCTCAGCGATATGCTCGGGTTTGCCTTCATTCAATAATTGTTGTTTGGCGATTTCTAATTCCTTTTCAACAAGAGAAGAGTCTACGCCATCGCGAGTTACTGAAATTGGTTTCATAGCGGCAATTTGCATCGCTACATCTTTGCCGATATCCGCGCTATCAAGATCGCCGTCAAATTCAACCAAAACGCCAAGCTGACTTCCGGGATGAATGTATGAAATCAAAGTACCGTCACTTTTAACCAACACGGCTTTATTGATCTCAATTTTTTCGCCGATTTTACCAACCATTTCTTCTAAGCGGGTTTCAATTGTCAACCCGTTTACTTTAGAGGCAAGCAAATCGTTGATAGTAGCGGTTTCATTTTCGTAAACAGCATTCAGAAAAGATTCGGCATCATTCTGGAAGTCTTCATTACGAGCCACGAAATCAGTTTCGCAATTAATTTCGATAGCAGCTGCTTTTGAACCGTCATCACTAACACGGCTTAAAATCAGGCCTTGATTTGCTTCCCGATCGGCTCTTTTCTCAGAAACTTGCTGCCCTTTTTTCCTGAGAATTTCAACGGCTTTATCAAAATCACCGTTAGCTTCGGATAAAGCTTTTTTACAATCCATCATGCCTGCTCCGGTCATGTCCCGGAGTCTTTTTACGTCGGCGGCAGAAATACTCATTTTACTATAATTTAGGAATTCGAATTATTCTTCTTCGTCAGAACTGTCGGCAGCGGCTTCTTCTTTTTTTGCCTCAGCTTTAGCGTCTGATTTTTTGTCGTCTTTGTTATCTCTTTTTTTACGTCGAGATCGCAGCTTAGTGCCTTTAGCATCTTTTGCTTCCTGCTCTTCCTCATCAGCAGAGCCTTTGGCTTCAGCCGCAGCTTGTTCCATAACGTCTTCTTCTGCCTGGGCTTCGCGTTCTGCACTGCCTTCAATAATAGCGTCGGCAATTTGTGTGGTAACTAACTGTATGGTTCGTGCAGAATCATCGTTACAAGGCACTATAAAATCAGGAACATCAGGATCACTATTGGTGTCAACCATCGCGATAATTGGGATGTGCAGCTTAATAGCTTCGCTAACGGCAAGGTGTTCTTTTAGAATATCCACCACAAAAACGGCTCCGGGTAAACGTCCCATGTTTTTGATACCACCAAGAGTATCATCCAGCTTGTCTTGCTCGCGTTGTAGCATCAAGCCTTCTTTTTTGGTGAGCTCGGCAAAAGTGCCGTCTGTTTTCATACGCTCAATTTCATCCATTCGGCTAATACTTTTGCGAACGGTAGAAAAGTTAGTAAGCATTCCGCCTAACCAACGATGCGTGATAAAAGGCATTCCACAACGAATAGCCTCTGTTTTGATGATGTCTGTAGATTGCTTTTTTGTACCTACAAACAGAATGGTTTTTCCGGCGCGCGAAAGTTTTTGAATTTCATCGAGCGCTTCCTGTAAATATGTTTGTGTTTTTTTCAGGTCAATGATGTGAATCCCGTTGCGTTGCATGAAGATGAAATCTTTCATTTTAGGATTCCATCGGCGGGTAAGGTGACCGAAGTGTGCGCCTGATTTTA
>JBBEBR010000001.1:135763-181596 GCA_040882225.1 Balneolaceae bacterium | reverse complement strand
ATCATGGTATAAACGAACCAAACATTAACCCTTAACTACTTCAGCCCCTAAATTTATTCTCTAAGCGGCAAAAACTAATTAGAGGAGATGTCCCTGATGTTTATATGTATGATAAATTTCCGCAGGAATTAAAAACACAAATAACGCTAATTCTATTTGACTCTCTAGGTAATGTAGACGAGTATCACCACAGTTATCAAAAAACAGTATACCATGCATATAAGACAATTGTTGAGGCTCTTTGCCGCGAGTATGGTTTATTCTTTTATATGAAACCTCTAAGTATGAAAGAAATTATTTTGAAGAGTTAATTCAATTCTTTATAAAGGAAGAAGAAGTAGAAAAACAATTAGATGTAATTGAGCTTTCTTTTAGGTATGTAAATCGCATTACAAGAAAATATGATTACCTTTTAAAACAAAATGCTGATAAAGTAGCAAGTGAGTCAATCAGTGAACTAAATCATAGATTTAAAGAACATGGTATTGGGTATCAATTTGAAGATGAACATATAATTAGAACTGATTCAGAATTCACACATTCAGAAATTATTAAACCTGCTCTCCAGCTTTTAAATAAAAAAGAATTTTTGGGAGTACAACAGGAGTTTTTAAAAGCACATGAGCATTATAGAAAGGGTGATTCTAAAGAAGCATTAAATGAATGTTTAAAGGCTTTTGAGAGCACAATGAAAGCTATTTGTGATAAAAGAAAATGGAAGTATGACAAAACTGCTACAGCCAAACAATTGATAAAAATATGTCTAGATCATGAATTGATACCTCTATTTTGGCAATCAAAATTTTCATCATTAAGAAGCTTGTTAGAAGGTAGTATCCCCACTGGTAGAAATAAATTGAGTGGTCATGGACAGGGAAGCACACCTACAACAGTACCACCTCATATAGTTTCATATATGATAAATATGACCGCCTCTACAATTGTATTTTTATTGAAAGCAGGGGAAGAGCTAGGTTAAAATTATTAAGGGCAAAATATGAGGAAAAAATTTTAATCAGGTACTTCAGAATCAACGAGTTGGTTTTTCAACGTATCTTAAGAATTTGTATTCCTAAAACCGAACAAATGATTGAGGGTCTACAGGAGAATCATTCTTTAGTATCTCAAAATGCAGGTGCACGCCGGTTGAAGTTCCGGTATTGCCGGCTTTTCCAATAACATCTCCTTTTCGGACTTTCTGTCCTTCCTTCACCTTCACTCTCCTCAAATGAGCGTAAATAGTAGCGTAACCGTCGCCGTGTTGGACTTTCACCATCTTCCCATAACCCGTTCCGGTTCCCGCCTTTATAACCACACCGTTTGCCGCCGCATATATATTTTCTCCACGTTCAGCGTCAATATCTACACCTTTGTGAGTGGTGTTCCAGCGAGGGCCGTACCGAGAAGTGATGACAGCGCCTTTTCGTATTGGTGATGAGAAATTCACATTTCCGGCACTGAGAATAGGCAAAGAACCGGTATCATTAATCCGCTTTAAGCGTTTTTTGCTATGCCAGGGTATGCTGATGGAAACTCCAAAAGAAACGGTAATGGGATTAAATCCAAAGGAATTAAAGGCGGGTTGATTGGAAGTTGTTTGAGCCGGAAAAATGGCCTCGGGGAAATTGGTAGTTTTGGAAACTTCCAGTTGCAGCCGAACAAAACTGAGTAAATAATATTTGATACCACCTGAAAATGCGGTTGTCCAGCGGTCGGCGCTTTCGGTTGGTGGAATCCATGATATTTCACCATTACTATTTTCAGCCTTCATCTGTATATCCCACACTCTTCCCGCTTTCACCCCCGCATAAATTCCTGTTTTTGGCCATTGTAAGCCAATGGAAGCTCCTAAATTCGCCTGTTGAAAATTCACGGGCCCACCAATCACAAACGATTCTTGATTCTGAAATAGATACTCGCTCTTTCCCGCAATATACAGCCGATACAACAGGTAACGCTCCAACTCCACTTCAAAAACTCCTTTACTTGCAGCCCGGATATCACCTTCATAAAAACTATTTGGCACGTAGTTAAAACCAACATTCTGTACGTTATAACCCGTCGATAACCGCCAGTCCTGAGAAGAACCCATTATTGGGAGAAGAATTAGAAAAGCCCAGAATAGCCTGACACTGTATCTTCTATATAAACAGCCGTTTTTGTAACCCATTATGCCCGATAGATGTGTTTTGAGGAAATTGGGCATAATTATTCTAATCCGCAACAGCGTTGATTCCGGCTAAGACTCCAATTATTCTGATGCAGAAAACTCAAGCCACTCCATTAACTCACTCAGAATTTCCCGATGTCTCGGCCGTAAATCCAGCGCCGAAACTTTGGTTATCCATTGGTCGGCAAGTTCAAATTCCTTCAGAAAAATTAACCGGTCTATTTGTTGATGATAAATGTCGAACCAGTCGGGATGAGCAGATTCCTGCAAAAGAAATTCGCTATACTCTTTTAGTTTTTTGGTGTGATTTTGCTCGATGGCTTTTCCCACACTTTGCATTTTATTTGACCTGTTCAGTCTTTCGAACTCGGCTTTTGTGGGGAGATAACTGTTATATCTGCTTTGTGTGTGGTGATGCCATTGAAGGCTGTCTTCCCGCAAGTTGAGCGAATAGCGATAGTTTAATGCTTTACTATTTTTTATGCGCGGGGCGATTGCATTTCGCAAAGAATCTGCTTTTTGAACATCCTTATTTAAGAACAGAGCATCGGATTGTAGAAGCTTTAAGGTGAGCAAGGTATCATTTTCCGAGTAACTGGAGATGGCCTCGCTGTATTCTCCACGGATCAATTTAGAGCGAATCCATTCGGAATGAATAAGATCATTCTGGCTATCAAGGGTAAATAATTTGTCGAGTTTTTGATAAGCGGCAGCGGTGTCTTCTTCCGCCATATGAAACCGATATTCATCCCAGAGCCTCAGTTCTGTTGAAACGGAATGCGGGCAGGTTTTCTGAAACAGCGAACGCTGGGCGTATATTAGTTCAGAAATCTGGCGGTCAAGAGAATCAATTTCGGTTTTCTCTAATTTCTGATGCCACCCCGAAACCAGTTCCTCAAAAGAGCGGGAATATGCGTCTTCAAAATCACCGGCCGGATACGCTTTTTTGAAATTCTGAACAGGAAATTCCTCCAATAAATAATCGACAAAGGAGCCAGCGGTGGTGTAGCTGATTGCGCCGGCACTGCCGTAAAAACCTGAAATAGAAAGCGCGAATTTCATCTCGCTGGCGGTTGGAAAGGGTTTTTCTGAGGCCACAATCTGATGAAGTGTACTTCGTGAAGAAGCATCTTTCGCAATGCCTTCCGCGGCTCCTTCAATCAAACCAATACTCAGGCTGGCGTTGAATAACCGGTTCCCAAACTGCTTTGAAATAACATGAACCAGCTCGTGTTTTAGCACATTCTCAAGATGTTGTTTTGCAATATGTAGCTGATCTTGTTCCAGCCAAACCGGTACATAACTGGTAAATTTCGCGCCCGTAATCTTCTTCTTTTGCCATGCATGCGCGTATAAATAACTCTCGATTTTCCGGTTTTCAGGCCATTCAATTTCCAAAAGATCTGAAATCTGTTCAAAATGAAATTCATGGCGTGCAGCCCAATAATTGATCTCATCCCCTGAAAAAGCCTCCGCATCAAAAAATAAATTAAAATGTTCGGTTTGATGGAGCCCGGCAAGCTGCTGCTGAATAGTCTTTCGTGGACTTATCACTCCCATTTCATCCAAACTCAAATAACTAAGCATGAGTGAAATTCCCGCCAAAACTGTAATGAGTTTGGTCTGAGTACTGCGGTTCCAGGAAGGAAGAATCCAGAGCAAAATGATCCACAGAAAAGTAATCCAGCGGAAGAACAGAAACGAGCCGCTAATCTGGACAGATTCGTCATAAATCGGGCCCGGCCAAACTCCCCAAACATGGTTGAAATAGTACACCTGCGGGAAATTCAGAAACTCAACCAGCCAAACTCCGACGGCACAAAAAAGGAGTATTAGGGTGGTAATTGTGAATGGAGCGGGAAATCTAAATTTACGAACCAATCGCCCAATGGAGACCCCAAAAAATACGGCAGGAAATGGAATCAAAAGCCAGAAACCGACGCCATCAATGGTTAAGCAGCCGGTAAAAAGAGCGTGAATGAATAACGGGATTCCGGTTATATAAAGAAGTCCTAAGATTCTGAGTGATCCAAAAAAGTCTTGGCGGGAAGCCGGTTTAGCCGCTCTCATCGCCGCCCAAAAACATCCAATTGTGCCGACAAGAATCGCGGATTCGAAATGAAAATCCCGAAGCAAAGGCACAGCCAAAAGCAGAAATCCTGCTAATAAGAATATTGAGGGAAGGATGTAGGGTTTTTTCAACGCGATAAAAGGATAGTTTTTAACGGAGAACTTTAAGGTACAAAAGAGAATATAAGTAACCGCAATCCATGTGAATGTGATTTTAAAATTCCCATATAGAGTTGATTATGACTTTTATTCACCGAAATGTAACCGTCTTTTTGCTGCTGGTATTTTCCGGGCTTACTGCTTCGTGTCAGGTAGTGGGCGACAATGATATCAGAGACGGAGAGTTTATCGAGTTTGGAATCGCGAGCTGGTATGGAGATGACTTCCATGGCAAACCAACGGCCAGTGGAGAAACCTATGATATGGAAGAAATGACGGCAGCTCATAAAACTTTGCCGTTCAACTCCGTTGTTCGAGTTAAAAATCGGGATAATGGCAAATCTGTAATTGTTCGTATTAACGATCGCGGGCCTTTTGTAGAGGGCCGGGTTATCGACCTCTCTCAAAAAGCTGCACGGGAAATTGGAATCATCGATGTTGGGCTTGCCCGGGCAGAGCTGTATCTGCTCGCAGATTAACACTTTTTCTGGAATGTAATTTTCCTGCTATTCCTTTATAGAACAGAAGAGAGAATTTAAACAGGAGAACAGATGCCGTCGGTAGATCAAATGGCGGAGTGGTGCGCCACGGCCTTAGAAGCCTTTGGAACTGGTATAATTACCATTACCGCATTTTATGTCTTGCTGTTTGCTCTATACAAAGCTGTTAAGAAGGTTAATGCTGACACGATATATCGGGAGGTCAGGAAACTGTTGGGACGGGGAATTTTACTTGGCCTCGAATTTCTTGTAGGTGCTGATATAATCCGAACTGTAGCCGTCGAATTGTCATTTGAAAATGTTGGGGCATTAGCGCTGGTAGTTGCCATTCGAACGTTCCTCAGTTACACGCTGGAAGTAGAATTAACCGGAAGCTGGCACTGGGAAAAGAATAATATTAACTGAATACTTACCGGATTAATAATCACCCCTTTCTATTCATAAACTTTTCGACTCTTTGCAGATGTTCCTCACTAACCCATAATTTGGCAAAGGGATCGATTTCTGCAGCAAGAGCTTGTTCTCTAAGCTGCGAATAGGTAAGAGCTCCTTTTTTTAATGTCCCTATAAAATTGCGATCATTTTTTCCCAGGTTCTGAGCCCAGCTAAGTGTTTCTTCTTCCAGGTTTCCCCCGTCTAAAATGTGGCTGATAATTCCATAGCCTAAAGCATCTTCTGCAGAAATGATGGAGGATTTTCCCAGTAACTCGAGCGCTTTTGAACGCCCCGTTTTTTCGGTGAGGCGAGTAAGTCCTCCCCATCCCGGTGCAAGGTAAAAGCGGCCTTGAGTGAAGCCCAATTTTACGCCCGGTGCCGATAGTTGAAAATCAAAAGCCAACATCATTTCAATTCCTCCGCCATAGGTATCGCCGTTAATGCAGGCAATAGTCCAGCAGGGAAGTTTTTCAATCCGGTTGAGGATGTGGTGCATTTTCCGAGACATTTCGATCGCTTTGTCTTCCGACTGTATAGTGTGGAATTTGTTCAGATCCCCACCCGAAACGAAAGAATCCGAACCGGCTCCATTCAAAATAAATAACCGGATTTCTTCCTTTTTCTCCAGTTCCGTTACCAACTGTTCCAGGTCTTTCATTACATCAAAATCGATGGCATTTCGGGTTTCGGGTCGGTTTATAGTGGCCCAAAGTATTTGGTTTGAAATCTGTGTTTTAATGATGGACATCGGAAGAGGTTTTTATTTGATTAAAGGATTCCCAAAATACTGAAAATGAACTTCTTCATTTCAAAAGCTATAACAAGAAACCGGAAGCAACATTCAACAAATTAACTTTTAGATTCTCACCCAAAATTGTCCATTTCATTTTGTACCTTCACGGGAGCAAAAAGCTGATATAATATGTCTGATAATTACCGCGCTCTTACCAGAAAATACCGCCCAATTAATTTTGAGGATATTGTTTCTCAGGAGCATGTGAGCAGCACCATTCAGAATGCGATTAAGCAAAATCGCCTTTCGCACGCCTACATGTTTTGCGGCCCGCGTGGTGTTGGTAAAACAACAATGGCTCGTGTTCTCGCCCGAACCATCAACGAAATTGATGCCGGAGTTGACGGCGAATCTCTGAATCAGACGCTTAATATTGTTGAGATGGACGCCGCGTCTAACAATAAGGTTGATGATGTGCACCACCTACGCGAGAGTGTCCGCATCCCCCCACAAAATGGACGCTACAAGATTTTTATTGTGGATGAGGTGCATATGCTCAGCAAAGCGGCTTTCAATGCACTGCTGAAAACTTTAGAAGAGCCGCCAGAGCATGCCATTTTTATATTCGCGACTACCGAGCCTCATAAAGTTTTGCCGACTATTCTTTCACGGGTTCAGCGTTTTGATTTTAAGCGGATTGCCGTTGAAGAAATTGTACAGCGCTTGCGAAAGATTTCCCTCGATGAAAACATCAGTATTGATGAAGAGTCGCTGCATGTAATTGCCAAAAAAGCGGACGGAGCTTTACGCGACGCTATTGGATTGATGGATCAGGCTATTGCTTTTTGCGGGGATACCATCACCCATAAAGAGCTGTTGCAGGCTTTGAATGTTGTGGGCATCGACCGGCTTTTCGAGTTTATGGATTGTGTGAAGGCCAACGATGCCGATAAAGGTTTGGAGCTCATTAACACGTTGTTGCAGGAAGGCTATGACATCCAGGAATATTTGATTGGATTAACCGAGCATCTTCGAAATTTATACATTGCCCACCACAGCGAGAAGTTGTACTTGGTGGAAGCATCAGAAGAAACCAAAAACCGGTACAAAACCTCGGCACCCGATTTTTCACGGGATGATTTAATGCGAATGCTGCACATTGTAAGCGAAGCGCAAATCAAGCTAAAAGACGCCAGCCAGCCGCGTATTCAGTTTGAAATCACCCTTTTGAAGCTCATCCATATGGAGCGAACCGAGCAGCTTTCTAAGCTCTTGTCCGAACTGGACGATTTAAAAAAAAACTCTAAGAACCACCTAAACGGTTCTGCTCCAACGAACGGCTCCAATGCATCTTCAGCAAATGGAATAAAAAACTCCGAAAAAAATGGCACTGCTGAGGCTCCTGTTTCATCTTCTCCCAACGGCGATTCAAACTCTGCAAAAACGGAATCCAGCGAAACTTCACCCAAAAATGAACGGGAAGTTAAAGTAATGGAACCGGAGCCAAATCCAGAGCCAGAAGATGATTTTGATATCGGAAGGCCGGCCCTTGAAACCCATATTTCGAAAAAGATTTTAGCCGACAAGAAAACCGAAGCCATTGAGACGGAAACGGATCAGCAGAATATTTTGCAGAAAGAGGAAATCACCAAAAAAATAACTTTCGAAAATGTGCAGGAAGTTTGGGGGCAGTATTTGGGGCTTGTCAAAGAAAAATTTCCGATGCTTTTGCACTTGCAGTTAGAGCGGGTAAAACTGGTGAAGCTAAAAGGCGCGGAATTGCACATGCAGTGTGATGACCAGCTTGCCAAGAAAATGCTGGAGGAACAAAATACTGAGTTGGCTAAGAAGTTAAAGGAATGCCTTGGCAATATGCTTCGTTTTCAAATAACGGTTGTTAACTCAACAGAAAACACCGAGAAGAAGCTGAATCCTTACGAGCGATTTAAACAATTACAACAAAAAGACCCTTTGATTCGTGATATTGTGGATATCTTTGGGGCGGAATTGGAATACTAAAAAGGAATAAGATTATGAGTGAATTTAATATGGCTGACATGTTCGGCAAAATACAGGAAATGCAATCTCGAATGCAGGAAGCCCAGCATAAGCTCAAAGATATAGAAGTAGAAGCGGAGGCGGGCGGCGGCATGGTAAAAGTGAAAGCCAACGGGCAACGGCAAGTAGTTTCTATAAAAATTGATCCCGATGCGATTGATCCTAATGACGCTGAAATGCTGGAAGACTTAATTGTTGCCGGTGTAAATAAAGCACTTGAAAAAGCAGAAGACGCCGGTAAAGACCAGATGCAGGAAATGTACAAAGGAATGATTCCCGGTGGCGGAATTCCCGGCATGGACCTCTCAAAACTGGGACTATAAATTAGTTGAAAGGCTTTAGGTTCAAGGTTCAAGTTCCCCTTGCACCTTGAAACTTGCTCCTTGAATCTTACCAAATGCAGATAACTTCAGAATATTTAGAGCGGGCTATTGAGCAGCTTGCCAAACTTCCCGGCACGGGAAGGAAATCAGCTCAGCGTATTGCAATTCATCTTCTCAAAAGAGACAATGAGTATGCCCTTAACTTAGCTAACGCCATCATCGCTCTTAAAGAAAAGGTGGTGAGATGTTCTTCATGTGGCACGGTTAGTGATTCTGATCCATGCAAAATTTGTGAGAATCCGAAGCGTGAAAACGGTGAAATTTGCGTGGTGGAAGAATTCAACGATGTGTACCTGATTGAAAAAACCAACGAATTTCGCGGAAAATATCATGTGCTGGGCGGGGTTATTTCTCCCATGGATAATATTGGGCCCGATAAGCTGCGTATTCAGGAATTGTTGCAACGTGTAGGTGGTGATGAAGGCATCAAAGAAGTAATCCTGGCGCTGAACCCTGACGCGGAAGGTGAGGCCACCTGTTATTACATCAACAAATTATTGAAACCTTACGATGTGAACGTCACACGAATAGCCTATGGAATTCCGATGGGCACCGAGCTCGAATTTATCGATGAAGCTACACTGAGCCGGGCGTTTGCAAGCAGAAATGTTTTTTAAACTTTTCCTCCAGTAAACCTCTGTTCGGCATTTAGCCTCATCTACGAATGTTAATTTGCTTTTAATATTTTGTTTGAGTATCTCAAGTTATAGATAAACCCAAAAAAAAAAACAGTTAAGAGGTATGATTTATAAAAATGCCCAGCCATTGATCGTGTTTTGTTTGATAATGATGGCCTTCATTTTTGGTAGCAGCTGTGGGTTATTTGGGGGAGAGGATGAGGACCAACCCACTATCCCCGGTAAAATTGTATTTGCAGCTAAAGACGATAACCAAAACAGTCAGATTTATACCATGAATGCAACTGGGTTTAATCTGAAACAACTTACCGACTTTCCCGGTTCTGGTGTCGCTTATGCTCCCTCATGGAGTCCGGATGGAAAACAAATCATCTTCACCTCTTTTAAAGGTGGTATCTCCACCGGTCCGGCTATTTGGGTGATGGATGCCGATGGGAGTAACCAGCGCTTTCTCTACCATCCCGAGCCTGATAATGAACACGCTGTTCCAATTATTGGAAACAATCCCCGCTGGAGCCCGGACGGTACGAAAGTAGCCTTTGACCTGTGCCTGAACTGCCAGGTATATACCGATTACACCATTTGGGTGTTTGACACGCTCACCAAAAATCTGACCCAATTGACCCCTCATGAAGAAAATCCGGGGCATCCTGCAAGTGACTTGTACCCCACCTGGAGCCCGGATGGTACACAAATTGCTTTCACTTCCAACCGGGATTATGTAACCGGAGACACGCTGAGATTCCGCACCGAGCTATATATAATGGATGAGGATGGAAAAAACCAGACCAGGATAACGGACGATGAATCTGTTGGCGGGCATACCTGGATGGATTCTGAGCATATCATCTATACCATAAACAATAGGAATACTAATCTAAAAGATGTACTACTGCTGGATGTAGAAACCCGTCAGGTAATTCTACTGATGGAAAGCTTAAGAATAAAAAATCAGTTTTGGGTTTTTTGGGATTTTGTAAACGTGCAATTACTATCCATAAATAAAAATCATCAAGAACTACCTGTTATTATTAGCACTTATGACCAACATGGTGAAATTCAGAAACAATTTCAATTGAAAGCAACAGCTTTACAATACGGATTAGATTTTGATTGGTTTGTAGAAGAAAATTAAAACCCACTAAAGAATATGCTTATCTATGAAGCATGAACCAAACACATAACCATAACAAAAGCCCCACGGGCGCTCCTTTTCTCCGCTAAGAAAACCAGGAAGCGTTCCGCAGGACCGGTGTGTAACTCCCATCCCTGTAAAAAACAGGGGTGGAAGAACGCACCTCCAATATACCTAAGGAGGTACTATTATGAAACGAACAACCGTTTTTTTTACCCTTTTTATTTTCACTTTTCTAACTTTTAGGCAAGTCAACGCCCAGGAAACCCGCCAGCCCGATCCCGAGCGCATCGCCGCCTGGCAAAGCTTTAAAGCCGAACAGGGAGCAGATTGGACCATTCGCTGGGATGCACGTACCGGGCTACCCCGTACTATTGCCCACGGCAAGACCAACGTGTATGAAGGCCCGCCCGAAACGGCCGTCCGAGCTTTCTTTGCCGAACAATCGGCTCTTTTTGGCATGAAAAGTGATTTGGCAGACCTGGAGCACATCAAAACCACCGAAAACAAATACGGCTTGCGCCGGGTCAGCTTCCAACAGATTTATGAAGGCGTACCGGTAGAAGGAGCCGAATACAAGGTCCACCTGTTTAAAGACGGGCGGATAGGGATGGCCAACGGGTTTTATTATTCGGATATTGAAGTTTCTGTTTCGCCATCCTTTAACTCCTCTCAAGCCATGGACGCAGCCAAATCTGATCTGGAACTGGACAGTCCTTCCGGAGAATCGCATTCTGCTGAACTGGTAGTATTTCCAACACGGGACGAAAGCTTTGCCCTGGCCTGGAAAACCCTGGTATTCGCCGAAGAACCTTTTACCGACTGGCTATACTTCATCGACGCCCGCTCCGGGGAAGTCCTGGAAAAGCAAAATCGCATTATGGATGCCATAAAATCTCCTGGCCTAACGGACCTTGAACGTGTTAAAGAAAAAGATTCCCGCGATGCAGATGCCATGCCCTTTGTAACAGGAACCGGGAAAGCGTATCCAACCCACCCCGGAATATCGTCAGTAAGTACGAAAAATTTTTATCGGCTGAATGGTAACGGCAGCCTGCAGGGAACTTATGCCTATGTGTTAAACGATGACGGGGCGGAAGCCTATTCGGCCGGTCATGATTTTCAATACAGTACAGGCAGCACTCATTTTGACGAAGCGAATCTTTACTATCATGTAGATAACTTCCGGCATAATTTTATTGCTGGACTGGGAAGTTTAGGTTTTACTCAGATAACCGCACATGCTCATGCTTATAATCCTTATTATGGAGATCTGAATGCATGGTTTTCAGCCGGAAACCAACATATTTATTTTGGAGACGCTGCTTCCTCCGGTTCATATAATAATTTTGCCCGGGAAGATAAAATAGTCTATCACGAATATGGCCATGCCGTGATCTATGACATTCAGAGCGGAATAAGCTCTTCATCCACAGAAGAAGGAGCCATAAGTGAAGGTACGCCAGATTATTTCGCAGGCTCTTTCACAGGAAGAAGCGTTATTGGTGATTATGCAGCGCCAAGTTCTCAAAGGGATATGAGTGATCCAGATATTGGCACCCTCTTACAGTATGAATATGTGAGAGATAATGTTGCTCCAATTGGGAGTGTAACCCCTCATACCGGCGGCGAATTCTTCTCTTCTATCTTATGGGACATCCGCAACAGCGCGGGCATTAGTGCGGGCCAAACCGATTACCTGGTGTTTGAGGCTCTGGACGGGATTACCGGCAATCCTAATTTCCTGGATTTCCGGGATGCCATGATGGCCGCTGATAATGCGGCATATTCCGGTGCCCATAATGATCTTATCCAAAATACTTTTGCCAATAAAGGAATAGGAAATTCTACTGCTCAGCCTCCTAGTGTGTCAATATCTGGCCACGACCGCCTTATTGCCGGCCACGGCGGGCAGTATACCGCCAATGTTTCAAACGGTGTGCCTCCTTTTGATTATGCGTGGTTAAAGGATAGTAATCCGGTTGGCTCTAATAGCAGTACGTACAACGTCTCTACAAGCCCGAGCGACACCTATCCTATAGTGCTATCGGTAACGGTAACTGATGATAACGATGATACCGATGTAGGCAATAAGACCATTTATATTGACCCGCCTTTTCTTTTTAGCATGTCAAATAATTATCCCAATCCTTTCAACCCCACCACACAAATAGAATATACCTTAACGGAAGATTCAGAGGTCTCCATAAAGGTTTATAATGTTATGGGGCAGGAAGTGGCTACAATGGTAAACAACACGATGAGCGCAGGTACTCATCAAGCAACATTTGATGCGGGAAATCTCTCAAGTGGCATATATTTCGCAAAAATAAATGCGGTTAGTAGTTCCGGAGAAACATTCTCCAGAGAACTAAAAATGCAGCTGGTGAAGTAGTTCAGCAAAATGGGTTTTTTGATCTATTGAAAAGGCTTACCTCATGGTAAGCCTTTTTTATTTACATCTCTCGCAAGAGAATTATCTTCAATCAATAACCATTAACAAATATCTAATTTTTACCTTATTCTTATTCTCTGATTATAAAAATTCTCAATTGAAGTTAAATACCTATGAAAAAGACATTCTTCTTATTCCTTATCTTCTTATTCACTTTTTCAATTTCAACCGCTCAAAACACTAATTATTGGCAACAAAGCGCAGATTACACCATGGAAATTGATGTTGATGCGGAAAGCCATCAATTCACCGGAACGCAAAAAATAGTATACACCAATAATTCTCCGGACGTTCTTACCCGCGCTTATTATCACCTTTATTTTAACGCCTTTCAGCCTGGAAGTATGATGGATGTCCGATCCCGAACCATCACAGATCCGGATCAACGGGTTCGTGACCGCATTCAAAACTTAACTAAGGATGAAATCGGCTATCAAAAAATAAATTCGCTAACGCAAGATGGGCAAGCTGTAGACTATGAAGTGGACGGTACTATTTTAGTGGTAGAATTAAACAAACCCATTCAGCCGGGCGAAACCGCAACTTTTGATATGGAGTTTGAAGCTCAGGTACCTTTACAAGTGCGCCGGACGGGCAGAGATAATGCGGAAGGTGTGGAATTTTCGATGAGCCAATGGTATCCAAAAATGGCTGAGTACGATTTCATGGGGTGGCATCCGAATCCTTACATAGGGCGAGAATTTCATGGTGTTTGGGGTGATTTTGATGTAAAAATATCCATCGATCGTGATTATGTTGTGGGTGGCACGGGAATCCTTCAAAATCCAAATGAAATTGGCTACGGATATGAGGATGAAGGTGCTACGGTAAATCGCCCATCCGGAGATAAATTAACGTGGCACTTTATAGCCGAAAATGTGATCGATTTTTTCTGGGGAGCTGATCCTGATTTTGTACATACCACCGCGCAAGTTCCCAACGGCCCTAAACTTCACTTTCTGTATCAGCAGGATGAAGTAGTTGAGGGCGCTTCTTCTGAAAATAATGCCGCTTATACCGAAAACTGGGAGCAACTCCCTGAACTCACCGTTCGTGCTTTTGAATACGCGAGTGCAAATTTTGGCGAATATCCCTACCCGCAATTCACCACGCTTCAGGGGGGTGATGGCGGCATGGAATATCCTATGGGAACCCTTATCACCGGAGGCAGAAATTTACGAAGCCTGATTGGAGTTACTATTCATGAATTTTATCATAGCTGGTATCAAAATGTGCTGGCAACAAATGAAAGCCTGCTTCCATGGATGGATGAAGGATTTACCAGCTTTGCTTCTTCCGAAACTATGAATCATCTCTTCGGCAACAATAACAATGAAAACGTCCATCAAGGCTCATACAGCGGTTATTATTACATAGTCAGATCCGGCCTCGAAGAACCACTTACTACCCATGCCGATCATTATAATACAAACGGAGCTTATAGTGTTGCTTCTTACTCGAAGGGAGCCGTTTTCCTGTATCAGCTCAGTTATATTATTGGGGATGATGCTTTCAGATCAGGTATGTTGCGCTATCATGATGAGTGGAAAATGAAGCATCCGACAGCTCTCGATTTTATTAGTGTGATGGAAAAAGAATCTGGGATGATCCTGGACTGGTACTACGAATACTTCATCCAAACCACCAAAACCATTGACTACGGAATAAAAGCCGTGGCGGGTACTCAGAACAAAACCCACGTAAGTCTCGAAAGAATAGGGTTGATGCCCATGCCGCTGGATATTGTGGTGGAATATTCAGACGGTAGCAAAGAGGAATTTTATATCCCTTTGCAAATTATGCGGGGCGAAAAACCAGCTGAAAATTCAAGCAAAAGAACCCTCTTAGAAGACTGGCCGTGGACAAATCCTTCGTATTCATTCACTATAAATAAACCGATTGAATCCATCACAAAAATTGAAATTGACCCGTCTAAACGCTTAGCAGATGTGGAACAAGCAAAAAATTTGTTTGATGTTTCAGAGATGATCAAAGACTAGAAACCAAAGAAAGGGTGCTGCACAAAACGCGGCTCCCTTTTTTATTTGAAAAAGATTTATGCCCAAAAAAGATTACGCAGCCCTTTCGATTGAAGCCCACAAAAAAGCACGGGGTAAAATTTCCATCGAATCCAAAATGCCTCTGGAAACTAAAGACGATCTCAGCATCGCTTATACTCCCGGCGTCGCAAAACCCTGCGAAGAAATAGCCGCTGATAAGGAAAAAGCCTACGAATATACCTCAAAAGGTAATCTTGTTGCGGTAGTAAGTGATGGCACAGCGGTGTTAGGCCTTGGAGACATCGGGCCGGAAGCTTCCCTTCCCGTAATGGAAGGCAAAGCGGTTTTATTCAAAAAATTCGCCGGTGTGGATGCCATTCCGATTGTGTTAGATACCAAAGACACCGAGGAAATTATCAAAACGGTAAAACTGATAGCACCAGGTTTTGGAGGAATCAATCTTGAGGACATTTCCGCTCCGCGATGTTTTGAAATAGAGCGAAGGTTAAAGGAAGAATTATCAATTCCGGTTTTTCATGATGATCAGCATGGAACAGCCATCGTTACCTTAGCGGGAATGTATAACGCCATGAAACTGACCGGGAAAAAGCTGGAGGATTTATTTGTAGTGGTGAATGGCGCGGGAGCTGCCGGAGTGGCTATTGTGAACCTGCTTTTTGAAGCCGGTGTTCGGGATGTAATAATGTGCGACAGCAGGGGTATTCTTCACAAAGGCCGTACAGATTTGAACGCCACTAAAGAAGAAATGGTAAAAATTACCAATAAAAATCAGCGGAAAGGAAATTTAGCCGATGCGGTTTCTGGCGCGGATGCTTTTATTGGAGTATCTGTTCCGGGAGTGCTTACCAAAGATATGGTGAGAACCATGAATAAAGATCCAATGATCTTCGCAATGGCTAATCCCGTTCCAGAAATTATGCCGCAGGAAGCAAAAGAAGCCGGAGCCGCCATAATCGCTACAGGTCGCTCTGATTATCCCAACCAGCTAAATAATGTATTAGTGTTTCCGGGCTTATTCCGTGGTGCTTTAGACGCCCGCATAAGCAATCTTACTACTAAAATGTACATTACCGCCGCAAAAGCAATCGCCGATTGTGTAGAAGATGTTACCGCAGACATGATTATTCCGAGTCCTTTCGATAAGCGCGTTCCCGGTAGAGTGGCGGATGCGATAAAAGAAGGCCGTTAGCTTTTGGGGGTGATTGGATTTCTCAAGGAAGGAATTCACCTCAACCCACAGGGAAATCAACCCAAAATTAAACCAGCTTGTCTACAAAATCTAACTTCTCCCAGGGGAATTCCTCTCTTCCGAAATGCCCGTAAGCTGCGGTTTTCTGGTAGATCGGCCGTTTTAAATCGAACCGTTTTATAATCGCCTGTGGCGTGCAATCGAAGGTTTTTTGGATTTTATCAGCTAATTCGGCGTCGCTTATCTTGCCAGCTCCATAGGTGCGAACATTTATAGAAACCGGCTCGGGAACTCCAATCGCGTATGCTAACTGAACCAGGCATTCTTCAGCCAGTTCTGCGGCAACAACATTCTTCGCGATATGCCGGGCGGCATAGGCTGCACTGCGATCAACTTTAGATGGGTCTTTTCCTGAAAAAGCGCCTCCGCCATGTGCGCCAAATCCGCCATAAGTATCTACAATTATTTTGCGTCCTGTCAATCCCGTATCTCCGTGAGGGCCGCCAATTACGAACTTTCCTGTTGGATTAACGTGATAAATTGTTTGGTCATCAAGAAGATTTGAAGGAAGTATTTCGGCAATCAGATGTTTTTTGATATCAGCCTTTATTTGCTCCTGTTCCACACCTTCATCATGCTGAGTGGAAAGTACGATGGTATGAATTCGCCCTGGCTTTCCACTTTCATCATACTCAATGGTAATCTGACTTTTACTGTCGGGGCCGAGGTATGGCATTAAATCCGTTGCTTTACGAATGCGAGCTAATTCCTTCAGTAAATTATGAGAGAACTGAAGCGGCATCGGCATAAGTTCGGGCGTTTCGCGGGTAGCGTAGCCAAACATCATTCCCTGATCACCGGCTCCGTTTCTATCCACGCCCTGCGCAATATCCGGGCTTTGTGTATGGATGGTAGACAGAACGCCACAGCTTTCAGAATCGAAGCGATAAGTTGGTTTTGTGTAGCCAATCTCCCGAATTACTTTGCGTACAACTTCCTGCACATCAACGTAAGCGTCGGTAGTAACTTCGCCGGAGACTACTGCGAGTCCGGTTGTTACGAGCGTTTCGACTGCAACACGCGATTGAGGATCATCTTTAAGGAGGGCATCTAAAATAGCGTCTGAGATTTGATCTGCAACTTTATCGGGATGGCCTTCTGAAACAGACTCGGAGGTAAACAGGTTTTTCATTATCTAATATTCTTAATGAGGTGCTTTCGGTTAGGAAATTGGGCATACAAAGGCCGCAAAGTTAAAAATAATCTGTGAGAAATAAGCTATGAATTCTAATCAAATTCCTCTAACAAGAAAAGGATGGGTGCCTTTAAAGCACCCAATCTTTTTACCTGATATTTTTACCGAAAGTATACTCTTTTGGTGGTTCCGTATTCTTCAGATGACGAACGAAATAGTCCCAGCGGTTTCGAAGCATATAGCGGCTGTTCCCAAAACCATGACGCGCATTCGGAAACATAATCAGATCGAAATCTTTATTAGCTTCGATGAGCGCGTTTACTACTAAATAGGTGTTGTAAGGAGGCACATTCCCGTCCAAAGTTCCGTGAGCAAGCAACAGTTTACCCTTCAGGTTTTTGGCAAGTAGCTGATTGGCCTGATTATCATAATTGGTCGATTCTCCTTCACCTTCTTCCAGTAAACCTTGCCACTTTTCGCCCCAGGCATCAGAATAATTTCTGTTGTCATGATTTCCGGCTCCTGAAACGGCTACTTTGTAGAAATCAGGATAAGCGAGTATAGCACGTGTTGAGGCAAATCCACCGCCTGAATGTCCCCAGATCCCAACCCGGTCAATATCCATCCATTTGTTTTGCTCCGCTAACTGTTCGATAGTAGTTATTTGATCAGGAAGTCCGTTGTCACCCATGTTTCCGTAATAAATGTCGTGGAAAGATTTTGATCTTCCCGGAGTTCCCATCGCATCCACTTCAACCACAACAAAACCAAGTTCGGCTACAGCCTGTTTGTCAGAACGGGCGGCATTGAATGAGCGGCTGCCCACACTTCCCGACTGCGGCCCGGGATAAAGATAATTTAAAATTGGGTAAGATTTAGAGGCATCGAAGTTTGTTGGAGTGTACATCAAACCATAAAGATCGGTCTCTCCGTCTCGGGCTTTTACACGGAATTCTTTGGGAGGCTGCCAGCCATGCGCTCTTAACGCGGATATATCTGCCTGCTCCAGTTTCATAATTTCTTTCCCTTCCAGGTCGCGGATTACAGAAACCGGAGGAGTATCGGGCGTGGAATAAGTATCTATCAAATAGTTGCCGGTGTTTGAAAAATCAACCGAATGGTTTGCACGGCCGGGAGTGAGCAACTTCAAGTTTCTCCCGTCCATATCAACACTGTAATAGTAATGATAGTAGGGATTGCCTTCCTCAATTCCAGAACCTGAAAAATAGATTTTTCCATTTTCGGTATCCAGTTTCACGATATCCAGCACCCGCCAATCGCCGCTGGTAATTCTATTTTTGAGTTTCCCGGTATTCAAATCGTAGAGGTAAAGATGTCCCCAATCATCCCGCTCAGAAAACCAGATAACCTCATCGGTTTCATTCAGCACCCGCCAGTTTATAGACCGGTTGCCGGATTCAAAATACGTTTCCTGAGTTTCTTCAAGCACGGATCGTACTTCGCCGGTTTCGGGATCTGCCATCTTAAGATGCGCGTTTTGATGATCTCTTGATACCGACACAAAAGCCAGTTCTTCGGAATCTGCACTCCATTCAACATCCAAAAACTGCCCGCCTCTGCCAGCAATATGATCCGTGATGGTTGACCGATGAGCATCCGGCTCCATTTTCAACCGAACCACTTCGGGTTGCGGCTCAAGATTAATAACCACACGCTCAATTCTGAAAATCAGGCTGTCGCCAGGCAGAGGATATTTCCACTGCTCGAGCTCAGAATGCCCAACCGCTGTCGACACCAAATACATGTCTCCGGTTCCTCTCGCATCATGCTGAAACGTAGCAATTCTTTTTGAATCGGGAGACCAAAGCAACACCGGGCTGTCTCGTTTTGTCCAGCCGGCATTATTAGTTGCATAGCCAAAATCTTCCTGTCCATCAGTGGTTAACTGAGTGGTTTCACCGGTTTCCAGGTCACGCAGCCATAAATTATAATCTTCAATATATGCGGCTTTTTTCCCATCAGGAGAGAGAGACTCGTTCCAGTTAGTGGAAGCGCCGGCACCTTCTGTAGTGTTGCAGGAATAAGCATTCAAACTACACTCGTATGTTTTATCTCTGATGGTAAAAGTGATGGAATTACCGTTGCCTCTGAAATCAAAACTTCGAAATGGCAACATCAGAGCTTCAAAATTATCTCCCGTCGCCTCTGACAATCCTTCAGCCAACCTTTCATGATCGAAAGCCGGTTCTTTATTTCCCGACTGCGGGTCGGCAATAATAAATTCAGCGCCGCCGGAAATTGAATTCCGATAAACCAGGCGGCCATCATCCAGCCAGGTACTTCCAGAAAGCACGTTATAAATTAGGGAACCGGTGTTAGCTCCGAGCATACTTTCGGCGCGGGCATAGTCATCGGCAGTTACTTGCTCCTGAGCGAGGACAAATGCGGGCGTCAAAATGCATATCATTAAGGCTACAAAGAACCCCGTTCTGAAATTAGAGGTAGGTGAGTTTGCTATCAAATTCATTGCTTTAGTTTTGTGGTGAAATTTTCGCGAACGTGGGAATATAATTAATCCGCTGTGCCATTCAAGTAAAAGTCTGTGCTTTGAAATCTCATCCTGTCTAAAAGCTACTCATCATTTTTTGATGGCTCCAATTTCAATACAATCTCATGCAGTTTTCCATCTTTTTTGAAAGTAAGAAAACCGTTTTTGTCGGTTGTGATTTCTTCCCCGTCATGGCTTCCTGCTAACCTGCCTTTCTCCAGGCCATCAGGATTTTCAATTGTGATGACATACTTCGTTTGCTCATCATCAAGAGTTATGGTGAGGGTGTAGCTGCTCCAGTTGGAGGAAATCACCGGATTAAGCGAAGCTCCTTCCTCCTTAAGCCGGAAACCAAGAATTGATTCCAAAATGACCCTGTACAGCCAACCGGCGGAACCCGTGTACCAGGTCCATCCCCCGCGGCCCGTTAGTGGCGGCTCACCATATACATCGGCGGCTATCACATAAGGCTCTACTTTGTACACCGCCAAATCCTCTTTTGTTAACCCATGATTGATTGGATTTACCATCTGAACGTAGCGCATGGCTTTATTTCCGAGACCGGCTTCGGCAAAAGCTTTAACAGCCCAAAGTGCCGCATGAGTGTACTGTCCCCCGTTTTCTCTTACTCCGGGGATGTACCCTTTTATATAGCCCGGATTTTTCTCTGTTTTATCGAAGGGAGGAGTCAGCAGTCGAATCATGTTTTCTTGTTCGAGAACCAGGTTTTTTTCTAAGGCATCCAGCACCTGTAGTTTGCGTGATGGGGACGCCACTCCGGTTATTACCGCCCAAGATTGAGAAATAGCATCAATTTTGCATTCATCATTTTGAGAAGAGCCGAGAGGAGTTCCATCATCATAAAAAGCTCGAAGATACCATTCCCCATCCCATCCCTCATTGTTAAGCGCCGAGTGCAAAGCCTCCGCAGTTTCTTTGTATGTTGATGCGCGTTTATGATCACCCCTGTCTCTGCAAATTCTTTCGAACTTTTGAAGAATGGTATAAATGAAAAATCCGAGCCAGACGCTTTCACCCTCTCCATGAATGCCAACTTGATTCATCCCGTCGTTCCAGTCGCCGGCGCCAATTAATGGCAAACCATGCCTCCCAAACTGAAGGGAAATATCAATGGCTTTGCAACAATGTTCATACAAGCTCTCACTTTCGTCAAGTAAATCCGGCACCAGGTACACTTCGTGCTCGTGAGGTTCCAGCAGCCGGGCGGCGATGTAAGAAACTTTTTCATCAAGGATGGCAGTATCCCCGGTTGATTTAATGTAGAAATCGGCGACATAAGGCAGCCACAGGCGATCGTCGGAAATTTTTGAACGAATTCCCCGTCCTGTAGGAGGGTGCCACCAATGCAAAACATCGCCTTCTTTGAATTGCTTCGATGCATGGAGCAAAATCTGTTCACGCGTCATTTTTGGATCTGCATAAAGAGTAGCCATAGAATCCTGCAACTGATCGCGAAAACCAAAAGCACCACCGGCCTGATAAAATGCGGAGCGGGCAAACATTCTGCTGGCAATATTTTGATACATCAGCCAGCCATTCATCAGCAGGTTCATGGATGTATCTGGTGTTGAAACCTGAACTCGATTTAGTTTTTTGGCCCAGAATGTTTTTACCTCTTCGAGCTCCGATTCTGCCTTTTGTACATTTTTATATTGATCAATCAATGCTTCTGCGGCCTCTTTATCTTCCGCTTCTCCCGTTAAAATGGTAAAGGTGATTTCTTCTCCTGGGTTTATTTGAAACTGCGCATTGAATGCGGCGCACACATCACCCCCAATATTTATGGAATTATCGAGCTTGCTGTAGCGTCGTAATGCGACGGGATTTTGTAAGGATCCATTTCGCCCAATGAAAAAGGTTCTGTTTGTTGTGAAAGAGTTCGAAAGCTGCTTCTCTTCATTATTTGCGAACATTCCAGCGAAAGAAACACGGCCGGCGAATTCTTCATTGTAGAAATTCTGAGCAAAAATGGATTTTCCATCATCGCCTGCTTCCGGGATAATATGCCTTACCGATAAGTTTCGATTTACTCCCATCACTAAATCCTGATATCTCAGCACCGAAAGCGTGCGGGAATCTGTGCCGGTATTTTTTATTTTCAGGAGTGAAATTTTTACGGGATCATCACTCGCCACAAATTGGACAAGTTCCTGCTCCAAAGCCATGGAATGATGAGTATATCGCGTGTAGCCAAATCCATGCGTTGTGATATAAGTGCCTTTTCCCAAAACAGGCCCCGGAGCCGGTGACCAGAAAATCATTTCTTCTTCATCCCGAATGTAGAATGCTTCAGAATGTGGATCTTTCACCGGATCATTAGACCAGGTTGTGAGTTTATTCTCGCGGCTGTTTTCACTCCAGGTATAACCGGCTCCTCGCTCGGTAGCAATAAAACCCAGGCGAGGATTCGCAACAATATTCACCCACGGCGCCGGTGGAAAAACATGCTCACCCGTTTCCGGAAGTTGCTTTATAATTATTTGATACTCTTTCCCATCTTTCGAAAATCCACCGTAGCCATTATCCATCAATAAATCGGGTTCGGTCATTTCTGTTTGGGGGTAGCTGTTTTTGGCTTCTTTGGCAGGAAAAAACTCAGCGTCAAAATCACCTTTTAACCAAGAAGCTGTTTTGGGAACGTAAGCTTGTCCGGCAAGTAAAGGCAGTGTTCCATGAAAAACGACCTGTGCATAGCTTAAAATGAGGTTTAAATCTTCTTCAGGCATTTTATCTGTTTTCTGAATAAATAAACCGCCCGGCTGATTTATAAACCGTCCTTCCAGAGATGCTTGGATTTCCTGATGAATGGCTTCCTGAACCTGATCGGCATAGCTTGGTGGATGATCATTCAGAAAAAGAATCTCTACCTTCAGCTCCTTAAATCTCCAAAAGGCATGCGCTCGCAGAATTTTTTTTATGCCGATCATTTCATCCACATCTTTTATTCTGAAAACCAGCAACGGTAAATCTCCCGAGATTCCATAAGGCCATAAACCGGGTTGTTTTTTGCGGTTTTTTGCGAGAACTCCAACGTCGGCACGATAGGCACCATCAGAGTAAAGTAAATAAGAGGCTAATTTCTGAAAATAATGTGCTTCTTTAGAACTGATGCCAATATGATCGAGCTCCACTCTGCTGTACACGGCCGCCAAATCAAAAACACGGTCTATCGCATTTGGAGTATCATAAAGATTGGCAAGCTGTTCCGCTTCTTCCATCGATTCCGCCCGGGCTAAGCTAAAGGTAAGCTGCGTTTCTTCTCCCGGCTCAAGAATGATAACTTTTCTCAGGCTCACAACCGGATCGAGAACATTGCCCAGCGAGCCGGTTAAACGATTTCCCTGATCCATCGCTTGTGGATTTTCGAGAGAACGTCCGCGGCCAATAAATTGCGCACGGTCGGTTTCAAACTGGATCGGCTCAATCAGATGGCTTGTATCTAAACCCGCGATTGAATGAACCAGCCATTGTGGTTTCTCATTCTCACCTCGGGGTCGGCGTTTTACAACAATGGCGTGATGTTCGGGCAAGTATTCCGTCTGTACAAACAACTTTGAAAAAGCGGGGTGCGAGTCATGATCTCTTTGTTGATTGAGTACAACTTCAGCATAGCTGGTGAGTTCAATTGTTCTTTTTTCGGATGAATAGTTGGTAAGCGTGAGTTTCCGAAATTCCATAGAATGATCTGGGGAGACACAAACCTCTACCGTTGTCTCAATCCAGTTATCTACGCGGGAGGTTACCATTTTCTCATTATGGAACCAGGTATCGTAGCGATCGGGTTTTCTTTTCACCGGCTGATGAGTTGCCGACCAATACATTCCGGAATCCACATCCTTCACATAAAAAAAGAAACCCAGCGGGTCGGTTGTGCTGTCGGGATTTCGAGAGGTAAGTGCTGTTTCATTAAAATAGGACCACCCTGTACCGGCAGTCGTGATGTAAGTAGTATAGCTTCCATTCGAGATTAATTGGCCTCTTGGAGGACTCGCGTCCAGTTTATTGATGCCGGAATGATCTACCACATGTTCCGTTGTTTGCTGATCTCCGGGCTCCAGCTCCACGTCTATCGGGTGCGGTTCTTTGATGGGAACTCCCCGGGGAATCCGCTCCTGAAGAAGTAGATCGCAGCTTTTGATCTGTTGGTCGCTATGGAAATATTTATGGATTGACCAATCACTGAGAATATTCTCGATCGCCATCAAACTCATTCCATGATGATGCACCATGTAATTTTTTACCACTGCGTAAGCTTCATCATTTTTAAGATGAGAAGGGGTGAAGTCAATGGCGTCATAAAAACCCATTATTCCCAATCCCCCAATTTCCTCAATAGTCTGAAGATTTTCGAGCCCGGCGTTTACATCTACCATCAAAGAAAGCATAGACGCGTAAGGCGCTACCACATATTCTTCGGCAAGTCCCCGCTTCAATCCAAGGCCCGGCGCGCCAAAAGACCGGTACTGATATTGCAGATCAATATTTAGGAAATTGTAGGCACTTTCGGAAAATCCCCACGGCTTTTTTCTTGATAATCCATAATTGCGTTGCCATCGAATTATGCTTTCGTAGGTATTATTGAGCAGTGTGTTTGGGAATGATCGCATAAACAATAACGGCATCAGGTACTCAAACATGGTTCCTCCCCAGGAAAGTAAAATTTCATTCCTGTCGAGGCTGGTGAGTCTTCGGCTTAAACGAAACCAGTGCTCTGCGGGAATTTCCCCTTTTGCAATGGAAATATATGATGCGATCCGGGCTTCACTTGCCAGCAGGTCATATGTGCTTTTATCCGCCTGAGATTTTTCAACATTAAAGCCAATGGTAAAAAGCCCTCTCTTTTTGATATACAGGAAAGTGAAATCCATATTCTCTGTAAACTGCTCGCACTTATCGATGATATACCGGCACTGTTTACTCCACTTCTTTATTGTTTTTAAACTCTCTGTGGCTGCTTTCCCCGGCATTTTTTGGCTGGAAAGTTCCTGCAAAGGATAACTTCCATAAACTTCCCCCATTGCCTGAAGCAGCGTCCACTCCTCAATAGCTTTTTCTATCAATGCTTGTGGGCGGCTTAGCCAAAATAACAGGTGCTTTATTTTTCTTGCAGACAGTTTAGTATTGAGTGATTCCAACTCCGTTGCGCTCAGGAGTTCTGCGTCCTCTTTTAACTGCTCCAATAATTCTAAATTTTCTGTGAGGTTTTTGGAGCTCATATCCTCCACGCGGGCCAGCATAAACTTTGTATAGCCAAGAATGGAATTGGAATCCTCTGTGGATAACACGCCACTTTTTTGATAATCCTCAAAAATTCCCTGAATCGCTCGGAGTGTGTCTTCCAATCCAGCGAAAAAATGCGTGTCTATTTCTTCTGAAGAGAGCTCCTTTTTTATGGCTTCCTTAATAACTATAAAACCCGCCAAGAGGTTACCGGAATCCACGGTAGAAATATAACTTGGGTGCATCACCTTACATGTGCGGGTGTCGTACCAGTTATAGAAATGCCCTTTATAGCATTCCAGTTTTTCCAGGGTCCGAAGGGTATTTTCTAACCGGGAAAGCAGTTCACCAAAAGACAAATATCCCCGTTTATAGGCAATATGCGTGGAAACCAGCGCAAGCCCGATATTAGTTGGAGAGGTACGGGCGGCAATTTCGAGAGGCGGGTCTTCCTGGTAATTATCCGGGGCGAGCCAGTGATGCTCTTCAGTCACAAATCGTTCAAAATAAAACCAAATCCGGCGGGCATAAACACGCATTCTTTTTTCTTCAACCCGGGAATACGCTCTTTTTTCTTGCTTAAATGGTTGGCTAATAAACCAGGTGTAATAAGGCGCAGAAAGCCACGCGAGAGAAAAGGGAATTACAATCCACAATTCACTAATCCCCAATATAAAAGCAATGACAAGGGTTGAAGCCGCTAAAAAAACGGAACCCGCAGATAGAATAAAATAAGCGGTCATTGAATTGGACGAGGTTCGTTCAGCTTGCGAAGCCGTAACCCATTCCAGTAATTGTTTGCGGGAAAAATAAACCCTCCACAAAGTCCTGAAAATGGCATCCAAATTTACCGCTGCCTGATGGGGAAGAATGATCAAGGTAGAGAGAACCTGCATAGAATTTATTTTCAGGTTTGTTCTCACTTTATCCAAATAAAGCCTCCATTTTACACGGCCAGGCCTGTTTACAATATCTGTAGAAAGGCTCATATAAATGGGGAAGGCCAGAATTCCAACCCCTGCCAGCGTCCAGATCCATGCAGAACCGGGAAGCCAAAACCATCCCAAAAGGAAAAAAAGACAAAGAAAGAAAGGATTTAAGGAGCGCCGAAGGTTATCAAGAACTTTCCATTTTGATGAAAGATTAATCGGGTTTTTAACAGCGCCATCTTTTTCAGGCACGCGGGGTAAAATCCACGAAGCAATTTGCCAGTCGCCTCTTGTCCAGCGATGATTGCGTTTGCTGTAACTGGTGTAGGTGGTTGGGTAGTCATCAAAAAGCTCCATGTCGGTAGCAAGCCCGGTGCGCAAATAAGTACTTTCAATTAGGTCGTGCGAAAGAATGCGGTTTTCTGGGAGGCGATTCTCCATCACTTTATGAAAAGCTTCTACATCATAAATTCCTTTTCCTGTAAAAACGGCTTCTCCATTCAAATCCTGATAAATATCCGAAACCGCAGTAGAATATGGATCGAGTCCTACATTTCCCGAAAAAATCTTGGAAAACCAGGTTTTCAAAGCCGATTCCGGCGCTATTGAAATTCTTGGCTGAATAATGCCATAGCCTTTCGTAATTCGTTTTTTGGCAGGATCGTACCACGCTCTGTTTAGTGGGTGTGATGCCGTTCGTACCAAATTTCTGGCACTTTCCGGCGGCAGTTTGGTGTCTGCATCAAGAGTGATCACAAACTTAAGGGGCTGCATCGCCATGGATTTCAGAAAATCTCCCGCAATGTATTTGTACGTGGTTTCATTTTCGGGATTGTAAATCAGTTTGTTCAGCTCTTCTATTTTTCCGCGCTTGCGTTCCCAGCCCATCCATTTTTGTTCCGAGGCATTCCATTGACGTTCACGGTGCAGTACAAAAAATTTGTGTCCGTATTCCGAATCATATTTTCCATTCATTTCGGAGATACTTGTTTGCGCTTGCTCAAGAATTGCTTCGTCTGTTTCCAGGTGTTCCTGATTGGCATCCGAAAAATCGGAAAGCAGGGCAAACTGCAGGGAAGAATCAGGATTCGCCAAAGATCGAATTTCCAGGTTTTCGAGCTGCCTTTTTACATCCTGGGGTGATGTGAGAATGGTGGGAACTACCACCAGGGTTCGGGAACTTGTGGGAATATTACCAAAGTCTTCCATTTTGGGTAAAATTCTGGGAGGAAGAAAAAATGCGAAGAAGCGGTTTACGATGGAAATGGAGAAATCAAGCGCCGGAAAGAAGGAGATCAACAAAGCAGCCATCGCAGTAATTGGGGATTCACTTATTGAATCCGTTACAATCCATAGTATGGCGAGTAAAATCAGCCCTACAATCGTGATTACTCCCAAATAGTATACAGCGCTTTGTTCAAGCCGGGTGCGGATTTTCTCTTTGATGGGTTTTGAGTAGGCAATTTTGCGAGTCAATTCCTTGTAACCCTCATCCCTTAAATAATAACCTACATGCTGCTTTAGAAACGAACGGTCATGCAAATACTGGGGATTTTCGCTGGCGGAAGAATCAGAATTTAGCTCCGCTAAAGATAAAACCCGCTCCGCAATTTCAGCTTCTGAATAGTTGGACCGCCTGCTTAACTGCTCAATCGTTCGCCGGTATATATCCCGCGTTTGCTGGTCCATTTCCGAGTAAATCCCAAGTGGGTCAAGCCGTAACATTTGATCAACAATGGAGTTTTCTTCCACAAACTCCGACCAATCCGTTTCGGCAACATTCCGCAATGAAATTACTGCGTTTTGAATACTAACCTGAAGCCTGGATTTCTTTTTCGCCTCAATTCGGAGGGCTTCTTCCATACTCAGATCATATTTGTTAAACCTGTAGGCAAACCATCTTTTCTGTTCATTCTGTAATAATCCTGCCGACTGAAACTGATTGGCCAGTTCAACCAAATACTGTTGATCTTTTTTTGTTGATGTGTGATTATTTAGCCAGTTTGTAAGTTCATAAGTGATTGTTCCGGGTTCGCGCAGGTCTTTTTTGGAGATGTCTTTTATAAGCTCATTTACTTCTAACTGAATTTTTTTCTGCCGTAAAACCCGTTGAGATTTTTCGGCCAATTGTTGAATAAGTACAAAACGAGCCATTATTGGAATTGCCCAAACTTCACCCAGCATCAACGTTTCTTCACCCTGAAAACTCTTCACATATTGAGTGAGGGTTTCCATGTTTACCAGGTTATCAGTATGAGTTACCAGGTTTAAAACCAACTCGTAAACCCGTGGCAAACCTTTCAACTCGCCTTCAGTAAGCACGGGAATATTGCGTTGATACTCCCTCGGAAAGTCGTTCGAAACCTGTACAATTTGCTCTTGAATTATGTAGAAGTTATCAATCAACCATTCGGCAGCGGGGGTAATTTCTTGCCTGCTTTTAGCCATATTCGCCAGCACACGATAGGCTTCGGTGAGGTTATTTTTAGCTTTTACAAGCTCCGGTTCCAGAAAGGAATGCTCGCGTTTTTTAAGGGCATAACGTTGGCTTCGCGCCAAATCTTTAGCACTATCCCGTAAGAAACTTATGTTAAATGAAACTTCAGATCTATCAATCAAATTATAACCCTATTCAAAATGCTAAGGCTATAATTAATACATCTCGCGCTGAATGAAAGCCCTATAAATTCTTAAATCTCTGTAGTAAATCTTATGAATAGATCATTTTGCGCTCAAAAGAAAAATCGCCAGTAAAAGAAGAGCAGAGAAAATAAGAAGAGAAAAATGATGCCGCCCCAGCTTAATATCCTCAACCAAAAAGGCGGGCGATGTTCTTCGGGGAAATGATTATCCATCACCAATCTGTAATTAATAAACGCCAGAACCGGCGCTGTTAAAAAGGAAAGAGATGTGGCCAGATCTATAATAAAAGTAAACTGACTTCCGGTGATATACAGCACAAGCAAAGAGATCACGGATATGAGAATCAGCAAACCTTTGTAAGAAAGAATTCCTGAGGCTTGAAATTTTTCACCTTTAGCCACATTTAGAATTTCCCGGCAAACACGGGGATAGGAATCGGTGACTGTAAGGGTAGTGCTGAACATTGTTGTGAAGGCGCAAATTATGATAATCCAGTAGGTCCATTCGCCAAGAGTATTGGTATAAATAGCCACTAATTGATTTGCGAAAACCGACCCGCTTGTGGCAAAGGCTATGCCTGAGCCGTACATCACTAATGCACCAAGCGCTAAAAAAAGAAGCGCCAGAATTGCTGCTCCAATATATCCAATGTTGAAATCGAGCAGGCTTTCTTTCATGCTCGGCGTGTGTTTGGTTTGTCGTGTGCGTTCCAAGGACCAAAGCGAATGCCAGGCGGCGGCATCGATTGGGATTGGCATCCATCCCATTAAGGCAATCAAAAAGGTGATGCCGGCTACATCCCAAATATCAGGAGCGGCGGGTAAAGTGGCGGGAGGCGTTTCCGTTAAAGCAACTACAAAAGCTATTATTGTTGAGGCTGCAAGAACAACCATCACAACTTTGATGATAGAATCGAGCGAAGAATACTGACCACGAAATAGCACCGCAATACATAACGCGAGAAGAATTGCACTCCAGATAACAGGAGAAAGTTCAACTCCAGTTAATTCAACGGCAAGTCCGGCAGTTACAATAGTTACCGCGGCCTGAATGGCGAACATAGTACCAACAGTGAATATGCCGAAAATTCCAATCGCCCAGTTTCCAAGTACTTTATAACCTGCTATCAGGCTTTGTCCGGTCGCGTTGGCATATCGGGGGCCGTATTCTAAAAAGGGATATTTCAACAGGTTTGCAAGAACCACCGCCCAAATAAGAGAGAACCCATAATCAGCGCCCGCCCGTGTTGACTGCACCAGGTGTGAAACTCCTATGGCCGCCGCTGCTAAAATTAGTCCCGGCCCAAGCGCGTATTTAAAAGTTGAAGCTGTTTTCTCTGTGATCATACCCCGGCATGTTTTTTAGAATAGTAGCGAATTTTAAAGCTTTTTTCATTTTGAAATGGTACAATAAACCGCAATTGGCAAAAACTTTAAAATACTATTTCTCATGAAAGCTGCTTTTTCACTGATTTTCCTTTTTTCCTGTTTACTGGTTCAGGCTCAACAACCAGTAACCCTGGATTATTTCTTGCCAGATGGAGTTACTTACAGTTCACAAATCCCAACTCCAAAAGAAGTTTTAGGTGCTGAAGTGGGAGAATGGCATGTCCGGCACGACCAGCTTGTGCAGTATATGTATGCCGTTGCGGAAGCCTCCGATCGGGTTACAATAACCGAGTACGCACGTACCTATGAAAACCGCCCGCTCTTGATGCTTACCATCACATCACCCCGAAATCATTCCAATATTGATGAAATTAAGGAAAAGCATATGCAGCTTACCGACGCTTCAAAGTCGGAAGAGCTGGATCTTTCTACAATGCCGGTAGTGGTAACGATGAGTTACAGCGTGCACGGCAATGAGCCGAGCGGTTCAAACGCTTCTCTTGCTGTGGTGTATCATTTAGCGGCTGCGCAGGGTGCGGAAATTAATGAGCTGCTTAACAACAGCATTATTCTTGTAGATCCCAGTATCAACCCAGATGGATTGAGCCGCTTTGCGCATTGGGCAAATACCAACAAAAGTAAAAATGTGTTGGTTACTGATCCGAATAGCAGAGAATTCAGTGAAACATGGCCGGGTGGAAGAACAAATCATTATTGGTTTGATTTGAACCGCGACTGGATGCCAATGCAACATCCTTCCAGCCAGGGACGAGTAGCAAAATTTCATGAGTGGAAGCCCAACGTACTAACCGATCATCATGAAATGGGAACAAACGCCACCTTCTTTTTTCAACCGGGCATTCCTTCAAGAACACATCCCATCACCCCGCAAAGAAACCAGGATTTAACAGGAGCTATTGCTGAATATCATGCCGATGCGCTGGATGAAATTCAGTCACTTTACTACTCCAAAGAGGGTTTTGATGATTTTTACTATGGGAAGGGTTCAACCTATCCGGACGTTAATGGCTCTATCGGAATTTTATTTGAGCAGGCAAGTTCCCGCGGCCATGCGCAGGAAAGCGTTCATGGAGTGCTGGAATTTCCTTTTACCATTCGCAATCAATTTACCACTTCTCTTTCCACTCTTAAGGCGGCGCTAAGCCTGAAAGAAGAGCTTCTCGCAAACACCCGGGAGTTTTATCAGGAGGCTGCGGAAGAAGCTCATTCGGCATCCATAAAAGGATATGTATTTGGCGAAGAAGCCGATCAGGGAAGAACCAATCACCTTGCGGAAATGCTGACACGTAATCAGATAAAGGTGTATGAGTTGGCTTCCGATTTCCAGGAATTCAAAGCTGGAAAAGCATTCGTGGTCCCCACCAATCAGCAACAGTTTAAATTATTAACCGCCATGTTCGAGCGCCGAACAGAATTCACGGATAGCCTGTTTTACGATGTCTCTACCTGGACAATGCCTTATGCTTTCAATGTGCCCTTCGCCGAATTAGGGCGGAATTACAACACCAATCTTCAGGGTGAGGTTTTTACGCTTTACGATGTAAAACCCGCCGGTGAATTAGTTGGGGGGAAGTCGAGTTACACCTATGCTTTTGAGTGGGATGAATATTACGCGCCAAGAGCATTGTATCGATTGCTTTCGCAGGGGGTGAGGGCAAAAGTAGCTGCTCGAACCTTTAAATCAGTTACAAATTCCGGTGCCAAAGAATTTGATTACGGAACTATTTTAGTACCACTCGGCGTCCAAGACGATCAGGAAAAAGTACATGAGATTATCAAAACCATCACTGAAGAAGACGGCATTACCGTGTATAATTTATCAACCGGACTGGCCGCCAGAGGAATTGATTTGGGAAGTAACAACTTCGAAAACCTGCGAGATCCGAAAATTGCTCTTATTGGCGGGCCGGGAACGAACTCCAGCGAAGTAGGCGAAACCTGGCACTTACTCGACCAGCGGTATCACATGCCGGTTTCTATTCTGGATGCAGAAGGATTGAGCCGGACAGACCTCAGCCGTTATAATGTAATTGCCTTTAGCGGATACCGGCTTTCGGAATCTGCCACTGAATCCCTCAAAGACTGGGTAAGAAACGGCGGAACTTTAATCGCATATAAATCCGCGCTTAACTGGGCGAAATCGAATGGGCTTGCCAATTTTGATTATCTGGAAGATGATAAATCAAATGAAGAGGAGGAAACCCGTGAAATTCGCCCCTATGTAAATCAGAGTAATGATTCTGGAGCGGAAAGAATAGGTGGCTCTATTTTCCATGCTAAAATTGACCTTACTCATCCACTCGGTTACGGTTTTAATAATGAAAACATCACCGTTTTCAGGAACAGCACTACCTTTATTCAAAAAGGGAAAAACCCTTATTCCACGCCGGTTCATTATACCGACAATCCTTTAGCCAGTGGATATATTTCGGATGGTAATCTGGAGAAAATAAAAGAAACCGCGGCTGTAGTTGTTAGCCGCCATGGAGGAGGAAAAGTGATTTCTATGACTGATAACCCAAACTTCAGGGCCTTTTGGTATGGAACCAACAAGCTTTTTGCTAACGCGGTATTCTTTGGCCACACCATAAGTGGAAGCACGGCAAATTAGTAACGGCTCAGCGAGCTGTTATACGTACATCGGCTCGCTGAGCCGATTTTGTTGTTAAAGCACCAAATCAAAATCTACTCGAAATTTCTTCCCTGCAATAGCTGTGCGGCCAATCTCGCCACTCATTTGCTAATCCTGCTTTTACAGGGTTTTGAAGTGTGTAGTATATAACTCTTTGTAGTTCATCTGAATCTCGAACAACATGATCAAAACTTTCACCCTGCCAAAAAGGGGAACCTGTACGTCCTAAATTTTTATTGCATAATCTTGCTGTAAACTTCTTGAAGGAGGCCATTATATCTGTTATAGGGTAATCATTGTCTTCTTGTTTTATTTGTTCTGAAAGATGTTTGAAAACTATGTGAGCATGGTTAGGCATTATACAGAAAGCATGTAAACAGTACTCTTTATTGTTTCTAAAATGCAGTGACTCCTTACTATGTCTGCAATTTCAGGATTCTGTAGCCACAGTGGCCCTGTTTCTGCTTTATCTAAAATGCTTTCATACTTTTTGAACAGTCTTCTATTTACCAATGACCGTAAATCATTTTTGTATCCTTCTTTTTGGTAAAACTCTTCTCTTTTCTTTATCAGTTCATCGACTACATTTTTAGGCAAAGAATTAGCCAGTCTAATGGTAACAAAATATTCTGCCCCGGCCGGCTGCCAGTGAGGCAGGTTTCTTTTGTAGAAAGTCATTAGCACCCCTTTTTCCTGAAATGAAATGAATATATCTGCAACAGACAATTATTATGGTTCTTTAGGTTGGCCGTGATACAAGTCAAACTATTTGGTCTGACTCGTCGTGATTGAGTAACGGCTCAGCGAGCCCGTTATACTTACTTCGGCTCGCTGCACCGATTTGATTGTAGTAAACGGCTCGCTGAGCCGATTGTGGAACTACAAAGGCTGTAGATAAGCACAACTAACTCTCTCTGGGTGGTAATCCTAAAAGATGCCGGAAATCAAACCTTTTTGGCATCGTTTTTAGGTTATTGATGAGAAGTATGGCACGATCGATTTTTAGCTGACTGCTTTTCACTTGCCCAACATAATAGATGATATAGCGTTTTTGGCCATCCGTAAGATTTTCGAAATGTGAAGCTCCGTCTTCATCCTGCTCTAAAAGAGCCTCAAGCTCTTCCGGCATTTCCATACCATATTTACTGTTATCATGTTCAATCACAGCCTCAACTTCCTCTCCTTTTTCTACCCCGAATTTATTCATTTGTTTTTGGTTTACGGTGATGTAGGCCGCTCCACCTCCTAAAGCAACAAGACCACAATTGAACTTCTCATTCCCGTTGATAGAACAGAATAGGCGGGTACCAATTCCACCAACAGACTCTACTATTTCAGCAGGCACCGCAATGTGATGGAGTTTCAGTTTTGGAAGAAAATCAATATGGCTTTTGAATTTTATCAAGGGAGCTGAGATCGTATTTTAAAATGGGCTGAAAAAACAAGGTAAAAAAAAGGAGAAAACATCGCCTTCGAAAAAGCAGATTGGAACGCGAGTAACCTGATTTAGTATTCTATCAATAAAAGGATGAAAAACAGAGTTTGGAAAATAATAGCTGGCATCGTGATTACACTGGCAATATTGATGCTAATTGCTACCTTTGCTATAGACGGTATGGTGAAATCAGCAATCGAAAACAAAGGTTCTGAGTTGTTGCAAACTTCTGTAACTGTTAATAAAGTTGATATTTCTATATTTGGAGGAACCGGAAGCCTAAGCGGATTATCGGTGGAAAATCCTGAAGGATTTAGCGATAAGCCCGCATTGCAATTTGATCGGGCTGATATTCGCCTTCAACTTTCTTCTTTATTTTCTGATGAAATCGTTGTTCACGAACTCATTATTCGAGGGCCGGAAGTTTTTTTCGAACAACAAGAAGCGCGGGCAAACCTGAAAACCCTGAACGATAACTTCAACAGCTCTGCGGATGACTCGGAAATGGCTTTGATCATCGATTATTTTCTCCTTGAAGATGGCCTGATAAGTGTTAGCACTTCCATAGACCGGGAGCGAAGCGGAGAAGCAACTATCGAACGTTTCGAGCTTGAAGGAATCGGCCGGGATGGGAATAGTACAGTGAAAGAAAGCTTACGCCAAATTTTGGAACCCTTACTCCAAAGAGCAGTCAGAGAAGCTGTGGAAGAAGGCGTTTTCGATCAGCTCGAAAATAGAGCTCGGGATTTATTTAACCAGTAATGGGCGGTTAAATGGCAAAAGAGGTACCGCAGCCACAGTTTTCAACTGCATTGGGATTTTCAAAAGTAAAGCCGCGCGCATCCAGCCCATCGGGATAATCTATTTCAATGCCTTCCAGGTACATCAGGTGTTTTGGGGCAACGATCACTTCAACCCCAAAATTCTCAAAAACCTCATCTTCATCGGTGCGATGATCCAGGCCCAGCTTATAACTTAAACCCGAACAACCGCCGCCATCCACGGCCACACGCAGGTAAAGATTTTCATCAAGGCCTTCCTGCTCTTTTATTTTCTGAACCTGTTTTGCAGCTCTTGCCGTTAACCGCACGGGTTGGCCGGTAAGTTCTTTCTCTGGCTGGGGTGATGTTTCTTCCTCCTCTTCAAGATCGAGTAGCGAGGAAATTACATCATCTAAATTTTCTTCTGGAACACTCATTTGATTCTCCTTATTTAGAACGAGTCAAAACTACGAACTTTTCTTGGTAAATGTATAATGCGCAACGCCATCTTTTTCAAACAAATCCAGAACCCCGGCACTTACTAAATTTACCAGAATTTTGGCCGCCCGATAGGTTGTTACATTCACAAGAATAGACAATCGCTCTACAGTGATATCTCCATATTCTTTTAAAAAACGAAATAATTGCTGTTCTTTTTCGCCATACTGAAATTGTACTCCTTCATCCGAATAATTCTGTTTCAGCACTTCAATAAATTCATCACTGGCAACCACGCTCTCATCTTTGCTGCGGATATACACCTGCCGAACTTCTTTGCCTTTCACATAAACCGGTTTTTCCAAAGCCTCGGGCACCTTCACAATTAAAATATCGCGTTCCCCATTGTGAATCATTTCTATAAGGATTGGGACCGGAGGAATGCATTCATCTTTGGCGGCCTGATTGAGCAAAAACTCCTGCTCGTAATATCCTTCCACGCCTACCATTTCGCCATTATCTTCCACACCAATGAGTAAAGTTCCACCTTTTGTATTGGCAAAAGCGGCGATTTCCCGTGCTATTTTTCCTGGGGATGAAATGCTGTGCTTAAATTCTAAAAAACTGCTTTCGCCGGTTTGAATAAGATTCTTTAAATCCTGCCGATTCAATTTTGAAACTTTCACGGTATCGGTGTATTGCAGGTAAAATTCGAGCTCGTTTTTCATGGCTAATGAATTTCAGGTTACGAGTTTCGCGATACGGTTTAAAGATTGCGGTAACCCGACATCTACATAACGATTTCGTCTTTGGGATCGCGTGTCATCAGGTTATACAACGCATCTTTAGGATCAACATTCTCAAACAAAACACTATAAATAGCATGAGTTATAGGCATCTCTACATTATTTTCGAGAGACCAATCTCGTACAGATTTCGTGGTTTTAACACCCTCAGCCACCATATTCATGCTTTTGATGATATCATCAAGCTTCTCTCCCTTGCCAATGCGAAAACCCACAGAACGGTTACGACTGTGCGCGCTGGTACAGGTTACAATAAGATCGCCCATTCCCGTAAGGCCGGAAAAAGTGTCGGAATGCGCGCCAAGTAATAAGCCCATGCGTTTCATCTCATGAAGTCCGCGGGTAAGCAAGGCTGCTTTCGCGTTATCACCCAGCTCGGCTCCGTCAATTATACCCGCCGCAATGGCCATGATGTTTTTGACTGAGCCACCGATTTCCACTCCAATGATGTCGTTGTTTATGTATACACGAAACATTGGGGTTAAAAATGTTTCCTGAATAATGCGTGCTGTACGTGTAGAATAGGCTGATGCAACTACTGTTGTAGGCTTGAAAAGCCCTACTTCCTCTGCGTGGCTGGGGCCGTATAAAACCCCGATATTATCCTCATAAGTGGTCCCATTCATCACTTCAATCAACACCTGCGACATCGTTTCAAATGTCTTGTTCTCAATTCCTTTTGAAACGGTTACGAGAATCTCATTTCCATTAAGGCATGGTTTCAACTTTGTAGCTACTTCCCGAAGTGTATGGGAAGGAGTGGCAAAAACGATCATATCCTGACTTTGCAGGCATTGCTCTAAATCGTTGTATGCTTTTATTGATGGGGGAAGTTCAAGATCCGAAAGGTATGCAGGGTTTTTATGTGTATCATTGATTTGGTCTGAGATGTCCTTCTCACGGGCCCAAATCTGCACATTATTGCCGGCCGTGTCTAACACAAGAGCTAAAGCGGTACCAAAGCTTCCGGCACCAATAACCGTTACGTTTCTATTACTCATGACTGGGTTCCTGCCTCAATACGGTCTTATTCTTTTTTTCGCGGTTACCATAAATATTTGCCCTGTTTTCGGTCCCATCAATCAACCGCCGGATGTTCGCTTTATGTTTGATGATAATTCCCGCCGCAACAAAACTCGCGAATATGATAATACTTCCGTCAACATAATATCCAAAGCCATATTGCATAATTAATATGCTAATTGGATAAATAAAACTTGCTGTAATGGATGCAAGGGAAACAAAGCGCGTGGTTAATACGATCAATATAAAGATACCAAAAGCGATACTTATTGAAATCGGTTCAATGCCAAATAACATTCCACATGCGGTGGCCGCTCCTTTACCACCCTTAAAACTTGCAAAGACAGGAAACACATGGCCAACAACCGACATCAATCCACACGTAATCATAAGAAAAGCATCGGCTTCCCAGCCCGGAGGAGCAATTGGCCCATTTCCGATATCGATAACAAATACGAGCTGACTCACCCAAAAAGAGGCGACAAAGCCTTTCAGGAAATCAAGAATGAATACACTTACACCGGCCTTCCAACCTAAAACACGAAAGGTGTTGGTAGTACCGGCATTCCCGCTGCCATGCTGGCGAATATCGATGTTTTTTACAAGCTTCCCCACCCATAATGAGGATGGAATAGACCCCAGCAGGTAACTGATGAATAAAACTATCAGAAGTAAAACCATACGTTTTCTCTTTGCCTTTAACCCTAGTTAATACAGGCGAAACGCGTATAAAATCTTATACGTGCCGTTCTGCGTGATATGATGATCGTACAAGAGGACCACTTTCTACATGTTCAATCCCCAACCTTTCCCCAATTTCTTTATACTCTGCAAATTGATCGGGATGAACCCAATCCATTACCGGATGATGCATTTTTGTAGGCTGCATATACTGCCCGATTGTGAGCACATCTACCCCATGATCAACACAATCCTGCATCAATTCAATTACTTCTTCCCGTTTTTCTCCTAAACCAACCATGATCCCGGTTTTGGTACGAAGCCCGGCATTTTTTGTACGCTGAAGAAGTTCAAGTGAACGCTCGTAACGCGCCTGAGGGCGAACCCGGCGATATTGCCGTGGTACCGTTTCAAGGTTATGGCTTAATACATCAGGTGGAGTATCGATCACTATTTGCAGCGCATCCCAATCTCCACGAAAATCGGGAATTAGGGATTCTATTGTAACACCATCTATCATTTTTCTGATTTCACGGTGACATTCCGCAAAAATGGGTGCTCCGCCGTCTTTTCGTTCATCACGGTTTACCGATGTTAGCACAACGTGTTTTAACTTCATTTTAGAAGCGGCGTCTGCAACACGGCGGGGTTCATCCCAGTCAAGATCCTGGGGAGGGCGGCCGGTTTTGATCGCACAAAAGGCGCACGACCTTGTACAGACATCACCTAAAATCATAAAAGTGGCTGTTCCGGCACCCCAGCATTCACCCATATTTGGGCAACGCGCTTCGGCGCAAACAGTATTCAAATTGTGTTTAGAGATGGTGTCTGCAACTTCCTTAAATTTCTCTCCTGATGGAAGTTTAACCCGCAGCCAGTCGGGCCTGCGTTGTTTGCTTTGTTTTTCTACAACCTGAAGTTCTTTAATCATTGTTGATATCCTTTCCCTAATAAACGAATATTTTTAGATGGCCAAAGTGCCAAAAATCATTGTTTTTAATTTACAAAATATTATGCTCGAGTTCCTGCATTCTGCCCATGCCGGAAATCTCTGCGTCAAACACATTCTGAAAGTGGAATGTTATTCGTTTTTTTACTTCTTCAATAGCAATTTCTGTTCCCGTGAGTTTCTGAAAACTTGTAACGGCTTTATTATTTATACCGCATGGTACTATGTTGTTAAAATATCTTAAATCGGTATTTACGTTGAGCGCAAATCCATGCATCGTAACCCAGCGCGAGCATCGAATTCCCATGGCGCAGATTTTTTCATCTCCAATCCATACGCCGGTTAATCCCTCTATTCGTTCGGCCTCGAAACCATAATCGGCGCAAACGCGAATAATTACTTCTTCAAGAAGCCGCAGGTATTTATGAATGTCGGTGAAATGTCGGTGCAAATCCAGGATTGGATAGCCCACAATTTGCCCCGGCCCATGATAGGTGATGTCTCCTCCACGATCACTTTTTACAAACTCCGCATCCAACTCCTGAAGTTCAACTAATGACCGCAGCAGGTGTTCTTGCTTGCCACTTTTCCCCAACGTGTAAACATGTGGATGCTCAACAAATAAAAGCACATCATCCATTCGGGAACCCACAAATTCACCCGATTGCTCCGCCCTTTTTTCCGAGATTATTCGTTTTTGGATGGCATGCTGCAAATCCCATATCGGCTGATAAGAGGCGCGTCCTAAATCGTACAGTTGGATGGTTTTGCGTGGCATTTTATGTCAATTAAACCGTAATGAGATAATTTTTCATACCTACGATCAGACGGTCCTAAAGCCGTCAGCTCGAATATCCATTTCAAGACAAAAATGGCTCCCGAAGGAGCCAAATTCGTTGATCACAAATCTGTGCCAATCATTCAATCAGCCTAAATCTGCGATTCTACTTTTTCTTAACAGGAGTTCCTAAATGAACACCTTCGTTGTATGCTTCCGCTACAGCTTCCATCACCGCTTCACTCATTGTTGGATGCGGATGAACTGCGCTGATAATTTCATGGCCGGTAGTTTCGAGTTCACGGGCAACAACGGTTTCCGCAATTAGCTCGGTAACATGAGAACCAATCATATGGCAACCAAGCCATTCGCCATATTTTGCATCAAAAATAACTTTGACGAAACCTTCTTCGTGGCCGAGGCCTGTAGCTTTACCGCTGGCTGAAAACGGAAATTTTCCAACTTTCACATCGTAGCCTTCATCTTTGGCGGCTTGCTCGGTTAATCCAACAGAAGCAATTTGCGGCTCACAATAAGTACAGCCGGGAATGTTATTATAATTCACCGGATGCGGATTCTGACCGGCCAGCTGTTCCACACAAACGGTTGCTTCATGCGATGCTTTATGTGCCAGCCACGGAGCGCCGATAATATCCCCGATGGCATAAATTCCATCTACATCGGTTTTATAGGATTTCTTATCAACAACTATAGCGCCTCTTTCAACTTTTACGCCGATATCTTCGAGGCCAAGACCTTCCACATTTCCGGTTACTCCAACAGCGGAAAGCACCACGTCGGCTTCTACTTTTTCTTCCCCCTTTTTGGTTTTGATGGTTACTTCAACACCTTTGCCTTTCTTGGCTACCTTTTCCACGGTGCTTTCGGTCATGATGGTCATGCCTTTTTTCTTGTAGATTTTGCCCAGCTCTTTTCCAATAGCTTCATCCTCAACAGGAACCAAAGTTTTCTGAAGCTCCACAAGTGTTACTTCTGTTCCGATGGTATTGTAGAAATAAGCGAATTCAACACCGATGGCTCCTGCGCCAACAATCACCATCTTTTTAGGCTGCTTTTCCATGGTCATTGCTTTCTCGGAATCGATGATCATCTTCCCATCAATTTCCAGGTTTGGAAGCTGACGAGGACGAGCACCGGTTGCAATGATGAAAGTCTTAGCCTTTAGGGATTCAGTCTCTTTTCCATTTTCATCATTAACAGCAAGTTCGCTTTTGCTTTTGAAAGCTCCGGTTCCCATAAATACTTCAACTTTGTTGGCTTTCATCAGGAATTGAACGCCCTTACTCATTTTATCGGCTACGCCACGGCTGCGTTTAATGATTCCGTCAAAATCAGCCGAAAAATCTTTAACCGTAATTCCATAATCTGATGCATGCGAGAGGGATTCAAAAACCTCTGCCGAGCGCAGAAGGGCTTTTGTTGGAATACACCCGATATTCAGGCAAACGCCGCCGAGATGCCTTTTTTCTACAATTGCCGTTTTGAAGCCAAGCTGGGAAGCTCGAATTGCAGCTACATATCCGCCGGGGCCTGACCCGATTACACACACATCAAATTCTTTTGCCATGATATCTTTTCAATATTTATTTTAGGTTTTCCTCGGGTTGATGGGGGCCTTTCCAAGCTCCAGCCAGAACACGAAGATCCTGATTTGCATTCAGGATTGCACGTTGTTAAAAGCCCCTAAATGTAAGGGTTTTTGTTTTGAACTTCGACTTTTGAACATCGAAACTTCTCCTTAGTTGAAACTTAATTCAAGAAAATACCTATCCTCTTAAAGTTTACCCAGAAACAACTAAGGCATGTAACCACTGATGCTAAAAACAGATTTCACGGCTTCTTTCTGATAAATAGCGGGATGAAATTTTATATCCTTCAATGTGTCAACAACAACTGCCTCACATTTTTCACCCGTTGGTTTATGTGGCAACACTTCTGAAATATCGCCTTCTTCATTGATTATCAAAGTCACTATTAACCGTTCTTTGTTTGTGCATGGAGCTTTTTTCAGAGCTGTATTCAAAGTAGACAAAAGCTTTCGGCTCCCTTTTTTAGCCATTGGCATTACATCCGGTGTAGAATAGACATCTTTATAACCATATTCTGTCCCCCACAACATTCCACGATCCACACCCGGTGGAAGTGACGCTTGATATTGAGTGGAACAAGCCACTACTGTTACTGAGAGTAATAAAAATAGGGTAGTTAGTGCTTTCATTAGACTGGTTTTATTTCTGGAGCACAACCGAGATTTTTGTTCAAAACAATTAAAGCATTTCGTCATAAGAACTGCAAATTGAAAAGCAAATAAAAACCCCTCCAAAATTATGAAGGGGCTCTTTATACGAATGAATATGTTCTTGGTGTTTAGATGAGGTCTTTGCTCATAAACCACCATCTTGGTTCGCCGAATTCGAAACCTACTTTTTCGTAGAGTTTTTGTGCCGGATTATCTTCCCGCACTTCGAGTGTAATTCTGGAACAACCCATTTCTTGGGCTTCGGCTTCAACTTTTTTCAGCATTTTGGTACCGATTCCCAAACCGCGTGCATCGGGGTGAACGGCAACATCATGAATTTTGAAAACTTTGCTTGCTGTAAAGGTAGAGTAGCCAATAAAGCAGGTAACAATGCCCATTGCCTTTTCGCCATAATAAGCGATGTAGGTCATGGAGGTTGGAACTTTCTTCATTTCCGCGATCATGTCAACTCGAACTTCTTCTTCGAGCGGTTCATTTTGACCCATAGGGTCGCGGGCAAACAGATCTACAATCTTGACTATGTCTGCTGCGTGTTTTGTGTTTTCGAGATTAGCTTTTAGAATCTTCACGTCGGTTGCGACGTTGGCTTCTGCAATCAATGTAATTTTGGTTTATTAGAATTCATCCAAAAGTTAAAGAGATTAGACAGAAGGGTAAAATTTATTACAGAATGGTGATAATAATTATCAGAAACTTAACTTGAATTTTTACTTAAAAAATCAGCTCTCGTATAGGGGGTCGAGATAGGGTTTTTCGGGGGAGATATCACCCCCTTTTAAATCATTTAAATCGGAATTGAATAATAATATCTGCTTTTAAAAGAATTAAAAGGATATTTTGTGTGATTTCTGTGCGTGAAAATGCAAGATTGAACCTCTGTTTCATACATTGAGCCAATTATCTCAAATTTCGCTTCTTTCTAAAAAGGTGTATTATCGTGCCAAATTATTACCCAGAAAATTTCAGATTGTATGCAAAAAGTAATAGCGGGAATTCAGCAAATGGGGATTGGAATTCCCGATGTTCATAAAGCCACCGATTGGTACCGCAGGCATTTCGGAATGGACATCAAAGTTTTTGAGGATGCCGCAACGGCTGAGCTAATGCTGCCATATACCGGCGGCAAACCTCACGATCGTACCGCAATCCTGACGCTGAATATGAAGGGCGGCGGCGGATTTGAAATCTGGCAGTACACCAGCCGAAAACCAGTTGCTGCCAGCTTTGATTTAATGATGGGTGATTTGGGAATTAACTGCGCCAAAATAAAATCCATTGATGTACCACTCACTTTTGAACAAATGAAAACAGCGGGATTGGAAGTCTTAACTCCTTTAGAAAAAAATCCTGCCGGTGATTATAACTTCTTCGTGAAAGACCTCTACGGAAATATCTTCAACGTGGTAAAAGGGCTGGATTTCTTCAAGAAAAAAACGCCGAAAACTACGGGTGGAATTTGTGGAGCAATAATCGGTTCTACAGATATCGATAAAGCGCGTTCTTTATATTCTGATATTCTCGGTTATGACGAGGTAGTTTACGATTCCACTTCCACTTTTACAGATTTTGCGGGATTGCCGGGTGGCGGTGATGAATTTCGGCGGGTTTTACTTCGCCATTCCAAACCAAGAAAAGGAGGGTTCAGCAAAATGTTTGGGCCTACGGAAATAGAGCTTATTGAAGTGAAAGAGCGATCACCCCGAAAATTATTCGAAAACCGATATTGGGGAGACCTGGGTTTTATTCATCTTTGTTTTGATGTGCAGGGAATGGATGCCTTAAAAGAAGAATGTGAATCGAAAGAGTTTCCTTTTACCGTAGACAGCGCCAATAGTTTTGATATGGGTGAAGCCGCCGGAAGATTTACTTACATCGAAGATCCCGACGGAACGCTGATTGAGTTTGTGGAAACACATAAAGTGCCGATCATGAAAAAAATTGGCTGGTATATCGACATGACAAAAAGGGATCCCCGTAAAAATCTGCCTAACTGGATGATAAGCGCATTGCGGTTCAGTCGAATGAAAGGAGATTAAGCCTCACAAAACCTAACTATGGAAAAGCGGTTTATTTTAGCCATTGATCAGGGAACAACCAGCTCACGGGCTATCGTCTTTGACCATGAAGGCAACATAAAGTCTAAAGCTCAAAAGGAATTCCGGCAATATTTTCCAAAAGAAGGATGGGTAGAACATGATGCTAATGAAATATGGAAAACCCAGGCCGGTGTTGTCGCTGAAGCCATCACAGAAGCCGGGGCAAATGGGAAAAACATTGCCGCAATCGGCATCACCAATCAAAGAGAAACAACGGTTGTTTGGGATCGTGAAACCGGAAAGCCAATTTATAATGCCATCGTTTGGCAAGACCGAAGAACATCAGATTATTGTGATCAGCTAAAAAAAGAAGGCTGGAAAGAGGCTGTTCAGGAGAAGACGGGGCTCATTATAGACAGTTACTTTTCGGGCACAAAAACAAAATGGATTCTCGATAATGTTGACGGGGCTCGAAAAAAAGCAGAACAAGGAAAACTTGCCTTCGGCACTATCGATTCCTGGCTGATCTGGAATTTTACAAAGGGTGAAGCTCATGTAACGGATGTCACCAACGCCTCGCGCACCATGCTCTTTAATATCCGCGAGTTGAAATGGGATGAAGAACTTTTACGCCTAATGGATATTCCCGCTTCGCTTCTTCCAGAGGTGAAATCTTCAAGTGAAGTGTACGCTAAAACTAAAACCACCATTTTTGCTCACGAAGTGCCTATTGCCGGAATTGCCGGAGATCAACAAGCGGCTTTATTCGGACAGATGTGTTTGCAGCCTGGGATGCTGAAAAACACCTATGGAACAGGATCTTTCATCATGTTTAATACCGGTGAGGAATTCGTTAAATCCGAAAACAAGCTGCTTACCACTATTGCCTGCGGAGTTGACGGCAAAACCACCTACGCTTTGGAAGGCAGTATTTTCATAGCCGGGGCTGTCGTTCAATGGCTTCGGGATGGTTTGAGAATCATCAAATCTTCCTCTGAAGTCGAAAGTTTAGCTCTTTCAGAGAACGATAGTGGCGGAGTTTATTTGGTTCCGGCTTTTACGGGATTGGGAGCTCCGCATTGGGATCAAAAAGCGCGCGGATCCATTTTTGGAATTACCCGCGGCACAACCGCCGGAAATATTGCTCGGGCGGCGCTTGAAGGAATCGCCTTTCAGGTTAAGGATGTGATATCTGCTATGGAATCAGATTCAGGAATCGAAATCAAAGAGCTTCGGGTTGATGGTGGCGCAACAGCCAACGATACGCTCATGCAATTTCAGGCAGATATCTTAGGAATACCGATCATTCGCCCGAAAATACTCGAAACTACTGCACTCGGCGCGGCTTATTTGGCGGGATTGGCGGTCGGCTTTTGGGGAAACACAAATGAGATCCAAAAACAATGGCGGGTTGATAAAAAATTTGAACCTAAAATGGACAGTGAGCAGGTAAAGGTTTTATGCCAGAAATGGCAAAAAGCGGTGGAACGAGTTAAAGATTGGGTTTAGTTGAGGATTAGCTATCATAAAATGAGATTGTCATCCTGAGCGATTAGGATTCTAATGATGGCTGGATTCATAACGCGAAGGATATCAAATCCCGTGATGCTCCGATAGTTTTTTAGGATGCATTTTTCGGCTTGATATCCTTCGCAATAAAAAGTAATTCTTTAAAGAATTCATACGCGCTCAGGATGACAAAATCCCTGAAAATAGATTCCTTATGAAAAAACTCTATTACGTTTATATGATGAGTAACGTTTCCAGAATGATCTATACCGGCATGACAAGTGATCTTGAATTGCGAGTGTACCAGCATAAAAATAAATTGGTGGAGGGATTTACAAAAAAATACAACCTACACAAACTTGTATATTATGATGACACCGATGATGTTAGTTTTGCAATTAAGCGGGAAAAGGAGATAAAGGGGTGGAGAAGGGAAAAGAAAATAGCATTGATTGAAAGCATGAATCCGAATTGGAATGATTTAGCTAAGGATTGGTCATCGTAAAATTGGATTGTCATCCTGAGCGGTTAGGATTCTAATGAAGGCTGAATTCGTAACGCGAAGGATATCAAATCTTGTGAATACTCCGATAATTTTTTAGGATACATTTTTCGAGCTTGAGATCCTTCGC
>JBBEBR010000001.1:0-135663 GCA_040882225.1 Balneolaceae bacterium | reverse complement strand
GATAAAAAAGTAATTCTTCAAAGAATTCATACGCGCTCAGGATGACAAATAAGTTACTTATGAAATGTTCTAACAGCCTTCATAAAAAGGAAATTGTCATCCTGAGCGGTTAGGATTCTAATGAAGGCTGGATTCGTAACGCGAAGGATATCAAATCTTGCGGATGTTTCGATAGGTTTTAAGGAGGCATTTTTCGAGCTTGAGATCCTTCGCGATAAAAAAGTAATTCTTCAAAGAATTCATACGCGCTCAGGATGACAAATAAGTTGCTTATGAAAAAACACTAACAGGCTTCATAAAAAGTAAACTGTCATCCTGAGCGATTGGGATTTTAATGAAGGATGGATTTAAAACGCGAAGGATATCAAATTCCGTGAAGGTACGATAGTTTTTTAGGAGGCATTTTTCGAGCTTGAGATCCTTCGCGACATAGTTTAGAAACGTAATGTAATTTTCATACGCTCAGGATGACAGTTACCCAGGTATAAAATCAATGAATCGAAACAACCTCTTATCAAAATTAAAATCTTTCAACGATTACTGGGATGTAGTCGTAATCGGCGGCGGCGCTACCGGGCTTGGGGTTGGCATTGATGCCGCTTCCCGTGGTTATAAAACACTGCTTCTGGAAATGCATGATTTTGCCAAGGGAACTTCCAGCCGAAGTACAAAACTGGTGCATGGCGGAGTTCGGTATTTGCAACAGGGAGATGTTTCGCTTGTAATCCAAGCTTTGCATGAACGCGGGCTTCTCATTCAAAACGCCCCACATTTAGTGAATCATCAGTCTTTTATTGTTCCGAGTTATGAGTGGTGGAACGGGCCGTTTTATGGTGTTGGGTTGAAAGTGTATGATATGCTTGCCGGCAAACTAGGAATCAAAGAATCCAAGCGATTATCAAAAGAAGAAACATTGGAGAGAATCCCTACACTGGAGCCTAAAGATCTTCGGGGCGGAGTGATTTATTATGACGGCCAGTTTGATGATTCCCGCCTTGCCATAAATCTTGCCCAAACCATATCCGATCAGGGTGGAATTCCTCTCAATTACATGAAAGTTACCGGGCTCAAAAAAAATGGAAACGGATTTGTAGAAGGAGTTGAAGCGAGAGACCTTTTTAGCGGAGAAGATTTCAAAATAAACGCACGGGTGGTGATAAACGCTACGGGAATTTTTACCGATGATATCTTAGAAATGGATGAAGCCGGGCATCGAAAGCTGGTGCAGAGTTCGCAGGGTGTTCACTTGGTTTTGGATAAAGAATTTCTGCCCGGAAATACCGCCATCATGGTTCCTCATACCGATGACGGCCGAGTTCTTTTCGCCGTTCCGTGGCATAATAAAGTGATTGTTGGCACCACCGATACTCCCGTAAAAGAAGCTTCTTTAGAACCGGTTGCTCTTGAGGAAGAGGTCGAATTCATATTACGCCATGCCGCAAAATACCTGACTAAAAATCCCAAGCGGTCTGACGTCAAAAGCGTGTTTGCGGGATTGAGGCCTTTGGTAAAACCTGCGGAAACCAAAAAAACAGCGGAAATTTCCAGAAGCCATCATTTGCAGGTTTCGGAATCGGGATTAGTTACCATAACCGGCGGCAAATGGACCACCTATCGAAAAATGGCCGAGGATACGGTAGAAAGAGCTGCGGTTGTAGCCGGGTTAGAGCATGTTGATTGCCAAACTAAGGATCTTCGGATTCACGGCTGGCTAAAAAATGGAGATTTAGATGATCCTTTATATGTATATGGTTCTGATAAAATCGCATTAGAAGCGTTGATTGAGAAGGATAAATCACTCGGTGAAAAGCTTCACGAAAATCTCCCTTACATAAAAGCTGAAGTTATTTGGGGTATTCGAAATGAAATGGCGCAAACGGTAGAAGACGTACTTTCCCGCAGAACCAGAGCTTTATTATTGGATGCCCGCGCAAGTGTGGAGGCTTCCGAAACCGTAGCAAAATTAATGGCCAATGAAATGGGAAGGGATGAGGAGTGGATTCAAAATCAGTTGAGAGAGTATAAAGAGGTGGCGGGGAATTATATTTTGGACTGAAATAAAATGGATTAAATTTTTAGAATTGACACATTTTACTGTTGAAATTTAGATTCGAGAACTAAACGGATAAAAATGAAAACAATGACTTGTAAACAATTGGGCGGCGCATGTGACCAAAAATTTCATGCGAACACTTTTGAAGAAATGGCAGAATTGAGTAAAAAGCATGCAATGGAAATGTATCAACAAGGTGATGAAGCTCATCTAAAAGCTATGAATGAAATGCAGGAGTTAATGAAATCCCCATCTGCTATGAACGAATGGATGGAAAATAAAAGAAGGGAATTTGAAGCATTACCTGACAACGGATAATTGACATAAAACAGGCATCAGGCATCCCTCGACTTAATATTATTTGCACACAAATCAATAATCCGGGTAACACGTTTTTTTCTTGTTTGCTCTCTTTTGGCCTGATTCAACCAATACAAATAGCCTTTTCTATATGACGGGGCAAAGTTCTGGTAGTTCTCGTATGCTTGTGGATTCTTGTCAAATGCCTTCTGTAGATCATCCGGTATAATACCATTTTCAACATCATCCAAGGCGACCCAACTGCCATTTTCTTTAGCAACCTCTATGGCTACCAAACCACTTTGATGCATGAATTCCTCATCAATAAGCATCTCCACATGTTTTTTGTTTAAGGCACTCCAGGCACTTTTGGGATTTCGGGTAGTGAAATACTGTCTGCGTTTGCCGTTTCCCAGACTTTTGGCGGTAGAGTCGATCCATCCGTAGCAAAGCGCAACTTTCACGGCATCTTCCCAACGCATCGATTCCATTTCATGCCCTACGGCATAAAATATCAAATACACGCCCGGTATTTTATTATAGTTGAGCGACAACCACGCCCGCCATTCATCTGCATTTTTAAAATAGAGTTCGGATAAATGATCCATTCTAAAAGGTATAGTTAATCCAACTTGAGTTAGAAATAAAAAATCACTTTACTGTTATAATATATCCATTCGAACAATGAGATGGTCATCTTTACGAAGCCAATCTGGTCAAAATTGAGTTGAAAAAAATTTGTATGAATTGGCAGAACATTTTTCAGTTACACTTTTTTTGTGTTTTTTAGCCGTGGTCATCCAAAGAAGTAAAAAAACCTGGAAATATAGATGAGTGACTCCCAAACTATCCGCTCCCGCCAAACCATTAAGCTAAAAGTGGATGAAAATAACCCGTTGCCAGTTAACACCTCTGAGAATTTTAGGAAAGAAGTAGAGAAGCTTATTGAAATAGCCGGCTGGGCTCCTTTTCATTATGAATGTAATTCCTATTACCAGGAAGGAGATTTGAATGGAAAAGAACCCTGGCGATTTCATGTGCTGGATTCACAGACCTGCCGGGATCTTTTGGAGATGTTGAAAAAGGACATCCCTGTAAAATCAACCGAAGGAATAAAGCAGATGCTTGCCGCCGCGGATGCATTGATTCTGGTAAACTGGTTGCCGGAACCTTCATCCCGAACACAAAAATTTTATCCAAATGTGAAAAATATGGAGCACATTGCCGCAACAGGAGCTGCTATTCAAAATCTGCTGCTTATGGCTACCGAGAAGGGGATTATAAATTATTGGTCATCGGGTGGAATTTTAAGAAAACCGGCCGTCCAAAAGTTACTGGGAATTTCTTTGGATGAAATTTTATTGGGTGCGGTTTTTCTGTTTCCTGATCCTGATGATGTTGAGGCTGAAGTCATCACAGGAAAGAATAGAGAGATGCGGAGTACATCGGAGAAGTGGATGGAGTGGGTTTCGGTGAAGGGAAAGAGTTAGTTACAAAAGATTGCGGTTGATTCCGGGAGATTGCCACGTCGAGGGGCTGTATTGGTAATGGGTACTTTTTAGGCTCCTCGCAAAGACAGCTTCGTTCGGCGAGATTGCCGCGTCGAGGGGCTGTATTGGTAATGGGTACTTTTTAAGCTCCTCGCAAAGACAGCTTAGTCGGCGAGATTGCCGCGTCGAAGGGCTGCATGGGTAATGGGTACTTTTTAAGCTCCTCGCAAAGACATTACACAATTAACCAACAGCAGTTTTTATTCGCCCAAAAATCTCTTCAATACTTCCGAGGCCGTTAATTTCCTGAACCTTGCCTTGTTTTTTGTAGTGATTCATAACCGGTTCGGTCTCATCGCGGTAAACTTTGAGGCGGGTTTTTACTTTTTCTTCGGTGTCATCCGAGCGGCCTTCGCCACGGGAAAGAATGCGGTTTATCAGTTCTTTTTCGGAAACGGTCAGAACTATAAATGCATCGAGTTCATCATTATTCTTGTGCAGGAAGGAATCAAATGCTTTGGCTTGGGGAACGGTTCTGGGAAAACCATCCAAAATATAACCGTCTTTATATTTCTCTTTCAAAAGTTCATCGGCTACCAAATCCACCACGGTTTCGTCCGGCACCAATTGTCCGGAATCGAGAATAGATTTAACCTTTACCCCGAGCGGCGTTTCATTTTTTATCGCCGTTCTGAAAATATCCCCGGTTGAAAGATGCGGGATATTTAAATCCTCTTGCAGCAATTTTGCCTGAGTGCCTTTACCGGCGCCCGGAGGGCCAAACAGAATAATGTTCATAGTCTATCTTGGTTTTGAAAAAGCATATCAATTGAAGAAGGAAAAGCGGGATCAGCATTTTGCTGTTGTAGAAATGACAATCCCGGGTATTTACTTCTTGTTTGTATTTTCTTTTTCCTGAATACGCGCTTTTTTACCACGAAGCTCACGAAGAAAGAAGAGTTTTGAACGTCTTACTTTCCCTTTTCTCTTTACTTCAATTTTTGCGATAAAAGGAGAGTTCAGAGGAAAGATACGCTCTACGCCCATATTGCTGCTTATTTTACGAACGGTAAATGTTTTGTTAGGGCCACTTCCGCGCTCAGAAAGCACAATGCCTTCATACTGCTGAATACGCTCTTTTTCTCCCTCACGCACACGATAATGCACATTCACGGTATCACCGGCTGTGAACGCGGCAACATCGTCGTTTATCAGTGTTTGTTCTACAAGTTTTAACTTATCCATGGTTCTTTATTTTGATCCCACCCCGAAACCTCGGGAGGCTGTTATTAATGTTCTTTTTTAAATTTATCGTACAAGTCTTTTCTTCGTTCTTTGGTGCGCTTTTCGGATTGCTCCTTCTTCCACGCCTCCACTTTTTTATGATCACCAGAAAGCAAAATCTCCGGAACTTTAAGTCCCTTGAATTCCGCGGGACGCGTATAAACCGGCGCCTCCAGTAACCCATCCTGAAATGAATCGTTTAGTGCGCTTCCGGCATCACCTAAAACTCCTGGAATCAACCTTACAATTGCGTCGGTTATTACCATTGCCGGAAGTTCTCCGCCAGAAAGCACATAATCACCAATGGAAAATTCCCTGGTAATTAATTCATCTCTTACCCGCTGATCTACTCCTTTATAGTGGCCGCAAAGAATGATGATGTTTTTTTTCAACGAAAGCATATTAGCGTTCTGTTGATCAAACAACTCTCCGTCGGGAGCGGTGAAAATGAGTTCGTCATAATCGCGCTCGCTTGCCAGTTTTTCTATACATGAAAAAATGGGCTGGGGAGTTAATACCATTCCCGCATCGCCGCCATATGGATAATCATCTACTTTCCTGTGTTTGTCTTCGGTATAATCCCGAAGGTCGTGCACGTGAATTTCAACCAGCTTTTTATCAAGAGCCCGCTTTACAATGCTATGCTGTAAAGGGCCTTCCAATAAAGCGGGAACGGCAGAAATGATGTCAATTCTCATTAGATGCCCTCCAACTGTTCGAGATTCTGGCAGTAGATATTCTGATCGCTCACCTTTGTCACGTAATGCTCAACAAAGGGAATTAGCCGGGTTCCGGAAGTTGTGGCAACCACTAAAATAGGGTGTGCCGGATTTTCCATCACATCAACAACCAATCCTACAGCGTTATTTTGGTCGTCAAAAACTTCATGATCTATATAAGAACTTTTTTCGGGTTCCTTTTGGATGAAATCCGTGGCATTTTTTGTCTCCAAAAAGATGCCATGATCTTTCAGTTTCTCGGCTGAGCTTCGATCAGCGATATGTTCAAATTGTACAAAGAACGAAATACTGTTTCCTTTTCCTTCAGCACGGATGTTTGAAATTCGTGCCGGATAAAAATCGCCACGGTCGTTTCGCAAATAAACCAGTTGTAAATTTTCAACAGCTTTGTTGTAATCAGCCTCAAGACTAACTCTGAGTTCGCCGTTCATTCCCTGAGAACGAATAATGCGTCCGATTTGAACAAAGCCCGGTGTATTGGCGTCCCGATTCATAGGCGCCGGATAATTAATTATCCTTCTTGTTTAGTTTCCCAGGCACGCTGAACCGTTACACGGTCTTCATCACCTGTTACAAAACCTTCCAAATCGGCAAGATCAGTATCATTGATATGATCGATTGCTTCTTTTGCAGTGAGCTCAGTTGAAGTTTTCCCGGAAGTCTCCGCTTTGGTTTCTTCTTCAGCGGCAGGCTCTTCAGCAACTTCTTCTTTCGCTTCTTCGGTAGCGGGAGGTTCTGCTACATCCGCCACTTCTTCCTCAACAGCTTCTGCTGCTTCTTTGGCACTGGCTTCAGGCTCTTCTATTTTTTCCGCTTCAGTTTCTGTCTCGGCAGCTACAGGCTCGTCCACGTCTTCGCCGGCTGGTTTTTCAGCTTTGGCTTCGGCAGCGTCTTTAGTTGCCCCGGTTTCTTCTTCCGTTTCAGTTTCTACAGCTTTGGCAGCAGTATCTTCAGCTGTTTTTTCTTTTTCAACAGTTGCTGAAGTATCGCCTTGTTCGGCAGTTGCTTCGTCTTCGGCAGAAGTGGCTTCAGCTTCTTCCTGTGCTTTTTCAGCTTTTACTTCGGCAGCAGCTTTAGAAGCTTTTTGCTCGAGCTGTTTTTTATACTCTTTTTCTTCCGCATCAAGTATAGACTGGTACTGCTCTTTGCGTGAAACTTCAGAGCTGTCTTTGGAATCGCGGTAGGATTTCCATTCGCTAAGCGATGCTTCAATTTCTTCTTCGCTTTTGCCCCAGCCCATAAGGTGGCGCTTGTAAAGCAGGCCTTCTCTGCGAAGGATTTTGCGAACGGTATCAGATGGCTGAGCGCCACTGTCTAACCAGTAAAAAATACGGTCTTCATTAAGGATTACTTCCTTTTTCTCGGTTACGTTGTCATAACGTCCAACTTGTTCGATGATGCGGCCGTCTCTTGGTGAGCGGCTGTCGGCAACAACGAGGTGCCAGATAGGGCGTTTTTTACGTCCTTTACGTTGTAGTCTAATTCTTAGCAATGATTTACTCCGGTGTTATTTGATTTAATAATTGTTATCGCCCAATAGGCAAATTTTTCAATCCCTGAAGAGCACGTCCGGCTTTACCCATTTTGGACATGGTCTTCATCATTTTTTTCATTTGATCAAACTGTTTCATGAGATCATTAATCTCACGCACAGTGGTGCCAGAACCTTTCGCGATACGCCTGCGGCGATTACCATTCAACATTTCAGGGTTCTGACGCTCTTCCGGCGTCATTGATAAGATCATAGCTTCAATCGGTTTAAAGGCATCGTCATCGATTTCCGCATTATCTAATGCTTTGCTGGCGCCGGGTACCATAGATACAAGATCGGTGAAATCACCCATTTTCTTGATCTTTTGAATTTGAGCAAGAAAATCTTCCAGGTCGAATTTATCCGACTGGATTCTCTTCTGAAGTTTTTCAGCTTCATCCTGATCAAATTCTTTTTGTGCTTTTTCAACAAGCGATACAACATCACCCATCCCTAAAATTCGCTGAGCCATCCTGTCCGGGTGGAAAGGAGACATCGCTTCCAGCTTTTCGCCGGTGCTTACAAATTTGATGGGTTTGTTTACAACAGACTTTATGGAAAGAGCGGCACCACCACGGGTGTCGCCATCCAGCTTGGTAAGAACCACGCCGTCGTAATTAATGCGCTCGTTGAATTCTTTTGCTGTGTTTACGGCGTCCTGTCCGGTCATCGCATCCACAACAAATAAGATTTCGTGAGGATTAACCGCTTTCTTAATTTCGGCAACCTCATTCATCATTTCCTCATCTACGTGTAATCGTCCCGCGGTATCAATAATAACGGTATCGAGTGCCAGGCTTTTAGCCATTGAAACGGCTTCTTTGGCAACACGAACGGCGTCTTTCTGTTCGATGGAATACACCGGAACATCAATTTGAGAGGCGAGAGACTTAAGCTGGTCTACAGCGGCAGGGCGATAAACATCGGCGGCAGCAAGAAGAGGATTCCTTTTATGCTCCTGCTTTAAGTATCGGGCTAACTTACCTGCAAAGGTTGTTTTACCCGAACCCTGGAGGCCGGCTATAAGAATTACGGTAGGAGGTGTGTGAGCGGTAGCGATATCAGATTTTTCGCCACCAAATGTTTCCACAAGCTTGTCGAACACAATTTTTGTGAACTGTTGGCCGGGGTTAACACTGGTGAGCACGTCTGATCCCATTACCTGCTCTTTAATATCTGCGGTAAACTGGCGGGCTACCTCGTAATTAACATCGGCATCGAGCAGCGCGCGGCGAATTTCACGGACAGTCTCCGCGATATTCACATCGGTGATTCGTGCTTCGCCTTTCAGTGACTGAAAGGCTTTGTCTAATTTTGAGGATAGATCTTCAAACATAATGATAAAACGATTTTTCTCCGCCAATTACAGAGCCTGTAAAAATACGGCATCTTTCAAGGCTTATCAACAGTTATGTGGATAATTATTTTGTTCTCAATATTGCGGAATTACAGGTTGGTAGTCAGCACCACACCCACACTGTCCACAATTTTCATCATCACATCTTAGCCAATTACAATGGGAGCATGTTTTACAATCTCTGCTATCTAATATTTTACCACAACCTCTGCAGTGAGTAAACCTAACCTTCCTATGGTACTTGCTACAACTTTCATTCACACAATTAAAAAGAGGAACTGCATAATAGCCTAATTGATTTGGCACAAAACTATGGGGACGCAGTAGATTTTTGCATTCTCTACAGTTCAAGCTTTCTAAAATTGTATTCATCCGGTTTAACCAACCTGAGATATGAGAAAAAGCCAATTGATCTAACCCTATGTTAAACAATTCATTGACATCATTAAGAGTCCAATTTTCAAAAGATCCTTCAAAGTGTGTTTTGTTGTTTACTCCCAAACATGTTTTATTTCTACACCAATACACATTGCAATATTTTCCTGTAAAAGTATTTAATTGAGCATTGTAAACTGGAGTTCGTGTCCATAAACGCCCTTCACAGTAAATATCTTCCCATCCATTCTCAATGTATTCTAACTCAGAGCCGTCTTCAACGTAATATCTTTGATTTCCATCACCACCCCAAAACTCACCATTGAGCAAACTCTTTCTCCCATCACATTTGTTAACCAATCCACGAAGATTGAAAACTTGTTTAAAAATATCCTTGCTCAACCCTTCTCTTTCCATTAATGTGAAGTGGTTTATTAAAAGTTGATTCATAAACCTCAACATTTTTTCTCGGTCTGCCAAAGGGTTTAACATAACCAGCTTGTAAAGTAAAGCACTTAATTGTACACCTTTGATTTCGGAAAGTAACTGAACCAGCTGCTCCTTAGTTAATTCATTTTTGTAATAAGAATAGGTTAAATATTTATATAGTGGTAGTTGAAAGGAGTACATACGCTTTTTAAGCAGAGAGTTTATTTCATCTACATAATTAACAGGATCTTTAAGAAAGGAAAGTAAACAAGATACATCTGAAGATGTATCTATTTTAGGGGGTTGATATTTGTTGAAATAAGAAACAAGTATTGCAAAATTTTGATCTGTTATCTCAAGTTGATTTAGATATTTAGAAATTAATGCTGGATTAATAGTGGAAATTGCCGTCAGTGTTTCTTGTGGAAAATCATTCTGAAGTTTCCACAAAGCCTCTAATAAATTTTGATCAATTTCTGCTGGAAGTTTTTTTTCTGTTAATAGTTCCAGTAACTCCTTGTTCTGTCCCTTATAGTTTTCGTCAATGTAGTCATTAAAAAAAGCCTCATCATTTTCATTTTTCAGGTAGTTGAAATGGTTTAAAGCATATTTTAGTACTTCAGGGCTGTCAACTTCTTTTATGATTGTAAATAAATTCCTATTTGATAACCCCTCTTGTATTGCTTTTATAAGAGAGGATTCAAGATCAATCGATTTTAAATTTTTAATCTTATCCAAAGAACGGTCTGTGAGTAGGCTGCTAATAGAGAAATCACTTTGTGCAACAATCCAATCAGAAAGAGTTAATTGACTTAATGAATTATCATTTTCTTCTGAAAGCTTACATAAATGGATATATTCCTGGAGATTAAGATCAGACTCATTTTCTTGTATCCATTTTGTTACTAAGCTTTGACCTATTTCAGGTAAACTTAAAACCGAAGAGATTTTTTCGACATTTATCTTTTCATAGATATGGCTTTCTAATTCTCTTATTTCTGTTTTTTCATACAGTAAGCGAAGCGTTTCAAAATCATAATGATTCGCATTTTCTTTTAACTTTGAAATCACAAAATCATTCTCAGTTATCTCTTCAGGATCAAGCAATTTTATAAGTTCAAGAGTTGTTGAACTATTGCTATAATCCCAGTACTGTAAAACAGGTTTCAGGCTTAATTCTCTGCCTAATTCATTTAATATCTGGATTCTCTCTTTGTTAGAAAGGGAATCAATAAACTCTAATAAGTTTTCTTTTTTAAGCTCGAAGTTAGCTGCTTTATATAAATTGAAAATGAGTATACCATCGTAATCTACAAGCTTAGCATAGAACCTTTCATAGAAAGAATTATCGACAGCATCATGGGGTATTACTTTTTCAAAGAGCTTTGACGTAACAGTAGTATCATCAAACTTCCATGATTTAGTAATTAATCGGATGAGGTCTGCATCTAAATTTGAATTCAACAGTTCGATTAGAAATTTATCTGGTAGGGCATCTCCATGCAATTCTAAATAATTATATACTTTTATAGCGTCAACGAGACTTAATATTGAAACTATATTTTGGGGTGGGGCATCATTCTTAGTTAGTAATTTTTTATAGTATTTTTTTATCTCGTCCGTTTTGCCTGATTCTTTGATAAGGTCCGATAATGTAAAATCAAGTTCTCTTCCAAAACTATTCAAATACAAGATTTTCTTAAAAGCAATTTCAGAATGGTATTCTAACAGAGTTAATAAAAGCTCTTTTTTATTATATACGGCTGGCGCTTTTATAAGCTCTATAACTTGGTCTAATTCAGCAAATAAAAAACTTTTTTTGAGAGATAAATTGAGTAGCTCTGAATACATCTCATTTTTATCTGTAGCAAGTCTATGGTAGATCTTTTTGAAATCCGGATATCCCAATTTGTCAATGTTTTCAAGCAGAATTTCCTTTGAAATTTGTGTTCCTTTTCTATACTTAAAAAAGTCCTTTCGTGCTTTATTTATCTCTCCTGTTTCTATGTCTATGACAAGTTCTCCATCTCTCCAAACTTCAAAAATCAAATCATTTGTTATTCTTGGCTTAAACGCTTCAAGTATTTTAGGTGCAATATTTTTCTTATTCTGAAGTGATTGCCAAATTTCTTTGATATCTGCGCAGGTTAACTCATTTTTATATCTTTTCGCATAAAGCTGAATAAGTGTATCGTCTGTTATACCATATAGAGAAAATAAGTCGTCATTATTAAGATTGATGAGTTCAACATATTCTGTTAGTACCTTTTCATCAAAAGGCAAGGAATAATTCTCCCTCTCTCCCTCCAGATCATTGTTTACATGGTTTATTAGATTCGTTTTATACTCGTAGTATCCTCTGTCCCACAAAAGAACCTGTTCAGCAGTTGATATTCCATTCTCAAAAATTTCAATTAAATGATTTAATTCTTCAATCAATATTGAAGTATGATCCTCATCATCTTTACGGTGTAATCTGCGAAATGGCTTATTAATTTCACTGTTGTAAATAAACTTTACTAATCCGGATTTAAATTCTGCTGAATCAGTTTCTGACTCAAATCCAAAAATTTGTATGAAATTTCCAATTTCCTCTAAGAATAATTTTTTTGACCGATCATATGAGTCTCTGAAAAAATCTTGATCGATTTCCTGATCTTGAATATTCAGATTTTTTCTTAATTGAATTATGGATTCATACTCAATTCCTTCTATTACCATAAAACCTAAAATTTCAGAAGGAGACAAAAGGTTATAATTTTCCAATAGGCTTTTGTTTGTAAAACCTAACTCTTTAAGTGAGGTCCTTTTGCTTTTGAAAATAAGTTCTGATTCTTTAAGAACTATCTCATGAATCCTATTTTTCCACAAGATAATTGAGACTTGTTCAGAAGCATTTTCTTTAAGCTTTTCAAATAATCTTTCTACAAAATCCTTAGAATAGAGCTTTGATTTATTCCCAGGTCTCCCTTTTAGTAACAAAAGCAATTTATTAATAAGCTCTGAAGCTTGGCTATGCTTATTACTCTCATCAAGTTTTGTTACTAAACTTACAAATCCATTAATGAAATCAACCTCGGACCTATTAGTTATCAATTCCCGAATGACCCACAAAAGGATACTCACAGTTACTTTTTGATGTTTTATCTCTCTGGTAACAAGGTGAGAGTTTCGATTAAGTATTTGTAAGGCATCATTAAAATCGGGTTGATCAATTTTTTCAACTTTTAGTGCCTCTAACTGATCTTTTTTTTGATCGAATCCTTTTTCGAATCTGTAATATCCCCTAAGCTCTATATCTTTATCTGCTTTCTTAAGATTGGATTTATGAAAAAAATAATCTTCCTCTCCATTAGAAAGTAACCCGAATCCTTTTTCATTATTAATCCATTTAAAGGTTCCGATTGTAAATTTATCCTTCATGTCACGAATTCTTAAAATGGTGAATTTTTATCATCAGACGCTCCTTGATATTGTCTAATTCAAATATCCTCTGGTTTATAGTAGGTCTTTCAGAAATATTTAATCTCATTACAAAATTAATTTGAACTCTTTTTTATAATTATCCCAAAATTTTTGAGGATTTATAGCAGGTTTTTTTTAATGAATATTTGCTCAATTTCACTTCGTATAAATTTTTTTAATTCTTCTAACTTACTGAAAAATTGTAATGATTTTTCCACCCAAAGATTCTTAAGTCTTACAGCGAGAATATAAATCAGATCAGGCACACAAACTAAATCGAGCGCTGACTTAAGATTCTCAGCTCTTCAAGTCTCCGACTTGCATTAAGGGAAGGAATTTAAACAGGCCTTTTCGAGGCTCAAACCCGCAACGCTCGCAGGACCTGGCGGACGCTGCGAGGTTGCTAAGTGGTGCAAAATCTGAAAATGCAGAACCTGCGAGCGTCCTAAAGACCTCGCAGCCCCAAAGATATCTTAAGTCTTAAAGCGAGAATATAAATCAGGTCAGGCACATAAACTAAACGAGCGCTGACTTAAGATTCTTAGCTCTTCAAGTCTCCGACTTGCATTGAGGCCTGGATCTATTACCTGATTCCCTGAGAGGAGGCCCAAAAGCAGATCAGATGTTGCTTATCTAAACCAATATAGTTCAAGCGTCCGCTTGGACGAGGCTCTTTTTGGCTCGTTGCTTAATTAAACACCGCACAAGCGGACGCTTGCGCTAGTGCAAGGAATGACGGAATTACACCTCCAAATCCTTCCTTCCGTTTCCCCAAAGAAAGGGCTCAATTTCATATAGGCGAGAAACGGGATGATGGATTAGAAGCCTCGTAGCCCTTAACCCAAAGATATCTTAAGTCTTAAAGCGAGAATATAAATCAGGTCAGGCACACAAACTAAATCGAGCGCTGACTTGAGATTCTCAGCTCTTCAAGTCTCCGACTTGCATTAAGGCTAAAAGCTACCCCCACTTGGCGCAAGCATCCCCCAAAGATATCTTAAGTCTTAAAGCGAGAATTTTGGCTCGTTGCTTAATTAAACACCGCACAAGCGGACGCTTGCGCTAGTGCAAGGAATGACGGAATTACACCTTCAAATCCTTCCCCTCGTTCCGAACTTCCAGTTCGTAACGCCTGGTCTGAACCTCCCGGTTCCAGTGCAGCAACTCAGCCACCAAACAAATTCATAGGAATTAGCCCACCAACTCCCAACTCTTATTATTCAGAAAAATACATGTGTCTGTAAGCCGTTATTTTGCTATAATCAAGGCATCATTTAGCAAAACACAGGCATTATGAAAGAGATTGTCCTTAAAATTCCGGATGAGAAAGTAGATTTTATATTAGAGCTAATTGAACAGCTTGGCCTTGAAACGTCCGACGATTTGAATATTCCTGAAGAGCATAAAGAAATTATCAGAGAAAGAGTTCGAACATCTAATTCAGAAGATTTAATTCCTTGGGAGGAAGCCCGAAAGCATTTCAAATTCAAAACTAAAGCTTGATGGCTTTTCGGACTGTACTTGATCCTCGGGCGATGCAGGATATTCAAGAGGCGATTGATTATTATGATGAGCAAGAGGCAGGTCTTGGTGAAGTTTTTGAGGAAGCAGTTAACCAGCACCTTTCAAAATTTCCCTCGTTCCGAACTTCCAGTTCGCAACGCCTGGTCGGAACCTCCCGGTTCCAGTGTGCAGCAACTCAACCCCCAAATAAAGTTACAGGGATGAGACCACCCATCCCCAAATAATCCCGAGCTGAATAATACCACTATAAAATTATTATCTTTTATTCGAGTTTATTACCATACTACCGCTGCATTAATCAAATGGTAAAACCATGATCAACGAAAAAATAAGAAAGCAGGCACTTAAACTTTCCAGTGAAGAACGAGCAGAATTGGCACATGCACTGATCGAGAGTCTCAAAAATGAACAAGAGAGTTTATTTTCTGAAGAGCAAAAACAAGAGCTTGATAAAAGGTTAAAATCTTATGAATCAGGAGAGATGGAATTTGAATCATGGAATGTGGTGAGAGAGCGGATAATAAATAAGTAGTGGCTTTTACTTATCGCATATCAACCGAAGCGCAAAACGATATAACAGAAGCCTATAATTGGTACGAAAAGGAACAATCCAATTTGGGTGATGAATTTTTAAAATCACTTGATACAGCTAAAGATGCGATTATAGATAATCCACGAGTTTTCTCTTTTAGATATCAATCAAAAGTACGTGGTTATTTACTGGAGAGATTTCCATTTATTGTGCTTTATATCATTAACGATCAATTTATAGATGTCATCTCGGTTTTTCATACTTCACAGAATCCGCAAAAGTATGAGGAACGTGTAGTTTGACCCCTCAGATATCTTAAATTACAACGAGTTTCCCCTCGTGGCGAACTTCCACTTCGTAATGCCTGGTTGGAACGAGGTGGTTTAATGGAAGTCAGAGACTTCCTAAGCTACAGCTTTTCAGTCACCGCTCCGCTAAAGACTGAAAAGATCTAGGGGCAGGAAATGTTTGCCCGGTAGATTTATAGCCTTTATCGCTATTTATAATCAGAGCCGGGGGCGTTTGTGAAAATGGGGTCACGCCAATCATGAATTACCTGCCGAAGCACAAAATGAAAGATGACGAGGAAGAGTAACGGCACGGTGTATAGGGCGGGCCACAACCACCAATCAACGGATGCATAGCGGATAATTCCTGCAGGTAGTAAGACCGTTAGCACAAAACTAATTAGCCATCCATAGCGCTTAAGCTTGAAAAGACTCCATATAATTACTGGAGTAAAAATAACAGCCGCTAACATACTCGCCGAGCCCAAAACATCGGGAAAGAAATACGCCGGAGTTGGGGCCGCCTTGTCTGGCTGAATGTTTAGAATCTTCTCAAGGCGATCTAAATGCGGGTTACTTTTATAGCGTAAATTCATTCTTGGGTTTTATATATTGCCTTCACTTCGAAACAGTAAGTTCATTATAGCCAATATTATGAAAAAAGTGTGTCTCCTTCTTCTTTGCTGTTCAGCTTTGCTTTTGGGATGTTCAGAAAAGCTGCACACTTCTGAAATTGAGCTTACCGTAATGAATGAGTTCATACTTAGTGAAGAGACGCAGGAGCATTTACACAGGGTACACACGATCGCTATGGATAACCCAACGGACAGCGAAATTGCGTTTTCAAATGCCACTTCTCCAATCGGTATTGTGGTAACAGATTACGATGGAAAGTTTGTGGAAAAAATTGGAAAAGAAGGGCGCGGGCCTGATGAAGTAATGAGAACCAGAAACTTTGGCTTTGATGGTGATGGAAACCTGGTGATTTTGGACAAGCCATCTTCTTTTTTTAAAAGTTATGATAGGTTAACTGGTGATGTACACTCTTTTGAATACCCTATTCAACAAGGTATCCATGTGACATCCCGAAATCTGGAGTATTGTAACGATAAATGGTATCTGGCTATCCAATTGCTTGGAAGAGCCCCATATCCAAGCGTCCCCATTGTGGGGGTATTTAACGAACAGTTTTCAGTTGTGGATACCCTGGGTGGATATGATCCATTTTTCGATGGGCGATCAAGCATCTCGCAAGAGCCGGTAATAAATGTGGATTGTAGCAATAACCGAATTTATACAGGACACTCAAAGACTCCTTACATTCAAGTGTACTCCATGGATAACCACGAGTTGATCGGAAGGACGAAAGAAATTCCACCGATGTTTATGCTTTCTGAAAAGTTCATCACAATGGTAACGAACCCTACCGAGATGATACGGTTCCAGACAGAGGAGCAAAGTTTAAGTTTAATGATTGAAACCAATGATAAGTATATCTTTCATGTATATAGGAATGATAATTATACAAAAATGGGGAATCGTTATTTGAACGAAAGGGATCATTATGTTGCAGTGTATAACAAAGAAAACCTAAGTTATATTGGATCTGTGAAGGTTCCCGGTGCAATTCTTGGTTCAGCTAAAGATGGCTACCTCATAATGATTGAAGATGAGACAACAATGCAGATTCAATTCCTTGATATAAAGCCAAAGGAAATCAACTAATTAATTTTAATTGGTTTTCACCCCAAAGATATCTTTAAGTATTACAGCGAGTTTACATAAATAAAGATGGGGTTGCGGAAAACACCATCATTCCGCTTCCCCAAACTTGGGTAAGAATCTTTGCTGGTTATTTGATAATTAATGATTCCATGGATTCTTATGATAATTCTCTACATTAACTCGATAAATTTCTAACTATCAATGTGTTATTAAAAATATCTCTGATTATGAAGTATAGTCTATTGTGTGGGGTTAAAATATTGTTCGTTTCACTATTGGTGTCTTGTGCTCAACAAGCAGAGAGAGAAGATGAGATAACTCATGATTTTTCTGTGATTTCTGATACCTTGTTAATTTTTGATGATCAAGCAGAGGTTGTTGTTGGAAGAGTTCGGGATATCGCACTGGGGCCTAACGGCTCAATCTACTTATTAGACTCATCCAATAATACAGTTAAAGTATTTGACCATAATGGGAACCTTAGTTCTGAAATGCTAACCGGTCAAGGTCGTGGTCCGGGTGAAACTATTAATCCGAATTCTATTTTTGTAGATTTATCAGGAAACTTGTATGTAACTGATTTATCACAAAATAAGATACTTGTTCTCAACACAGATAATCAGTTAATAGCCGAAGCTGTATTACCATTAAGGCCGTCAAAAATTCTCGCTATAAATCCAGATAACCTTTTTATTATTGGTTTTCGGTTTTCATACAGCGGAAATTTAATCCATCATTATAGCCGAATTAACAGCTCAGATTATGAACTAACATCAACTTTTGCTGAAAGAGGAGCTGAGGGTGAATCAAGAGAGGTTTCTATGTCCGGCTGGTCAGATTTAATTAGTATTGATAGTGAAGAGAATATTTATGTTGGAAGATTTTTCCCCTATCACATAGATGTTTATACAGCTGAAAAAGATTTGGTTCATACAATAAAAAGAGACTTAGACTTTATCACAAAACCTCAGTTGGATAGAAGTTCAGGAATGGTAACCGTCTCCGGTGTGGCCCGAGAGCCCTTGCCTCTGCCTGGGGGGCTGCTTCTTATCCGATATTTTGAAATGAATGAGAATCAGAATAGAACAAGCTATTTCGATTTATATAACAATTCTGGTGAATTAATCATTACCAAGACTTTCGAAGAGCTTGGAATCAGTGAAAAAGCAGAATATTTTGTTACTGATACGCACAGTAATGAAATTTATGCGGGGTTCAATGATCCATACCCAGGCTTGATTAAATATGTAATCGACTTTAAGTAATTTTTTCTTGTTCCTCCCGGCTCCAGTGTGCAGTAACTCAAACACCAAATAGAGTAATAGGAATAAGCCCCTCCCAAATAATCCCGGGCAGAGGAGTACCGCCAATGAGCCGGACGATCCACATACCTCTTTTCACCGGATTTACCGCAACGCTCGCAGGTCGCAAGGACGCTGCGAGGTTGCTAGAGTGGTACAGAATCTGAAAATGCAGAACCTGCGAGCGTCCCTAAAGACCTCGCAGCGTTCGGGTATCTGGACATATTTGTATCGGATAAAAACGGGGTGATAGAGTTTAGTTGCTTCGAAACAACCATCACCCCAAAACATCCCCATCACAAAAAATGGTATGAGCCGGCACCTGACTTCCATTAACTCCACAGGTTTTTATGGCCAGCCAGTTATCTGCGGTCGCCACGCGCACCACCTCATCACGCACAAAATTAATGGTTCCCGGTTTTACGCAGCAGCTAACATCTGTTAAACTCACAGAAGATATCTTTACTTCAGAGCCCTTATACGTTGTTTTTGGAAATCCCCAGGGAGATTTAAATGGTGAATAATTACTAGCCCTTACAAATGCGTCTATTTCAGTAGAGGTTTTGGCCCACGTGATGCAGCCATTCTGCGGTATCTCTTTTTTCTTGAAGTATCTGCGGCCGGTAATATTCTGAGGGATTCGGGGAATTGCCGCACAATCCTCAGAAAGATTCTTTAGTAACTTCGAAATCAAATTCATGCCGGAGTGGGCGCATTTTGTGCTCAGAGTTAAACCAGTCTCTTGTTGGTTCAATAAAACAGATTCTCTGTAGGCTATATGGCCGGTGTCGATTCCTTTTTCAAGCCAATGAAGTGTTACGCCGTATTCTTTTTCACCATTATAAATTGCCCAGCTGGGGGTGTTCAATCCCGCATATGTTGGGAGTGGCCCGGGATGCAAATTAAAAGCCCCCGCCGATACCGCTTCTATCACCGCCGGATGGATGATATACAAAAGATGCACATTCAGAAGAACATCAATATTGTTCTGGCGAATCCATGTAGCAAAATTGGGATCGGTTAATTTTGACGGGTTTAACACCGGCGTTTTCGTGCGTGTTGCAAGGCTGCGAATGGTGAAATTTTCTTCTGGGGTGATGACAGCCTTCACCTCATGGTGGCTGTCATTCAATAACCGGAAAGCGTGAGCTCCGGCGGCTTCATCGGCTGTTAATAAAATATTCATGGTGATGGAAAATCAGGTAATTGTTTTCTGTACACTCATCAAAATTCGAGCCATACCTTATCTCCTGCTGTAATACCATTTTTCCCTATCACACTCTCGTTCATGAGAAGAATATTCACCTTTAAATCTAAAGGTGTGAAATATCGTTACATCCATTCTTTTTTAGCGAAGGTTCTGAAGCTTGTAATTTTTCTCCACCTGTGGTAAAACTCTTTTTAACAGCATCAATTCCCTATGTCGCTCTTAATTTCTGAGTTGGCATTACAATTGCAAGCCGCTTTATCAAAGTGCTTGTCGGCTTCAAAAAAGACCATAGATTTTTATACTTCTAACTAAGAATATTTGAAATGTTAAAAACGGAACTCTTTACAACTACTCCACAATCAGTAAACTTCAATGAACCTACATTCGCTGATGAAGTGCGTAAAATTGCAGTTCAGAGCGAAAAAAACGGGTATAAAGGCACGCTTATATATAGTGATAACAGGCTTGCAGATCCCTGGGAATTAACGGGATTTATTTTGGCGGAAACCACCACTTTGCTGCCCATGATAGCTTTGCAACCGGCTTACATGCACCCATACACCGTGGCCAAGAAAATTGCTACTTACGGATTGCTTTACGGAAGACAGATCTCCCTGAACCTGATTGCCGGCGGGTTCAAAAGAGATCTTGAAGCTTTGGGAGACCACACCGAACACGACAAGCGATATCAGCGATTAATAGAATACACTGAAATTATTCAGTTACTGTTACAATCGAAAAAGGCGGTTTCTTATGAAGGAGAATTTTACTCCATAAACCGGTTAAAATTGCAACCCGAACTTCCGCCTGAGTTGCAACCACTATACTATCTTTCCGGATCTTCTGACGCCGCCAAAGAAGCCGCTCAAACTTTGGATGCTAAACTGATCGAATATCCGGAGCCGCATTCTTTTTACACTAATAATTCCGCGCCAAAAGCTACTCATTCAAACGGAATTCGGATTGGCATTTTAACACGTACTTCTCATGATGAAGCTTGGGAAGACGCTCGTCTTCGTTTTCCAGAAACCCGCGAAGGAGCCCTTACTCATCAATTGGCTAAAAAAACTTCCGATTCCTCCTGGCATAAAAAATTATCGGATCAGGGAGATGAAATTACGGAAGAAGAGCCCGTGTACTGGCTGGGGCCTTTCAAAAATTATAACACTTTTTGTCCATACCTGGTGGGGAGTTATGATGAGGTAACCGAAGAAATCACGCATTATCTGCAAGCGGGATGCAACACCTGTATTCTTGATATCCCGGTTTCCGAAAGCGAGCTGAAACACACAAAACATGTATTTACGCAAGCGGAGGCTTTGATTCCACAATGCTGATGATCTACGATTTTTTACGTGAACAAGCGAAATCAATCCCTGAAAAAAAAGCCGTTACTCTCGATGATGAACACCTCACTTATGGTGAGGTGGAAACACAGAGCAACAAACTGGCTGGCCAGCTTTTAAACAACGGGCTAAAACCCGGCGGGCGGGTAGGATTGCTGCTCGAAAAAACACCCAAAGCTATTATTGCGATGCTCGGGGTAAGCAAAGCCGGTGGTGTTTATATCCCTCTCGATATTAACAGCCCGGCAGACAGGGTTTCCAAAATCTTATCCTCCTCTGATGTTTGTATGCTAATGGTGGATCATCATGCGCAAAACCTTTTTTATCAGCTTACAAAAAGTGAGCATAACTTCGATTCCATCTCCTGGATTTGGTGGAGCGAAGAATCACCCGACATTGTGAATTTGAGTAAGAAAATAAGCAGCTATGAAGAGCTGGAACCGGAGGCTGATTTTCCACACGCTGTTGTGCGCGATGAAACCTCTACGGCTCATATTTTATTTACTTCCGGTTCAACCGGCGATCCCAAGGGAGTGGAAATCACCCATAAAAATATCACCTCTTTTGTAAATTGGGCGGTTTCTTATTTTGGGATGCATTCGGAAGACCGGGTTTCCTGCCACTCTCCGCTGCATTTCGATCTTTCTACTTTTGATATTTATGGAGCCCTGGCTGCCGGCGCTCATATATTTATTGTGCCTTCCGGAATTTCTGTGATTCCAAAAAAACTGTGCGATTTTATTACCAATAACCGGCTCACGCAGTGGTTTTCCGTTCCTTCCGCGCTTAGTTATTTGGCGCGTTTTAAGGCCATCCCCGAAAATGGATTTCCCCACCTGAAACGACTTATCTGGTGCGGAGAAGTTTTCCCGGTTGCCTCGCTTCGATACTGGATGCAATCGCTGCCTGGCGTGGAGTTCACTAATTTATATGGCCCAACAGAAGCGACCATCGCGAGTAGCTACCACACTCTTTCAGAAATCCCCAACGAAAAAGACGAAGTACCAATCGGCGTTCCTTGTGATCGTGAAGACTTGCTTGTTCTGGATGAAGAATTGAATGAAGCAGCGGCTGGCGAAGTGGGAGATTTATACATTTCCGGCGTTGGATTAAGTCCCGGTTATTGGCGCGATAAAGACAAAACCGATGCGGTTTTTAAGTGGCGGAAAAATGAAGTGGGAGATTCCGTCAGGATTTACAAAACGGGAGATTTAGCATCTGTTGATAGTAATGGGCTTTTCTACTGCCACGGCCGTTCCGACTATCAAATCAAAAGCCGTGGATACAGAATAGAGCTGGGAGAAATTGAAAGCGCCCTGGATGAACTTAAGATTTTACGGGAGTTTGCTGTAGTTCCTGTAAAAATAAGTGGGTTTGAGGGCGTCGCCATTGGGTGCGCTTTTGTTCCCGGAGAAGATAATGTAGCCTCTCCAATGCACATGAAAAAGAAGCTGTCCGAAAAAATTCCCTCTTACATGTTCCCGCAATATTGGCGCTCATTTACTCTGCTTCCCCGAAATGGAAATGGAAAAATAGACCGAAAAGGTTTGTCTGAAATTTTTGAACAGGCAACAGAAGCAAACAGACCCACATTATCTTCAAAATCTGCATAAAAAATGAATCAAGAACATCTTTTAAGAATTCAGGAAGTAGTCTCAGAAACGCTGCTTGTAGAAGATATTACATCCCAAGACGATCTTTTTGAATTGGGCTATCTCGACTCTCTTTCGATTGTAAGCTTAATGGTTGCCATCGAAGAAGAGTTTAGTATTTCACTTTCATTAGAGACTGTAGACCTGGAAGAATTTCGCTCGGTTGAAAGCATCTGCACACTCATTTCACCTCTAATTGAAATTCCCGCATAACAGGATTTATTATGAATGAATTTAGTTCCAGTAGGAAAAAAAGTCGTTCGCTATATAAAATCCAGACTTTCACCAAAAACGATACCGGACAGGTTGCGGAAATGGCAAAATCATATTTCCCTGAAAAAGTATCAGCGGATTTGTATCAGCTGAAAAGCATGCTGATTTCTGGTTTGTCGGAATCGAATAAATCTTTGGTTTGTGTTTCCCCAGATGGAACTATTCACGGCTATCTTGCGGTAAAACTGGTCGACTTCAGGTTTAAAGGCAAACCGATAACTGGAGCTATTTTTAGTGATTTTATGGTGAATGAAGAAGCCCGGGCCGTTTTGATTCCCATGCGAATGCTGCAAACCGCGTTAAAAGGCGAGCAAGATTTTTCTTTTTCGGATGACGCCGTACATGCTAGCCGTTTATTATGGTGCCGGCTTGGCGGGCAAATCGCTTATCCATATAGTACCTATTATACAGCTCCACTAAGACCGGCTTCTTTTTCTTTCCAAGTGATCGGGAAAAAAATGTCTCCTTTTATTCGGCGGTTTTTTGGTGCTGTTGCCCGTAGTGCTGACAGCTTTTTCAAGATTCTCCGCGTTCCATTTTTTCAGGTTATAACCAATAACGGACTTTTTGCGAGGGAATTGACGGGGCATCAGTTATATGAGGGGTTGTCCTCCTTGGTTAGTAACTATGAATTACATCCTATTGTGAGTTCGGGAAGAATGGATAAGTTTCTTTCATCCCTTAAAAGAGAAAAACAATATGGGGAATTGGAAAGAGTGGCTTTATACGATAACGAGGAGAAGATTGCAGGCTGGTTTATTTATTATAGAAATGAGAATGGGCGCTGCAACATTGTGCATTCCGAATGCCTTCCCGGGAAAGAAGAGGCCCTTTATTCCTCTTTGAAGTTTGACGCGTTCTCTAAAGGAGGCATCAATTTTTCAGGACGGCTTTCCCCAGCCTTAATGGGCAGTTCCTTTTCGGAAAAAACCTTTACCCGTCCAGGCGGTAAATGGGCTTTAATTCACAGCCATAATTCCGAGCTAATTAATTCTATTCAGTCTGGTAAAGCTTTTTTAACAAGGTGCTGGTGATGTCAGAGTTCTATTTGTCGATAAAGACCACTTTATCTTTTAGCAGATTATGTTATACTCTTTTAAAAGAGTAATAATCAGAGTAGATGAAAAGAAGCGTTTGGGATTTTTGGGCAGTACAATATTTTGTTGCTACGCTAATAATTTGTTTTGTAATAGACGTGCATTTAAAGGCACAATCAAATTTTCAAGAAGCGTACATTGTCTCCGCTAACGGAGATACGCTTTATGGGGAGATTGATAATCTTGAATGGGATGAAAATCCAGATTCATTCAGTTTTAGAGCCAGCCCTGTTTCCGAAGTTCAGGTTTTTACTCCTGATGATTTAAAAGCATTTTACGTATCGGGTACCCTTTATAAGGCTGCTATGGTTTCTATTGATGAGACTCCCTTAAAAGTAAAAAATGTTCGTGAAGTGGATATAACTACTGGTTCAAGAAAAGAAAAAGTCTTTTTAGCAGTGTTGGTACAGGGTGAAACGAGTTTATATGTTTACAAGAATATAAGAGAGAACTTTTATCTGGAAGTATTCTCTAATTTAACAGCGTTAATCTCTCATGAAAATGTGGCCAAAATTGGGGGGAAGTTTTTTCTCGATCAAAGTGAAGCATATATTTTTAGAGATCAGTTAAAAAGACTTGCGAGTCATTGCTCTTCAACAGACATAGATAAGGTAAGGTATTCCCAAAAAGACCTGAAGAAATTCGTTTTGAATTGTTATAACAATAGGCCCTCCGCTCCTATATTTGTTCGTGAAAAGCCAAAACCTTCTCTTAGCGCTAAGCTTTTTTTGGGGGCCTCTAAATCGAATTATGATCAAACTTTTCAGGAAATTCTTATTCGGTATTCTTCCACAGATAATTTAACAATAGGGATTTCTGCCAGGTTAATCTTACCCAGGGAAAGAGGCAGTCGTTCAATTTTTGCAGATGTTTTGCTTTACGGGTTTAATGGGGTCTATCAAAATAAAGCAGACCGGATGACTCTTGACATTACCTATTTAAAAACTAATTTAGGATATCATCACGAGTACTTTACTGGTCTTGTCAGGCCGTTTTTAGATATCGGAGCAACCTTCAAAAGACAGCTTTCTCATGAAAATGACGGCAACGCTTCTTTTATTACTAAGGATGGCGTAATGGTTTTCCACTCTTCGAGCAACTTATCCTCTTCTAACAATTGGACTTTTGGTGGGTTTCTTGGTTTAGGCATGAAATACAAAAATTTCAATCTCTCCCTTCGATACGAAAAAACATTCAATTACCTGGATGATGTGCAATTTCGTTCTATCTATTTACTTACCGGTTTTGAAGTACCATTGATCAGGAACTAAGTAATTCTGCTGATGATAATTCTTCTGGAACTATCAACTATCATTTTATCTCATTTTTGGTGAATTTCCACGCATCACAAAAACAAAAAGATATTCTATTATGAGCGAAGGCTACGGTTTATTAAAAGGTAAAAAAGGCATCATTTTTGGAGCGCTGGATGAAAGAAGTATTGCATGGCGAATTGCATTAGCGTGTAAAAGAGAGGGTGCGGATTTTGTGCTTTCCAATGCTCCCATTGCGTTAAGGCTTGGTGCTTTAGATGCGCTTGGTGAAGAAACCGGAGCTCCTATTTTCCCTTGCGATGTTTCTAATGACGATGAAGTGAAAGAGCTGATGGAGAAAACCAAAAAGGAGCTCGGAAGCGTCGATTTTATTCTTCACGCAATTGGAATGTCGCCGAATATCCGCAAGAAAAAAGAATACACCGACCTTAATTATAAATGGATGCAGCAGTCGCTGGATATTTCCGCGATTTCCCTTCACCGTATTCTTCATTATGCGGAAGAAATGGATGTTTTGAATGACGGCGGAAGCGTAGTAGCTCTTTCCTATATTGGGGCGCAACGCATTTTCTCCAAATATTCTGACATGAATGATGCCAAGGCTCTGCTGGAAAGCATCGCAAGAAACTACGGCAGCCGCCTTGCTCCAAGAGGCATTCGGGTAAATACCGTTTCTCAGGCACCCACCAAAACCTCCGCCGGTACAGGCATTAAAGGTTTTGATGGGATGTATACTTTTGCGGATATGATTGCTCCTATGGGAAATCCAACCGCAGATGAATGCGCCGATTATTGTGTCACATTATTCTCTGACCTTACCAGAAAAGTAACGATGCAAAACCTTTATCACGATGGCGGTTTTGTTACTTCTGGAATCTCCGAAAAGATGATTGATGATTTAGCAAAGCTTTACACTGACGAAGAATAACTTATGGCTGATGTAATCCTTGGCATCGATCCCGGTTCCCGAAATACAGGCTATGCTCTGTTGACGGAAGAACACGGAAAACTGATCGCCTTGCGATGCGATGTTATCCGGCTGGCGGATATTGAAGATCATGCCGAGCGCTTACAGGTTATTTTTGATAAAATTTCAGGCATTATAAAGTCCAATTCCCCGACAGCCTGCGCGGTAGAAACTCCAGTTTATGGAGTAGATCCTATGGCAATGCTGAAATTGGGCAGAGCACAGGCCGCCGCTATGCTGGCAATCAGAAAATGTGGGCTTAATGTTTCGGAATATTTTCCAAAAGTGGTGAAGAAATCCATCACCGGAAATGGAAATGCGAGCAAAGAACAGGTTGCCTTCATGCTTAACAAAATGGTAGTTCTGCCTGATGAAAAACTTTCGAATGATGCAACCGATGCGCTCGCGGTAGCTTGGTGTCATTTAATGAAGGGCAAGGGAGTTTACGGCCCTGCAAAAAAAACACATCAGAATAATAAAAAATCGGGTTGGGCAGATTTTGTTGCCGAAAATCCAGACAGGGTAAAAGGGTTATGATTGCTTTTTTGAAAGGCTACATTGAAGAAAAAAAAGACGGCGCTGTTATCCTGGATGTGCAGGGAATTGGCTACCGGGTTGAGGTTTCCGCTCTTACGCTCGATCAACTTCAGAAAGCCGGTTCGGAAGTAAAACTACTTATATATCATCACTTCACGGACAGCGATCAGCGGTTGTTTGGGTTTTTTTCTTCGGATGAAAAAGCGCTGTTCGAAAAACTTATCACTGTAAAAGGGGTGGGCCCGAAACTTGGCTTAACCATTTTATCCGGTTTGCCGGCTAATCAGCTAATTTCAGCTATTACTAATGGAGACGCCGCGGCTCTTTCACGGGTTCCCGGCATTGGTAAAAAAACAGCCGAACGGATTATTGTTGAACTCAGAGATAAACTGTCAGAATATGCGGCTTCAGCTGGAGTGGTCGCCGGCAATGGAAAGGTATCAGGAATTGCGGGAGAAGCCATTTCCGCACTGGAATCGCTTGGCTTCAAAAAAAGAGAAGCTGAACAGGCCGTTCTAAAAGCCTTGAACGATGATGAAAGTAATGACGCTTCTAAAGTGATAAAAAAAGCTTTGGCCACGTTAAATAAAAACTGACTAAAAGAAAGAGCTTTATAAAGCACTAATATTTTTCGGTAAACCGAATTTTGTATCGTATGATTTCTGAAGGGTCTCTCATGCTTTTTTGCCTGATTTTGTACAAATAGTTATTTTTTATGATAAGATCACCGGGATGCCACACTTTTCGTTCACCTCTTTCTCCAGGCCACTTAAGCCGGGCCAGAAGCTTTCCATCTTCATTCAAAATGAACCATTCAAAAAAATCTGAGTGTTCAGTTATGGTTGAAATCCAAAGGCGATTGTCTTCATCAATATGAATACTGTTTACGGCAGGCCAGAAGAGAGGAAGCTCTGCTTTGCGAAGTACCTCTTTTCGTTTCTTATCAGAAGCTAAATCATAAGCTTCTTCTTTTTTTAACTGAGCGTTTGTTATCGGGTAATAAAAAGAACTCAAATACTCACCTGTTGAACTGAATTTTTTAATCAGAAAATCTTCATTCCAGTTGGTAAAGATTGTTCCATTTGCTGCCACAGTTACTAAAGAAGAACGTGTAAATGGCATGGCGAATGGCAGCGGGTCTGGCAGACGATCTTCGACGGAGGTATTATAAAATTTAAACTCTTTCTGTTTCAGAATAATTTCAGGATGAATTTTTCCATGCTTATCTACAGCAGCAAAATATTTAAATGTCTCGGCCCCTTTTACTTTTTGAGAAAGAGAACTGGTGAAGCTAAAAAAATAAGAACTGTCATTTAGTACAAAAAACTGCGAGCCAGGATTCAACTTACGAAGCTCGCTGTCTGTTTTTAAGCTCTCCATTTTTATGACGATACTATGCGAAAATTCTAAATCAGCCAAATCGAAAACATGTATTTCATAATTTTCATATACAAAAAGCTTTTCATCAGAGGTTGTTACATCCCGAATGTATTCAAATTCTCCCGGGCCCCCGCCATGCCGCCCAATAGTTTTTTTATAACTGCCATCCGAATTAAAGACGAGTATTCCCGTTTCTCCCATTTCTGCACCTATTTGTACAAATAGCCGACCTTCATTATCGACAGCTATATTACCAGCCCAGCCAAAAAAAACTTCGTCTGTCTCTGTGAAAACCTGATCTTGTGTTAACGTCACTGTCAGCGGTGGATTCTGATCTAAAGAATACACAGACAAATTTTCTAATTGCCGAATATTCTCGGATAGCATGTTCTCCTGATGGTTTTCTGAATTTTCATCAGAACTACACCCGGTTGCTAATATTGAAGAGAAACTGAGGACGAAGAATATATGTTTCATTACAGAGGCAATAACCGCGTTTCCAGGCGAGGGACCTATAGCATAAAAATGCGATAATTAATTTAAGGAGTCATTTCTTCGAATTATTGCCTTCTGCATTAAACTAACAGGTAACAATTTCTTAATCCTATTCATTTTATATTAACATGGTATGTTGGTACCATTGTTGAGCTGGAAATTTTCATTAAACCCATGAATTGTGGCTAAGCAAACCATCCTTGTTGTTGATGACGAGAAAGATCTCCTTGATCTGATTGAGTATAATCTCAAAAAAGAAGGCTTTGCTGTTTTGAAAGCTGAAAATGGCGAAGAGGGTATCAAAATCGCCAAAGAGCATAAGCCTGACCTTGTGCTTCTCGATATAATGATGCCTAAAATGGACGGTCTCGAAGCAGTTGAAATTATGCGGCAAGATGACGACCTCCGTTCTATTCCTATCATTTTTTTAACCGCCCGCGGCGATGAAAAAACCGAAGTTGAGGGCCTTAACAAAGGCGGCGATGATTACATCACAAAACCCATCAGCACCACCAAGCTGATCTCGCGGATCAAGGCAGTTATGCGGCGGTTTGATGAGCCGGAAGATTCCCCAAACAAATTGGAAGTTCACGACATTACTATTGACAGGGACCGATATCTTGTAATTCGGGGGAATGAGGAATTTCAGTTACCGCGCAAGGAATTCGAGCTGCTATTCTTTTTAGCCAGCCGCAAGGGAAAAGTACTTGATCGCCAAACATTACTTAATAAAGTATGGGGCGATAATATTTATGTTGTAGACCGAACCGTTGACGTTCATGTTCGAAAAATAAGAGAAAAATTAGGTGACCATTATATTGAAACGGTGAAAGGAGTCGGTTACCGATTTAAAGAATGAGTAAAAAAAAATCGAAAAAAAGGCCCGGTCTCTATCGCCTTGGCCTAAGAGTTGCCTCCTTTGTAGCATTAATATCAACAGGAATTTTGTTTTTGTTGATATGGCTGGGCTTTGATTTTACTGCCAAAGAAGCTATTAATTTGAGCGCCCTGATTGCTCCTATCCTTTTTTTAGTTACCTACGCGGTTAGTTATTACCTGGAATACCGGAGGCTTGAAACACTCGAAAATATTTTTAAAAATATCTCCAGAAAACGCTTTATGGATTATGAAGGCGTTACTTCTACTTATAATGATGAGGTGGATTTCCTGATAAAGCAGGGGATAAAATCGAGCCGGACTATTGAGCGGGAAATTCAGCGTCTTAACAGGATTGAGAATTACCGGAAGGAATTTATTGGTGATATTTCACATGAGTTAAAAACTCCCATTTTTGCCATTCAGGGTTTTGTTGAGACGTTGCTGAACGGCGCGCTGGAAGATGAAGAGGTAAACCGGGATTTTCTGCGCAAAGCGATGCGGAATGTGAACCGGCTGATTTATCTCACCAAAGATTTAATGGAGATTTCGAAGCTGGAAACCGGAGAGCTAAAATCCGAGATTGAAGATGTTTCTTTATATGAAGTGCTGCATGATATTATCGAGAGCCTGAATTACAAAGCTCAAAAAGAGAACATTGACTTAACCATTCATGATTTCAACAAAAACATTTGTGTTAAGGCAGATAAAAATCAGTTGAAACAAGCACTTATTAATCTTATTGAAAACGGCATAAAATATAATGTGCCCGGCGGCAAAGTAGAAGTTGAGGTACATTCATCCCCCAAAAATAAAGACCGTATTTTTCTTTCGGTGAAGGATACCGGAATTGGCATTGATGAAAAAGATATTCCCCGAGTAACGGAGCGGTTTTTCAGGGTAGATAAATCCCGATCGCGGGAAAGAGGGGGAACGGGGCTAGGCCTTGCTATTGTAAAACATATTATGGAAGCTCATGGCGAGAAATTTCAAATTGAAAGCACGCCCAATAAGGGCTCAACATTTACGATCAGCCTAAGAAAAGCAGACAATGTTACTGCTTGAATGTTGAAAAGCATTCTTTCGTTGGTTTAACAAAAAACGCAGATATGACATACGCAGTTATTATGGCCGGAGGAGCGGGAACCCGTTTTTGGCCCAAAAGTACAAAAGCACTTCCTAAACAATTTTTGAATCTTTTCGGGGAAGGGACCATGATTCAAAATACAGCCAAGCGCATAGAAGGGCTTATTCCGCAAGAACGAATTTTGGTGGTTACCAATGACAGTTACGGAGATATTGTGCGCGAACAACTTCCCTCCGTTCCCGATGAAAATATTGTGGGTGAGCCGGTTGCCAAAAATACCGCCCCTTGCGTGGCTATCGCCGCTGAAATGTTATACAAAAAAGACCCTGATGCGATAATGGTAGTTTTACCCGCCGACCATCATATTGAAAATACCGCGGAGTTTAATGAGATTCTTAAAGCTGCCATCGCGAAAGCCCATGGTGGAGAAAATTTGGTTACTCTTGGAATCACTCCAAGTCACCCGGAAACCGGCTTTGGTTATATTCATGGTGATGTTTCCAGCTCAGAAAACATCAACGGGAAAAAAGTACACCCTGTAAGTGCCTTTACCGAAAAACCGAACGAGAAAACCGCTAATGAATTTCTGGATTCCGGCGATTATTACTGGAACAGCGGAATGTTTATCTGGACGGCAAAAGCGGTGCTGAATGAAATCAAAAAGCAATTACCTGAAATGCATGCGTTGGCTAAAAAGGCCGGCGAGGGCTTGTTCACAAACAAACATTCTGACTCGATAAATGAATTCTACCATAGTTGTGAATCCATCTCGATTGATTATGGAATTATGGAGGGAGCCGAACAGGTATTTGTGGTTCCGGGAGAATTTGGCTGGAATGATGTTGGCAGCTGGACGGCCGTTTATGATCTTGGCGATAAAACAGAGGATGGAAACGTAATTCAATCTAAAAATGCCACCTTTAATGAAGCGTCTCATAATTATGTGCATTCCGAAAGTGGAAAAATGATTTCTGTTGTAGGGGTTGATGGAGTTGCCGTTGTTGAAACCGATAACGCCATTCTGGTTTGCCGGCTGGATAAAGCACAAAACGTAAAAGAAATTGTGCAGCAGCTTAAAGAGAAACAAGAGTTTAAGAAGTTTCTTTAGCGGAGTGCTAAACTTCAATCACCATCTGATCATAGGCAAGCCTGATATTTTCGGGTAGTTTTTTGTTTGCGGGTTCATGATCCACGTAACTGTTCATGTGAATGAAGTAGGCTTTTGGAACTTGAAGTTTTTGAATTATCTCCACCGCCTGTGGAATAGTAAGATGCGTTGGATGTTCTGGCTTCCATCGCAAAGCGCTTAGTACAACAACTTTAGAGCCTTTAATTTTCTCAAGAGTCTCTTCGGGAATATGTTTCACATCTGTTAAGTAGGAGAAATCATTTAGCCGATAACCTAAAATGTCGAGCTTTCCATGCTGAACCGGAAGTGGAGTAACGGCAACATCCCCAAGAAAAAATGAGCCGGTTACTTCTTTTAGGTTCAGAGATGTTGAGCCGGGATATTTTTTTTTACCAAACATGTAATCAAACCGGGAGCGGATTGATTTGATACAGCTTTGTGTAGCATATACGGGAATAGGCGCTTTTGCATTATAGCTATACACTCTTAAATCATCTAAACCTGCCACATGATCCATATGCTCATGAGTTATCAATAAAGAGTGAACGGCGGGAATTTGTGCTTTTATGCTCTGAATTCTGAACTCCGGCCCTGCATCAATTAAAATGGATTGACCGTTAACCTGAATCCAGACAGAACAACGAGTGCGGTCGTTTCTTGAATCATGCGCAAGCTTCTCTCTCATAAATCCACCGGCAACAGGAACCCCCATTGACGTACCCGTACCGAGGAACGTGATTTTCATTCTAACTCAAAGTCTTCGGCGGTTCCTTCAGGCGTTACGGATAGCTGAGCCCAAAGATTATCCAGCTGTTTGCGAACTACCGGTTTTACATAAACTCCGGTTAAGTCTATTTGCCCAAGCACGCGTCCCATTGTTCCAAGCTGTGCTTCAACCGGTTTGTTTTTATTTACCACTACCAATTTATTTCCTTCGATGATGCATTCGTCTCCCCGAAATGAGCCCCTTTCTTTGCGGAGTGTGTAACCGGCTTGTTCTAAAATCTGCTCCAGTTCAAGTAAGAGTTTGTCTGCTTTCAAAGTGAAATTCCGAGGGTTAATGTGTGGCCTGTTAGGTCGTAATCGTACTGTTCTTCATCAATATCATAAGAATCGAAACTGTAATCATAACCCAGACTCAGGTTTTTACCGAAAATCAGATTATAGAAATTAAGCCTCGCTTTCCCACTCAAAGAAAAAACGTTTCCTCCAATAAAGCCACCGCTTGATGAGCTAAATCCATATTGAGGGATAAATTGAATTGTTGCCCCAAGTTTTTGTGGAAAGTGTAACTGAACAACGGCTCCAAGCCCGGCGCTTAAGTTTGTTTGGGAGAAGTCATAACTGGCAGCGTCATTTCTTACCGAAGTAATTTTACTGTTCAACTGAATTGGGATGCCTACCAGGTAGTTAGAGTTCCTTAGAAGATAAATGGGGTTCGTGAAGTTTAGCTCCAGTCCAAAATAGTCTTGATCTTCCATTCCAAGCAATTGATTTGCAAGTGAGGCATTTAAATTAAACCCTCCCGATTCGAAGGTAATGTGAGCGGCAGTACCACTTAAACTTAATGAACCGGCGGCGGTGGCCTGTCCTCCCTGATAATCAAAATTCACCATTTTTATCCCCGCCCTAATATACGGAGCAAAGGGATTGGTTCGAAAACCATCGTCATCCCCAACGGAAAACATTTGTGCTTGCACTGCTTGTGGCAGGAAAGATGACAAGAGTAATAAAAATAATGCGGTTTTTTTCATGGGAATGATTTAACGTTCCTAAATAGTTTAATGACTAACGAGTGAAGAAAAAAATATTTTCAATGAAAATTATAGTAGCTCTATTAATAGGAATGATAACAACAATAACTGCTGATGAAACATTTTACCAGTTTAAAATGAAAAATCTTGATGGCGATGAAGTGGCATTAAGCGATTATGAAGGTAACGTTGTTTTAATTGTTAATGTAGCTTCCAAATGCGGTTTTACACCTCAGTATGAAGGATTGCAAACAATTTATGAAAAATATAGTGACCAGGGATTTGTAATACTTGGTTTTCCTGCAAATAATTTTAAAGGGTAAGAACCCGGTTCGGATGAAGAAATCCAACAATTCTGCACGTTGGAATATGGCGTTGAATTTCCCATGTTCTCTAAAGTTTCGGTAAAAGGGGACGATCAGGCACCGCTTTTTGCTTATCTGACCTCGTTGCCTAATCCAGATTTCGAAGGGGAAATCAACTGGAATTTTGAAAAGTTTTTAATTGATAAACAAGGCGTACTTCAAAGACGGTTCAGAAGTAATGTAAAACCAGAAAGTGAAGATTTAGTGCAGTCCGTTCAAAAGCAGTTAGCTAAAAATATATAGATCCATTACCATCCCGATAAGAGGATCACAATTGATTTTGTGGTCCTCGTTTTTATTTGAATGAACCGGAAATAGACCTTGACTTCGAATCAATATGGTCTGTATATTTGGAGCCTTCTCTGGTCCGGTAGTTCAGTTGGTTAGAACGCCTGCCTGTCACGCAGGAGGTCGAGGGTTCGAGTCCCTTCCGGATCGCAATAAAGCTTCCTTTTTTCGGAGGCTTTTTTTGTTTCTACCCATGAAGCTTTTAGAACACATCGTTGGCTCATCAGCAGATCGGCATCTTATGAATCTTTGCCATCATAGTTCAGGGCTAAATATTTCCTTATCTTTAAAAGCTTAATCAGAAACGTATATTTTATTTCAAATTCAGTAGCAACAGAGAGTAATGTTAGTAAGTAATCCTATGTATGATGTGATTGTAGTTGGCGGAGGACACGCCGGTAGTGAAGCTGCGGGAGCCGCTGCTCAATTGGGCGCCAAAACCCTTCTGATCACAATGAACCTTGAAGCCATAGCAAAAATGTCTTGCAACCCCGCAATGGGAGGAGTAGCAAAAGGCCAACTGGTTCGGGAGATTGATGCTCTTGGCGGACTTTCAGGTATCGTGAGTGATGAAACCGGCGTACAATTTCGGATGCTTAACAAAAGTAAAGGCCCGGCAATGTGGAGCCCCCGCTGCCAAAGTGATCGCATGATGTACGCACATAAAATGAGAGAAAAGCTTGAACAGAAAGAGAATCTTTTTTTTCGTCAGGATAATGTTGTAGATCTGATTTCTGAAAACGGGAATACTATTAAAGGAGTGATCGCACAAACAGGACAAAAGTTTTATGCCAAAACAGTGGTTCTCACCAGCGGGACTTTTTTAAATGGAGTTATACATATCGGTGAAGCCCAATATGGAGGCGGCCGTTCGGGCGAGAGAGCTTCGATTGGAGTTTCCGCATCTCTTGAGCAATTAGGATTTGATATAGGTCGTTTAAAAACAGGAACTCCACCAAGGGTAGACGGAAGAACGGTTGACTATTCCAAATTGGAAGAACAGTTTGGCGATGAGAAACCCACTTCCTTTTCTTTTCTTACTGAAAAACTTCCCTCACTCGATGAGCAGCTTTCTTGCTGGATTGGCTATACAAATGAAGAAGTTCACGAGGTTCTAAAAACCGGCTTTGACAGAAGCCCTATGTTTAATGGCAGAATAAAATCTATAGGGCCCAGATATTGCCCAAGTATAGAAGACAAAATTAATCGGTTTGCCGACAAAGATCGTCATCAGTTGTTTTTGGAGCCTGAAGGATGGAATACTTATGAAATGTATCTTAACGGTTTTTCCACCTCGCTTCCCGAAGATGTTCAGTATAAAGCGCTAAGAACTATTCCAGGATTCGAGAATATTATTATGATTCGACCAGGGTATGCAATCGAGTATGACTATTTCCCACCTCATCAAATAAAGCGCACACTGGAGACTAAATTAGTAAGTGGCCTTTTCTTTGCGGGGCAAATCAATGGAACTACCGGTTACGAGGAGGCGGCTTGCCAGGGATTGATGGCTGGAATAAACGCAGGTCTTCAGGCTCTTCAAAAGGATCCGCTTATTCTTCAAAGATCGGAAGCTTACATTGGGGTTTTAATTGATGACCTTATAAATAAAGGCACAGAAGAGCCTTATAGAATGTTTACTTCAAGAGCCGAACACCGAATTCTGCTCCGCCAAGATAACGCTGATTTAAGGTTAACCGAAATCGGATATAATATTGGTTTAGCCACCGAAGACCGCCTTCAAAAAGTTCTACAGAAAAAGAGATCTATTGATAGGGCGGATGAGCTAATTAAAACCCATACGGTCAGGCCAGAGAAAATGGATCCGATGCTTGAAGAGAAGGGCAGCGCCCCTTTAAGCCAACCTGTAAAAGCTTACACCGTTTTATCTCGACCTGAAGTTTCTATAAATGACCTTCTTGATCATGATAAGGAGTTGGCAGAGAAGTTCAACGCTATCACCAAAGATGAAAAAGTGCTTGAGCAAATTGAGATTCAAATAAAGTACTCCGGGTATATTCAAAAAGAATTTGAAATGGTAGAAGAAATCAGCCAGCAGGAGAATATGGTGATTCCAGAAAAAATTGAGTACACCAGAATCAAAAGCCTTTCAACAGAGGGGACGCAAAAGCTTTCAAAAATACGCCCGGAAACCATTGGTCAGGCAAGCCGGATTAGCGGGGTTTCAGCAAGCGATCTTTCCGTGCTGATGATCTATTTAAAAAATTAAGTTTCACGTGAAACAAGAACTCTTAGTTACTCACTTACCTCCCGACAAAGCAGCTACGGCTATCCAGCTGGTAAAAGTTCACAGAGGAAAACTTGAGTATTACGCAGATCGACTTTTGTGGTGGAACAAAAAAATCAACTTAATTTCCCGCAGTGTTTCACGTGAAACTGTAATGAAACACATAGAACACTCACTTGTTCTCTCTCAGGCCGAAGCCTTTCATCAAGCAAAAAAAATAATTGATTCCGGAACAGGGGGTGGGCTTCCCGGAATTCCTCTCGCCATTATTTTCCAAGATAAAGAATTTCTCCTGAATGATATTGTAGAAAAGAAGCTAATGGCTTGTAAAAATATGACCCGGGACTTGAACCTCCAGAACGTTAAAACAAATTCTTCATCGATCAAAGATGTCGGCTTAGATGCCGATTCTTTATTAATTTCTAAGCATGCATTCAAAATAAATGAGCTTTTTGCAATGATTAAGGACAAGGAGTGGAATAATATTTTGCTTCTAAAAGGGGCCAATGAAGTAAAAACAGAACTGGAAGGCATTGAAGAACAACTGCGAATTTCAGTTTTTAAACTTGAAGATGTGTCCGATTCAGGCTTTTATAAGGGCAAAGCTATGGTAGAAATTCAACGGAAAAACCACCTATGAAAAGTTCAGAAAGAAGATTAAAGCTGATGTTACTTTTACAGCAGCCCGGGGATAAATTAACTGTGAATGAATTAGCTGAACGATTCAACGTGAGCCGGCGAACAATTTTCAGAGACTTTAATGTGCTACAGGAAATTAATGTGCCCGTCACCTGGGATAGATATTCTGGATATGGAATGATGCCGGGTTATAAAATCCCTCCGCTAATGTTTACCTCAAAAGAACTTGCCACCATTATTGTCGGGTTGAATTTTGTGAAATCTCAGGTAGATCAAGAGCTGGTAGACGACGCCAAAGGTGTAGAGGTTAAAATTAAAAACGTTCTGCCGAAAGAGCTAAAAGCATTTATGAATTCGCTGGAAGGAAATACGGTCGTTGATCCTTATTTAAAATTCGGTGGTAACAAGAAGCGCGGCGGTAGCTGGTATTTAATCAGCAGTGCCGTTTCTCAGAAGAAAAGACTTCAGTTTGAATACACAACAAAATCCAGAGAAACCGGAATTAGAAAAATTGACCCGTACATACTCGTGTTTTATCAGGATCACTGGAACGTAATTGGCAAATCCCATCTTCGCGGAGAAGTACGAAATTTTATTCTCGAAAATATAAAGAATGTTCAAATTTTAGACGAAAATTACGAACGACCTAAGAAAGCGGATGTAGAGGCGCTTATTTTTCGTTCTGAGGCAGGATCTCATTTGATCAGGGTGTTAATCGAAAAAGATGAGATAAGCCGATTTGAAGCAAATTTACCGGCTAAAATTATTAAGAAAGAAGAAGAAAATCCTAATAAAATTAGGGTGGGCTTTGAGTTTGATAATTTAGAATTCATCAATGAATGGCTGCTCCAGTTTGGAAGCAAGATAAAAGTGGAGGAACCAGAAGACCTTATCCAAAAAAGAACAGCGCTGCTAAAGCAAATGTTAGAAAAGGAAAGCTGATTGAAATTTATTCTTAGATAACTCGTATTGAAAAAGACTACAAACAAAAAAGGCTTCTCAAATGAGAAGCCTTTTTGCTTTAACTAAAATTAGAGACGGGGTCTAAACCTCCTCATCTTCCTCTTCATTTACTACACGAGTAACGGCGGCAATGGCTCCATCAGAATCGAGGCGCATAATGCGAACGCCTTGAGTATTTCTACCCATCGTTCGAATTCCGCTACAACTCATGCGAATCACTTTTCCACCTTCGGTAATGATCATTAAATCATCCTGATCGGTTACTTCCTTAAGAGCGATCAAAGCGCCAGTTTTAGGAGTTATTTTCAATGTTATCACTCCCTTACCTCCTCTTGATTGCTCCCGGTAATCATCTACGAGGGACCGTTTTCCATATCCATTTTCCGACATGGCTAATACCGTTGCCTCATGTGTATTTTTGATTACCACCATATCTACTATCTCGCCTCCTTTAGAAAGAGTCATGCCTTTAACGCCGGAAGTATTCCGCCCCATTTCACGAACGCCTTTCTCATGGAAGCGAATTGCCCTGCCATTTTTGTTAGCGAGAATGATATTACTGTCGCCATTGGTTAGTTCTGCCCCAAGCAAACTATCATTGTCTCTGATATTGATAGCAATGATTCCATCCCGACGAGGGCGACTGTAAGCATCAAGAGTGGTTTTCTTCACCAACCCATTTTTAGTAGCCATGATAATAGAGTGATTTTTGATATACTCCTCGTCATCAAGAGTTTTTACCGGCACAAAGGCTTTAATATTATCATCTTTATCCAATTCAATCAGATTCACAATCGCCCGGCCCCTTGCGAGTCTTCCGCCTTCAGGAATTTCATAAACCTTAAGCCAGAAACACTTCCCTTTTTCTGTGAAGAATAAAATGTAATTATGGTTGGTTGCTACAAATAAATGTTCTACGTATTCCTCGTCACGGGTAGTGGTTCCTTTCATTCCTTTACCGCCTCTGCGTTGACGACGATATCCGCTTACCGGCATTCTTTTTATGAAGCCTTTATTTGAAATTGTAACCACAACATCTTCATCGGCAATCATATCCTCGATGTTGAAATCATCGGCAGAATAAACAACCTGAGTTCTTCTCTCATCACCATACCGGCTTTTCAATTCAAGGAGCTCCGTTTTAATGATTTCCGTTTGTTTATCACGGTCAGATAAGATATCCCTGTAACCACCGATTTGATCAATAATGTCTTTGTATTCGGAATCAATTTTATCTCTTTCCAGACCGGTGAGTTTTTGAAGACGCATCTCCAAAATAGCTTTTGCCTGAATATCTGTGAGGGCGAATTTTTTCCGAAGTTCAACATTTGCCACCTGTGGATTACTGGCTGCACGAATGGTTTTAATTACTTCATCAAGATTATCCAGGGCAATTTTAAGTCCTTCGAGCAAATGAGCTCTTGCTTCCGCCTGATCAAGATCATAAATCGTTCGGCGAATAATAATCTCAATACGATGCTCCATAAAGTGATGGATAAGCTCTTTAAGCCCCATAACTTTTGGGCGGCCTTTTACCAGCGCAAGATTTATCACCCCAAAAGTAGTCTGCATTTGGGTATACTTGTACAGCTGATTTAGAACCACGCCGGCGTTTGCGGAACGCTTCAAAATAATAACAACGCGGATTCCTTCGCGATCAGATTCATCCCGTATTTCTGAGATTTCAGTAATCTTCTCGTCATTTACCAGTTCCGCGATCTTCTGAATAAGGGTACTTTTATTTACCTGGTAAGGAATCTCGGTAACAACGATCTGTTCTCTACTGCCGCGGAGCTCTTCTGTATTTGCTCTTGCCCTGAGGGTGATTTTCCCCCGGCCTGTTTCATAGGCCTCTTTCACTCCTTCGTATCCATAAATAATACCGGCGGTAGGGAAGTCAGGAGCCGTAATATGCTCCATCAATGCTTTCGTTTCCATCTCCGGGTTATCTATATAAGCGGTAACTCCATTTATAACTTCCGTGATATTATGCGGAGCCATGTTAGTTGCCATTCCCACAGCAATACCAGAAGCGCCATTAAGCAGTAAGTTCGGAAGCATGCTTGGAAGAACGGTTGGCTCAAGAAGCGTGTCATCAAAGTTGGACTGATAATCAATCGTCTCTTTGTTGATATCGCTCAAAAGTTCCTCGGCCATTCTCTTCATACGAACTTCCGTATAACGCATGGCGGCTGCGGAGTCTCCATCTATAGAGCCAAAGTTCCCCTGACCATCCACAAGTGGATACCGAAGTGAAAACTCCTGAACCATTCTAACTATAGAGTCATAAACAGCGGTATCGCCATGCGGGTGATACTTACCAAGAACTTCACCCACAATACGCGCACTTTTCTTGTAGCTGCGGTTGTGAAGCATTCCCAAATCGCTCATGCCAAATAATGCTCTTCTGTGAACCGGCTTCAGTCCATCTCGAACATCAGGCAACGCCCTGGAAACAATAACCGACATCGAATAATCGATGTAGGATGATTGCATTTCATCTTCAATGGTAATAGGTATAATTTTTTCTCTGGCCATAAAATCAGTAGGTAAAAGCTTTTTCTGTGGGGATGATTAAATATCTAATTTTGCGTATTTCGCATTGCGCTCTATGAACTCTCTTCGGGGTAATACATCATCACCCATAAGAGTAGAGAATAATTTATCTGCGCCGGCTGCACTATCAATTGTTACCAGCTGCAGTGTTCGCGTTTCCGGATCCATTGTAGTTTCCCAAAGTTGCTCGGGGTTCATTTCACCCAACCCTTTGTAGCGGGAAACATCAAATTTGCGGCGCCCTTTTTTGAGTTCTTTGATTAATTTATCCCGGGTTTCGTCATCCCAGGCGTAATCTATATCCTTGCCTGCGGTTAGCCTGTAAAGCGGGGGAGTTGCTATATATATAAAGCCGTTTTCAATAAGCGGGCGCATATAACGGTAGAAAAAGGTTAATAACAGCGTTCGAATGTGTGACCCGTCAACATCGGCATCCGTCATAATTATAATTTTATGATATCGGAGCTTATCCACTTCAAAATCTTCTTCTCCATGACCAACTCCTGTACCAAGGGCGGTAATCATGGCTTGGATTTCTTTATTCTCAAGAATCCGGTTTATTTTCGCTTTCTCTACATTCAGAATTTTACCCCTCAAAGGAAGAATTGCCTGAAAGCTACGATTCCGTCCCATTTTTGCGGAACCACCGGCTGAGTCGCCCTCAACTAAATAAACTTCGCTATGCTCGGGATCCTTTATTGAGCAATCGGCGAGTTTCCCCGGAAGGCCACCACCACTCATCACACTTTTTCGCTGAACTAATTGCCTTGCTTTTCGAGCGGCTTCACGAGCTTCTGCGGCAAGCACAACTTTTTCGATAACTTTTTTAGCTGTTTTTGGATTTTGCTCCAAATACTCATTCAGTTGGTCATAGACAACAACTTCGACCGCGCTCTGAACTTCTGAATTCCCAAGCTTGGTTTTAGTTTGCCCTTCAAATTGCGGCTCCTGAACTTTGACACTAAGAACCGCCGTTAAACCTTCCCGAAAATCCTCACCAGAAACATTAATTTTACTGTTAGATTTGATGAGGTTGTTTTTATCGGCGTAATTTTTCAGAGAACGGGTAAGCGCTCTTCTAAATCCTGAAACGTGAGAACCGCCTTCACGGGTGTTAATATTATTCACGTAAGAGTGCACATTTTCGGTGAAGGAATTATTGTACTGAATGGCAACTTCAACAGGCACCATGTCAATTTCTCCGGTAATGTACATGGGAGAATCCATCATTGTTTCGCGGCTCTCGTCCAGATACTGCACAAAATCTTTAACGCCGCCCTCGAAATGGAATATTTCTGTTCCTAACTCCTCATCTTCCTCACGCTTGTCAATAAGCTCGATGGTAATTGAAGGATTAAGAAATGCCAATTCACGCATTCTTTCGGCAATTATGTCGAATTTGAATTCTATGGTCTGCGTAAAAATGGTGGCGTCAGGGTTGAAAGTAATGATGGTGCCAGACTTGTCAGTCTTTCCTTTAACAGAAAGCGGGATTTTTGTAATTCCCTGGGAAAACTCCATTACATGAATTTCTCCATCGCGATGAATTTCTGCCCTAAACATATCCGAAAGCGCGTTCACACAACTAACACCCACGCCGTGCAATCCTCCTGATACTTTATAAGAATCTTTATCAAATTTACCACCGGCATGCAGTTTTGTTAATACAACCTCCACAGCGGGAAGCCCAAATTTCTCGTGCATATCAACAGGAATTCCACGGCCGTTATCTTCAACGGTCAAAGAATTGTCTTCATTGATAATAACTTTGATGTAATCGCAATATCCAGCGAGCGCTTCGTCAATTGAATTATCGACAACTTCATTTATAAGGTGATGAAGCCCGCGCGATCCAGTATCCCCGATGTACATCGCCGGTCGCTTTCTTACCGCCTCGAGGCCTTCTAATACTTGTATATTCGAAGCCTTGTAGTCGGAACTTTTATTTTGTGCCATAAATACGGAATGATAGCTTTGTTAGATGAGTTTATTAACGCTTAAAAATAGGGCTTACGCAAGCAAAATCAAAAAAAGGAGGGGTTTTTAACCAAAATAAAAGAGATGAGCCTTCTGGAGAGAAATTCAAACCAAAAAAGTGTTCCGAAAATGTGGATAAATCAGAAAAATGTTAATAATTAGAATTTTCGTTGTCAAACTGATTGAACTTTGGTGAATATACCTCTATCTTTGGCGTCTATTTTCATTAAGAATTTAATCGGATTCACGATGTCGCGAAAAGACGATATTACAGGCAAGCAGGCAATGAACGGTTACCGTTCGTCTAAAGCCAACAACAAAACTAAGCACCGTTTTCAATTGAACTTGCAAAAACGTCGCTTCTACATTCCAGAAGAAGACCGTTGGGTAACTTTAAAGATATCTGTAAAAACATTGAGAACTATCAATAAGAACGGAATTTCTGCTGTATTAAAAGATGCGCGGAAAAAAGGAACTCTTTTAAAGGAAGTATAATACAATGGCAAAAGGAAGCAGAGTTCAAGTAATTTTAGAGTGCACCGAAAAGCCGGGTTCATCCCGATACGTAACTACGAAAAATCGTCGTACTCAAACTGAAAGGCTTGAAATGAAAAAATACAATCCTGTTTTACGTAAACACACCACTCACAAAGAAATTAAGTAGGCTGAGAAATGGCTAAAAGGCAATCATTTGGATCACAAGCACTGCAAGCTAAAGCGGCTCACCGCCGTATGGCAAAGGTTATCATTTCTACAAAAAATGAAAAAGGTAAATTCGCCTATAAAGAAATAATGATGGACCAGGATAACGTGAAGGATTTTATTCAGCAGAATAAAGCCTGATAACGGACCTAAAAAAGCTTAAGGTTGCACAAGATGATTGTGTAACCTTTTTTTTTGCTTATTTTCTTCTATACCTTCAAAATTATGACTATACAAGATCAAATTATTTCAGATATCAAAAATGCCATGAAGGCAAAAGACCAGGAAAAACTTCGTGTGCTTCGGTCTTTGAAAGCTAAGCTGATGGAAAAAGAAATCAGCGAGCGAACAAAAGGTGAGGCCACGCTTTCTGAAGAACAAACTGTTGAAGTTTTGATGAAGGCCGCAAAACAGCGAAAAGAATCCATCACTCAATTTGAAGAGGGCGGAAGAAAAGATCTCGCCGAAAACGAAAAGCGGGAACTTCAACTTATCGAAACGTATCTGCCAAAAATGATGAGCGAAGATGAGGTTCGAGCCATTGTGAAAGAAAAGATTACTGAAGTTGGCGCATCTGGCCCGCAGGATATGGGAAAAGTAATGGGGCCACTTATGGCCAGCTTAAAAGGTAAGGCGGATGGCGGTTTAGTCAGCCAAATAGTTAAAGAGGAGCTTGCAGAATAAAATGCTATTGCTCGATCTAATTATTGCAACTCCCATTCTTTATTTCGGCTATAAAGGCGCCGTTAATGGATTGGTAAAAGAAGTGCTGAATATAGTAGCCATCATATTAGCCATCTTTCTCACGTTCAATTACCTTGATGCTTTCACCGGTATTGTCGCTCCTTTGTTTGAGGAGGGCGCTTCTTTTGTTCCCTTTGTCTCGGGAGCCATCCTTTTTATCGGCACTTTATTGGTTGTGGCTTTAGTCGCATATGCTACAAAAGAATTCTTGAAAGCGATCAAGCTTAGTGTGGTAAACAGAATTTTAGGTGGATTATTCGGTGCATTAAAGAGCGGTATGGTTGTGAGCGCTGTTCTGTTGTTGCTTGCAGGATTTAATGTTCCCGGCGAAGAAGCCCGAAACGAATCTTATCTTTATCCACTCGTAATTTATGTGGCGCCGGCTACCTACAACACGGTTGCTGTTATTTATCCCGGAGCGGAAAACTTCTCCGAGACCCTTCAGAAAAACCTGAGCTCATACAATCCCATCGAAAATCTGCCATTTCTAAACGCTAATAATTAAGATGTCATTTTTACCTGTTGAACAACAACTGGAACTCATTCGCCGGGGCACGGTCGAAATTGTGCCAGAAGAAGAACTCGTTAAAAAACTCAAAAACTCAAAAGGCCAAAATACCCCACTTCGGATTAAGCTCGGTGTTGACCCAACTCGCCCCGACCTTCATTTAGGCCACTCTGTTATTTTAAGGAAGTTGAGACAGTTTCAGGATTTAGGGCATCAGGCTATTTTGATAATTGGTGATTTTACTTCCCTGATTGGAGATCCTACCGGGCAAAATAAAACGCGCCCGGCACTTACCATGGCCGAGATCAAAGAAAACGCAAAAACCTATCTTGATCAGGCCGGGAAAATTTTAGACAACGAAAAAACCTCGATTGTCTACAACTCTGACTGGTTGGGTACAATGGGTTTTGAGGATGTGATTAAACTCGCCTCAAAACTTACCGTTGCCAGGATGATTGAGCGTGATGATTTTTCCAAAAGATTCGAGAATAACGAGCCGATCTCACTGCACGAATTTTTATACCCACTGGCGCAAGGACAAGATTCCGTTCACCTAAAATCAGATGTAGAGCTGGGCGGAACTGATCAGAAATTCAATTTATTGGTTGGAAGACAGCTTCAAAAAGAAGATGGACAAGCCCCGCAAGTTTGCCTGATGATGCCACTTTTAGTGGGCACCGATGGCAGCCAAAAAATGTCAAAATCGTATGATAACTACATTGGCATTAATGAGGATCCAAACGAGATGTATGGCAAAGCTCTTTCCATTCCTGATGAATTGATCTACACTTATTTTGAGTTGGTAACCGATGTGCCCACAACGGAACTTCCATCCATAAAAAAGAAAATAGAAACGGATCCAAGAAACGCGAAACACGATGTGGCTTTTGCTATCGTGAGTTTATATCACGGTGATGAAGCTGCTAAAGCCGCGAGAAAGCATTTTGAGCAGACCGTTATCAATAAAGAAATTCCTGATGACGCACCGGAGTTTTTCTTTGAAGCCGGAAAAGAACACCGCTTACTGGATATCATTTCCGAAACCGGTTTTTCTCCCAGCAATGGCGAAACCAAGCGTATGATGAAACAGGGTGGAATTAGCCTGGACGACGAAAAGGTTAATGACATTAATTCTAGCCTGACTTTTACTAAGGGAGAAGAGCATACCCTAAAAGTTGGTAAAAGGAATTTCGGAATCTTAAAAGCGAAATAAGCCTTGTTAAAAATCAGTTCGTACAATATAAATGGTATTCGGGCAGCTCACCGAAAGGGTTTTTTGGATTGGGTGGAAGAAAGCAAACCGGACATAATTTGCATTCAGGAATTACGGGCCGATCAGGACCAAATTCCTCCCGAAATTAAAGAGCTTGGCTATCACGAGTATTACCACATAGCCGAGAAAAAAGGATACTCCGGGGTTGCGATCTTATCAAAAATAAAGCCGAAAAAAGTTGACTCGGGAATTGGAGTAGGCTGGATAGATCGGGAGGGCCGGGTTTTAACCGCTGAGTTTGACAATTTTCGTTTGTGCTCGGTTTATGCTCCAAGTGGAACAACCGGAGATATTCGCCAAGATATGAAAATGAAGTTTCTGGATGATTTCATGCGCTTCGGCAAAAAGCACGCTGATGACAACAAACCAACGCTCTTCTGTGGAGACTTCAACATTTGCCACACCGATATCGACATTCACAATCCCGTGCAGAATAAAAACTCATCGGGTTTCTTACCGGAAGAGCGGGAGTGGGTTACGGATTTTTTAGATATTGGATACGAAGACGTATTTCGTAAATTACATCAGGGAAAACCTGATTTATACAGCTGGTGGAGTTATCGGGCGGGATCCAAAAAGAGGAATAAGGGCTGGAGAATCGATTATCATTTAGCCACTTTTCCCTTGGCTCGAATTGCGAAGGAAGCAACAATCGAGTACAAGTGGAACATCTCTGATCACGCCCCGGTAAGTATTGTTTACGATCTTTAATCGAACGATGTAATTCCTCAGCAGGTTTAACAGCTAAGCTAAACAACAATTATGGCTACGCATTTTAAAGGGTCAAAAGACGAACAAAATACATTAAACGCGTTCATAAAGTTGACGCGCGCCAGTGAAAGTGTGAACAGCCGTTTAGCACGACATTTATCTGAAGCAAATCTCACTATCAGTCAGTTCGGAACGCTGGAAGCTTTAAAACATCTTGGGTCTCTCAATCAAAAAGAACTGGGAAAGAAATTGCTGAAAAGCGGGGGTAATATTACGTTGGTGATCGATAACCTTGAAAAGAACGGGCTGGTAAAACGCTGCCAAAATCCCGAAGACCGAAGGGCGGTTATTATTAATCTTACCAAAAAGGGAAAAGCTTTCATACAGGATTTCTTCCCTCAGCACTTAGAGAAAATAAAAGAAGAATTTTCCGTGCTAACCTCTGCTGAAAAAGAAACGCTGGCTGATATTTGCAAGAAGTTAGGAAAAGGTAACTGTGAAAAGTAGCTAACAATCCTTACCTCATATTCACAAAAAATAGATTTTTGAGGAGTCTTAACCCCGGCCACTTTTAAAACCTTACCGTTTTACAGCCTCATAAATAAAATAGGGCGGGATGTTCTTCCAGCAGAAATCGGTGGTGTAGTTTTTGAAAACTTCGGTGAGCGGCTTTTTTAAATGTCCAGAAGTTTGATAGGCCAAAAAAGAACCGTTCGTTTTTAATGTCTCCAGCGTCTTATTAAGAATGCTGATTTTTAGCTCCCAATCAAAGAAAGAAAAGGGAATTCCCGAAACGATATGATCGGTATTTCCCACCACGTCTTCCGGTAGAAGCTGAAGCATTTCTTCCACGCTTTTGTTAAAAATAGTGAGGCGCGGATCTTCAATTTGGTTAAGCTTTTCGTAGAATTTTTCGTTGGTCTCGAAAACGAACAACCGTGAATCGGCTGTCATTTGTTTTAGAATATGCTTGGTGAAAACCCCGGTGCCTCCGCCGTACTCCACAATTACCCGGGTTGTGCTAAAGTCGATTTTTTCGCAAAGCTTGCGCACACAATACTGAGACGATGGTGTGATTGAGGCTACGTCTTTATCGGTAGCAAATGATTTCAAAAAAGTGATAGTGCCTTTCATAAATGCTTATAACTGTTCTTCTAATTGTGAAATTTGGTCTCGAATTCTTGCGGCTTCTTCAAATTCCATGTTTTTTGCAGACTGATACATCGTTTCCCTTAAATGCTCAATCAGCTTGTCCTTACTTTCAAAAGTAACTTCCTTCATCGCGGGACTCGCTTTGTACTGAATACCGTCGTCTGCAACCCGAATAATTTCCAGAGGCTCTTCATCACCTTCTTTCTCTGGTCGTGCAAAATCGAAAGTATTTGTTGAAATAAGCGCCGGATCAACCAAGGGTTTCAGTTCCTTTTTAATCGTTTGGGGAGTGATTCCATGCTTCTCATTATACTCCATTTGAATTTTCCTTCTGCGCTCTGTTTCATCTAAAACCTTGCGAATACTTTTTGTGATTTTGTTGGCGTATAAAATAGCCTGTCCCCCAACATTCCGCGCTGCCCGCCCTACGATTTGAAAAAGAGAAGTTTCTGATCTCAGAAATCCTTCCTTATCCGCATCCATAATTGCAACAAGGCTTAGTTCGGGGATGTCAATTCCTTCTCGAAGAAGATTAATTCCAACCAATACGTCAAAATCGCCGCGGCGGAATTTAAACAAAACTTCGATTCGTTCAAGCGCGTTTAATTCACTGTGCATATAGGCCGCGCTGATGCCAAGATTCTTCAAATACTCACTAAGCTCTTCGCTCAATCTTTTTGTTAAAGTGATGACCAGTACACGCTCTTTCTTTTTCACTTTTTTGGCAATTTCATCCAGCAAGTCATCAACCTGATTATCCAGTGGGCGAACAATAATTTCGGGCTCCATTAATCCAGTTGGGCGGATAATTTGTTCCGTAAAAACACCGCCGCTTTTTTTGAATTCATAATCACTGGGCGTGGCGCTCACAAAAATAGTCTGATTAACCAAGCCTTCCCATTCCTCAAAAGTAAGAGGGCGGTTATCCATTGCGGAAGGAAGCCGGAAACCATGCTCCACCAGTTCGATCTTTCGAGACCGGTCGCCGCCATACATAGCGGAAATTTGAGGAATTGTTTGATGGCTTTCATCAACAACGGTTAAAAAATCATCCGGGAAATAATCGATAAGACAATAAGGACGTTCACCCGGTTTTCGTGCACTCAGGTAACGCGAATAATTTTCGATTCCAGAGCAATATCCAATTTCTTGTATCATCTCTATATCAAACAATGTTCTTTGCTCAATCCGTTTCGCTTCCAGCCACTTCTCTTCATCCTGCAAAACTTTTACTCTCCACTGAAGTTCCTCCCGAATTTGCTCAATAGAAGATTCCAACCGCTCTTTGGAAGTAACATAATGCGAAGCGGGATAAACCCGGAACTCATCCACAGAATCGATAACTGCACCATTGTCTGTATTAAAAAGCTGGAGTGTTTCAATTTCATCGCCCCACATCGTGATACGCAGCCCCTCGTCCGAATAAGCCGGAAAGACATCTATCACATCACCCCGAACACGAAAAGTGCCGCGTTTAAAATCGATATCATTTCGGGAATAATGCAGGTCTACCAAATCATACAGAAGCGTATTTCGGGGGATGCTCATGCCGGTTTCGAGGGAAACAATCAATTTCTCATACTCGGAAGGAGAACCTATACCATAAATGCAGCTCACCGACGAAACGATAATTACATCCCGCCTTCCCGATAAAAGTGAACTGGTAGCGCGCAGTCGTAATCGCTGAATTTCTTCATTGATGGAAAGATCTTTTTCAATGTATTTATCCTGCGCCGAGAGGTATGCCTCGGGTTGGTAATAATCATAATAAGAGATAAAAAACTCGACGCGGTTTTCCGGGAAAAAATCACTTAACTCGCGATAAAGCTGGGCGGCCAGTGTTTTGTTGTGGCTCATCACAAGCGTTGGTTTTTGAACCTCCTCAATAACATTGGCGATAGTGCGCGTTTTTCCAGAGCCGGTAATTCCTAAAAGCGTTTGGTGCTTATCCCCCGCACGTAGTCCTTCCGCAAGTTCAGCGATTGCGGCGGGCTGATCACCCGCAGGTTTAAATGGAGAATGGAGTTTGAATTGGGACATAAATAAGTTTTAAAGGTACAAACTGTGCCGTAACTTAGGAAATGCAATAACAGAACAATCTTTGCCACGGAATCACAAAATCCCTGAAATAAAAATAACCTTCCTTGCTCGGCATTATTTTCTTTAGCTTAATGGCTTTATCCCGATAACCAAGGCTGCGAAATTTGTTGATTTAAAATGCAATTATTTATCAAAAATTATTTCGTGATTTAGAGCTTTAGTGGCTTAACAAAATTTAAGATTAAATGTCTCACAGGCACAAAGAATTAGAATCTCCCAGGCAGCGCATAGATGAAATTGACGAACAAATCCTCGACTTATTATCTGAACGGGGAGAAATAGTTCGCGATGTAATCAGGCGCAAAGTTCAAAACCAGCTTCCGGTGTTTGTGCCTGCGCGGGAAGAAGAGAAATCGAAAGCGTTCAAAAATCTCGCTAAACAAAAAGGGATTGATCCGGACTGGGCAGAAGATTTTTTGCGGATGATTATGACCGCATCCAGGGCCACTCAATCGCAAGAAAGATTTCCAATTGCCACGGAGGAACCAAAGCATATTTTGCTGATTGGCGGCGATGGCGGAATGGGAAAATTGTACAAAAGAATAGCTTCCCAAACCGGGCATCACATTTATTCCATAGATAAAGGAAACTGGCACGAACTTGAAGAACTGGCACCAAAACTGGATTTAGTTATCATTACCGTTCCTATAAATGTAACCGAAGCTGTAATTGAGCGCCTGAAAGGAAGACTTCGAAAAGAAACGATTCTTGCTGATTTTACCAGCAATAAATCGAACCCGATGCAGGCAATGCTGAACGCTCATCAAGGGCCGGTTTTAGGTTTGCATCCCATGCACGGCCCGGATGTCCAAAATCTCTCCAAACAGCTAATGGTTTTTTGCCCCGCCCGTGATGGTGAAAAAGCCGATTGGTTTATAAAGCAATGTGAATTATGGGGAATGCGGGTTATTCAGGCCGATCCCGAAAAGCACGATCATGTAATGCATTTGGTTCAAGGACTTCGCCATTTTGTGGCTTTGTTGCATGGGTCTTTTATGGAACATTATGACCTGAAACCTTCCGATATGCTGGATTATTCATCCCCCATTTACCGGGCCGAGCTGATGATGACCGGCCGTATTTTTGCCCAAAGCGCTGAGCTTTATGCCGACATTGTTTTTGCAAATAAAGAGCGGAGAGATTTACTGCTTTCCTTTTTTGAACATCACCAAAAATTAGTGACATTGGTAAAAGAAAATGATCGTGAAGGATTTATAAAAGAATTTGAGGGCGTAACCGATTTCTTTGGGAAGTTTGCAACTCAGGCTTTGGAAGAAAGCGGATATTTAATAAATCGGTTAGCCGATCGTTTTACCTGATAATATGAAATGTGTGTTTATATTAAATCAAAAAAGAAAAGCATGAAAAAAACGAGACTCTGGATTTCTTTAGCAGTAATAATTTTTTGTTACCCGCTCACCGTTCAATCACAACAAGCAGATCGGTTAACACTGAATACTATTAGCCCCAGCCAAGTACAAAAAGTGGGAAATAACGCCAACATTTATTTCTCGCTTAACAAAGACTTTTTTGAGTCAGATGATTTAAAAAAGGGAGTGATTTTTGATTTGGAAACAGGAGCCGGGAATCAAAAAAGCTTGGTGCTCTTGAGGAAAAAATCCTATATGCCCGGAACCGTTTCCATTATTGCTGCTGATGAGGCAAATCCACAGAACAAATTTGTAGCCACTTTTTCTGAAGGGCGAATGAATGGGGCGTTTCATGAGTCTCATCAAAACTCCTTGTTTTTTAGCTTTGATAATGAACAAAGCCAACACTTTCTCTCGTCCACTTCACCAGATTCCGAAGACTTTTTAGGCTGTGCGGTTCATGATGATGATCCCAATTTTACCGCGCTTCCTCAGCCAAAACAAAGCCCGCAATCAACAAGAAACAAAAATGGCGGTTCAGCAAGTCAATATTTTTCGGCTCCTTTAACAGCTTCTGTGGATGACAGCATCACCATAGACCTCATGATTGTTTATACAAATGCCGCCGAAAGTTGGGCTTCATCCTCCAACCTTGGAAGTATCAATGGGGTAATAGCCAGCGCATTGACAAATTCTCAGGTTTCCTTAGACAACAGCAATCTTGCTATAGAATTACGATTGGTTCACGCCTACAAAATTGATTATGATGAAGAAAATGACCAATTAGATGATTCGAGTGACCGGCTTACCAGGCTAACTCAAAATCCTGCAAATCCCCTCTTTGGTTCAGAATACAATGGCTACATGGAAGGGGTTCATGAATTAAGAGAGCAATATGGCGCGGACGTGGTTTCTATGTTAGCTAAAATTGATGATACCGGCGGGATTGGCTGGCGACTCGGCAGTTCTTCTGGTTCCCCGGACTATGCCTTCAACCTAAACAGAGTTCAGCAGGTTGGCTCGCCCTCTAACTTCACACTCATTCATGAAATTGGCCACAATATGGGGAACGCTCATTCTCGAACACAAGCAGAATCTCCGGCTAAAGGAAGTGGTGGGCTTTATCACTACTCGGCTGGATATCAGAACGTGAGTGAAAACTTCCATACTATTATGGCTTATGCTGATGGCCTTCAGCAAGCCCCATTATTTTCAAGTCCTGACCTTAGTTGGAATGGCGTATCGGCCGGCTCAAATAACAACCAAAGCCCGCAAAACAATGCCCGAAGCATGCGTGAAATAAAACGCACTTTCGCTGCTTACCAGCCAAGCATAGAAAGCGCTCCCGTAATCGCAGTTTCCACAAACTCCATAGAAGTTGAAATGAATCGCGAGGATGAATTTTTTGTGCCTCTTGATATTTCTAATTCAGGAGGAAGCGCGTTGGTTTGGGATGTCGATTTTGATTTCCCAGTTCAAACTGTAAGTAAAATGAAAAGCGCTGAATCTCAGGATCGTCTTGAACCGGCAACTCAAACTGTATTGACAAAACTTCCCGTAAATTATTCAGCAGATCAATTTCGTGAGAAAAACGCCCTGGCTGCCGGGGTTTTATACTCCACTTCTTTTGAAAGTGGGGAAGGATTTCCATCAGGTGCTTTTAGTGGAATCAAAGACTGGCGGGCGCTGTCTGATTCCGAGTTCGAAATATCCTCCAGCAATCCTAAATCGGGAGGGCGCCACCTGAGAATAAATTATGACGGAGAAGACAATACCCAGTTTATATCGGCACCATTTTTTGGGTATCAGCTTTTTGGTAAGTACGAAGTTACTTTTGATTTCTCCGTTTCTTCTACCACCGAAAGATTCGATGTGTATATGTATGATGCAAAATCGGGAAATTTTGCCAGTGGCATTGTTATTACCCAGGGCACTATTTATGCAGCGGATATTAATGAAGAAGGAGGCCTTTCTTTTTTCTCAACTACAGCCACCGTTTTACCCAATGTGTACGGAACGTTACGAGTTGTTTTCAATCCTGATGATGAAACCATCGAGTATTATTATAAAGGAATTCAAATAGCCAGCAATGGCTATATCGGCGGTAAAGTACCGAGCGAAATCCAATTCCTGCATTTCAATGAACAGTTAGATTCGCATATTGATGTAGATAATTTTGAAATTGAACAACTCGAGACTCCCTATTCCTGGCTGAATTTAGAATCCGTAAGCGGCGTTACTTTCGAAGAGGATCAAACCGAATTGGGGCTCACATTCAATACAAAAGGAATGAGCGCGGGAACTCATGAAACCATCCTTCAGATTAGGTCAAATGATCCCGGCCAACGAATTATCGAAATTCCCGTTACACTTGAAATTTTAGATGTTGTGTCTTCAGAAATCGACGACACTCCCCGCACTATTTCTTTGGATCAGAATTATCCAAACCCGTTTAACCCTGTTACAACTATAAATTACACCCTCAAAGATGCCGAAAATGTTCAGCTCAATGTGTTCAACATTCAGGGACAAAAAGTGGCTACTTTGATAAATCAAAGGCAAACAGCAGGAGATCATCGGGTTGAATTTGACGCAAGCAATCTTTCGAGTGGCATTTACATTTATCGCCTTAAAACGGCATCGCAAACCTTAACCCGCCAAATGGTTCTAATCAAATAAGATCATGAATTACAAAACCCTCTCGTTGCTTTTAACTATAGTGATTGCATTCTGCTTTAGCGCTTGTGGCGGCTCGGAAAAAAAACCTTCTATTGTTCCAATACAAAATGAAGAGTTAATAGAAAAACATCTGGGAGACAGCCTTTCTTACCTGGATGTTGAAGCTTCACAGCTTTCTGAACTTGAGCAAGGAGACGAATTCGAGTTGAAAACCGAAACCGGAGAAGCTTATCCATTAATTATCAGGCGAGTTGATGAGCCAATGCCTGGTTTCAAAACGGTAACTGCAAATATTGAAGACCGCGAAACGGGACTTGCCACTTTTGTAATTGAAGATAACCGAATCACAGGCAGCTTAAATCTCTACAAGGAAAACAGGCAGTTTAACATCCTCTTGCACGACCTTACCGGGAAATATTACTTAAAGGAAGTTGATGAAACCGAGCAGGATGTTTTAGAAGGAAGCGAACCTCTTAATCCCAAAAGCAGGGAAAATTAATCCTGTTTTTTTAAAAGCTATTCCAGAAAAGAGCAAATCTCGCCTTTCACATCCGCGATACTTTCAATTCCGCTGAACTTTTCAGCTCCATCTCCCAATACAAATAGCGGCACTTTATTCCTCGTATGGGTTTTGGTTGAAAGGTCTTCCAAATTTCCATGGTCACTGGTGATTAGAAGGATGTCCTCGGGGGCTTTTTCTTTTATGATGTGGAGCAGAAATTCATCCAGCGTTTTTAGAACTCTTTCGGCGTCTTCCGGTTTTTGGCTATGCCCGGCTTTGTCGGTTAAATAATATTCGTAAAGCACGAGATCATAATCAGGCAACACATTCAATAACCTTTGTGCGGCTTCTTTTGGGGTGATTTTTGGGATGTTGATGCCTAACTGATCTCTCCAGGCATTTTGCACAATTTCAGCAGTAAGTGCGGTTTCATAGAGAATTTCCTGAGTACTGTTTAACTTAATTTCCGCACTTTTTACCATAAGTGTGGTGCAGCTCCATCGATTCCTTTTCTTAGCATGTTTAAAAAAAAGTGGGGGATAAGCATTCATGAAATAGGGCTTTTTCCCGGATTTTTTTAGGGTGGAAAATAAACTCTGCTCCTTCAATAAATACTTGATTCCCGAATGAGGATACGGCCCAAAATGTTTGCCTATCACTTTAGCCGCATTCACCCCCGAAAAAAGAGTGGTTTGGCCCGTTCCGCTTTGTGGTAAACCTTCTACATCAAGATTGGCATCGATGGCTTTATATACGTGGTTCTTTTTATAAATAGGAGAAGCTGTAACATCAAAAGATCCTCCCGAAAGATATTCGAAAGAATCATATTTATGGGTGAAAAAAGGGTTTTCCGGGGAAGGATTTCCGATTCCCACGCCATCAAGAAAAAGAAAAATTACAGCCAAAACTACTTCTCCAGAATCAGGGTAACCGGGCCATCGTTTTCAAGCTTTACACTCATCATAGCTCCAAATTCACCGGATTCTATTTTCAGGTTCGAGTTATTTTTAAAGTATCGAATCATATTATCATACATGGGTTCTGCTTTTTCAGGACGGGCGGCTTCAATAAAACTGGGGCGCGTTCCCTTTTTAGCATCACCATATAATGTAAACTGGGAAACAACCAATATTTCCCCTTCAATATCCTCAACCGAATTATTCATCTTTCCATCCTCATCTTCAAAAATTCGCAGCTTCATAATCTTGTTACACATCCATTCCATTTGTTCATTTGTATCGTCCTGATGGATTCCTACAAGTAATAAAAGTCCTTTGTTGATTGAACCGGATATTTCGTCATTTACTGTTACCGAGGAAGAACACACGCGCTGAATTACAACTTTCATTGTCTTAAAATATGTGGATTACTTTGTGGATTATTCACTACAACTATGGGATAACTTTTCTGAGCAAAAGTTGTGCACAAACTTCTACATTATCCCCATCAATTCCACAGCTAAAAAGAATAACTTTTACTGTGAACAAACAATAAATTCATTTATGTGCAATGTATAAGTGACTGTGGAAAAGTAATTTTTACTTCACATAAAATACTGTTTTAACAGATTATTTTATAAACAAAGATATCCACAAATAATTCTTATCTGTATTTCTATTCAGGGTAAGAATGTTATCCACTTTTCCACAGTCTCTATTACTTACTATTAAATATTATAATCTAATTTTATTAGTAATATCCTGTGGAAAACAAACCGAAAAAGCTTTTATAAGACTCTTTCAAACATGGTATATTTCTCTCATACCAAAACAGATATGAATACACAATTTCCAATCGGCAAACTCTCCTATTCAGAAAATTATTCTGCTGAAGATCTTCACCAATGGATCCAGGATATTTCTTTGCTTCCGACCAGAAAGTAATTTTAAATTCAACGTGTAATGAGTAATAAGAAACAATTAACATACAAAGATTCCGGTGTTGATATTAAAGCCGGGGAAGAACTCGTTAATTCCATAAAAGGTGTGGTAAAAGAAACGCACGGACCAGAAGTGTTATCTAATATTGGCGGTTTTGGGGGATTTTTCCGCCCGGAATTGGGAGCTTTTAAAAAGCCTGTTTTTGTGAGTTCGGTAGATGGCGTTGGAACCAAATTGATTGTGGCTTTTAAAGCAGGCAAATACGACACCGTTGGCCAAGATCTGGTAAATCACTGTGTGAATGATATTGCCGTTTGCGGGGCAACTCCTCTTTTTTTCCTTGATTATTTTTCAACGGGAAAATTAGAACAACATGTCGGATTTGATGTTATTAGCGGATTCGCAAAAGCCTGCAAAGAAAATGGAGTTGCTTTGATTGGTGGTGAAACAGCCGAAATGCCGGATATTTATGATTCCGGAGAATTCGACCTGGCAGGAACCATTGTTGGAATTGTTGATGAAGATAAAGTGATCAACGGAGCGGGAATAGAGAAAGGTGATGTATTATTAGGATTCAAAAGTTCCGGGCTGCACACCAACGGGTATTCCCTTGCACGCAAAGTTTTGTTCAGTAAATACAAAGTAGAAAATTACCTGGAAGAATTAGGTTCAACTATTGGCGACGAGCTGCTGAAAGTTCATCGTTCATATCTATCTCTGATTTCAGAACTAAAAGAGATGCCGGGAGTGAATGGATTTTCACACATCACCGGCGGTGGAATGGTAGGAAATACTAAACGGATTCTCCCAGAAAACCTGGCGCTCGAAATTGACTGGAAAGCATGGGAGCGTCCGCCCGTGTACAATATCATCCAGAAATTGGGGAATGTGCCTGAAGAAGATATGCAGGCAACTTTTAACTTAGGAATTGGATTGGTTTGTGTGGTTTCCGAAAGTGAAGTGGATGCGGTAAGGAAAAAAGCTGAAGGGTTGGGGGAAGAAGTTTTTGAGGTTGGAAGGGTGAGGAAATTGTAAATTATAAATTTAAGATGTTGAATTCTTAATCGAAAGAATTGTTCAGGTTTAATATTAATCCTATGTGGTATAAAAACATCAAAGCACAGAATTTTCTGATTTTTATTTTCTCAATAGCAGGGTTGGTAAGTGCTTTTTATTTTGTAAACCTGGAATCTGAAATTAGCTGGGAAGAAAAGCATCAAATTGAGAAAACGGTTTTTTGTGAATTAATTAAGTATATAATTGAGCATCCGGATGAAGACCCAGACTACTTTTTTATAAGTGTTTCTGGTTTAAATCCTTCCCTAGAATTAATGAATACATTCAAAGATATGCCTAAAGTAGAAGCAGTATCTTTCTCAACTATAAATTTTGGCTTTTCTGCAACGGTGACTCATAAATCCGACCGAAGTAAAAGTGGGATATTAATAAACCTTGAAATATTAGATAAAAAACTGGATGGAACTGTACGGGTACTAACCTCAATTCATCAAGGCAGGAATAATTCAGCAACTTATGAGTATAATCTTAGAGCCAAAGAAGACATTTATCAGGTAATATCAGTTAACTATTCTAACACTACTTATTGAAGCTACCTGCCAGCTTCCAATTTTTTTTGGAGCAACAGGTGAACGAATTCCCACTCCTCTTGCTTTTAAAGAGCACACACCCAACAAATCAATAGAGAAATGAAAGAAACGATAGGCGGAATTTTAGCAGCAGCAGGATTAATAGGCGTTATTTTTTACACATACCAATATTTTCAGGATTCAGAATCTTTCGAAGCTTTCGGCGCTGATGTTGCCGTAAGTACTGGAGATTATACTCCCATCATTATATCGGTGTTGGTTATGATTGCAGGAATTGTGATAGCAAGAGTTAAAACAAAATAGAGCTTTCTGTCAGCTGCCATCTTCATAAAAAAACCCGTGAAGAGAGTCATCTTAACGGGCTAATAAAGTCTCTGTTCGTTCCCAGTTTTAACCAGATACAGCAAAATTAGCTGGTGTTTTGGTTCTTTTAAGCGCGTTGCTTTTTGGAATAGTATTAATCCGATTTGAAATCTCTTTGCCTAAAAATTCTACCGGAAACCTTCCGCTTGAAATCCCCTGATCATCCAAGCGTTTTGGTAAATCCCACAGCATTGCGCTTTCTTCGCTTTCTACAATTACCTGTCCGCCTTTATCCGCAACTTCCCGCGCACCAAGAACGCCGTCATTACCTCCACCGGAAAGCATCACATTCAATAATTTTTCTCGGTAGATATAGCTTGCTGACCGGAGTAAAACATTAAGTGATGGCCGTGAATTCTCTTCTTTTGGCCCTCTATGTAACGAAATAGTTTTTTGGCTGGCATCATTTTTAACGATGGCATGATATCCTCCCGGAATAAGGTGAATCTGTCCCGGAATCAATTTCATACCTTCTTCTGCCTCTGTTACCTGATGAGTTGTGATGGCATTCAATTCCTCGGCTAAAACCTTGCTGTAAACTTTTGGCATGTGTTGAAGAACAATCACCGGAACAGTAAGATTTTTAGGGAGAGATGAAATTAAAGCAAATAAAGAACGCACGCCACCGGTACAACCTCCAATCACAATGAGATTAACTGGGTTTGGGAGCCGTTCAAAAGTGGGAGAATAATCCCGAATGCGTTTTCCGCTTAAGGAGTTGTCAAACAAATGATAGCCCATTTGTCTTTTTACATTTAATCGCCCGGCCATTTGCAGCACAGGAGTAACACGTTTCATAAAATGATCTTTAGCAAGAACAAGACGGCCATTTCTAACCGGTTTAGTGATGAAATCAACGGCGCCATATTTCAGACAGGTGATAGCAATGTTGGCCCCTCCTTCATTCAAAGGAGTAATCACAATAATGGGTAAAGTTGGATCTACGCTTCTTAAGTGATAAAAAAGTCGCATTTCATCCGATTTGAAATCATCAATTCCCAAAAAGATCAAGTCTGGATTTTTCTCATGTATGTCATTCACAATTTCCTGCAAAGTGATACCGATGGATGAACCAAAAAAAGAAATCCCTTCAGAATTTCGAATAGTATTTACCAATGTTTGACGAACTAACACATGAGAATCTATTATATAAGCCCTTATTTTTTCCATAATCCCTCTACTTTTTATAAATATTCTATGGAATAAGAATAGCATAAATCCGAAACCGGATATGTAGTTTGTACAACCAAATTACGGTGGAAGATTTTACTACTTACCGGTCATTGTGAGGAGCCGGTACTGCGCGATAGGAAAGTTGGCTACCGACGAAGCAATCTCCTTTAGGAAGGATAACATAGATGTTAGGCTCGTTCAGCCATTTCAAACCAAGCCCCTGTTTTTTTCTCAATCAGCTTTTTCAAATCACTATACTCGCTCGTCTTTTCCTCAAGGATTTTATAGTCTAAATTTCCGCTGCCAATTTCTGCTTCCAAAGCTTTTTTCTTTTCTTCAAGCCGGGCGATTTCCGTCTCCAGCTTTTGATACTCTTTTCTCTCAGTGAAACTCAGTTTTTTGGATTCTGTTTCCTTTGGCTTAGCGAAAACTTTTTTTTCAGGGATGGCATCTTTCTTTTCTTTTTTTGATGAGGAAGCCCTTCCGGATATTTCGTTTCGGTATTCATCATAAGTTCCATTAAAATCGCGGATAGAACCATTGCCTTCAAAAATGAAATAATGATCAACCAGTTTATCCATGAAAAACCGATCGTGAGAAACAAGAATTAAACAGCCGCCAAAATTGAACAAAAAGTCTTCAAGTTTATTCAGCGTCAATAAATCCAGGTCGTTTGTTGGCTCATCCAGTATCAGGAAGTTAGGATTTTCAATCAACACCATCATTAAGCCGAGACGACGTTTTTCTCCACCACTAAGTTTCTCAACAGGCGTATACTGCATTTTTGGGGCAAACATAAAATGCTCTAAAAACTGGGAAGCCGAAATCTTATCGCCATTCCCCAACTCGATTACTTCCGCTACTTCTTTAATAACATCGATAACTCGTTTTTTTTCATCCAGCTGAATACCCTGCTGCCGGTAATGGCCAAACTTGATAGTAGCGCCGGTTTCAATTTCACCGGAATCGACAGGCTCCTCCCCTGTAACCATCTTCAAAAAAGTACTCTTTCCAACGCCATTTTTACCAATAATCCCGATGCGTTCACCCTTATTAAAGGAGTAGCTGAAATCCTGTAGAATTATCAGATCTTCAAAACTTTTGGAAACTTTTTTAAGCTCTGAAACCCGCCCACCAATTCGGGTCATGGTTACATCCAGCCGCATTTCTTCCTCTTTTTTGCCACTGCTTGCTCTTTCTTTGGTTTCATAAAAAGCTTTAATGCGCGATTTCGACTTGGTGGTACGTGCTTTGGGCCCGCGCCGCATCCATTCCAACTCTTTCTTCATAAGCTTTCCGGCCTTGGCAATTTCAGTTTGCTCAACTTCCTCACGCTCAGCTTTTTTCTCTAAAAAGTACTGGTAATTTCCTTTATGGTGATAGAGTTTGCCGTAATCGAGCTCCAGAATATGATTACAAACCCGGTCTAAGAAGTATCGGTCGTGAGTTACCATCAAAAGGGTGATGGAGCTTTTGGCGAGATATTCTTCCAACCACTCAATCATTTCCACATCCAAGTGGTTTGTTGGTTCATCCAAAATCAGCAGGCCGGGCTCATCTAAAAGAACAAAGGCCAAAGCTACTCGTTTTCGCTCACCACCAGAAAGTGAGGCAATTTTTTGATCAAGATCATGAATATCGAGAGCCCCGAGAATTTGCTCCATTTCCTGTTCAACACCCCAGGCATTGGCCGCGTCCATAGCTGAGGACGCTCTTTCAAAAGCATCCTGATTTTCCTGACTAAAGTCTTCTGCTTGATTATGAACCGCCTTTTCATAATTACGTACCACACGAATTTTATCCGAATTGCCATGCGAAATAAATTCGCTGATGGTCATGCTTTCATCCAGTTCAGGCTCTTGTTTCAGAAAGCCGGTATGGATTCCATTGCGGGTCATAACCTCGCCATTATCAGGGGTCATTTCCCCCGCCAGAATCTTTAGCAAAGTAGATTTCCCTGTTCCATTTGGAGCAATAAGAGCAGTTTTATCTCCTTTGGAAATCCCGAAAGTCAGGTTTTCGAATAGAGGTTTGATACCAAAATTTTTAGAAAGGTTTTCAACAGAAAGATAAGTCATAAATAAAATCCGGGACGATTTTTAGTCTTTAAATCAGCTTTATAAAATACGGATTTTATGGACGGTCATTGTAGAAAAATTCAACAAAATTATAATCCCGTAGCAGGTAAGGAAAAACTAACGTGCGATTTTCTCTAAAATCAGGTCGCAAAGTTGAGTAGCGGTTTTTTCACTTGCCGGCAGCCAGTTAATAAATTCCCATCTTTTAAACCAGGTCGTCTGCCTTTTCGCATAGCGCCGGGTCGTAGTTTTTATCTTTTCAACAGCTTTTTCAAGAGACCATTTACCATCCAGATAATCGATTATTTCTTTATATCCTACGGTATTTAAAGCCTGTAAATCGGCGGGATATCCTTTTTCCAAAACAGATCGCACCTCCTCCACAAGCCCCTGTTCAATCATTTCCTCCACCCTTTTGTTGATGCGGGTGTACAGCTCTGCTCGGGGATATTTCAGCCCAAAAACAAGAGTATCATCATCGGGAGATATTTCCTCTTGCTGATGAAAAGCACTAAAAGGCTTTCCCGTTTGCATCCAAACATCGAGCGCCCGAATGATGCGTTGCCGGTTCATCCCGTCCATTTTTTTGATGTAGGCGGGATCAATTTCTTTTAGCATCCCGTAAAGTGATTCCACCCCCTCATCCTCGATCCGTTGTTCCAGCTGCGCGATATTTTCCGGGTTAGCGTCCGGCATTTCATTAAAAGGCTGAATCAGGCTTTGCACATGCAGTGTACTTCCGCCCACAAATAAAACATGATTTGAATTTTGCAGAATCTCCTGCTCCCATTGCGCGGCTCTCTTTTGGAATTCCATTGCGCTGTCATCTTTATCTAAATCGAGCAGGGAAATATTGTAATGTTGAACTCTTTGTAATTCCCGGGGCGATGGTTTTGCTGTTCCAATATCTATATGCTTATAACACTGCCGGGAGTCTGCGGAGATGATGGATGTTTGCAGTTTTTCAGCTAAAAGCAGGGAAAGCCCTGTTTTACCAGAAGCGGTTGGACCAAGTAAAATAATTCGCAAAATTTACGTCTTAAAGTGCTGGAGTGTTGGGGTTCTCAAAAGAGATTTTCAATTAAAAGAAACATAAACACTTTACAAATCAAACCGCAGAGAAATTCGATGAGTAAAGCCGAGGTCGCTGGAAACACCGGCAAAGCTTGCGAAGCCGTAATCCAGAACAAAAGAAGAGAGTTTTAAGCCCATTCCCAAAGTAGGAGAAACCGAAAATCCGGAAACAGGATCGGTTATAAAATCGGTAATACCGGTTCTCAGGCTGATGATATCTTTATAAGAAATCTCGGCACCAACATGCGGCTCAATACTCATCCGGCCAACATTAATGTAATATGCCTGACGGTTTTCAAAAAGGAGGTCAACATCGGCAGCGGCTATCAAGCTAAAATCATTGAGCGGGATAAGGCGGGAAGCACCAAATTTTACCGAAGGCAGCACATATTCGTTCTGTCCGGTTGGTAAAGTAGCGCCGAGACTGTCGAATTGAGACTCATAATCTCCAAATGCGGATTCATCAACCTGCCACATTTTTTGCATGGTGGTAAGATCGTTGATGGAAAAGCCGAAGTTCCCGAAATCGGTTTTAAATTGAGCGCCTACATCGAGGCTATATCCCCACGCTTGCGCAAAAGGGCCTAACTTTTGATGAACTATTTTTGCCGAAGCCCCATAAGATAAATACTCACTCGGTTGTGTTGCATAGGAAAAGAACACGGCCATATCGGCGGCACTGAATTTTGTGATATAAGCCTCTGCATTTTCCCTGGGCTGATCTCGCTCACGATCCCAGGCGTTCAAAGTATTCGCAATATTATCAACTCCCTGACGAAAAAAGCTAACGGCTATTACACCTTTATTCGATTGCAGGGGAAGAGCGGCAGCACCATAATCATATCCAACAACACCGCTGAACCGCTCGGAATGCATATACATAATTTGTGGACTTTTAACTCCGGTGAGCCCCGCCACATTCCAGTAGGCGGAGGTAACATCATTGGTTAAAGCCGAATGAGTGCTGCCCATTCCTAAAGCACGTGCACCACTGCCGGTAGTTAAGAAATCATTGCCATATTTAGCCTGGGCAGATTGAGCCTGGGCAAGAGCAGGAAGAAAAAAAAGAGCTATTAAAAACGCGATTACGAGGCGGTTCATATGAGAGAGCTGTAATAAGATATTTAATAAAACTGTAGTAAAAATTAACGTAGCGCTGTAACGATATAGGAAGGGATTTATTAGCGTTTTTTAAGATTTTTTTTGAAGCGTTCGTGGTTGCAGAGAGAGCCAGTATTTCTTAGTATAAGCACACAACACCGAAAGGGCAACTTTGGAGAAAAAAATTGTCCTTAAACTCATTTAAACAACGAATCCATGAAATTTTCTGTATCAAGCAACGAATTAAATAAGGGTCTTTCTGCGGTGATCGGTGCCGTCCCCTCCAAAGCAACCCTGCCTATTCTTGAAACAATTTTATTTGAAAGTGAAGATGGGAAATTGAAATTAACCGCCACCGACCTGGAGATTTCAATCATAGAATATATTGATGCCGATATTGAAGAAGAAGGAGCCGTTGCAATTCCCGCCCGGCGTATGCTCGAAACACTTAAGCAGCTTCCGAATATTCCGGTTTTCTTTGATGTAGACGAACGCAAAAACATCAACTTTCGCACAGATAAGGGTAATTATAAGTTGGTTGGGGATGATGCCGATGAGTTTCCTGAAGTTCCTAATCTTGACGAAGGAACAACCATCAGCACCACGGGAGAGTTGATGCATAAAGCCATTCATAAAACATTATTTGCTGTTTCAAGTGACGACCTCCGCCCGGCGATGATGGGAGTATATTTCCAGATTGGAACCGACGAAAGTAGATTTGTAGCCACTGATGGCCATCGTTTGGTGAAGTATTCAAATAGGGAAATCACCGCAAGTGAAGCCGTTAACTTTATTGTTCCTGATAAAGCTTTAGGCCTCATCCAAAAAACGATTACCGGCGAAAACTGCGACCTTACCGTTACTACCGATCATGCCCGCTTTAAAAGCGGAAAAACAATCGTGATTACCCGCCTGATTAACGAGCAATATCCCAATTACGACTCAGTAATCCCCAAAGACAACGACAAGTTTTTGACTATCAGCAAAGATCAGATGCTTTCTACTGTCCGCCGGGTTTCTATTTTCTCCAGCACAACAACCCGCCAAATTCGCCTTCAGCTGGGCAGCGATAAACTTACTATTCGCGCCGAAGATCTTGATATGAGCAGCGAGGCAAAGGAAACTATAAGCTGCGAATATACTAACGAAGAAATGGAAATCGGGTTTAACGCCAAATACTTGGGAGATGTGTTGAGCAATATTGACGACGAGGAAGTTACTTTTGAGTTTTCGTCCCCAAACCGCGCCGGAATTGTGAAACCTTCCAACAAAGATGACAACGAAGATATCTTAATGCTGGTGATGCCTGTTATGCTCAACAGTTATGCTTGATGAGCCAAATAATAACTCTCACAACTGATTTTGGATTACAAGACCAATATGTAAGCGCCCTCAAAGCGGTCATATTGGGAATTTCTCCCGAAGTGCGCCTGATCGATATTTCGCATGATATTCCCCCACAGGATATTATGGCCGGCGCTTACGTAATCCGAAACTCTGCTTTTCTTTTTCCTCCGGGAACCGTTCACCTGGTTGTGGTGGATCCCGGCGTTGGAACTTCGCGGCATCCCGTAGCCATCAAAATAAAAGACCAATATTTTGTGGGGCCCGATAATGGCATTTTTTCTCTTTTTTACGATGAATTTGAACACAAAGCGTATCGGCTAAACAACCCTGTTTTTTGGAGAGATACGATTGCTAAAACATTCCACGGGCGTGATATTTTCGCTCCCGTTGCCGCACATCTCAGTAAAGGAGTTTCCCTTGATGATGTTGGGGAACCCATAGAAGGCCTTGTTACCTATCACTGGGCGGTACCTATTGCCGACAAAGATGGTTTGCAGGGCTGGGTGGTTCATATAGATCGTTTCGGTAATTTGATAACCAACATTTCGGAAGCGTTGATCAAAGACCACATCAAAAAGAAAAAAGTGAAGATTTACGTTGGCAATACGATGCTTAAAAAGATTGTGACTACTTTTGGAGATGTGGAAGACGGCGATCCGGCGGCATTTATTGGAAGTTCTGGAATGCTGGAAATTGGCATCAACAAAGGAAATGCGGGACGCATGCTTAGTGTTGACAAAGGCGCGCAGATTTCGATTGTATTGCAAAAGTAGAAGTGTTGCTGGAAAAGTAGTTTGTGATAACTGTAACACCAAAACAGATACAGCGTACGTGCAACAAATAAATTTTAGGATGTATTATGAAGTTAGAATTACGTTCTCCGATTAATGAAAGAGCAGGGATTTCGATTCCTGATGAAGTTGCGCATCTTTCGGTTCCTTTTAACGGCTCGGTTTGTTCGCAAGAGGGGGACGAATATCAGGTAAAGAATAATATCATCGATCTTTTAGGGAAAGAGCCTGAATTTACCTCCATCGCCCAAAGTACTAATCATTGGAAAATAACGGCCGCCATCTACGAAGATATCTGGCGAAAAAGATCTCTTTCACTTTTATCTGGCGAAGAATTCCCCATCGAGCAAGAATATGAATTGCTGATTGAATGGACTGCTCCCAAAGAGAATGGCTTTTATCTTGATCTCGGCTGCTCAACCGCATTATATGGCCGAGCACTTAAGGCGGCGCAAAAAAAAGCGACCATCGTAGCGCTTGATTTCTCCTCACAAATGCTCGAAGAAGCCCGCCTCAAAGCCGAAGCTGATGAAACCGATATGGTTTTTGTACGAGCGGATGGCCGAGAACTTCCTTTCTTCAGGAAAACCTTTGATGGAATTGTGATGGGCGGAACTTTGAACGAACTCACCGAAGAACTAAAAGTACTTTACGAAGCGAAAAGAGTGATTAAAAAAGACGGGGTCCTTTTTATGATGCATCTCATTAAATCCGATGCGTGGTATGGCCGCCTTTTGCAAGAGTCGGTTTCGTTGGGTGGCATCAAGTTTTGGAGTGTGGATGAAAGCAATAAACTATTTGATCAAGCCGGTTTCACGGTGGAAGATCAGCTGGTGAAGGGAATTGTGTGTTTTTCGAAGCTAAAACCAGTCTAAGCTTTTTCTTGCCTCAATTTCTATATATTCTTTTTTAGCAAAAGAATAGAAAATGGGCTTTCGTACAAAATCAGGGGTTTTAGTTTTAGCTGTCTTTATCTTTGGGATTATCCCGCAGGTTTATGCCCAGGAGTTTAATAAAGGTGAGCTCTTGCGCTTTGCGGAACAGAAAACGGCGGAATGGGAAAAAACTCATCCTAAGACCGACAGCCTCCGGTTAAGAAAAGGAAAGTTTATTCTTGGGATAAGCAGGCTCGGTAATCCCGATTTAAGAACACTTCTCCCGGTTATGTATCAACAGTCGAATTTGAATGCGGCTGAAGCGGTTTCAAACCAAAAAATCTGGATGGGTGGAATTGCCGGATTAAGCCTTTCCGGCTGCGGACAAGTAGTCGGTTATTGGGATGAGGATACGCCCCTTCTTACTCATCAGGAATTTTCGGAAAGAGTAACTTTCGATGATGTGGAGACCGGAACGAATAATGATCATGCTACAAAAATGGCCGGAACCATACTGGCAACGGGAAAAGATGCCGCCGCGAAAGGAATGGCTTTTGCCGCCGCAATGAAATCCTATAATTGGAATAATGACGCAGCCGAAATGGCCCTTGCGGCATCCGAAAGTTTGAGTATTTCCGCTCATCCTTACATAAATACCGCCGGCTGGGTATATGATTTTTTAGACGATACTACATGGGTTTGGTATTCTCTTGCAGAGTATGATTCAACGAGTGCCTACCAGTTCGGTTATTATGATGAACAAGCTAAAGACTGGGATCACATAGCCTACAATGCGCCTGATTATTTGATGGTAAAAGCAGCCGGAAATCAGCGGGGAGTTGGGCCGGGAAATCAGCCGGTTGAGCATTGGGAAATTGAGGTTGTGGATGATTCGCTAGTGTACTCATTAAACAGCAACGAACGCCCATTAAATGGCGGTGATTTAGGCTTCAAATCCGTCAATTCCGCATCTCTCTCAAAAAACGTTTTGGTCGTTGGTGCGGTAAAAAGTACTTCGGGAGATTATACCGACCTTCTATCCATAGAGTCATTAAATGGCAGCGGATTTGGCCCAACCGATGATGGCAGAATTAAGCCCGACCTCGTAGCTCCGGGAGACGGGCTATATACAAGCGATTCCGCATCAAATGCGAGCTATGGAACATCGTCTGGAACATCAGCAGCGGCAAGTGTTGTGGCGGGATCGGCGGCGCTGATTGCCGAACACTACCAGAATTTATTTTCTGGGGTTCTTTCTTCTGCGGGAATGAAAGCTTTGCTCAGTCACACAGCCGATGACATCGGAAATACCGGCCCCGATTTTAAGTTTGGCTGGGGAATGCTGAACACTGAACGAGCAGCAAGATTTCTGACCGGCTTTAAAGCGAAGTCAGCTTTAGTTACTTTTTTGGATACGGTTCTCGCGGATAATCAGACACTAAGCTTTGAGTACGAAAACCAGTCAAATTCCCCACTCAAAATCACGATTGCGTGGACAGATCCCGCCGGAGTGGTTCCCGATAGCGCAAATGATCCAAATCCTATTCTGGTAAACGACCTAGATCTGGAAGTTATGGATGAAGCCTCCGGAATTTTTGTGCCCTGGAAATTACAACTGGAAAATCCCGGATTCGAAGCTGGTACAGGCAATAATTCTGTGGATAACATAGAGCAGGTTTGGATTGAAAGCCCGGCAAACTCTACCTATGAAATTGAAATTTCGCACAAAGGAAGTTTGCAATCCGGGAGTCAGCGGGTAACGATTTTGATCTCACCGGAAGAGCCTGAAATTTTGCGAACTACCGTAGCAGATGGAAACTGGAACGAAGTGTCCGTTTGGAAGGATGCTGAAATCCCCACAGAAAATTTCAACAGAATTCAGATTTCGCATGAAATTACGTTAACTGAAAATCAGCAGTTTTACAGCCTAGACTTTGAAGGTGAGAATGGCCAATTAAATTTGAACGGCAATGAAGTCACGCTTACACAGAATTATTATCACCTGGGAAATGCAAGCGGGTTTTCCGGGGATAGCAACTCGTCTTTAACAATCGCGGGTTGGGGAAACTTTTCCGATTCTTTGAAATTCGCGGAGGGTGGAAGAATTTTGAAAAACATGATCATAGATACAGCAAATCCCGATACCATCCATTTGGCTTCGAGAGTGGAAATAATTGGAAAGTTGTCAGCGCTAAATGGAGTTATTAATTCAGGAAATGGGAATTTAGTGCTCGTCGCCGATGCTTCCAATACGGCAAATTTCACCAAAACCCAGGGAGAAGTTTTAGGGGAGATTACCTACAAGCGAACCTACTATCCCGGCAGTGGCTGGCGATTGCTTTCAGTGCCATTTAATGATGTAAGCTTCAGTTCTTTGAACGAAAAATTTCATACGCAGGGTGGCGAATGGGCGAGTTATCAGGTTTCGGAACCAAACAGCAATCTGTGGTTTTTTGATGCGGAAAATCAATCCTACACCGGGTTTTCTGGGGAGGATTCGGCCTTCACCCCGGGAACGGGTTTTTTGATGTACATGTATGAGAATTTTCTAGATGATTCACCTTCTTTGCCGGCCAGCTGGGAAATTAGCGGAAGTGAAGCGGAACAGCTGACGGTGCCTTTACATCGTGGCGCGTCGGATACAGTGAGCTATAATCTTGTTGGAAATCCTTTTGCGGCTACGCTCGATTGGCACCAACTAGTAGCGGATAATGACAGTATTTTAAAAAGTTATGCGATCTGGAATCCGGCCTTAATGGATAGCGGTGGAACATCGGGATTTCAATATTACAATGAGGAGGATAGAATCGGCGCGGCTGGAAAATACATAGCTCCAATGCAGGGTTTTTTCGTTCAGTCAAATGGTGGAGAACCTGAAATCAATTTCACCCAAAATCAGAAAACGGAAGACGCGAACCCAGAGATAATTGGTAAACGTAGGAAGACGGTTGCTTCTTTTTGGATTCAGTTTCATCTGTTGGATGAGGTAGGAAATTTACTGGACGGAGAAATTTACTTGGTTATAAATTCCGGCGCATCGAAGGGAAAAGATAATTCGGATGTTACACGAATTTCCTCGCTAAACGGTGAAAACACCACGCTTTCTTTTTTAAGTGAGAACGGAACAAAATTAGCCTTTGAAGGCCAACCTCTGGTAAATGAAATAGCAGAATTTGAAATGCTGGCAGATATCGACAAAGGTGGGAGTTATAAAATCCAATGGCCGGAATGGATAAACTTTCCGGAGGAATGGAAAGTCACTTTAAGGGACAAGCTTACCGGAGATATTGTAAACATGAAGAGCAATTCCGAGCATTTTTTCGAACATCAGCAAAAAAAGAAAATCGAAGAAGGTTTGGGTAAAATTGTTAGTGCAAACGATCAGGAATCAAGATTCATCATATCAGTAAGTACGGAAGTTTATCAAGATGAGAAAGAGTTGCCAAAGTGGTATTCACTTCAACAAAATTACCCGAATCCTTTTAATCCCAGCACGGCCATAAGCTTCGATTTGCCTGAAAGTCATGAGGTTAAGTTGAATGTGTTCGATTTACTGGGAAGAAAAGTGGCGCAATTAGTAAATGAAACAAAGGAAGCGGGAAAACACACCGTTTATTTTGACGCCTCCAACCTGTCCAGTGGTGTTTACATCTACCGGATAGAGGCTGGCGCATTCATTCAAAACCAAAAAATGATGCTGATAAAATAACCGGCTAAATGCCCAGTAGTTTACATCACTACTTGCCCGACAGGCAGCACATTTTCGCTGGGCTCTTTCAGGATTCTTTTTGTCCGGAGATAGCGGTTCAGATTATATTGGTCAAACAATGGGCTTTCTTCATCAAAACTGCTGACCCTGATGCGTCCGCTTGCATGAATAAATTGATCATTGCCAATCCACATTCCAACATGAATCACTCTTTCCGGCTGGTCTTCGGTAGCTGGGCGGCCAAAGAAAAGCAGGTCGCCAACTTCTAAATTGTCCCAGTTCTTTTCGGAGTCGACAAATTCGCCTTCATGAATTTGCTGAGAAGCATCTCTCGGGATTACCCGGCCATTCAAAAAATAAACCGTTTTTGTGAAGCCGCTGCAATCCATTCCTTTAACGCTTGTTCCGCCCCAAAGATAAGGAACACCCATCATCGATTTAGCGGTTTCAATCAGCTTTTCCGGCACAGGATTGATGTTGGTCACCCAATCCTTCAATGAATGAATATCTTGCTTTTTAACAAAGCCGGTTCTGCCATCAGGTAAAGCTACTTCTACAGAATTACTATTCTCGCTAATTTTTCTGAGGATATTACCGGCAGCCAAATCACTTATTTTTTCGTTGGAATTAGCGGTTTCATAGATGTAGCCCACAAGTCCTGTGTAAATAATTTTTTCCGCTTCATTCCACTCATCAAATTCAGCTTTGTTCATCAGCTGAATTCCGCCGGAATCAACCCAAGATAAATAACGGTCAGGGGTTTGCACCAAATACCAGCTGCCTTGCTTTTTTAGCACATTGAGCGGAGTTCCCATTATGGCCTGTGTAGAAAGTTCAGCGCTGTGCCGGGGCTGACTTCGGATATTGGCCACCGAAATAGTTACAATCGCGAACTCTTTTCCATCCAGATCCGCTTCAGGAAGAAGAACAACAGAATTCTCGAAGCGGATTTCTTTTGCTGAAAGGGATTCTTCAAGCTCCTGTAATGCTAAGGGTAGATTGGTTTCGCCGGTTAATTCGCCGCCTTCCATTTTAACATCCCAAAGAGCGACTCGTTTATCCGGTGCGTATTCGGCACGAATTTCTTCAATAGCTTCGTTTGCTGTTTTTTCATTTTGATTACAACTGAACATGCTTAAAAGCAGGAAACAGAAAATTCCGAAGCGGGCAACTTGATTAATCATATCTATTTTTGTGATGTGAGAGGTGAGTGGCTTAACATAAAATCAATTTTTTAAAACTTCAGCTAAATATTGTGAAAGTTTGAATGGTTAATGGTCCAATCTGAAATTAATTGACAAAGCAAAATTAACGCAAACAGGTTCTCCACTTTCATAAGCGGGTTCCCAGGTTGAAGCTCTAACAACTCGCATAGCCTCTTTACTTGTTCCAAATCCTAAATCTTCTCTGACTTGTAAATTTACTGTTCTTCCTATTTTATTTACAACAAAATCTACAATCACCCGGCCTTCAATATTCCGCTTTTTTGCTTCTTCAGGGTATACAACTTGTTCCTGGATTTGACTTACTCCCCCATCCAAGCGAGGCATTTTCTCCACAACCTCGAAAACCGCTTCACAAACATAAAGCCCCTGCTCATTTTCAAAACAACTGCTTAAAAGCAGCGCAGGAAATAAGAGCTTAAAAAGAGCTGTGAGTTTCATTTACATATGTTCCGGCGCGGTAATTCCCAAAATAGTAAGGCCGTTTCGAAGTACCTGGGAAACGGCGTTAGCAAGCGTTGTTCGGGCAAAAACAAGATCCTGTTCTTCCCCAAGTATCCGGCAATCGTGATAAAAGCCTGTAAAATCGGAAGCCAGGTCGTTCAGGTAATTAATTACGCGGTGGGGCTCGCGGGCATCGGCCGCTCCAGAAATAGCTTCCGGAAATTTAAGCAGCGTTTTTATTAAGGTAATTTCCGCGGGGTGATTTAGTTTTCGCAAGTCTACATCCCCCGAAAAATCATATTCTTCTTCCACTTTTCGGAGAATGCTGGAAATTCGTGCATGGGCATATTGCAGGTAGAAAACAGGATTCTTTTCTCCCGCTTCTTTTGCCTGTGCGATATCAAATTCAAGATGTGTGTTGGGGGAGCGCATCAGGAAGAAAAAGCGGGTCACATCGGAGCCAACTTCATCCATTAGTTCGTCGAGCGTTACATAATTCGCCTTTCTGGTACTCATTTTGAACGGCTTTCCATCTTTCACAATGGTTACAAACTGATAAACCACCACGTCCACTTTTTTAGAATCATAACCCAGGGCGTGGATCCCTGAAAGTACATCAGGATATGTAGCGATATGATCGGCGCCAAAAACGTCCACGCATAAATCATAACCGCGATCGAGTTTGTTTGCATGATATGCAATATCGGGAAGGCGGTAAGTGGGCTCGCCGGTACTTTTTATAAGAACGGTATCTTTTTCCTTCCCGAATTCGGTGGTTTTAAACCACGTTGCTCCGTCTTCGTCGTAAGCGAGTTGTAAATCACGAAGCTTCTCAACGGTCTCGTCAATTTGGCCATTTTCGTATAACGTGTGCTCATTGAAAAAGGAATCCATTTTGATTCCCATCCGCGTCAGAGTTTCACTAATATCAGCGAAAATGGCTTCTTCGGCTTTTTCTTTGAAGGGTTTTTCGTCTTTTGCATCGGTTAAAGAATCTCCTTTTTCATCAACTAATGATTGTGCGATATCCCGGATATACTCGCCCTCATATCCACCTTCTGGAAAGTCAGCTTTTTTTCCAAGGATTTCCAGATAACGTGCCCGCACGCTTTCACCCAAAACCCGCATTTGGCGGCCGGCGTCATTAAAATAATATTCACGGTCAACTTCAGCGCCCGTCCATTCCAGCAGCCGGGCAACAGTATCACCCAATACGGCATTTCGGCCATGGCCTACCGTAAGTGGCCCGGTAGGATTTGCACTCACGAACTCGACAAGAATTCGTTTGTTTTTGTTTGCTGAAGTTCTGCCAAAATCTTCATTTTCGTTGAGAATGGCGGATAATTCCTCAAAAAGATAATCCTCCGCAAAACGAAAGTTTATAAATCCGGGCCCGGCTATTTCAACCGCTGAAATTCTGGATTCTTTGTACTCCAACGCGTCAATAATCTGTTCCGCAATCTTTCGCGGATTATCACGCAAAGGCTTGGCCAACAACATGGCAATGTTAGTTGAGGCGTCTCCATGTTCCGCATTTTTCGGAGCCTCAATTTGAATTTCCGGTGCTTTCTCCAAATCAAACTGATTTAGCGCCGAAAGGATAATTTTCTGTAAATAATCTTTCATGAAAAATTTGAGTTTTTAAACTCTAAGATAAGTGAATGTGGATACAATAAGAGCATGGAAAACATTCCGAAATGTTTAAGGCCGAAACTTGATATCCACTTTTCTGGTGGGTGCTTGTTCTTTTAACCTTAAAGCGAGTTGCTGCTGCATGTTCCCCGTTACTTCTTTCAGAGCGGTTGCCGCTGGTGATGATTCTTCTTCTAAAACAATGGGCTTTCCTGAATCTCCCCCTTCGCGAAGTGTTTGTTGCAACGGAATTTCCCCTAAAACCGGCACATTCATTTCCTGGGCAAGCATACTCGCGCCACCTTTTCCGAAGATATAATACTTCTTGTCGGGCATATCCGGCGGGGTGAAATAAGCCATGTTTTCGACCACTCCAAGAACCGGTACATTTACTTTCTTGAACATAGCCACGCCTTTTCGAGCATCATCCAAAGCAACCGTTTGCGGGGTTGAAACAATCACAGCTCCGGTTAACGGAACACTTTGCACAATAGTAAGCTGAATGTCTCCGGTGCCGGGCGGCAGATCCATAATCATATAGTCCAGCTCGCCCCATTCCACATCCGTCATAAACTGCTTGATTGCGCTGGTTGCCATTGGCCCGCGCCAAACCATCGCCTGATCTACATCAACCAAAAAACCCATGGATACCAATTTAATGCCAAATTTTTCGTGGGGGACCAGTTTTTTCTGTGTGGTGATGTTTGGACGGTCATGAATATTCAGCATCGTAGGAATGCTCGGGCCATAGATGTCGGTATCCATTAAACCTACACGATGCCCTTGTTTAGCAAGCGCTGCGGCAATATTTACAGCTACTGTAGATTTGCCGACCCCGCCCTTGCCAGACGCAACGGCTATAATGTTCTTAACTCCGGGAAGAATTTCGGGCTGCTCCTTCTGTTTAGGCTGAGATTCTTCCATCTGCCGCTTTTTGGAAAGATTTATAGCAGATTGGATATCAACAATAGCCTCTGAATCGATGAACTTGTGAATAGCCTCTTCACATTTTTCCTTAATCTGAACTTCAAGGGCTTCATTTTTTTCGGGGAATTCGAGCGTAAAAGAGACATATTTGTCCTGGCTGACGATATCCTGCACCATATCAAGGGAAATTAAATCCCGTTGTTGGGTAGGATGTAAAACATGACTAAGCGCGGATTTTACCTGTTCTTTTTTAATGGACATGTGGTTAATCTGTACCTATTGTTGAATTTTGTTTAAAAAAAACTGATTTCAATAACACCTGTTTTCGGTGGCGGATTCATTTCATTTTGCATTGAACGAAATGCTAAAATCATATCCCGCAAAAGATAAGAATAATGGATGAGGGATATGAATAAACCGTGAAGTATTAATAGAAAATTGAGAACATTAATGCGGAGCATTCGAAATTTAAAGCACCCTCTAATGGGATTTCAGTTGTTTTTGTTGATTCGAATTCAATTTGTTTCTTGATAAATGAGTAAGTTTGGCAGAATAAACTTAGTAAAGATGCCCGGCTATAAAAAAATCACCAAGCCATCAAAAATTCCTGTTCTAGGGAATAAGATTATCGAAGAGTATTTTGGAAGGTTAAATACAGGCCACGAAAAACTTTCCGTTGCGCATATGATTGCGCCACCGGGCTGGACTGAACCTGCACAGACACCGGATTTCGATGAAGTTACTATTTTGCTTAGCGGAAAAATGAGCATCAAAATAGAGGAAGAAAAACTGACACTGAGCGCTGGAGAAGTTATCTTGGTGGAAAAGGGAAACCGGGTGCAATATGAAAATCCTTTTGAAGAAGAAGCTGAATTATGGTCGATTTGTATGCCGGCTTTCAGTCCAGAACTTGTAAACAGAGATGTTAAATAACGAATGTTAAAACAGACACCATTTTATTCCATTCATCAAAAAGAAGGCGCCAAGCTGGTAGATTTTGCCGGTTATGAAATGCCGGTTCAGTATAAAGGAATCAAAGTTGAGCATGCTGCTGTGCGTGAAGCTGCGGGTATTTTTGATGTTTCTCATATGGGGGAATTTTTTATTTCCGGGCCGGAAGCCCTTAACCTTATTCAGAAAGTGACGGTAAACGACGCCTCTAATCTGGTTCCGGGAAAGGCTCAGTATTCCTGCATGTGCTACGAAGATGGCGGAATTGTGGATGATTTGATTATCTACATGCTTTCAGAAGAAAATTACATGCTGGTGGTGAATGCGTCCAATATTGAGAAGGATTTTGATTGGATCAGCAGCCAAAACAGCATGAATGCAACCCTGGAAAATCGTTCTGATGAATATGCGTTGCTTGCCGTTCAGGGGCCAAAAGCACCGGAAATCCTGCAAAAGCTGACAGAAATTGATTTGAGTGAAATTGGATTCTATTCCTTTAAAAAAGGAAAACTCGCCGGCGCTGAAATGATTATCTCCGCAACCGGGTACACCGGTGAAAAGGGTTTCGAGCTATATTTTGAGCACAAAAAGGTGAATGCGGAGGAAGTCTGGAATTCCATCATGGAAGCCGGTAAAGATGCGAGAATTGAACCTGCCGGACTTGGTGCCCGAGATACCCTTCGCTTGGAAATGGGATATGCGCTGTATGGCAATGACATCACCAAAAAAACACACCCTCTGGAAGCTCGCCTTGGCTGGATTACCAAACTTGACAAAGGTGAATTTATTGGCAAGGATGTCCTTCAGCAAAAAAAAGAAGAAGGATTGAACCGGCAGCTTGTGGGATTTGTGATGAATGATGAACGGAACATCCCCCGCCAAGGATACGAAATCGTGAATAAGTCGGGCGAAATTATTGGGGAAGTAACAAGTGGAACAATGTCCATAACTTTGGGTAAAGGTGTAGGAATGGGTTATGTCGCAAAAGATTACGCCAGTGAAGGCGGTGAAATCTCAATAGCGATTCGGAAAAAAACAGCGGAAGCAAAAGTGACTCGCCCGCCTTTTATAAAAAAATAGTTAAAGAGTATTTATGGCAGATTTAAGTTATTTAGACGTGTACTTTTCCGTTCAGGCTTTTCAGGAAGAAGAGCTGCGTGGAAAAACCGCCGTTATTATTGATGTGCTTCGGGCTTCTTCGTCTATCACCACCGCGCTAAGTAATGGCGCAAAAAAAATTATTCCGGTGGCCGATATGAGTGACGCCATGAAAATTGCCACAACAATGGATCAGAGAGATTACCTCCTGTGTGGCGAAAAAAACGGGTCTAAGATTGAGGGCTATCATCTGGGCAATTCCCCCTCGGAATACACCAAGGAAGTCATAAAAGGTAAAACGCTGATTTTTAATACAACAAATGGCACTAAAGCCATTAAAAAATCTGCACTGGCTAACGAAGTTTATATCGGCTCATTCTTAAATCAGCAAAGCATTTTAGATGCGTTGAAAGATCATGATGATGAAGTGGTTCTGGTTTGCTCAGGTTGGCAGGGACGCCTTTCAATTGAGGACACTTTGTTTGCAGGCGCTTTAGTGCATCAGCTTTCGGGCGGCAAGCTTCCGGATAATGCCAAAGACGGCGCGAAAGTAGCATTTGGTCTTTTCGAAAAATTTGGTGATGATTTAGAGGGGGCCATCAGCCAAAGCGATCATGCCAAACGCTTGATACAGTTGGTGTCTCAAGACGATATTAAATTTTGCTGTAAGGTAAATGAATTTAACGTGCTGCCCGGCATGAGGGATGGTATTTTAACGGATCTAAATGGCTAAGACGAAACTTAATACATCGGTAAGTTCTCCCGGAATCGATTCAACCCGGAAAGTGGAAATCATTGGCATAATTGTAATGTCGGTGGCGGTTTTACTTGGATTGAGCATTTTCTCTTATACCCCGCAGGATTATCAATACGCCAAAAGCATCTCTTTTCTGGATTTGTTTAATCCGGACGCGTCTTCAAGATTAGTGAAAAACTGGTTAGGCCCGGTTGGCGCTTATCTTTCGCATTACTTGGTGCATGGCTTATTTGGGTACATGAGCATAATTCTTGCTTTAGTGGGTGGATATCTCGGCTGGCATATTTTCCGCCACAGAGAAGCAAAAGAGTTGGCATGGACGATTGTTTTGAGTGTTTGGGGGATGATTTTGCTTTCAACTTTTCTGGGCTGGCTGAACACTAATGCCGGTGTTCCTGAAAACTCTATCTGGAGTGGTGAAGCGGGAGTCGCGCTTTCGAGCATTCTGCAGAACATCACCGGAATTGGCTCCATCTTCATTCTTTCTGTTTTGTTGATTGTGACCATTTTAATGTTCGTGGATCGGGATCTCCAAAAAACGGTGGATAATTTCAAAATGTGGATGGAGAATGTGCAAGATAAGCTGGAAGACCGCCGAGCCGCCCGCCGTTTGAGGAAAGAAGAAAAAGCAGAAGAACGCGAAGAAAGGCTTGCAGCCAAACGACTGGCAAAAGAGGAAAAAGCGGCTGCTAAAGAGCTTGAAAAGAAAAAAATTGCGGAATCAACCGATACAAACGAACCGGTAAAAACGGCGCCATCCATCGATGAAATTGTTCAGAAATCGGAAGAAGAAGAACAAAAAAGAGCCGAAGAAGAAAAAGCGGAAAATGCTGCCATTGACACTCGTCTGCGAGCTTCCATCCAAAAAGCAGAAAAAATAGAAGAGAACGAGAAAGAGGAAAACGGGGAAACCGAAGAAGAAGAAGATGACATCGAAGTTTCCGTTTTTGTTGGGAAAGGCGAAGAAGAAGCCGGCGCTCGTGATCTTGATAAATTGAATAAAGAACAAGCCAAAGAAATCCCGGTAATTCGGTACAAATTCCCCACCGTTGATTTATTGGATTCCCCGCCCAATGAAGGCAACGAAGTGGACATGGAAGAGATCAAGGAGAACAAGCGCATCATCCTGGATAAGCTAAAGCGCCACAAAATTGAAATCATCGGAATTAACGCAATTGTCGGCCCAACGGTTACGCTTTATGAGCTGGAACCGGCGCCGGATGTGAAAATAAGTAAGATTGAGAGCTATTCTAACGATTTAAAAATGGCGACTGCCTCTAAAGGGCTTAGGATGCTTTCGCCTATTCCGGGAAAATCTGCCGTGGGAATTGAAGTGCCAAACAGCACCCGCGAAACTGTTTACATCAAGCAGGTTATCAACACCAAAAAATTTGTAGAAACCGATTTTGTACTTCCGGTGGCTTTTGGGAAAACCATCGAGAATGAAGTGTTTATGATCGACCTTACCAAAATGCCGCATTTACTTATTGCGGGAGCTACAGGATCGGGTAAATCAGTTGGGATAAATACCATCATCACTTGTCTGTTGTATAAATGCCATCCTGACAATCTGAAGTTTGTGATGATTGATCCCAAGAAGATAGAGCTTTCCCTCTATCGCAATATTCAGAATCATTTTCTGGCAATGCTGCCGGATGCCGAAGAACCAATTATTACCGACACCACCAAAGCGCTCGACACCCTCAACAGCCTTTGCAAGGAGATGGATGAACGCTACGACCTGCTAAAAATGGCAATGGTTCGCGACATCAAATCCTATAACGAGAAATTTGCCACCGGCGAGCTGGATGAAGAATTAGGCCATCGCCACTTACCCTACATTGTGGTAATTATTGATGAGCTTGCGGACTTGATGATGACCGCCGGTAAACAAATTGAAGAACCGATTGCACGCCTGGCGCAGCTTGCCCGGGCCATCGGAATTCACCTGGTTGTTGCTACTCAGCGCCCATCGGTAAATGTGATTACGGGAACTATTAAAGCGAATTTCCCGGCGCGAATTGCGTATCAGGTTGCTTCAAAAGTGGATTCCAGAACAATTCTGGATGTGGGCGGAGCCGATCAGCTTGTTGGAATGGGTGATATGTTATTCACCAATGGCTCAGGGATGATTCGAATACAAAACGCATTTGTATCCACAGAAGAAGTGGAAGAAATAAACTCCTTTATCGGCAGACAAGCGGGTTATAAAGAACCATTCCACCTTCCGATTATCCACGATGATACTGGAACTATCCCAGATCCGTTAGAAGATATAGACGAGTTTTTTGAAGCCTCCGCAAAATTGGTAATGCTTCATCAGCAAGGCTCGGTTTCGCTGTTGCAGAGAAAGCTGAAAATCGGCTATAATCGAGCCGGAAGAATCATAGATCAATTATTCAATGCAGGAATTGTTGGGCCATATCAGGGAAGTACCGCGCGGGATGTTCTTATTAAAGATGACAACGATCTTCAGGAAATTTTGGACTCGCTCGATGACCTTTAAATCTCTAAACCATCTGCTGCCATTTTTCATCGCCGGTTTGTTTTTTTCGGGGGTGAATGCTCAAACCCCAAATTTCGACGAGCTTCGCTCAAAATTTGATCAGGGCCTTGTTTTCGAAGCCGCTTTCAAGCATGAATTTACCGACTCATATACCGGCGAAGTGATGTACAGCTCCGGCAATATCTGGATCGACAGCGTTGGCTACAGGCTCGAAAGTGAAGACCAGCTTTTGGTTGTGGACGGTGAAATATCACGGGTATACGACAGCACGCGAAACCGGCTGATTATCAGCGAATATAACCCGGAAGACGATGATTTCGCCCCATCAAGAATGCTTAAAGGAGTAGATGAAACCTACTCAATTTCGGAGGAACCGGTTGAAAACGGCACAAAAGTAATTCTCAATACAGACGATGATTTCGCCATTTTTTTACGGGTTGAAATTTTGCTCGACGAGCAACAAAATCCCCTGGAAATAACCGCCTATGATATTTCGGAAAATATAATCGTCACTTCATTCAAGAACGGGTCATTCATAGAAATGGATGAAGGCCTATACAACCTTAATTATCCAGAAGATGCGGAAATCGTGGATTTGAGAAATTAGTACATGAAAAATTTTCTTAAGGTATTTGGCAGTATCGCGCTCGGGGTTCTTTTCTTGTGGCTGGCTTTCAAAGATGTGGAGTTCTCGGAAATTATCGAAGCTACAAAAGAGATGTCATACACCTGGATTCTCCCTTTTGTCATTGCCACACTTGGAGCTCATTTTGTGAGGGCGATCCGCTGGCGAATGCTTTTCACCAATAAAGAAAAGATACCTGCTAAAATCACGCTATTCACCGGTGTGATGTTTGGATATCTCACCAACATTGTGCTACCAAGAGTGGGAGAAGTAACCCGTCCGGTGTATGTGGCAAAGCAAGTTGACGAAAGCAGCAGCAAGCTAATTGGCACCATTGTTTTGGAGCGCATTATCGATGTTCTGGGGATGTTGCTGCTAATGATATTTGTCGGCGTATTTCTTGTTTCTGATCCCCAGGTATTATCGCGGCTTTTCGGGATTGATTTTACCGATTCGAATACGCAGCTTAACCTCGTTCTCACTCTCCTGACTTACGGAGCGATTACCATTTTGGGCGTCGGGATTTTGTACTGGATTTTGCGGCAGGCATCAAATCGCTCTGAAATGGTACAGGGCTTTTTTATGAAAGGGAAAAAACTGGGTAAAACTTTTCTGGATGGAATTCTCGCAATCAGGGAGTTGAAAAACTGGCCGCTATTTATTTTTCATACCTCGCTAATCTGGTTTCTATACATATTTATGACGTATGTAGGGTTCTGGATGTTTGACATGCATGAAATTTACAGCATAGGGATGACCGAAGCCCTTGTACTAACAATGGTAAGCGCGGTAGGACTTTCTATTCCCACGCCCGGAGGATTAGGCACGTATCATTTATTCATCACCAAAAGCCTGTTTATTCTTTATGGAGTTCCCGAAGCCACAGGATTAGCATACGCGACCATCGCTCACGCCTCTACAATCGTGATTGTCGTTATCAGTTCCCCGGCATTATTAGCCATCGATAAATTTGTAGTGATGAAGAGGGGAGCTTCAGATTAAACCGAAAGCAGCTCTGATTTCAATAATTACAGATTCTCTTCTGAAGGAACAACCAGCCATACTCTAAGTACATCTTTTTCGTTAGGCAGCCTGACACCTTCCTTCAATTTTTAGTACATTTAAGAAATTTAATTTCATGATGATTTTGCGCATTTTCACAATCACTTTATTGGCGATTTTAGCTCATCTTCCGGCCATGGCTCAGAGTGGTGGAGGTAACGCCCAAAACTCCCTGTTGCCAGATATAAATCCGCAGGACATTGAAATTAGAAGTGAATTTAAAGCCCGATTCCCCGGCCTTCGCAGGCAGCCCATTTTAGGGTTCAATCCCAAACCCAGAGTATTCAGAATAGATCCCGACCGAATGCCGTTTATGGAATCGCGAGAAGACGCCGTTGCGGGAATTGAAGTAACGAACCTGGATCGTCCGCGGCCGCCTGTTCGCAGAATCCTGTCTACACCGTTGCGCAGAAGCGGATATATTCGTGCGGGAATAGGAAGTTACATTACCCCTGAAATCGAAGCCTACGGATTTTCGCAAATCAACGAGCAAAGTCAGCTTTTAGGCGACCTGAATTTTAGAGCTTCGGACGGACATTTAGAAGATAATTTAGGGTCCTTTCGTTATATGGACGCAAGCGTGAATTACGTAAACAAGGTTAACGAAAGCCTTAGGTTTTCCGTTGATGTTGGCGGCCTTTATGACTTCAATAAAATGATTCAGCCCGAAGGCCTCGCTATCCAAAACATAGGAATAACCGATAAAGACTATACGGGAGCCGGAGGAACCATCACCCTCGAAAACATTCAGAATTCCCTTGATGGGTGGCGTATATCCGTTGGCGGAAATGCTTTTTCTGTTGATGTAAATGCGGGAGAAAACTCTTTGACTGGCGAGGTAAACGAACAAAGGTATCACGCGTCAGCTTCAAAATATTGGGCCGGGCAACGAATGTATGAAACGTTCGATATTACGGGGGGCGTGGAGGGCGGAAGATATAAATCCACGGGGCTGGAAACGGAACAGTGGATTAACGCAAAAGCGTCTCTTGAATACAGCCGGTTATTGAATTTCAACATGCACATTAGCGCACGGGGCGGAGTTGAATACATTTCAGATGCGTTCTCGGAAAAAATTTACATAGCTCCGGGGCTTAAACTAAAGCATAATTTGAGAGACGCCGTTTTACTTACTGCGAATTTATACGCCAAGCCGGAGATGCAAAGCGTGCAAGAGCATCATCAATATAACCGCTTTCTGAATTTTGAGACTCAGTTGCGGCATTCCTACAAAACGGGTTTAGATGCCGAAATCGCTTTCCAGCCGATAGAAGGAAATCGCATTTTTGGAGGGCTGAGTTTTAATCACATCAGAGACTATGCCTATTATCAAAGAGCGGAGGTTATAAGTCAAAATGGTGGAGAGTTTGGTTTTTATGATGTGAATTATGGCGACGCAAACATTTTCGAAATTTATGCGGGGATAACTCAGCAGCTTGTACCTGAGAAATTTTGGTTCACCGCGAAATTATATGGCCGAAGTCCCTCTTTAAGTGATGGAGGAGATATTCCTTATGAAGAACGTCTGGGATTAGAAGGCTCCCTATCCTACAAACCAGTAAAAAATCTTACGATTAGCTCCTGGGCGGAATACGTTGGCCCACGAGCCGATCCCAACGCAATGGAAGACCTGAATGCCTTTGCTTTGATAAACGGAGGTGCGGAATATCAGATTAACGAAAGATTTGGCGTTTACGCAAAAGTATTGAATATTTTGGGGCAGAAATATGAAATTTGGAACGGATATGAAGAACGTCCTTTCCAGGTTTTTGGTGGGTTAACTATAAAATTATAGAACATGACTAAAGAATTTTTAGAAACACTGGGTATAGTAATTCGTGATCAGGTGATTATGAAAAATTCGGTGGAAATTAAAGGCCTGGGTACCTTTAAGGCGGTACATCAAAATCAAAAACAAGAAAAACAGGTCGATGGAACTAACGTAATGGTTCCTCCGAACGATTCAATCGAATTTGTATCTGAAAAAAAGGGGTAGCATTATGCATTTAGATCATTCAAAATTGGTTGAGCTTCTTGTTGAGGCCACGGGGATAGAAAAAGCGAAAGTAGTTAAGCACCTTAAAGAACTGGTTAAAGAGATTAGCCAGGCTATTGAAGAGGGTGAGGCCTACGAGCTGGAAGGCTTCGGAATTTTTAGCGGCATCGGAAACAACATTATTTTTATAGAAGATGCGGAGCTTGCCACCGAAATCAATTATAAGTATGTGGGAATGGAGCCCATAGAGCTTGAGGATTCATCATCCCCAGAAAAAAGTTCTGCAGAAACCGTTCAGGATGATGAGGACTTAGACGAGGATGATCCTTTTGGTGGGCTGTTGGATGAAGAGGTATCAGAGGAAGAAGAAATCGAAGAGGAAGAAGCGGAGCCTGTAAATACTTCAGAAGAAGAAACCGCTGAAGAAGAACCTTCCCATCAAGATACTCCCGAAGAAGAAGAGACTGCTGAAACGGAAGACTCGTTGCTGTCAGAAACCGAAGAGGAACTGATTCCTGAAGAACATCCGGGCCCGGAAAAGTGGGGAATTGATACCTATAAAGACGACAGCGCGGGAAATACTTTTTCAGGGATGCTGGGCAAATATGAAGATGAAAACAGTGAATCTGTCGATGAAGATCCTTTCGCGGAGGAAACGGAGCAGGAATCGACCTCGGAAGACGAATTAAGAATTCAGTTTGATGCTGAAGCGGCAAGAAGAGATCAACAAGAAACAGAGGAAGACGATGAAGATTTTGACGATCCTTTCAAAGGCCTTACCGATGACGACGACCCGGAGGAAGAAGATTTGGATGAAGATCCGGTTCCCGTTATTACCAACATTTCTTCGGATGCAGAGACTAATAAAAAGCCGAAGGAGAAAAAAAGGGAAAAGCCTTTAACGTCCGCAAAAAAACGGCAGGGTTCCCCAGCTATGTTGTGGGTGTTTCTGATAATAGTGCTTCTTGGCGGCGGTGTATTTGGGTTGGGTTATTTCGGTATAGTTGATATACCTGGAGTTTCTCCGGAAACAGTTTCTACACCTATTGCCTCTAATACTTCTGCAACATCAACGGAGAGTGAAAGTGCAGAGAATCAGGCTTCTAATGCAGCTACAACTCAGCAGCAAGAGCAGGCAGAAGCGGTTTCGGAAACTCTTCCACAAAGAGAAGAGGAACAATCAGCCGGAACACCGGTATCAGAAACAGTGGAAGCCGAGGCAAATCCTGACCAGCCTTTGTACGGATTAAATGGCGTGCCGTTATCAGAAGCGAATAATGGATATACCATTGTAGTTTATTCGTTGAGCAAAGAAAGTAACGCGAATAATCAAAAGCGAATATTATCGAATGCCGGGTTCAGGGTTTTAGTGACTTCACAATCATCTTCCCAATATGGCAGGCTGTGGCGCGTTAGTTTAGGGCAATTTGAATCATTACGGGAAGCTGCCCTCGCCGCTGAAACATTGAAAAAGCCGCACTCTGAAAATTATTTCATAACTAAAATTCAATAAACGAAATCATCTCATCTACAATGCAAAATTTGCTGATACTTCTGCAAGATACCTCTGCAGTGGCCGACTCCCTTGAACTTGCAATGCAAGGCGATAGCATCACATTCTTCGACCTGCTGGTTGAAGGCGGTTTTCTCATGATTCCCATCTTTATACTGTTTGCAATCACTATTTATGTGATTGTTGAACGATGGAGCGCATTGAACCGGTCTCATGTGGAGCCAACAAATTTTCTGAACACCATCGAACGAATGCTGAAATCAGGCAAAAGCGGTACTATTGATGCCCGCGAATATTGTGATGAAGTTGGCAAGCCGATTTCAAGAATTATCAAAGCCGGAATTAAAAGACTGGGACGTCCGCTTCGGGAAATTGAAGACGCCATTGATAATGCGGGTAAAAAAGAGATTTTTTTCCTTGAAAAACGAATGAACTGGCTGGCAACTATTGCCGGTGTGGCTCCACTAATTGGATTTACCGGAACGGTAACCGGAATGATTGAGGCCTTTATGGACATTCAGTCATTACAGGGAAATGTGAACCCGAGTGTGCTTGCCGGCGGTATCTGGGAAGCGTTAATTACCACCGCGGCCGGACTTATTGTCGGGTTGATTGCCTATGGGTTTTACAACTTCCTGTTGGGCAAAATAAATCGTTCTATTTTTGAGATGGAAAATGCGTCGGCGGATTTTCTTGAACTGCTGCAATCTCCGGCGCCTAAAAAAGAGGCATAATTATGGCAAGAGATTTCAGAAAAGGAGACAAAAGTTTAACACCACTTTCGCTGTTTTCGCAGTCGTCATTAACAGACATTGTGCTGCTTTTACTAATTTTTTTCCTGCTTACATCCTCCTTCGTTACCAACTTCGGCATTCGGGTAGAAGTGCCAAAAGCTGAAAGCAGTGCGGCAACCGAAACCCAGTTTATTTCGGTGGCGGTAACCAAAGAAGGTGAATTTTATGTTGATGGAGATTTAACAACACGCAGTTCGCTGGCTTCAGCAATCCGCGAAGCCCGCAATAATAAACCTCAGGGCACAGTTGTATTGAGAGCAGATAAGGATGCGATTGTTGACGACGCCGTGCGTGTGATGAATATCAGCAAGGCATTGAATCTGAAAATTGTGATGGCGACTGAACAAGGGTCTTAGCAAAATGAGACTACCCAAACTTTCCAAAGATGATAATTTAGCCCTTGGCGTAACGCTGGGGATTAATATTTTTCTGCTCCTTTTTTCTCTTTGGTTCACTATAGGTACCGATAAAAATCTGAGGCCATCCTTTATTGAAATAGAATTTGGGGAGTTTAAATCGGGGCAACTTGCGGAGTATTCTCAAGAAAAAAATGAGGAAGTAGCCCAACGCCCAAATCCTTCCGATGTACACCCCGAAGAACCAGTTGAAGAAATTCCTGAACCGGAAGAAACTCCTAAAACACCAACCGAAGAAAATACAAAGCCGGTAGATTTGCCCGACGAGGTTGAGGAAGTTGAAGAGGAAGCTGTTAAAACTCCCGAAACAGAAAAAATAGATCCCACAAAACAAGAGGCGGAAAAACAAGAAGAAGAGATTGAAATTCCACCGATTGCCAGTGAAGATGAAAACATCACCGAAGGTGCAGAAGAAAGCGGTGATGAAGATGGTGCCCGAGGCGACATGAATTCTGATCAGGGAACAGGAAATGATGAGAACAAAACTTCTCCCTACGAGCTGAAGTGGGAAGGTGATATTGATCGCTCACCGTTGGTTCAGCCACTTCCCACCAACACCGCGAATACGGAAGGAGTTATAACCGTAAAGTTCGAGGTTCGTACTGATGGCACGGTAGGCCGCATCATCCCGCTAAGAAAAATGAATCCCGAACTCGAGCGAGAAGTCATGAGTACGCTGCGAACATGGCGCTTTTCAAGATTGCCCGGCGGCGTTCCCCAGCAAGCACAATGGGGCACAATTACCTTTAGGTTTGTGTTCGATTAATAGCTGAAAAAATTAATCAAGATTTGTAATGATGAAGCCAACAAAATATCTTTTTCTGGGATTGCCCATTTTGGCAATTCTCCTTTTTCAAAGCTGTAAGAATGATCCTGCCGGACAGGATGTTTTATTTGATCCGAAATTGGATCGATAAGAGCATCAAAAGTGAAAGAAGAATCACTTTTTCATTGTCACCAACTTTGAGCCCCAAATTTCATCGTTATAATCATTGATGGTTCGGTCACTCGAAAACTTACCGATATTTGCGGTGTTCAAAATGGCCTTTCTATTCCACTCGTCTTTGTTTTTGAATAACTCACTCACTTCATCTTGCTTTTTTACGTACGCTGCGTAATCAGCCAAAACCATAAAATAATCACCCTCGTGAAGCAAGGCATCTATAATCGGGTGGAATAAATTTTCGTCTTCCGGACTGAAAAAACCATCCCGGATTTGATCCAGCGCTTTCTTTAATTCCTTATTCGCATTATAGAAATCCCAAGGATTGTAGCCTTCGCGCCGTAACCGGTCTACATCATCAACCTCAAGTCCGAAAATGAAGATGTTATCCTCTCCCACTTCTTCCAGAATTTCCACGTTTGCCCCATCCAGAGTGCCGATGGTTAAGGCTCCGTTAAGAGCGAATTTCATATTTCCAGTTCCCGAAGCTTCCATTCCCGCCGTTGATATTTGCTCAGAAAGGTTTGCCGCCGGAATCATTTTCTCGGCAAGGGTTACGCTATAATTTTGCAGAAACAGGCATTTTAGCTTCTTATTTACCTGAGGATCATTATTAACAATCTCACCAATGCTGTTTATCAGTTTGATGTGAAGCTTAGCCATTGCATAACCGGGAGCAGCTTTTCCGGCAAAAATGACAGTTCTTGGGGAAATATCCAGATCAGGATTTTTCTTCAGGCGATTATATAAAGTGATTACATGTAGCGCCGCCATTAATTGTCGCTTGTACTCATGAATCCGTTTGATTTGAATGTCAAACATGGATTTTGGATCTACATCAACATCCATTTTCTCTTTGATGTAATCCGCGAGAACCTGTTTGTTCTGTAGTTTAATTTTGCTGAAGTCCTTTCGGAATTTTTTATCGTCTGCAAATTTTGTGAGCTTTTTAAGCTCATCAAGATCCGTAATCCAGCCATTTCCGATTTTACCAGAAATAAGATCTGAATAATCGGAATTACATTGCTTGAGCCATCTTCGGGGTGTAATACCGTTGGTTTTGTTGGTGAACTTACCGGGATACATTTCATCAAAATCACGGAACATAGATTGTTTAAGCAACCTTGAATGCAACGCGGCTACGCCATTCACTTTATGTGCGCCAACAATTCCGAGGTGCGCCATGTGTACCACAGGATGCTCACCTTCACTCACAATTGACATGCGGCTCATGCGATTTCTATCATCACCGAAATTCACTTTCACCTTCTCCAAAAAGCGCCGATTAATTTCATAGATGATGCTTAAGTGACGAGGAAGTAAATCTCTTACCAAAGAAACAGGCCATTTTTCAAGCGCCTCAGGAAGCAACGTGTGGTTGGTATAAGCCATGGTTTTGACGGTAATATCCCAGGCCTTTTCCCATTCCATTCCTTCTTCATCCAGTAAAAAACGCATTAATTCCGGGATCGCCAGATTTGGGTGCGTGTCATTACATTGAATGGCTACTTTTTCGGGAAGTTTGGTGAAATCTGAATTCTGCTTTTTAAATCTTCTCAGAATATCCTGCATGGACGCTGAAACAAGAAAATATTCCTGTTTCAGGCGCAATTCCTGCCCCACAAAAATTTTGTCGTTTGGATATAATACCCGCGAAATATTTTGTTCAAGCTGATTGTCTTTCACAGCATCGATGTACTGCCCTTGATTAAAACTCTTGAGGTCAATAGCGGCCGAAGACTCTGCCTTCCAAAGCCGGAGGTAGTTTACAATTCCATTGTTGTAGCCTGGAATGGGCGTATCATAAGCCACGGCTTTAACTCTTTGCGTATTTTCCCATGAATATCCAAGATCACCATTTCCATAAGTTACATTTCCCTGATGGCCATAAAAGTGAACGGGATACTGAACTTTCGGGCGGATAGTATCCCATGGATTTCCGTATTTCAGCCACAAATCCGGTCGCTCAATTTGAAAGCCATCCTGGATTTTTTGGTAAAAAATCCCATAATCATAACGGATTCCATACCCGATAGCAGGAATTCCCAAAGTAGCCATCGAATCTAAAAAACAGGCGGCAAGACGGCCTAAGCCACCATTTCCAAGTCCCGCATCCCACTCAGAATCCCTAATTTCTTCGTAGGAAAGTCCGAGGTCGTTTAGGGCGTCAGCTACAACATCACGAACATCCAAATTCACAAGCATGTTATCCAAAAGCCGCCCGATCAGGTATTCCATTGACAGGTAGTACACCCGTTTTGCATCCGACTTGTATATGTGTTGTTGAGTATCGAGCAAGCGGTCATTCAGCCGGTCCATAATGGTAAGGGCAACACTGCGGTAATTATCCCAATTGGTTTTGGAATACTCATCTTTAGCCAGCGTATGCCGAAGGTGTAACCGGATATCTTCTCGAAGTGAATCTTTATCCATACCGGACCTGATATTCACGCCATTTGTCTTTTTCTTCGCCATGTTCTTAAAATCTTTGTTATGGAAGGGCAATTCTTTTTTTGATGTTGATCCCGGGCCGTTTAAGCCTAATCATCAGTTAATCTTTTTTACCCATCACTCTTCAAGTTCTTTTTTGTAAACACCTAAATCAGGCGTGAAATTTGGCCTGGTAAGATTTGCCGGAAAACCAAGCTTATGAAACGACTCATAGGCGTTAATAGCAACAAAATCCTGATTAAAAATGCCAAAAACACTGGACCCGCTTCCACTCATTGAGGCGTAGGAAGCGCCAAACTCATAGAACTGATCCTTTAAATTGCCCACCAAATTGAAGCGGGGAAACACGGCCGGCTCAAGGTCATTCATCAGTAAATACTGCCACTCTTCCGGTTCTTCGTTGAGCAACACATTTTTTAGTGAAAAATCCGGTTCAGGGTTTACCTCACAAAACTGATAGGCTTCTTGTGTAGAACTTTCAATGTTGGGGAAAGCGGTAACAATCCAGGCATCGGGTTGAATCGGAAGCTCTTCAATTTGATTTCCAATTCCTGATCCAATTCCTGTTTTGCCTTGTATAAAAAAAGGAACATCGGCTCCAATTCTGCCACCGAGTTCAATAAGATCATCTACAGACAAACCAAGATTAGCCACTTTATTTGCCATTCGCATGATGGTTGCGGCATTGCTGCTTCCGCCACCGAGGCCCGCCCCTGCTGGCATGTGTTTTTCTACTTTGATGTGGAACTCGTCTTTAAGCCCGGCTTCTTCGGCAAGTAATTTCAGCGCCTTTACAATCAGGTTAGAATCGTCTACGGGAATTTTTGGATCACTCATCTCAAGCTGCATACGCGCGGAAGGTGTAAGGGAAAACCGGTCTTTCCATTCTAAAAAACAAAACCCTGTTTCAATGCGATGATAGCCGTTTTCGAGGCGTTCAAGTACATTTAAGCCAAGGTTAATTTTTGCATGTGAGTGTGAAATCCAAACTTCGCGCATTATTTAAGAAACTCGTCTTTGTTGTTCATCATAAATTCGTAAGCGGCTTCATGAGTATTTGATATTTCACCATTTAAAATGGCTTCCTTTACCGCGTCTTTTACATCACCTACACTTTTCCCTGGTTTGATTCCCAGGGCATTCATGATTTCATCACCAGAAAGTGGATTCTTCCAGTTTCGGAGATGATCCTTTTTTTCAACTTCTTTGATTCGTTGTTCCACGTAATCAAAATTGCCCTGGTAACGTTCTACTTTCTCCTCATTTTTACTGGTGATGTCGGCGCGGCACAACTTCATCAGATCATCAATGTCATCCCCGGCATCAAAAATCAGGCGGCGGATAGCGCTGTCTGAAACCTCATCAGAGATCAGCGCAATGGGGCGTAAATGAAGCCGGACCAGTTTTCGAACGTAACGCATCCGTTCATCAAGGGGCAGCCCAAGCCGTCTGAAGATTCGGTTTGTCCATTTAGCGCCAAGAGCGTCATGCCCGTGGAAAGTCCACCCAACATCTTCCTGAAAGCGTTGTGTAGGGGGTTTTGCTATATCGTGCATTATGGCAGCCCAACGCAGCCAAATGTCGGCACCCAGTTCAATCACATTTTCGAGAACCTTTAGGGTGTGCCAGAAATTATCTTTATGCCGCTGCCCCTTTACCTCCTGCACGCCGTGGAGATTGTGTAGCTCTGGGAAAAATTCCTTCAGCAAACCTGTCTTGAATAACATGGTGAAACCCAGGGGCGGATTCTGGCTCATAATTATTTTGTTGAGCTCATCAATAATTCGCTCCTTCGAAATAATGCTGATTCTGCCGGCCATTTCTGTGATGGCGCTAAATGTATTTTCCTCAATTTTGAAATCGAGCTGAGAAGCAAACCGGATGGCTCGCATCATGCGAAGGGGGTCATCGCTGAAGGTTTGATGAGGATCAATCGGGGTTCGGATTATTTTATTTTCAAGATCTTTGATTCCTCCGAAAGGGTCAACCAACTCTCCATAATTTTCCGCGTTTAGCGACCAGGAAAGCGCATTGATGGTGAGATCTCGGCGGAGTTGGTCGTCTTCAATGGTGCCGTCTTCTACAATGGGTTTGCGGGAATTTTTGCGATAGCTTTCTTTTCGAGCGCCTACAAATTCCAACTCAAGATCTCCTGCTTTTACCTGAGCCGTTCCAAATTGCTTATAGATGCCCAAATGAGAATCCTGAATTTGAGCCGCTACTTCTTTGGCTAACTGTATTCCTGAACCAACCGTAACGAAATCAATATCCATATCTCCGGATTTTAGCCGGCCCAGGTAATAATCACGCACATATCCCCCAACAACAAAAACGGGGAAACCCAACTTTTCCGCCGAACTGCTGATGATTTTGAAGATATTTTGATGTAAGGGTGGTATGTTCTGCATAGCTTTCAAAGCAAGCCAAAGATAGGAATGTTAAGGATTGCTTTCAGATGAAAGGTGCGATATTTTCTAATTAATTTATACCTAACAATCAGCTATCATTCGCTGAAATAAATAAAAGATTATGAGTGAATTGAAAAAGTGGTTAATTGCCACAAATGGTTCAAAATACGCAAGCGCCGCTGTGAAATATTCCGCAGAGTTATACAAAGATCTTCGTTATGAGCCGGAAGTTTGCATCCTTGTGGTAGCTGTTGATGATGAAGCCGAAACGGAAGCCAAAGCAATTATCGAGCTGGCAAAATACATGTTCGAGAATGAAATCGATAAAGAGGTAAACCTGTCAACCGTTGTTGCCATTGGTGAACCTGGTAAAGTGATTGTTGAGCAAATGAAATCTCAAAAATCACACCACTTATTTATTGGCGGAGCTGATTTTAAGTGGGATATAAATGATAAAAGCCCCGGCGGAATTAGCAACTATATTATCCACAACCTGACAGGTGGTGTTACAGTCATCAAATGATCTAAATTTCACTGTTTACTGATCTCCAAATTGAATCTGCCCACCCGCACTCTGACTGAAAGCATCCACAAAAGCATTTTGAAATATGTTCCAGATTGCGGGATAAATTCCGGTTTCAACATTATTTAAATCACCCTCTAAAGGGATTTCAGTTGCGAATTGATCTTCGGGTTGATTTTCAAATGCTTCGGTTAAAAACCCAACAATTCCTTCCCAAGCCATCTCTAATACATTTCCATCCGGATCTTCCAGGTCAATAATTTTCAAGCCAACAATTAGTGGCCTCACGTATCCTTCAACAATCCCATTATTGATAACTATCTCACTGTAAAGGTTAAATTCTCCGCTTTCGGCATCAACAGCGGCATAAGCTTCTAAAAATTTATTGAGCGCAGGGAGATATACCTGCTCAATTTCCAGAGTGGCGTCAACATTTGGTATGTCATTCATAAGAAATAAATCTGCAACGAAGCCCAAATAACCATCCCCGATAGTGGTCGCATAAAGCTCCAGATGTGTAGGCAGTTCTTGCTCCGTATTTTCGGCATTAGTGATGTTAGTAATTTCAAGTTCCAGGTTGGTGACAGGGATATCTACTTGGGGAGAAGTGGAGAAGTCGCGATAGCGAAAAAGTCCGTTTTCTATGGCAAAACGGTCAATTCGAATGGGCATCATATCCCGCGCCATCTGAGGCCAGTCTATTTCCTGTCCAAACTCCCCATCATCTTGGTAAGGAGCTACAAAATTCAAAGCCGGCGACACTAACAGCACATCACCCACTATAGCTCCTCTGAATAATGCCGACCAATCAAGCGAGAAATAAATTTGCTCAATGGTCATGAAAGGAACTTCGTTATTGGCTTCAATCTTATCGATAGATAAGCTGTCGATGGCATACGCCCCCTGAATAATATGCAGATCTACACCCTGAATAGAGCCGGTATACCCTTCTATATCCTCGAGTGTTTTATTCACATAATCAGTAACCCAATAAGGCAGGGCAATTCGCCCTCCAATCAATATTGCAAGGATTAGAAGCGGTATCCAATATCTCTTTTTCATCTCTCTTAGCCTCTCTCTTTTATTTTTTGGCTAATTTCCGGTTCTACATTTGTCTACTCTACCTGAACCGGTTTTTTCTTTTCAGGCGGCCTGTGAATGTATTCGGCATGAGGTAACGGTTCTATCTTGACACCATACCTTTTCGCATAAACACGGGTAAATTCCGCCCCAAAAAGCATAATTAACGCACTGTAGGTTGTCCAAAGCATAATTAGAATGATGCTTCCCGCAGCCCCATAAATCGAACCGGGATTACTAAAGGCAAAATAAAGGCCTAATAAATATTTCGCGATTACAAAAAGCACGGAGGTAACTAAAGCGCCGATCCAAACATCTCTCCACCGAATTTTAACATCTGGTAAAATTTTATAAATAGCGGCAAACAAAATCGTAATAATTACCAGTGAAAGGGTGACATCCATTGCTCGGAGAAGGAGGTCAATAAAACCGAAAAAATTAACAGTCAACCATTGGCTTAAAGCGGAAATTAAGGAGGAAACGATAAGTGATGTGATTAACAAAAAACCGATGGTGAGAATCATCCCAAAAGAAAATAACCGATCAATTAAAAACTGCAGAAGTTGTTGATCGGGCCTTGACTGTACATTCCACATAATATTTAAGGTTTGCTGAACTTGATAAAAAACGCCGGTTGCGCCAAAAATAAGTACGGCTAAACTAATGATGGAGGAAAGCGAAAACTTATCTGTTGAGTCTGCGTTAGAGATGATTTTTTCTACAGCAACAGCCGCATCACGCCCCACCATTTCTTCTATTTGTGAAGAAACCTCGTTGGTCATTTGTTCGGTGCCAAAAAAATAACCCGCCAAATTTATAATTATTACACCAAGGCCAGGCAGAGAAAAGATAGTATAATATGAAATCACGGTACTGTTGCGGAATGGATCTCGTGCATTCCAATCAATGAATGTGTCTTTTAATAACGCCCCACTCTCTTTGAAAAAATGTATGATTCTCAGCACGGATGTCTCTGGCTTTTTAGTCTAAATAACATCCCTTGCCCTTCAAATGTTCAATAAAAAAACCAAGACAATGAAATTTGTGGCCACTAATTTGGGAATGTTTTTCTTCGGATAACTTGTCCGGATTTAGGATCAGTAAAAGAGCCGTCCTCCAAAATAGGGATCCCATTTACCAGAACCCAATCAAAGCCTTCACTGAGGCGGTGCGGCTGATCGAAGGTCGAATTATCCCGAACATTTTCCGGATTGAAAATCAGCAGATCCGCGGCAAAACCTTCTTTGATTAACCCTCTGGGGACTTCAACGCGCGAAGGGTCGTCCAGTCCGAGTGTTTCCGCAGAAAGACCGCTCATTTTGCGGATGGCTTCTTCAAGTTTCAGCACGGGCTCTTCCACCACATATTTTCGGATAATTTTAGCAAAGCTTCCATAGCTCCTCGGATGCTGCATCGTGGGGCTGCCATCGGTGCTAATCATAATATGCGGGTCTTGAAGAAATCGCTGCATCACATTTTCATTCATCACAAAATAAGCAGCGCCGGCACCACGGGGGCCAATATCATCTATCAAAACATCTTCGAAAGGTTTGCTGAGAGAATCGGCAACTTCTGCAAGCGTCATTCCCGCCCATGGTTCGGTGCCAAATAAAGTCGATTCCGGGCCATTTCTGGAGGCAACTTTTTCTCGAAGGAATTCAGCAAGTTCTTCACGGCGATTGCTCACAACTTCCTCAAAATTATTCGGGGCTTTTGCCCATGCGGGAAATACAATTCCGATTCCTGTATAACTTGCCGCATAAGGATATAAATCGGCGGTAACACGAGCTCCATTTTTCCGAGCGTTATCCATTTTTTGAAGAACTTCTCCGGCGCGATCGGGATTATTCGCGTACACAATTTTAATGTGAGAAATATGCACCTTCGCCCCGGATTTTTCGCCCTGCTCCAGAAGTTCCTCAATAGATTTTTCTACCTGATCATCATCTTCATTCCGCATGTGGCTTTGAATCAATCCGCCATGCTTGGCAACGGGTTCGGCTACAGCCGTTAATTCAGACATATCTGCAAATTTTCCCGGTTCATATTCTAAGCCGGTCGTCATTCCAAAAGATCCGGCAAGCATGGCTTGGTTCATCAAATTATGCATTTCCTGGATGTAGGAAGAATTAAGGTCCGACTGCATTGGTGCCTCAACCAATCGGCGAAGCGTTCCGTGGCCTTGCATATGCACAATATTAGGTCCGGTGCCTGTTTTGTCCACTTCATCCATCCACCCGGAAATATCACGGGTGTGCACGCTGCCGCCGTCTTGTCCCAGCGTGATGGTGGTAATTCCCATAGCAAGGAAATTTTGGAACTCCGGCGTTTCAAGTGGATTTCCGTGCGAATGCATATCAATGAAACCAGGTGAGACTACTCTGCCAGCCGCGTCAATGGTTTTGGAGGGATTTATTTGATCGGCCTCAATTTCACCCACTTGAGAGATAACGCCGTTTTGAATAAAAATATCCCCATCAAAAGCCTCAGAGCCGGAACCGTCAACTATTTTTGCATTTGTAATTAAAATGTCGTGTTGAGAGAGCTCGTTTTTTGCAGATGTTGTACAGGCTCCGATTATAAAAGGTAAAAACAGCAGAAAAGAGAATATTTTCATCATATTTTTTTGATTGTGAATGAAGAATGATAGTATCACAACGAGAAGGTTAAATCAAATGTGTGAGTGATTTTCTGCTTTGATAAAGGCAAGCAGTTAGCAGCTAAGTTGCAGAAAGCGTAAATTAGGAGCTCACTCATAAATAAGCCCAACAATGTATAAAGCGAAAGTAAACGTTACGCTCCGCCCATCAATTCTCGATCCGAAAGGAAAAGCCGCACAACATGCACTAAAAAATCTTGGACTGAATGAAGTTCAGCAGGTGCGCATTGGTAAATTTATAGAACTTGATGTGGAAGCCGGCGACGAAGAATCTGCAAAAAAAGTAGTGGAAGCTGCCTGTTCTCAGTTATTAGCAAATGAAGTAATGGAAGATTTTGAAATAACCATCGAAAAGTAATGCAGCTTAACAATCAACATATCGCCATGGCAGATGTGGAGGTTGAAGAGGTCGTTAAAGAGGAAGAGGAGGTTGAGGATTCCATAACAACTCCCTGGCGCTTAATTTTATATGATGACAACATTCACACTTTCGATGAAGTTATAGAGCAGCTTATGAAAGCAACAGGATGCAGCCTTTCAAAAGCGGAAACCATTACCCTCAAAGTTCATCACGATGGAAAAGCATTGGTGCACGAAGGGGAGTTTGAAGAATGTTTGCGCATCGACAGTATCTTAAGAGAAATTCAACTTGTTACCGAAATAAAAGGATAAAATGGCAACATTTGGTGTAATTGTATTCCCAGGTTCTAATTGTGACCACGACGCATATCATGCTATGAAGCACGTGATGAATTCTGAAGTAAAATTTCTTTGGCATAAAGACACGGATCTTTCAGGGATTGATTTCCTGATTATTCCCGGGGGATTTTCATACGGAGATTATCTCAGGTCGGGAGCCATCGCACGGTTTTCCCCGATTATGCAGGAAGTGGTAAAATTCGTGGAAAAAGGTGGCCCGGTTTTGGGAATTTGTAACGGTTTCCAGATTTTGCTTGAGGCGGGACTTATCCCTGGTGCAATGATGCACAACGAAGAGCTCAAGTTTGTGTGCAAGAATGTTTGTATTCGCTGCGAAACAACGAACAGCCTTTTCACTCAAACACTTCAAAAAGGGCAGGTTTTTGATATCCCCGTTTCGCATGGCGAGGGAAATTATTTCATTGATGAGGGCGGGCTCAAATCTCTTCAGGATAACGATCAGGTTTTATTTCGTTATTGTGATGAAGCTGGAAATCTTACCAAAGCCACCAATTTTAATGGTTCAATAGATCATATAGCGGGAATTTGTAATGCTCAACGGAACGTACTGGGTTTGATGCCTCATCCCGAACGGGCCATGGAAAAAGTGTTGGGGTCAGAAGATGGAAAACTCATATTTGATTCCATCCTGCATTCCTTATCCGTAGCCTGATTGATTTAACTACAACTCTTTTCTATGAATGATGGAAACACTTCTGAAATCTTAAATCTGCACAGCGAAGGACTGGTAAAACGCTATCGCAAGAGAACGGTGGTAAACGAGGTTTCCATCAACGTAAAACAAGGAGAAATTGTAGGCTTATTGGGGCCAAACGGGGCGGGGAAAACGACTACATTTTATATGATGGTTGGCCTTGTAGCTGCCAATGCCGGTAAAATTTTTCTAAATGATATCAATCTCACCGATAAGCCGATGTACAAAAGAGCGCGGATGGGAATTGGTTATCTTGCGCAGGAGGCAAGCGTTTTTCGGAATTTAACAGTGCGCGAAAACCTGGAAGCGGTACTGCAATTTCTTTCGGTACCGGCTAAAGAAATTAAAAACCGGGTTGATAAACTTATTGAAGAGTTCGGCCTTGAAAAAGTAGTCAACAACAAAGGATACAACCTCTCGGGCGGGGAAAGAAGGCGAACTGAAATAGCACGGGCCTTGGTTACAAATCCAAAGTTTATCCTGCTTGATGAACCATTCGCCGGGGTAGATCCCATAGCCGTTGAAGACATTCAGGAAATAGTTTCCAGTTTACGCCATCAAAACATTGGCATATTGATTACAGATCATAATGTGCACGAAACCCTTGCAATTACAGACCGGGCGTACTTGATGTTTGAAGGGAAGATCTTGATGGAAGGCTCATCCGATAAATTGGCAGAAGACGAAAACGCAAAGAAACTTTATCTTGGCAAACAGTTTAAATTAGATCGATACAGTTAAATCAGAGTAAACAGATATGAAAGAAATAACCGTTCAAGAATTAAAAGAAAAGAAAGAAGCCGGCAAGGACTTTTTGTTATTAGATGTGCGTGAAGACGTCGAATACCTGGTGTCTAATTTAGATGGCCATCATATTCCGTTGGCGCAGCTGCAAAACAGGCTTCAGGAAATTGAGGAAAAGAAAAATACTGAAGTAGTGATTATGTGCCGAAGCGGAAATCGCAGCTCTCGGGCAGCTTCTTTTTTAGAAAGCGAAGGTTTCGAAGACGTCGCCAATCTAAAAGGTGGAATGAAAAAATGGGCCGAAGAAATCGACCCCTCTGTGCCTGTTGCCTGATTAAGCCAAGGCGGCAATCTGATTCAGTAACTCCTGATTACTTTCCGTGTTTTTGAGCACTTTAAGTAAACCAAGCATCGATTCTTTTGGTGATTTTTTGAGTAAATACCGACGCACCATGTTTCGCTCTTCCAGAGAATCGGTTATAAATTTATGTTCATTCCGCGTTCCTGAAGCCGTGATATTTATGGCCGGATAAATTCGATCGTTAGACAGCTCCCGGTCTAAGACAAGCTCCATATTTCCGGTTCCTTTGAACTCCTCAAAAATAAGATCGTCCATACGAGAATTAGTCTCGATGAGGCAGGTTGCAATAATGGTGAGTGAACCACCGCCTTCAATTTTACGGGCAGATCCAAAAATCTTTTTTGGAATTTCTAAGGCTCGAATATCAAGCCCCCCCGAAAGTGTTCTGCCGCTATTGGATTGTATGGCATTATAAGCTCTGCCAAGGCGCGTTAGAGAGTCGATAAGCAGAACGGAGTCTTCACCCATTTCTGCTTTTCTTTTAGCGTATCCGAGCGCCATTTCCGTAATTCGGATATGACTTTGGGTGGGTTTGTCATTTGAGGAAGCAAACACTTCTGCGGCTGTGGAGCGAATGAAATCGGTGACTTCTTCAGGGCGTTCATCCACTAAAAGTACACTAACGTGAATATCTTTATGATTGCTGGTAATGGATTTCGCAATTTCCTTCAGCAATACAGATTTACCGGTTCTTGGTGGGGCTACAATTAAAGATCGCTGACCCTTTCCGATAGGAGCAACAAGATCAATAACCCGCATTTCAACATCATCAGGATTACAACCAAGCTTGATCCAGTCAACAGGCATAATTGGTGTTTGGCGTTCAAATCTGCTTGATTTGGTCCACGCTTCTACGGGTTTGCCATTTATTACATCTACAGAATGAACGTGTTTGTGTCCCTGATTGTCTTCTTCAAATTCACCTTCAAGAACAAGACCCGGGCGCAAATCAAGGTTTTTAACTTCCTCAGGCTTTAAAAAAGGATCTTGAGGATTGTAACTAAACTCGTAATCCAGCTTTCTTATAAAACCCCATCCTTTCGGGTTTATTTCTAAAACGCCGGCATATCGCCCGGCAACTCCCTGATTATTTTTCCAATGAAACTTCGGGATGAAAACATTGCCGTTTTTATCGGGACGATTGTTGCGTTTGTTTTTACCGCGGTTCTTATAATTTTTTTTGCGTGCCATTAAATTTAGTATGGTTTTTCCTTTCTTCCGTTCGAAAAGTGAAAATCAGTAAATGTTAGAATTGTAAAGGAGGGAAGGGTAAAAGAAGGTGCGGATTTTTTATCCGCACCTGTAAATCTTTGAAGATGAGAAAAGATACAAATGTTTTAATTTATTGCAAATTAACGAACAGTTACTGTCTCATTAATCCAGCTGTAGCAAGGCATTAAAGACCCATCTACTTTAACTTGTTGTCCCGTCTCATACCCTAATGTGAAAAATTTGTCTTCGGCTGAAGGTGTAACCGGCTCATACGTAGAAAGCAGGCGGTTAGCCGTATTTGCTGCAGATTTATCAACACTCTTAGCTTTGTTGAGATAATCAATAACAGCCCAATAAACTACTTTGTCTTGTGCTTCAAGTTTTCGAGAATCGGTACATTGGGTAACAGCCTGAGCATAAATATTAGCCATTTTGATGTATGCCATCCCATAGTTTTGATCCATCCCAAGGGCTTTGTTTACCTCGCTTTTTGCATCGGCTAACTCTCCCATGTTGATATTAGCGTCGGCTAATTCGAGGTGAAGTCGTTTCTTTTGTGTATCATCTTTGGCCTTATCGAGAGCTTCCGTGTAAAACTTAGCGGCCTCTTTGTAGTTTGCGTTACTTTCTTCCATTTCCGCTAAACTAAGGGCGCTTTCGTAAGAGGGTTGCAACTGATGTAATTTACGTTTCACTTTAGCAAGCTCGGGTCTGTTCCCTAACTCCTGATGAGCACTTTCTACGGCTTTAAGAGCTTCTATATTTTCGGGCTCATCTTCAAGTATAGGCAAGTAATATGCTAATCGTTCTTCTGCAGAACCGAGAAGGTCACGTTGTTTTCCTTCAATAAAATCAAGAAGGTCGCCATCGGCAAGAGGTTTTGTTTGATCAATAAGCTGCTGTGAATCTTCTTTTCTGTTTTTATTAACCATGTTATTTAGCACAACCCGTAAATAATAACCGTCTCCCATAGAGGTGGCCTTTTCACTATTCATTTCGAAAAGCTTTTCGTATTCATTGTAAGCTTTTGTAAGCCCGTCGTCTATATAATCATAATTTTGTTGATAGAACCGGCCTTTATTAAAGATTATATCAAATCGGGAGGCTTCATCTTCTCCAAATAATTCAAGGCTTTCATCAAAAAGTGTTAAGGCTGTATCTATATGAGCTGTACGCTGCGCAGGATCTTCCTTGCTTTTCCCCACCTCTTCATAGATATCAATTAAGCGCTCGTATTGTTTTTTTAGCTCAAATCTTGCATAACCTTCAAGTGTTTCTGGTTTTGCACAAATCATCCACCTTCCATATCTCAATGCGAATTCATAATCGCCATTTCTATAGTTTTCGGAGAAAAGTGAATACGCCGCTATAGGTGATAAACCGCTGGGCGGAGTTTCTTTACAATCTGCCTGCGCGTGAGTCATTGAGGAGCTCAAAAGTAGCATTCCTAAAATTATAAGTAATTGTTTCATGGCTCTTATTTATTATTCTTTCTTACAGTCTTATAAACTAATTAAATAGTCTAAATATTTTATCATTAATTTAACTTGGGTCTTACGAACATTCTTTCCGTCAAATTAATTGACAAGCTAAAAGTCCATATTTTTTCCCTAACAAGCATATTAGAGTTAGTTCCCCGCAATCCATACTGAAAGCTTAGATCTATTGTGGATGCCGAGCGGGATAAAACTCCCAGTCCTAAAGACATCCAAAATGTATCAATATCACGATTATCGATAGTTAAGTGGCCTGTGTCATATGAAAGACCACCGCTGTACCTAAAGTTGGACAAAAAACTGGTTGAATTAAGGCGGTAAGGATGGTATTCGGCTCCAAGCCCCATACGATACCTGTCACTCATCAATAATTCATCACTTGGATTGAGTTCTGATTCGAATTCGCTCCATTTTTGTAACTGTCCCTCAACCGAGATATTTACTAAACTGCTGGGATAATAAGTTAATCCTGCATTTAATTCTACGGGTAATTTTACGGTTCCCTGTTCAGGATCTCTGAGCAGTACTTCTTGCTCTTGATTGCTTATATCTTTTGTCACACTAATCTCTCTCTTTGCGTCAAACTCGATGGGCAATGCTACAGCCGCTCCAATGCTCAAGCGGTCGTTGCTATTAAATAAACCCCCAAAGCTCAATAAAGTTCCAAATCGATGTGCAAGAGCCAGTCCCGTAATTTTGCGATCTAAATTGTTAGTGCCATAACCCGACTGTTGAAAGAAAGTAGTTTCGGTATTATTTTTAGTGATGAAGGCCAGAGAAGGAGCGTAACCGACGGCAATATTTCTGTTGATATTCCATCCCAATCCTACTTCCAACTTGTTAACACCGCCCGAACCTTTTATATCTGAAATATAATTTACAGTATCTCCGGCAGCCGGTATTTCCGAATTCGTGGAAAAAACCCTGAAATTAGATTTTGTTACGGGGTATAAGGAAGCTGAAAGCCCAAGTTTTTGATTGTAAAGCGGGAAAGTGAACTGCAGATTAGTTGATTCCAGCAGTGCATTTATGCTTTCCCGCGTTTGATCTTCGGCGGTAAACTGAGAAATTCTAAATCCTGACGAAGCGGTACTGTACAAATTCTTACCCCACATCGCAGGATTTTGCAAGGTGTTCGATTGTAGATTATCTAATGAAACACCTAAAATCCCTAACCCGTTTTCTCTTGCTGTATTATTATCAAAAGGCTGACCAAGCCCAAAGAGGGAATAAAAAGAGCCATTGTTATTTTCGCTAATGCCTTGCTGGGCTAACGCTTGTTGGGAGGCTAAACCCAATACTAAAATGATAATTATTGTCTTAAATATTTCCATTATTCCTCATCATCTGTTAGAGATGTGATAATTAATTTCGGGAGTAAATTTTCAGGCGCGTTCTGATTATAGATTAAAGCAGACTTTAAATCGCCGGTATTAGAACCAATTCCTATATATAAATCGGTTCGGTCTTCAGTGCCATAAATAGTATTATTTATATAGTTAGTGATGTTAATTCTAAAGGAACCATCGCTACTGTTTCTTGATCCGGTAGCCTCCAGCGCTCCAAATTGAAAATCGTAAGCAGGATCTTCTTCAACACCAATGTCCATTCCAATACTGTTCACCGTGCGTCGCACATGATTAGCAGGTAAACCTTCTAACTCATCAATCGCTTCATAAAAAACAATTTCAGCACGGATTAGGTTATTATCCTCAAACTCTTCTATTAACCCTTCAATGTTCAATAAAAGCATTCCTTCCACGGTATTATGTAATGCACTTACATCGCTTTGGGTGGTTTCTCCGGTTCTATTCAAGTTGTAAGCCCAGTCTCTAACGGAAAAATTCGTGGTGTCAGGGTCTTCTGTGTTGATGGCTAAAAAGCGGCTTGAAGCCATTCGTGGAAACGACAACTTACCGGCGCCATCGTCAGCCACAAGAGCTAATCCTCTAAACTCGTACTGGTAAACGGAATCAGCATCCGGGGCATCATTTTGAAGGTAACCGGCAAATGTATTTTTCCATTCATCAGATAAATCTACCGTTACGGTGTCTTCATTTGTAATAGAAAAACTACCAACAAGATTTGTCTCATTGTAGCTGAGCTCGCTGTCTAACCTAAAGGTTGAGCCATTCCATTGAGAGGTAACTTCATAAACAGAATAATTTGCCGGTGATAAAGTGTCTCCGGAGGTGCTTAAGCTGTCCATCACAAGTTGAAGTTGCATGGAATACTCATCACTGTCCAAAAGCTCGCCTTCTGGCATTGAAGTTGACCGTGTTGGTTTAAGCAAGGCCCTGGCCTCAATATCACCAAAAACCGGATCAGAGTAGTTACCCATGGTAACGAACGTTAACCGGCCGGTATAACCGTTATAACTTTGAGGCTGAATATTTGAAATTGAAAGTGTATCGAAGGTAAGTTCCGACTTGTCAACAAAATCTCCACCAACACTGCCCGGGGCTTCACAACCGGTAAAAAGTATTAGCAGGGTTAACAAGGGAATACAAAAGGCGGCTAACCCCTTATGTGTGCTACTCATTTTAAGTTTTTCTTTAGCTGTTTTTTTTAATGGATTTGTAGTACTCGGAGAACTTTTCAGAAACATCTTCAGGTGAGCCCTGAATTTTCTTTGGCGTGATGTTCAATTCCTTAAACATCTCGTCAAACTCATCTTTTAAGTAATTTCCGGTTACTACATGATCGCTGTATTTTAAGCCAAGTTTTAGAAGATCAACTTTTCCCTTTTCGGTAAGATTGTCTATGTCTGTTTCTGGAGGAAGCCCGAGAAGCTCGAGTACCCTTTTGGAATCAGAATCGCCTTCGTTAATGGGGTGGTGCAAGTTATACACTATTTGGGTGTTCTTGAAAATCTTCTCGTCCTTGTACTTTGTTTTAACCAGAAGCGGGATTAATCCAGCAGGCCAATCGTGGCAGTGAATAATGTCCGGCTCCCAACCGAGCTTAATAACTGTTTCCAGAACTCCTTTATTGTAGAAGACTAATCTCTCATCATTATCTTCATAAAACTCATCCGTATCGGGTTTTTTGAAGAGGCCTTTTCGCTTAAAATATTTATCGTTATCCAGAAAATATACCTGTAGTTTCGCATTAGGAATACTGGCAACTTTAATTTTCATGCTTTCCGTTTCTTCGCCAACTTCAACTTCAATTCCTGAAAGCCGGATAACCTCATGCAGCCTGTTTCGGCGATCATTTATGCTGCCATATTTGGGGAGCAAAATTCTGATTTCATATCCTTTATCTTGTAAAGAGGCAGGTAAAAACCGAAGTAAATCGGCAGTGTATGTCATTCGGGCAAAGGGAGATATTTCTGCAGCAGCGTAAAGTATTTTCATAAATCTTCTTTTTACTCTTCGTTAGAGATTGAATTGTCTTTCATTACTTTTTTTAAATCTTCATCATCGTCCAGTGAGTAAAAGTCCAACAATGTGTCGCTTCTTAAACCGAGCCTTAGGGTTTCAACGGAAATCACGTCGGCCGGCTGAATATTCCCGAGGTTAACGTTACTTCCAAACTTTCTAATAAACCAAACCTGCTGTTCTTTTTGAGGAGCTTCAAAAATCAGTTTTTCGGCAGGAATTTGATCGGTTATCTCTTCGATTAATCCGGACCGAACTTCTCCATTCGGCCTAAAAACACCGACCGTTCCACTTTCACGGGCTTCACAAATTACCTTTTGAGCCCCAGCAGCCAATTCCTGCTCAATGATTCGAACCCATTTATAAGGGGGAATGATATCGTTGGGATTTTTACTTCCAACTTCAGAATACACGTTAAATTCTTTACTAAGATCTTTGATAATGTTCTGTTTCTTCTCGTCAGACAGCCAAATGGTGCCATTCGAAACCTCAACATATTCTATCTCATATTTTTTCATCAGCTTTACGTAAGCATCAAGCTGATCACGAAGTACATAAGCCTCAAAAAGAGTACCGCCTAAATAAACAGGAATGCCTGCATTATGATACACACTCAGTTTTTCTTCAAGGTTTTGGGTTACGTAAGAGGTTCCCCACCCCAACTTTATTACGTCGATATAATCCGAACACACCTCCACAAAATCTTCGGCTTGGCGAACGCTGTATCCTTTATCTAAGACAAGAGTAAGGCCTTTGTTGCGGGGTTTTTGTGTTCGTTTTGGTAAGTGATTTAGTGTAAAAGGCATAATTATATTTGTAGAACCGAGCCCCATAATATACAAAAACCGTTTTTGTTTCTGAAATCAGGGGAATTTGGTATTTAAACTTTAATTCTTTTTCCTGTTACTTAGTTCTATCAGGGTTTTTATTCTGTTTTCGTCCACACCCGCTAACATTTCCTCTGTATATCTCCACAGCCAGTTTCCCGATGATGTACCCGGAATATTCATTCTGTGAGAACTTCCAAGATTCATAAAATCCTGAAGCGGGAATATAGCCTGATCTGATACCGAAAGCATCCCTAATCGTATAAACTCCCAATTCATCTCTTCACCATGCGCCTTACAGTAGAGGCGTGCGCGGTGCCGCTCTTCATCAGTTGTGGTTGTATACCAGCCGATTACGGTGTCATTGTCGTGTGTTCCGGTATAGGCCACACTATTTTGGGTGTAATTGTGAGGCAAAAAACCATTGCTCGAACCAGAATCGAAAGCAAACTGAATGATTTTCATCCCCGGAAAATTAAATTTATCCCTTAACTTTTCTACTCCCTCGGTCACAAAGCCGAGATCTTCTGCGATTATCGGCAACTCTCCACACTCTTTCAAAATCGTTTCGAAAAGCTTTTCTCCCGGCCCGTTCACCCAGCGGCCGATTTCTGCAGTTTTCTGCGAAGCCTCTACTTCCCAATAAGCGTCAAAGCCACGAAAATGATCTACCCGGATGGCATCACAGTTCCTGAACATTTGTTGAAAACGAGCGATCCACCAAGAGAAATTATCTTTTTCAAGCTCATCCCATTTATATAACGGATTTCCCCAAAGTTGACCCGTTTTACTGAAATAATCTGGCGGTACACCTGAAACTAAGATTCGGTTTCCCTGCTTGTCTACTTCAAAATATTTTGGATTTGCCCAAACATCGGCGCTGTTATGATCAACAAAGATGGGGATATCACCAACCACACGTACACCGCGATCGTTAGCATATTTTTTCAAGCTCATCCACTGATTATTAAATTCGAACTGCAGCCAGTATTGAAACTCGAGCTCCTTGCTGAATTTAGCCCGGTATTTTTTCAGTGCGGCTGGTTTTCGCTGGGCGATGTCTTTGTCCCAGCTATTCCAGGGCTGCTTATTATAGTGCAGCGAACAAGCCATAAAAAGCACATAGTCGTCCAGCCAATGCCGATTTTCTTTCTTGAAGGATTGAAAAGCTTTTAATTCATCCGGCTTTGCGAGTTCATAAAACCGCGTGCAGGCTTTTTGAAAAAGCTCATTCTTGTTTTCAAATGATTGCTCGTAATCAGCATTTACTCTTGAGGGCAATTCTATGGCTGAAATTTCTTCGGAAGTAAGCAAGCCCTTTTGCAGCAAAATATCCGGGCTAATCAGGTAAATATTTCCGGCAAAGGCAGAGTAACTGGCGTAAGGGGAATTTCCGTAACCCGTTGGGGTTAAGGGTAAAATTTGCCAGATAGTTTGGCCGGTTCGTTCTAAAAAATCAATAAAGCTACGGGCTTCGAATCCAAAATCACCCATTCCATATTTTCCCGGAAATGATGTCGGATGTACTAATGACCCACACGAGCGTGAAAATCTCATGAATAATCTAACCTTTGGGCTTTAATATTACACCGGCCAGCGGCGGCACCGTAATCGCAACATGCGCTTCCTGATTGTGCCATTCTCCTGATTGTGCCTGAACTTTATTATCCCCCGCATTGCTGCCCCCATAATACTGAGAATCGCTGTTTAGCAACACTTCGTATTCTCCGGCAAGAGGAACGCCAATTTTGTACCCGTGATGAACCGATGGGGTAAAGTTAAGTACAATCACTAAAAAATCTTCAGGATCTTTTGCTCTTCTTATAAAAGAAATAACACAATTATCCGCATCACTGATATCAATCCATTCAAAACCGCGCCAGTCAAAATCAACCTCGTGCAGGGCTTTTTCTTTTTTGTTGATGGAGTTCAAATCCTTAAGCAGCTGCTGTAATCCACTGTGTTTTTCCCATTCAAGCAAGTGCCAGTCTAAAGACCGGCTTTCACTCCATTCCGACCATTGCCCAAATTCACAGCCCATAAAAAGGAGGTTTTTTCCGGGATGCGCATACATGTAGAGATACAACAAACGCAGGTTTGCAAACTTCTGCCAGTCGTCGCCGGGCATTTTGGAGAGCATAGACTGCTTCATGTGCACCACTTCATCGTGAGAAAAAGGGAGCGTGAAATGTTCTGTAAATGCGTAAATGAGCGAAAATGTTAGCTGGTCTTGATGATACTTTCGGTAAATCGGATCTTTTTCGATATAGGTGAGGGTGTCATTCATCCAGCCCATATTCCATTTATAATCGAAGCCTAATCCGCCCGTTTCTGTAGGGCGCGAAACACCTCCCCAGGAAGTAGATTCTTCAGCAAAAGTGATAACTCCCGGAAAGTGATGATGCACCGCATCGTTAACATTTCTCAAAAAATTAATGGCTTCAATATTTTCTCTGCCGCCGTATTTATTGGGAGTCCATTCGCCTTCTTCCCGGGAATAATCGAGGTAGAGCATCGAAGCCACGGCATCAACCCGAAGGCCGTCAATGTGGAATTTTTCACACCAATAAACCGCATTTGAAACCAGGAAGTTAAGAACTTCGGTTCTGTCAAAATTAAAGATGGCGGTGCCCCAGTCTTTGTGCTCGCCTTTTTGTGGATCTTCGTGCTCAAAAAGCGCGGTTCCGTCGAAACGTCTCAAGCCATGATCGTCCTTTGCGAAATGCGCGGGAACCCAGTCAACTAAAACACCAATTCCCGCCTGATGGCACGTATCCACGAAATACATGAAATCTTCCGGATTTCCGAAACGACTTGTGGGAGCATAATAGCCGGTAATCTGATATCCCCAGGAAGGATCATAGGGATGTTCGGCAATAGGCAGCAATTCAATATGAGAGTAGCCCAGGTCTTTTACATAAGGAACCATTTGATCGGCTAATTCTCGGTAATTTAAAAAACCGGGATCGTGTCCGGCTTTTCTTTTCCACGAACCCAAATGGACTTCATATATCGAAATCGGTTTATCGTAACCATTTTCTTTTTTGCGGGATTTCATCCAGGTATCATCTTTCCATTCAAAACCTTCCAAATCGTGGACAATGGATGCGGTTCCGGGCCGCAATTCCGAATAAAAAGCGAAAGGATCTGCTTTTATAAGAGGAGCATCCTGAACGGGTGATTTTATCTCGTATTTGTAGAAATCACCCGGAGAAACATGAGGAATAAAAATTTCCCACAAGCCCTGATCATGAAACTTCCGCATGCGGTGCACCCGGCCATCCCAGTTGTTGAAACTCCCAACCACACTTACCCTGCTGGCGCTTGGGGCGGTAACAACAAAATGCGTTCCTTCAACACCCTCCACTTTTCGCGGATGTGCACCCATGAATTCGTAGGCTTTGTGATGATTTCCCTCTCCCCAAAGCTGCATGTCAAAATCACTAATCAACGAGTCGAAGCGATAAGCATCCTCAATAATAAAAGGCTTTCCTTTATGCGGGTTGATCCGCAGCTTGTATTCAAAAGGATTTTTTTTTTGGGCGAAAACATGCTCAAAAAGTCCATCATCAGAAATGCGGGAAAGCTCTGTCTTCGATTTCCCGGTTAGAACTTCAATGGATTTTGCTTCGGGACGGAAAGCTCTCAAAACTAGTTTCTCTTTCCCCTGTTGCGTTATTTTATGCAAACCAAGAACAGCGAATGGGTCGCCATGAGACCCGTCAGAAACGGAAGCAATAATCTCTTTTGAAAGCGTTGAATTCATCACCAATAATGGGTTCGAAAGGGCGCTAAAGATACTAAAACTTTCACAAATCTCTTTGCTTATTTAAAGTGCTTTCAACCGCTTGATTCTATATTTTGACTTCCATGAATACTACCGGATTTATAGCGCGGCGATATCTTTTCTCCAAAAAACATATCTCACTAATTTCGACCCTTACGTTTATCAGTATTACCGGCATTACCATTGGTACCGCTATGTTGATTGTGGTGCTGTCGGTGTTCAACGGTTTTTTTGATGTGATCAAAAATTTCCTGCTTTCTTATGATCCCGATGTTCGCATAGAAGCTTCGGGCATGAATACCTTCACCTATAATCAGGAGATGAGGGAGCAGCTGCAATCAATCCCCGAAATTAAAGTGACTTCCCATTACATGGAGGGAAAAGCGCTGCTTGCTTTGAACGGGGCAAAGAACGAAGTGGTGGACGTGAAAGGCATTAACAGAGACCTGTTTTTTCAACTGGTAGATATTGAAGAAAGCATCACCAGTGGGGTTTTTGATATTTCTGTGCGTGACAGAAAGCCGGGAATTATTGTGCATCAGGATTTAAAAAACCGGCTGCGCCTGAATCTTGGGGAAGAAGTTGTGCTGTTGAGTGCCGCGGGAATGAAAAATGCGCTCACACAAATTACGGTTCCTCAAACGTACCGTTTTGATTATCGGGGAGCCTATTTTTTGCAACAGGTTACCGGTGGCCCGCAGGTGTATGTGGATATAGAAGCCGCCCGGCGATTATTTCAGGCCCGAAATAAAATCTCTGGCATTGATATAAAACTCCACAATAACGAGGACGCCGAAAAGGTAAAAGAAGAGCTTGCCCAAATGCTTGGCCCAGACTTCAATATCCTGAGTTGGTACGATCTGCAAAAACCACTTTATGATGTAATGTATCTCGAAAAATGGGGATCATTCATCATTCTTATTCTCATTGTGATTGTAGCCGTGCTAAATATCATCGGCTCTCTTACCATGATTGTAATTCAGAAAAAACGGGATATCGGAATATTGATTTCCATGGGATATAGCAAAGCCGGCATCAAATCAATTTTCCGGAAACAGGGCTTATACATTGGCTTAATAGGCTGCGGAATGGGAGGCACTTTGGGGCTGCTTCTGAGTTGGCTTCAGCAGCAATATGGATTGGTTAAACTTTCCTCCGCTTTCATCATTAATGCTTACCCGGTGCAAATAAGTCTTTTTGATGTCACCTTAATTTTACTTGCCAGTTTACTGCTTTGCGTGGCCGCGAGCTGGTATCCCGCGCACCGGGCCGCCCAGGTTCAGCCGGCAGATGCGGTCAGATATGAATAACCTGCAATTGCTTTGTTAACTGTTATAGACATCCGGCAAATCATTTTCGTAGAGGATTACATCTCCGGCGCGGGCAAATTCCCGGACCAGATCATTGGCTTCGTATAAAGAATTAACCACTTTTACTTTTTCGGGTTGATTGCCGCTCACTGATTCAATTCCTTCTAAAATTGGTTCGGCTCTTTTTTCCCCCACCAAAACAATCAAATCCAGGTTAGCGTGTGCGATCGCTTCTCCGAACTTTCGATTTTCTTCGTACTCAATTTCGCCCAGCTCAACCATTCCGGGAGTAATGATAATTCGCTTGCCGGTTTTGAACTGCCCCAAAATTTCTACCGCGCTTTTTGCCCCAACAGGATTGGAATTGAAAGCGTCATCAATCACAAAAAGATCGCCCTGTTTTTTTAGCTCCAGGCGATGTTCAACCGGTTCAATACGTTCGGCCGCAAGCGCCATCGTTTTTAAACGCAAGCCTAAATGATTCGCCACTCCAACCGCCAATAACACATTCTGCACATTATGAGCTCCAAGTAATTTCGTTTTAAAAACTTCTTTTTCATCACCAACCTGAACGTGAAACTGCATACCAGAGGTATCATAAGAAATGTCGCTTCCCCGGATTTCACCCTCTTTCAGGCCAACCAGTTTGCGTTGGATTTCCGGGCGGTTTCTCCCCATTTGTACCACAAGCGGATCGTCTGCATTAAGCACCGCAAGTCCGCTGGCTTCGAGATTATCAACCAAGGTTTCTTTTTCCTTTGCGATGATTTCTTTCGACCCAAAAGTTTCTAAATGCGCGACACCAACATTGGTGATTACCGCGATATCCGGTTTTGCGATGTTGCAGAGTTCCTGAATATTGCCGGTATAACGGGCGCCCATCTCCAAAATTAACACCTGATGGCTGGATTGCAGGTCGTTATTAATCACCTTACAAATACCCATGGGAGTGTTATAACTGCCCGGCGTTGAACAAACGCTGAACCGTTCTTTCAGCAAATCCCGTATCATGAATTTAGTACTCGTTTTTCCATAACTGCCGGTAATGGCGATTATTTTTAGATCAGGCATGGAAGCCAGTTTTTTTCGGGCCTGCCGCTTAAATCCATTTTGAATAATTTTCTCAACCGGCTTAGTAAACAGGCTGGCGGGAAGGATGAAAAAAGGAACAATCATAGTTCCAAAAGCCCATCCAAAAGCGAGCATCACCAAATCGAACGACTGAAACCCAGAGAAATAATTGGGAAGCTGAATTCCATAAAAGGGGAATAATCCGGTGAAAGCCATATAGGTGAAAAACAGCGGAATAAACGCGCAGAAGAGCACAAAAGGAATTAACAGCCGATACACCCTGGCGGTGAAGACCAGTGGCTTTTTAACTTTTTGAGAGCGATAACGGCCAACCGATCCGAACCAAAAAATACTGAGGATGAAAAAAACCACAACCACCGAAGAAATAGTCAGGTTTTCGTAAATCCAGGAATCAAACCAAAGAATTACGAAAATCAGCACATTCAGAAGGGCGATATCGGCAGGAATTACTTTAGCATCCCAGTTGTTTTTCAGCCACTGCCAATACTCATTATTTTTGTAACCAACCTGCTGAAAAACATGCAGAAAGAGTTTCATCCTGTACAATGTATAGCGTAGCAAAACAGCGCAGAAAATAAGAGCTCCAAAATCGAGCAGGGTGTGATACCAATTCAAAAGATGATGTTTTGTTTAGGGTTCTTGCAGCAGTGAGTCAAAAAGGCCGGGAATAAAATGGATTGTAAACGATTCTCGAAATTGAAGGAGAACCACGTTATATTCACCGCCACTTAATTATAATGTTTCAGCAAACGCATTCAAATATATGAAATTAATTATCCCAATGGCCGGTCGCGGAACTCGTGTTCGCCCTCATTCACACACGGTTCCAAAACCACTTTTACCTGTAGCGGGAACAATGATTATTGAACGTATTGTGGAAACTTTTGCCCGCACCCTCGATCGAAAAATCACAGAAATAGTTTACATCCTGGGGCCTGATTTTGGCCAGGAAATAAAAGATCAGCTTACTGCTATGAGTGGTCGGCATAATGCAAAAGCTACGTTCCGGGTGCAATTTCCTGCTTTGGGAACAGCCCACGCCGTAGCGTGTGCAGACGAAGATTTAGAGGGAGAAGTGATTGTCGCTTTTGCGGATACCATTTTTGACAGCAAGAAAAAATTCGATCTCGATGGCGCCGACAGCGTAATCTGGCTCAAAAGCGTAGAAGATCCTTCGCGATTTGGAGTAGCCACTTATGAAGGCGATACCATTACCGGTTTCGTAGAAAAACCGAAAGAATTTATTTCGGACCTTGCCATAATTGGGGTGTATTATTTTAAGGATGGAGCGGAGTTGCGCAAGCAAGTTAACTACGTAATGGATAATGAAATCAAAGGCCCGGGCGGGGAATATTTCTTAACCGACGCGCTGGATAAAATGATAAAAGAAGGCAAAGTTTTCAAAACAGCCACCGTTGATGAATGGCTGGATTGCGGCACGCTTCCCGCCTGGCTGGAAACTACCGGCCTCATCACCGAAAAAGAATATGAAAGCATAGACGAGAAAAAATATCCCGGCTCAAAAATCATTCCTCCCGTATTTATTGGCGAAGGCGTTTCCATTGAAAACAGCACCATTGGCCCAAAAGTGAGTATTGAGGCAAATACTTCCGTCAAAAATTCAACCATAAAAAACTCCATAATTCGTGACAATGCTTTCCTGGAGAATGTGGAAACTTCCGGCTCAACGATTGGCGCGCATACTTCGCTGAAAAACGTGAAAGGCAAAGTAGATGTGGGAGATCATTCGGAGGTAATAAGTAACTAATCTGAATCAACCAATGCACCACCGCTCTAAATTCTTTTCTACGCTTGCGTTGGTGCTTGTTCCTCTGGCCGTTTTATTGCTGGTTTTAGAAGGCGGTTTCAGGATTGCGGGATATACGCCGTATGTTTTTGAGAGGAATGAAAGTGATTATGTCCGGCACGATTCCCTGCTCGAATATACCTACGCAAAAAACCTGGATGTGCCGGTGTGGAATGAAAATTACCAGGTAGAGGTTCGTACGAATTCTTTGGGTTTTCGGGATGAAGAATGGAACATAAATCCTGATGCCAATAACATTCTGGTTCTGGGCGATTCTTTTACCGCCGGGTTTGGACTTCCCAAAGAAAAGCGCTGGGCTGATATTTTTGAAGACAGTTTGAGCGGGAGAAATAACCTTCACCCCAAAATTTATAACGCGGCAATTTCAGGTTACAGCTTACAGCAAATGGCCGCCGGCGCATCTGGTTTGTTTTCTAAAGTGCAGCCTCAAAAAGTGATTATTGGCGTTTACCTTGCCGGGCTGGAGAGAATGAAAGATCCCTACATTTATTTCGAAGGTTATACCGTGCGGAAATCTCAGGTGAAATACGTGGGGAAGAAAGAAAATCAGTTGTATTTTTTTCTTTTCAGGAATGAATTTCTGCAAAACAGAGAGTATAGTTTACTCAAGCATTCCGCTCTGTATAATTTTGTGCAAACGAGAATCAGGTATTTGGCCTACAATCGGCAGAAAAACGAGATGATAAGTAACAACGAAGCCCTGGCGAAAGAAGCGGGTTATTTGCTGAGTGAACTTAGCGGAAAGTTAAAGGATGCCGGGGCTGAAGTGATCGTTTTGCCCGTGATTCAGCACAATGCAGAGGGAGTTTTCGATCCGTATGTTTTAAAGGCTTATGAAATCGTAAAAGAACAGATGGCAAACCAAGACATTGATTTTGTGGATTTGCTTCCCGCATTTAAAATTGAAGTAGAAAAGGGAGCAAATCTCTGGATAAACGGGGATTCTCACTGGAATGAGAGGGCTCATCAATTAGCGGCTGAAGAGTTACTTAAGGATTTCTGAGAGCTATTCAAAACCCCTCTAAAAAATGAAACAGAAGTTAAATTTCCTACTTCAGTTCATTGCGGATTTTTTCGAGCAGCTTTTTTGTAGCCCGAATTCCCTCATCTTCGCTCAGGCGGTTTCCTTCATATTCAATGCCGATATAACCCGAAAAACCAGCATCTTTTATAATGGTTAGCATCTTCAAGAAATCGATGGTTGTTTCATTTCCCCGCTCATTAAAATCGTAGGATTTCGCACTTACTCCCTGCGCAAAAGGCATCATTTCTTTCACCCCCAGATATTTATCATACTCTTCCACACATTCTCGCTCGTATAGTTTTTCCGAATCCCGCCGGATGCAGAAGTTTCCAAAATCGGGCAAAGTCCCGGCGTATTCACTTCCAATCTGATTCAAGACTTCGGTTAAAAAAGAGGCGTTTGAAGAGAGTCCGCCATGATTTTCTACTATAATATGGATGCTATTATCCGCGCCATATTCTACAAGTTTTCCCAGCCCATCCACCGAAGCCGCAATCCATTCTTCTTTGCTGGAAGCGCCATTTAGATTTACACGAATAGAATGGCAGCCCAGGAATTTCGCCGCGTCTACCCATTTCTGATGATTCTTAACAGCCTCGCTTCGCTCTTTTTTATTTGGGGATGAAAGCAATCCCTCGCCGTCAACCATGATCAACAGATTTTGCACGCCCAGCTCCTCCGTTCTGTTTTTTAATTGTGCGAGGTAATCAAAATCTTCGGCTTTATCGGCAAAAAACTGATTTACATATTCAACCGCATCAATCCCGAAGTCGTTTTTGGCTTTAGCGGGGAAATCAAGAGTGGTCAATTCTCCGCTGTAAAGAGCGCGGTGCAAGGAATACTGAGCCAAAGAAATTTTGAAGTCGAATGTTAATCGTGAAGAAGGAAAAAGTACGGGGTTCGCGCTTATGCATAATCCGCCCGATGCTAAAGCGGCGGATTTTATGAAGGATCTTCTGGAGAGAGGCATTTTGGAAATTCAAGATTAAAAATTTAAGATCCAAAATGGATTTAGCTTTGTGCATGTTATAGTTTTTTAGCCTTTTATTGGGTCTAATTTCCCGGGTCGCTATGTGAACATCATTCCGGTTTCCCCAACCAAGGGCAACAACTTTATAAAGCATCGAAACGGGGTGATGGATAGGGCGGAAAAGATCCAAGGTATTTTAAAATCAGAGGTGGCGGACGAGTTTCTTCGGGCTTGTATCTATACTTTTATTTTTGCTACTTCTGAAGCCATTCACATATTATTTTTATGAGAACCTACCACAAAACAGGCTTTAGATTATTTGCTCTACTTATAGTGCTGCTTTTTTGTAGTACCGAAATCGCTTATTCCCAGTGCAATGAAAGAAGTGTTATTCTTGTGAATGGGAGGATTATCGACGGCACGGGTGCTGAACCCCAAGAGGGCTGGGATGTCAAGATTTGTGGGGATGAGATAGTTGAAATTGGGCCCAATCTTTCTTTTTCTAGCGATGACGACCGGATTGATGTGGAAGGGCTGAGTCTTTTACCCGGGTTGATCAATATGCACGGACATCTTTATGCCAATCTTGGGCCGCCAAATGGAATCCGAAATCGACTTTCTTATCTAAAGCTCTACCTGGCCGGTGGAGTAACAACGATATATTCTCCGGGTGAATTTGATGCTAACAATACCATTAATCTTCAGGAAAAAATTAAGCAAGGAAAAGAAATTGGCCCGGATATTCTCACCGCAGGCCCATATTTCGATCATGCCCCATCACAAGTTTCCTGGATAAAGGGAATCAGCTCTGTTGATGAACTCCAATCTCAATTTAATCTGTGGAAAGATAAAATCGATGGAATTAAGGTCTATACAAATATCACAGGATCAGAGCTGGGTAGATTAGTTGAGTTCGCCGACGGTCAGAACCTTCCGGTCACGGGACATTTAGCGTCTCTTACCGCCGCCGAAGCCATTGATTTAGGAATTGATGGGCTTGAACATGGCATTTTCGGGATGCCGGAGTTGTTTGAAAATGGGTTTTCTCCGACCAGCACAGCTTGCCGGGATACAACCTTTGATCTTTCTGATCCTTCAGTTGAGGCTTTGATTCAAAAAATTATTGAGAATAAAGTCTATCTATCTCCCACCATAGTGATATTTGAGGCGATGTTACCTGATTCCGAGCCGGTTGCGCCTCAGTGGAAACAATATATAAGTGAAGATGTCCTGGAGTCGGTTCTCAAGCTTGAGGAGATGCTTATATCTAATCCAGACATGCAGAACTGTATTTCTAATGGCCTTGAAAAGCAGAGTAAACTTCTAATAATTCTGAAAAAGCAAAGTCAGTTAACTTTCTTCCAAGACTCATTCTTTCGTAAGTCTTCTGTGATAGAAAACAGTATTTTTTGTTTGTCAGGATCTTTAGAGTAAAACCCAGCTGCAGTGCTTCAGGGAATAATTGAACTAATTATCGCGCAAAATCGTGCTGTTTACTTTTATCTCTCTCGTTATTGATGGGTTCCAAATTTTGCAAATCACTAAAGCTGAACCAGCTATTTATTCTCCCTTCTCTCTGTTAAAATACCAGGTAAAGTTCAGCATGAAAGATCTGGAATTCCATAAAGACTCCTGTTCTGAGTAGAAGTTTGGGTCTTCAACAACCCAATTACTGCTTCTGGAATTCAGCAAATCACGTACGCTGAAAGAGGCTAAGGCGCGGCCGTCCATCATTTCGTAAGCGAAGCCGGTATTGATGCTGGTTCTTGCCGGTCGTCTTCCCTGGGTTGTATTTCTCGGGCCTCTGTAACGCATATAAGCTTGATATCGCAGGCCGTCCATGATATCCCATCGCAAACCTAACCGGCCAAAAAATGTTTCTGTTTCGCTTGAAAAATCTTGGTTTTCATAGGAACCTTCGGAGTTTGACTGGTAAAAGTTCGCGTTCGCATTCAGGGTAATCACATCAAAAAGATCCTGGTCCATGGAAAACTCTAATCCCCAAGATTTTTCTGTGGAAAGGTTAATGGGCAATCGCCGGGTGATGCCGTCATCATCTAACCTGGTGATTCTCTCGAATTCATCTACTGTGTGGCGGTAATATACGCTTGTCAACAAAGAGCCGGTTTCCCAATATTGCAGGAATCCAACATCATAAGAATTACCAAATTCAGGTTTCAGGTTTGGGTTTCCCGTTGATTGAGTTCTCGAGTCGGAGAAACTTGAAAAGGGCAGTAACATACGAGACCATGGTCTTCTGATTCTTCGGCTGTAACTGGTTTGCACAGATTGCTGTTCGTTGAATTCATAGTTCAGAAAAACGCTTGGAAACAGTTGCAGGTAATTCTGTTTGCTACCCTCACTCGTACTTTTTAGCTCCGTGTCAATGATGGTTTGTTCGAGCCGTAATCCTAACTGGGTTGAGAACTTTCCAAACCTTGTGGAGAAAATTCCATAGGCCGCGTTCACAATTTCGTTATAGGTGAAATTATCGTTGAAAGTGTCTAACACCATCCATTCATTGTTTTGTTTCTCCTCCGCTGCAAAGGTGTTTTCAAGGTATTCGTATGAAGAATTTATACCCGCCTCCATCTTTGAGACATCCGAGAGAGGACGCTCGTAATCGGCTCTGAATCGGTAATCTATTTCTGATTCTCTGTTGTCTGTTCGCTGAAGCAATGGTTCACCGGTTACTTGTTCAACAGTCTCCCTGAGATTGGAATATTCACTTTCCCTGCTGAAATCTATATCAAAATCTGCGGTTAACTTATGATCCTCTTCTTCATTTATAATATTCTCGTACTGTATCTCAAACTCAAAATCGCTCTCTTTCTCTTCTGATAAATCGAATCGCCTAACCTCTTCTATCACCTCTTCGTTGATTGTCAGATCCGTATAATTAACCTCACGTTCATCTTCACCATTTTCCATATCAAGGGTGGAGCTGATGGTCATTGTCTGGTTATAAGACAAATAAAAATCTGCACCGACCCGAATGTTGCCATCAACTTCCCAATCCTCAGAATTCGTGCGCTGACGATAAATGTAGGAAGTATCGGCGGAGGAATATCTTTGGTATGACCTGCTGGAACGCGGATCTGCCCTGTAATCAACGCTGGTATTCAGAAACCAATTAATGTTGTTAGTGCGGTAATTTAGGTTTGAAGAAATCTCATAATCAGTTGGATGACCCGCACCAGCGGCAACGTTTCCGTTAAAACCTTTATCCTCATTTTTTTTCAGGATGATATTGATGATTCCCGCTGAACCTTCCGCTTCATATCGAGCAGATGGATTTGTAATTACCTCCACTTCTTCAATCATGTTGGCGGATAAACCTCTCAAAGCTCCCGATCCATTGCTGTACGCACTTGATGGTTTCCCATTGATTAAAATCCGAACGCCTTCACTTCCCCTTAAACTTACATTTCCTTCAATATCCGTGGTAATGGATGGAACATTATCCAGTACATCCAGGGCGGAACCACCTACGGTAACTACATCAGAACCAACCTGAAATACGCGTTTATCAAATTCCAACTGCATTTGTGAGCGTTGCGCCTGAACATTGATATCGGCGAGATTTTCAGCACTTTGCCCTAACCGGATAATTTCGAAATCTCTTTTTTCGCCTTCAAAAAGTGAAATCGCTTCTTCATAATCTTCATAAGAAACATAGGATATTCTTATAAAATAGGAACCCGGTTCGAGTCCTATATTGAAATCGCCGGACTGATTAGTTTGAGTTCCCGTGATGAGATTTTCAGCGGCTGAATCGTACACCGCAACTGTAGCAAAAGAAACCGGTTCGTCTTCCAGGTTATACACACTACCTGATATTGAGGTTTCCTGCGCCTCACTTTGGCTAAAAAATCCGAGAGAAAATGCTGTTAAAAAAAAGACGGAGGTTATTGTCTCTTTGGAGATAAAATTCATAAATAATTTTCATTAAAAGCTTGTTTCTAAAAATAAGGACTATTGGAATGCCTCTTAAATAAACCGGCAAATCTTTACACAATTTGACGGAGTCCCCCACTTCCTTTTTTGGTAATAAAGGCTATAGGAATTATCTATTGCGCGCCGAGTCAAAAAGTGAGTATATTTAATTCAATATTAAATTAATTAATATCAAAATTATTATGAATATGGCCACTTGGAATATTGATCCCACGCATTCAGAAATTCAGTTCAAAGCAAAGCATCTTGTAATTTCAACCGTTACCGGAAATTTCAAATCCTTTAACGGTAAAATTGAAACTAAAGGAGAATCATTTGAAGGCGCAGATGTGTACTTCGAAGCAGACATTGACAGTATCACCACAAATAATGAAGACCGAGATAACCATTTAAAATCGGACGACTTTTTTAATGCCGAGAAATTTCCACAACTCACTTTCGAGTCTACATCGTTCAAGAAAAACGGCGATGACTCCTACGATCTAACCGGAAAACTTACTATCCGTGACGTAACCAAGGAAGTAACTTTGAAGGCCGAGCATGGCGGAACAGTTGATGATCCTTACGGACAAACAAAGGCTGGTTTTGAGATTACCGGTTCCGTTAATAGAAAGGAATTCAATTTAACCTGGAATGCCGTTACCGAAGCAGGAAGTGTTGTTGTTGGCGATGCCATTAAACTCCAAATGAACGTGCAAGTAGTTAAAAACTAATCTGTTCATTTTGTTTTGTTGGGGCCGCTTCGAAAGAGGCGGCCTTTTTTATGTGAAGAAGTTTTCAAATCCTCAGAATGTAAAAGGAAAATTTTATTCTTTAATCTTGAGTTAATGCTCAGTATAATCTGCCAACATTAATTCAGTTTTTATTATGAAGATTATCACTGTCTTTCTAACATTTTCTATTGCCATGCTTTCCGCCTGTCAGGTTCAGGAAGATTCAGCGGAAACAAATCAAAAAGAATGGTCTATTGCATTGCATGGAGGAGCGGGTTTTGTTTCCCCGGATATGGCTGAAGAGGATAAACAAGCTTATTTTTCTGCACTTGAAGAGGCTATCACCATAGGTTCCGATATTTTAAGAGAGGGTGGGTCGGCTTTAGACGCGGTTGAGAAAACGGTAAATTATCTTGAAGACCATGAGATGTTTAACGCCGGTAAAGGCGCAGTATTTACTTCGGAAGGTAAAAATGAACTGGACGCCGCGATTATGGACGGCTCTACTTTAAATGCGGGAGCGATAACTGGTGTCACTACCGTTAAAAATCCCGTTTCTCTTGCCCGTAAGGTTATGACAGATTCGAAGCATGTTTTTTTTGCAGGAAATGGAGCAGAACTCTTTGCCGATGAAACCGATGTGGAACGTGTTGACCCTGAATATTTCTTCACGCAGCCAAGGTTTGAATCTTTGAAAAGAGCTCAGGCTGATGAGCAGGAAAGTAGCTTGATCGAAACAAATGAACAAAAAGCCTGGAAATATGGAACCGTTGGCGCTGTTGCTTTAGATAAGGAAGGAAAACTTGCCGCCGCAACCTCCACCGGCGGAATGACCAATAAAAAATTCGGACGCGTGGGTGATGTGCCTATTATTGGCTCCGGAACTTATGCTAATGATTTGGTAGCTGTATCAGCGACAGGATGGGGAGAAAAGATAATGCTGAACGTGTCTGCACATACTTTGGCAGCATATATGGAATTCAAAGAAGCTACTTTGCAGGAATCTATGGACTACCTGGTAGACGATGTTCTTGAGGAGGGAGACGCGGGTTTCATCGCCGTTGATAAATATGGCAACTTCTCAATGAAAACCAATACCGGTTCCATGTTCCGCGCCGCTATGGATTCTGAAGAAAATAAAGAAGTGGCAATTTGGTGACCTCCTCCGGCTCCTCCTAAAGGAGGAGAGTTTTTGGAATGGAGTGCCGGTACAAAAAATATTATAGCCCACGACTTCAAATCAATCTATATCTTTATTGAAGCCTTCATCTTATCGTTGGATTCGCTAGGAATTGTTTGAAGATCATGCTTTTCTTCTATATGTAAATATGATTGTCTTTGCTTGTCAAGAATGGGGCTTATATATTCCATAAAACCATAATATGACTCACCTGAAAGATTTTTTTCATCATCAAATACGTCATAAACATTATTCAATATAAGATTCTTAATAATACCAACTTCCCACGCAGCCCATACATCTTTTGGTATCCTGCCTTTTTTGTACCACATATATTCTTCGGCGCATAAATTTAAATAATCTATTACACGAAGCCTATCTTCTTTCGGCTCATAATCTCTCAATCCATCTCGAAGAGAATTAAATAATTCATTGGTTTCATCATCATATCTGGAATTAAATTCATTAAATAATTCCATGAATACCTTGTCATTATTTAAATGGTATCTGGTTATTCCAATATATAGCGTTATTAATGCACCCAGAGTCGCGTAAAAGAATTTATCATTGATTTCAAATTCAGAAAATGCAAATAGTACCCCTACAAATAAAACTAAAAAGAAGAGCGTAATTCTATTTCTTATAAAGAAAATTTTAAGTGAATCCATTATTGCATTATTTATTTTAAGTTGTTACTTCTAAAGTAAACATTCTATAAAGAAAAACAACAGCGGCTAAGGGTAAAGGGTATGAAATTCTGTTACGAGATTACTTACTGCATTTTAATAATGTGCTTCTCATTAATATTTGCGCCTTCTGTCAATTCGCAAGACTGGTTCTCACAAGACAGTGGAGTCAATGCAGACTTGAATGATATACATTTTATGGATCATTTAAACGGGTGGGCTGTAGGGGATGATGGTACAATCATTCATACAAAAGATGGGGGGATTAGTTGGAAGAAGCAAAACTCTACTACTTATTTAGATTTAAATGCAGTTCACTTTATGGATCATTTAAATGGTTTGGTTGTTGGCAGGAATGGGATCATTATTCATACTAATGATGGTGGTCAAAATTGGATTAAAAATGAATACTCTTTCATTTACCCTGATGAACTTTACGTTGTAAAAGATGAGGGAAGAGCTCAACGTATTAAAAAACAATCTATCAGCCCTGAGTTGGAAGCGGTTCATTTTACAGATCTAAAAAATGGTTGGGCTGTTGGTGCTAGTGGAACTATTATACATACTAAAGATGGAGGGGAAAATTGGAGTAGACAAACTTCCCGCAGCGATGATTATCTCTATGATATATATTTTACAGATAATAAAAATGGTTGGGCTATAGGTTCTAGAGGATTTGTAGTTCAAACTAAAGATGGAGGGGAAAATTGGAATGTACAGAGTTTCCCCGGCAGCAGTCTTATTTTTGCAGTTCATTTTACCGATCTTCTAAATGGATGGGTTGTAGGTTATAATGGATTAGTAGTTCAAACTAAAGATGGTGGTGAAAATTGGAATGAGCAGGCTTTAACCGACAGAGATAATCTGTATGCTGTCCATTTCATCAATCATTTAGAGGGATGGGCAGGTGGTAGATATGGATCTTTGTTTATGACAAATGATGGTGGGCAAACTTGGAAAAAACAAAATTTAAATATTAACACAATCCGATCATTATATTTTATTAATTCTGTTAATGGATGGGCGGCAGGTGAAGATGGCACAATCTTAAAAACATCCGTTTTAGAAATAACTAAAAAATTATATCCCTTCTTTTTTGAAACTGCTAAAAATTCAAAACCAGAATTACTTGCAAATCAATCTCAATTTGAAACAACAGAGGAATACGAAAAACGAAGGCTTAAAGCTGAAGACTATCTCAGAAAGGAACTTGAGTCTTACATTCAGGAAGAAAATAGAAAAAAAGTAGTTCAAATTGCAGAAAGCATAGAGAAGGTAAATTTTAATGTAATATTAAATGAGTATGAAGCAGACGAAGCATTTTACTCAATTACTGTAAATGGTGGTACATACAAAATAAAGATTCCCAGAGATGAAGCCCAACAACTTTTTCAGGAAAAAGAAAATCTTCAAGCGGAAGCAATTAGTAAACTTTCAGACAATTTAAAAGACAAAGAAATTGTCAATATTAATATAATTAATCCAATTACGGGTCAGAAATATCCATTTGGCCCTCAAATAGATTTAGAAGATTTTGAAATAGAAAAAGTTGAATCTATCAACCTCCCACCTCAATTGGCTGTGTCAGAACCAGTTTTCACGGATACCAATGGTGATAATATTTTAGGTGCCGGAGAAAGTGCAACCATTTCATTAACTATCGGAAATGAGGGCGAAGGACTTGCACAAAACTTTCAAATTCTTGGCCAGAGTACCGCTGCAATTGATGGCTTAAAAGCCAATGTTGGGGATTTAAAATCTGGAGAAGAGCGTAGCATTTCTTTAACTCTTACCGGTAATGAAAGTCTTAAAGATGGAGAGGCTGAGATAGATTTAAACTTTCAGGAGAATGGAGGATTTGAACCGGCAAGTATTAGAATTGTCATACCTACACAAGCTTATAGGCCGCCCACTTTATCTATCGCTGAAATTGCCGTGGAGGATGATCAGGGAAGGGGTATCATAGAACCGGGAAGAGTTGCTAATATTACAGTAAGACTTCAAAATACCGGTGAAGGAGCAGCCGAAAATGTAAAGATCAACTTTCAAGCGGGAGAGAATATTTATCTGCAAGGCAGAGCGCGCGGAACCCAGTCTGAGACCATTGGACGGTTAGCACCGGGTGAATGGCGCGATATTTCACTTGAATCATTTAGTAATAACAGAGCAGAGCAGTTTCCAATTATAGCAACTGTAACAGAAGCCAAAGGTAAATATGGCTTCGAAAACAGAGATTTGGGCCTGGAATTAAATAAGCAACAACTCACTACACGTGAACTAATAATTCAGGGAAGAGAACTACAGAAACAAAGAAAAACTGATTTGCCGTCTCTCAATGTAGATATAGAAACCAATATCCCCAGAGCCTCTAAAATGAATGAAGATGCCATAGCTGTTATTATTGGGAATCAAGACTACCGAGGTGATACTCCTGATGTAACTTATGCTATTCGGGATGTGTCACTGACAAGAAAATATCTGCAAGAAGCGTTTGGCTTTAAGCCCGGTAACATTCTTTACTATGAAAATGCCACGTTAGGAGAAATGCGAACTGTCTTTGGAACCGAATCCAGTTCCGGAAGGCTGAAAGATTTAGTTAAAAAAGACAGAAGTGATGTATTTGTATTTTATTCCGGTCATGGTGCACCGAGTACTGATGAAAAAGGCACGGGTTATCTTATTCCAATAGATGGTAGTGCAACTAATGTAGAGGCAACAGGATATAATTTGAACTTGCTATATGAAAATCTTTCTAAAATAGAATCTCGTTCCACGACTGTTGTTATCGATGCTTGCTTCTCTGGGGCTTCGGGATCAGGAGAAATGCTTATAGAACAAGCCTCACCTATAGGTATCAGAGTTAATAATCCTGCGGCTACATTAGGTGAAAAAGCCGTTGTGATATCCGCAGCAAGTGGAAGTGAAATTGCGAGCTGGCATACTGAAAATCGTTACGGTCTTTTAACTTATTATTTTCTTAAAGCTGTACAAGGTGATGCCGACTTAAATCAGGATCAAAAGATTACAGCAGAAGAACTTAGAAAGTATCTCACAAACCCATCTGATGGTTTAGTATATAACGCACGAGCACTCCATGGACGAGAACAAACTCCTCAGGTTTTTGGGGCAGATGATAAAGTTATCTTAGAATTAGATTAGTTGGGGAATTATGAAAATTTTATTTTGCAGTATATGCCTATTAGTCGCTTTATCACCACCTATTTCGGCTCAAGAAAATAAACCTCAAGTGGTTCAGGTTCATTATCAATTAGTACAAGAAGCTGATCAATCACTAATCGAGGTAAAAGAGATCCTTTTAAATGATGCGAGAGTTGAAGCTGTTCAAAAAGTCTCAGGTGTAAGAATAGAATCTATTGATGCTACAGCTGAAGCAGAAATGGGTAATTCTTATTTTAATTCATTTAGAAGATTAATGCGGCAAAGTGTTCGCGGAAGAATTATAGACGAAGAAAAACCTATTTATACTGTTTCATCTGATACTGTAACCATTTCTTTTAAAGCAACTGTACAACAGATAAATGAAGATCTTGATCCTTATTTTAAGATTAGCTTAAGCAGTAATAAAAGAGTTTATAATGTTGGTGAGGCAATTCAATTCCAAGTTACAGCCACTAAAGACGCCTATCTCATATTATTTTCTGTCAAAGAAGACAATTCCATAGCTATGTTCTTCCCCAATCAATATTTACCTAATAACTTTGCAGAGAACGGAGTGGTGCGTGTTATACCCAATGAAAAGGAACAAGGCATAATTGATTTTGTAGCCCAATCTGAAACAGGTAAAGAATACTATTCAGAATTGATCTATGCCGTAGCTACAAAACAAAAGTATGAGTTTGAAAAACTGGCGAGAGAATTAACCTATGATAATGATTGGATTACTTTGAACCGTTGGCTATTAGAATTAGATAGAGACCAATGGGTAGAAGCTTATTTACACATTCAGGTGTTTGAATAAATATTTTAACTACGTAATTACCTGGTCGGTAACGTGTTAATATGCTACAGAACTTAAACACGTTAACACTCAAACACTTTCTATTCTAACCCGAGGCGGAACTGATCTCTTAATTCCTGAATATACACGCCAATATCATTTCTCAACTCGAACAGCTTCTCGTGTATTTCGATATAATTTTTCTTCTGGAAGAAAGACTTCTTTTTTAGCGACTGAATTAACTCAAGCGCACGATTGGCATTCCCCAGTGCTTTTTTTGAATAGGCAATATTAGCCCCAATGTAATCCGGTTCAAAACCAAAGGAATGACCGCCGGCAAGTTTGGCTCCAATTTTCAGTGTTTCATTTACAAACTCCTGAAAGTCGTTCGATTGTGATTTTGCGGGAATTTTTTCAGCCCACTTTAGGATTTCTACCGCAAGCTCTTTGGCTTCGTAATAAGTAGTAAGGTTTTCGAGCGGGCCAAAATCGGAGTACATATAATCATCGCTCAGGCTTTTCCAGTCTTCGCCTTCGTCGTAGTCATCGAAGTCGTCGTCTTCATCATCGAAATCCATCAATTCATCAGCGCCAAACAGAAAATCATCCTCTTCAAAATCATCCTCTTCGTCTTCCCAGTCGTCTTCTTCTTCCGGAAAATAAGCCTCGTCCATTAGCAACTCTTCTTCTACAAAAGCCTCGTAAGCATCGTCTTCATTTTGGCTTTCTTCCAATAAAGTTATCCAGCGCGGGGTATTTCCTTTATGATCAGAAGCTATAAACTTTCGAAGTTGCTCGCTCTTTTTTTCAACTTCATTCAAGTGAGCTTCCCATTTGAATTCGTCCCACTGATCGTCTTCGAATCCATCGAAATTCATATCCATGAAAGGCCTGTTGGTTTCTGTTTTATTATATGAAAGCAATTACGAGAAGTAATGCAATGTTTTGTGGAAAAATAACGCTTTTTGTGGAAAAATAATTGCTATAACCTTTCCAATACGTCAATAATTATCTGGGTCATTTTTGGTTCCGCCATAGCTGCTCCGGCAAGTACATCTTCGATATTTACGGGTTCCAGTGCATCCGGGAAACATTCGTCTGTGATAACTGAAATCCCGAGTACATCCATTCCCATATGTACCGCGGAAATGACTTCGGGAACAGTGCTCATTCCCACAACATCAGCTCCAAGTTGGCGCATGTACCGGTACTCGGCTTTGGTTTCCAGCATAGGCCCGGAAATTGCCAAATAAACTCCCTGATGCATTTTAATAGCATGTTCGAGCGCTACATTTTCGGCAAGTTCTAAAAGTCGCTCGGTATAAGGTTCACTCATGTCAGGAAACCGAGGGCCAAGTTCGTCATCGTTGGGGCCAATAAGGGGGTTATCGCCCAAAAAATTAATGTGGTCTTTTATGAGCATAATATCGCCCCGACAAAAGTTGGTGTTTAAACCGCCACAAGCGTTACTCACTATCAGTGTTTGCACGCCCAGTGATTTTGCCACCCGAACCGGAAATGCTATTTGCTGCATGCTGTAACCTTCGTAATAGTGAAATCGGCCTTGCATTGCTACCACATTCTTTCCGCCCAATTTCCCAAAAATAAGTTTGCCAGAATGGCTTTCAACCGTTGAAACCGGAAAGTGCGGGATATCAGAATAGCTGATGATGTGCTCGGCTTCTATCTCCTCTGCAAGCTGACCCAAACCAGTTCCTAAAATGAGTAAATACTCTGGCTGAAAATCCGTTTCGTCATGGATAAATGCTAAGGCTTCGTCCCTTTTTTCTCTAAACTGTGCAACTGTATCGTAAGTCATAAATGTGTTTCTAATGTAGATGGCTAAATTAAACCCCTTATGATCCGACTAATCTATTTCGTCCAGAATGTCATCTAAGCGATCGCTTCCGGGAGGGAACGCGTGATCGTCATCATCACTTTCAAAAACGTTTTTAGCAGCTTCTTCTTTTTCACTTTCGTTGGATTCGTCCAAAGCAAATTTAGCGCGTTTATGACTTTTATCAATGGCTTCTTCTAAATTTTCTTCTTTGGGAAGAGAGAAGACGCCCATCTCATCTTTACTGAATTGTTCAACTGACTTGTGGGCATTTTCCAGATAAGAAGTCACGCCGTTAATAATTTCCTCTCTTCGATCTAACAACCGAAGTATACTTTGGCGAACTTGCTGCCTCTGGTGATTTGCTTCTTTGATGATGGCGTCAGCTTCCATCTCCGCTTTTTCGATGGTGTTTTTCGCCTCTTTTTTTGCACCGCCTATTTTTTGCTCCATCGACTCTTTAGCTGTCTGAAGCGTTTCATGAAGTGCGTCTTCCACACGTTCGTAATGTTTAACACGCTCGGTAAGCTTGTCAATTTCTTGTTCGAGTTCCCGATTTTTGTTAATTAAATGCTCAAACTCATTAGACATAAGTGTGAGAAATGCCTGCACATCAGATACGTCGTATCCACGTAATCCCTTTTCAAAAGTCTGTTGTTTTATTTCGAGAGGAGTCAGTTTCATAAATAAGTGTTTTTAGTCATCCTTAAAGCCTGTCAAAAATACTACTTATTCATTTAACATGTTTCGCAGATTACCTTCATTTGAATTTTGATTAGAGGAACGAACTTCTTCATCTTCTATTTCAATTTCATTGGTTTTTTTACCGCCGTCATCAACCCGGTATCGGTCTTCTTCCAAATCAGAAACGATGGCTTCGAGATTAGTAATTCTACGCTCGGTGTTTTTCTTGAAATCGCTAAGGGCTTTGAAGAATTGCGGGTTTATATCGCTTGACTTCCCACTTCCCTGATCAATTTTAGCTTTAATCAGCTTGTAGATTCCACCTAAAACAAATGCTACCAATCCAACACCAAAAATGATGGCAATTACCGAAACAACCATTATTTCAAAAGGCATAATATCTCCTTAACTATGAGTTCTGTTTTTTCCTAAAGATTCCGAGTCGTCGCCATTTTGCCCGTCATATTCATCATCAATTTCGATGCTGCTTAATGGATCTGCGGCCCGGCGCTGTTTGCCAGAGCCTTGGGCAAGGGTTGCCTCAAGACTTTCAATTCGGGATTTTAGGTTGTGTAAAATTTTTCGCAACTCGTTTACTTCTCTTGAGCTTGTAAGCCTCTTTTCCTCTAATTTCAATTCTTGCTCTTTATATGCGTATAACAAGCCGCCAACAATTGCAATAATAGGAATTATCGCGAACCATGGAATACCAAAAATCATAATGCCCACCTTTTTTTAATTTATAGAAAGTGCAATTTGCTACGATACAAATCAAGCCTGGTTTCGGCTTCCAAAAATTGCGCTGCCAATTCTTAACATCGTGGCGCCTTCCTCTATCGCAACCTCCATATCGTTGGTCATTCCCATCGAAAGATGCTCCAGGTTCACACTTCCTTTATTGTATTTTTGATGGGAGTTTAGTAATCGCTTCAGAAGCTGAAATTCCGGTCTCACCTCTTCCGGATCATCCGCAAAAGTTGCCATTCCCATTAAACCTTTCACGCGAATGAACTCAAAAGATTGTGCGCTTTCCAGAATTCCCGCAAGATCTTCCGGTTTGCACCCACCTTTTTGATTTTCGTTGCTGATATTTACTTGAATCAAAACATTAATTACTCGCTCAGCCTGTTCTGCTCTTTTCTCAATTTCTTTCAAATATTTCGCTTTTTCTACCGAATGAATCCAGTTTACACGCTCGGCGATATATTTTATTTTATTGGTTTGAAGGTTCCCAATCATATGCCAGCTAATATCCGGATTAGCAATTTCCGCCATTTTATCCTCTAACTCTTTCATCCGGTTTTCGCCAAAATGAAGCTGTCCGCATTGTACAGCCTCTAAAATATCTTTAGTGGGTTTTGTTTTACTAACCGCTACCAGCGTTATTTCACCCGCATCTCTTCCGCATCGGTCACAAGTTACTTTTACTTGCTCTTGAATCTTTTTTAGGTTCTGGCAAATATCAATTTTATTCATAAAAAAGCCTCGGTATAAACTTTATGCATATAACGCAAAGATAATCTTTTATCATTCACAGATAAGCCTTATTTTTGGGAGCTCTGAGGTTAACTTAATTACTGGTTGTTTATTGATCTTCTTATTTCAAAAATACTTAGTTCCAATGTCGGACCGGCTATCATCAAAGAAAAGAGGAGATAGATAGCATGTCAACAAAAATCCGACACATTTCTACTTTCCTCAATCAGTGGGCTCCCACTGAAGTTAAATTGGATTATGATAATGTTGGATTGCTTGTTGGAGACCCAGACTCCGGTATAACCTCTGTACTTACTTGCCTGGATGTGACCGATGAAGTTGTGAACGAAGCCATTCAAAAAGGATGTGAACTCATTGTAGCCCATCACCCGCTCATTTTTAGTAAAATCGGCAGCATAAACCCCACCAACGAACAAGGCCGCATCATTTATAAACTGATTAAGAATGATATCGGTTTATTAGTGGCTCATACAAATCTGGATGCCGCGCTGGATGGTGTTTCTTTTGTTCTTGCCAATATGCTCGGCCTCGACAACCTGAAATTTCTGGACAAGAACTACGCAATCAGCAGAAAAATCAGGCTGGTTACATCCCATAAAGACAGCAAAGCCGTTCTGAAACTTCTTAATTATTACTCTGCTGAAGAAGGCCATTATTTTGAAGTGCACAGCCGCGAAGAAGGCCTTAAATGTTTTGAAGCCATCATCGATAAACAAAATGTAGCCGCTCTTAAAAAAGCGTTGAAGACAGAAGGCATGATGAAAGAGGGAAGTTTCCAGGTTACCGATCTCGCTTCCACCTCACAAAATTTTGGGATGGGCGTAATTGGTGAATATCCAGAAGAAGGAATAGGGAAAAATGAATTTCTACACCTTGTTTCCCGCGCATTAAATGTGAAAGCCATTCGCTATTCCGGTGAAGTTGACCGCATAAAAAGCGTGGCTGTTTGCGGTGGCGCAGGCGTATTCCTGAAGAATAAAGCAATGAGTGCCGGAGCCCAGGCTTTTGTAACCGCCGATATAAAATATCATGATTACTTCACCGAAAAAGAGAATTTTCTGCTGGTGGATGTAGGCCATTACGAGAGTGAATTTCCCGTTGCCGAAGCTTTGAAAAACGAACTAACCGAAGCATTTGAAAATTTAACCGTTTCCGTTACCAGAACTGTTACCAACCCGATGCATGTTTATGTATCACGTACTGAACCACAAACTATTCAATCAAGTTGAATCTCACTCCATGAAAGACGTATTACAAAAATTAGCCAACCTACAATACATTGACAGCCGCATAGATGAGCTCAAACAGCTTCGCGGCGATCTTCCCGAAGAGGTTCTTGATATCGAAACCGACATCGCCCGAAAAGAGTCGAAACTCGAGAAACTCGAGCAAGAGGAGAAAAATCTCACTGTAGAATTTGATACCCTGAAGCTTGACCTAAAAAGCTCTGAGGAAAAAATTAACAAGTATGAAGATCAGCAATTAAGTGTTCGCAACAACCGCGAATACGATGCCCTCACCAAAGAAATTGAGGCGCAAAAACAAGTGATTGAAAACGCTCAATCTCGTTTGCAGGAAATTGAAAAGCGAAAGGAAGAAATTGTCCCCGAGCTTGAATCTGCGCGCGGCACTCTTGATGAAGCCAAAAAAGACTACGAAGAAAAAAGCGGAAGCCTCCATACTGTAGTTAAATCTACCGAAGACGAGGAAAAGGCTTTGCTGAAAAAACGTAAAGAAGTTGAGAAGGAGATTGACGACCGTTATATGAGAAGTTATAAACGGCTCCGTGAAGGCCTTAACAACGGCATGGCTGTTGTAGCTATGGATCGTGGCGCAGCTCTTGGAATGGCTCTTCCTCCTCAGGTTCAGGTTGAAGTACGCCGTAAGAATAAAATCATAGTAGATGAAAACAGTGGCCGTATTGTTGTAGATCAGTCTTTCTTCGATAAAGCAAAAGAAGAACTCACTATCTGATTATTAGTTTGGCTGGCACGGGCGATTTCCACCTTTGGAGATTGCCGGCCTCATCAACTTTTCCAATTTATTGCAACATCTTACTCTCTGCCCCTAAGCAACTTTGGAAAAGTTTAGGTTTGGGCAAGATATATTTCTCCCCAGAAATACCCCATCTGCTTTAATTTCCGATAATAGTTAATCCGAACACCTCTTTCCTCCAGTATAGAGCTTGGAATGTTAGGATAAACCTGTTTCGATTAAAAACAGTCTTTGCGAGAAATGAGTGATAGCGAATGCCGAAGTCCCGAAGGGAACACTGCGTGTCAATCTCCAGTAAATTACCCTTCAGGCAATACAGGGAGATCACTTCGTCGATAACATTTTGAATTTAAATCTAAAACAGCGCTCCTCGCGAAGACAAGCATAGTTTTTCTTAATTTTAAATCGAAACAGGTGATAACCAAAAGTTATTATTTCCTTATCTTTATAGGCAGGAAAGTCGGGTAATCGCTTCGCACATAAGTTTATGTGCGGGGAGGAAAGTCCGGACACCAACAAGCGCCGTGCTCCCCGATTCGGCTTAAGTCGGCGAAGGGGAGGCTTGGCGGGAGAAATCTCGCCCTGACAGAAAGTGCAACAGAAAACAGACCGCTTCGCACGTATTCGTATGTGTGGAGTAAGGGTGAAAAGGTGAGGTAAGAGCTCACCGCTCCGAGGGCGACCGAGGAGGCAGTGCAAACCTCATGGGGTGCAAGTTCATGCAGATGGTATGTGCCGCTTGTCGCCATGCCATCGGGTGGAGCGCAACAGATAAATGATTACCGAATCTGCCGAAAGGCGGAGGAACAGAATCCGGCTTACAGGCTTTCCTGCTAATTATATGAAAACCCCGTCTCAAAAAGGCGGGGTTTTGTTTTTTGTAGATTTTTATCAGCCGATTTATATGAACTACTTTATGGAACATATTTCTCTAAATAATTGATGTGCAATAACTTCTTAAGCATTATTAAAGGAGATTATATACATTTATCCCCGATGAAATGTTCATCATTAATATGTTATACTGCTGAAGCTATTACAAACAATTTAATTAGCATTTTTGACGATGAAGTGAATTCAAAAATTTTTATTGAGCTTTTCATTTATATGAATCCATAAACAAAAATAACTCATATGCAGCACTCTGATAATTCAAATTTAGACAGTAAAGTCAGCAAGCATCTGGGCTATTGGCCTAGGTATTTTAAAACTCCTTATGGGCTTAGGATCGATTTTTATATTGGAAATGGAAATTAATTCTCTCTTCGAATTAAATGCTATTACTATTATTCTTACAATAGTAGTTGGGGGATTAATGGTAATTTGGGGTATGAGAATTCGGGAAGGTCATGCCAATACCTTTAATTACATAAACTACCTAATCATAGTGATTTCTATTTCTCTGGTTTTAGGTATAATAGCTGTACAAGGTGTAAAAATTGCAATAAATGCTTGGGGTCTATACATATTTATTCAGGCAAGAAAACAATTAATAAGTACCGACTCCTCAAAACCAGCTATTAATTAACATGAATAAAACAACACTTTTTAGAGCATTAGCAATCATTTGGATTTCTGTTTTCTTTAATAGCAATATTAAAGCACAAGAAGTATATGCACCTGATGGCTATTCATTGTCTGTTACATTCCCTGATAACTATTCAGTGATAAATAAAGCAAACGAAGAAACTAAATCTATTTATCTGCCAAATCTATACGAAGCGTCATACTCAAGTCCGGACAACCAACTACAACTTTCTGCAACATTTGGAACATTTCAAAGGCAGGCAAAACCTTCAAATAAAAAAGAACGGATGATCCATCTCGAAGGGCTTGTAGGTGAAATAAAAAATCAGACAGATACTGAGTTTTACATGTACGAACCTTTTGTTTTAGGTTCCTCAGGTAGCGGTCTTTCTTTCACTTGTTCTAAAGGAAAAAACGAAACACCAGTTTACAATGGAACAGTATTTATAATTGATGACAAACTATATATGTTTTTTGCAAAGCTTTCAGATTTAAAGCATCAAAACCAGGTCCTTTCATTTTTCAAATCAGCAGTTGAGGATTAAATTAAACTTGCCAAAGTTAGTTATGACACACTTAATTGAACAGTCTCACATGAACAATAATATATCATTAAAAAATGAAGTCATCAGGATTAACAATCTACAAACAGAATACATTGAAATTCATAATTCGATAAAAAAAGAGGCTGAATCTTTTTCAAGTTTATTTAAAAATTTATTTAATCCCATTGATTACGAAGACATGTATGATCGTACAAAAAAACTTATGGAGCGATTGGACGAAGAACAAAAGAACCTAAATAATATAAGCCTTGATAGAGATTTAAACCCAACGCAAAGAAAATATCTTAACCAGCTTATGGATTTCTATATGTTCTTGTGTAAAACCGTTTATTTACTAAAAGAACGACAACATAAACTCTTTCTGAAAAGCAGGGGAAAGAATTTTTCTTTTCGAGAGTTTAGCGAGATTGAAAAAGAATATAGTAAAATGGCCGAGGCTTGTAGACAACAAGGTGAAAAACTCAATGGATTTAATTATATAATAGGCCTCTAATTTCAACTTCTATCTGTGGATTTATACAAATAGGCCAGTTTTTACAATCATGATTAGTTAGATTTTTTAATTAAATAACCTAAAACAAAGTTGAGAAATGGGATTGTTCAATAAATTTTTCGGAAGTTCAAAATCAAACAAAAATCCATTAGACGACAAACCACCAATTTATGGTGGTGATGGAACAACCGAAGAAAATGCAGCGGTTATAAACTGTGCAAGCATGGGTACTGCAAACCAGTTAATAAATAGATTTATAGCTGAAAATCATGGGGAATTTGAAAAAGATTGGAATAGAACTATTGAGCATTTCCTAAACTCTGAAAAATCAACTGCGCCACAAATAAGAGTAATTGGAGTTAAATGTTCTGATGGAACTAGCCATCAATATTATTTTGATGTTTCTCGGCCTATGAAGGTTGCTAATAAAATGTTAGGATTTGAATAAGCCATTTATCAATCGCAGTATAACAAGCGCATCAACTGGGGACGCGGACGAGGCTTCGGTTTTCAGTGTTGCTTGTTTTAAATTTTTAGCCGTTAATTAACTCCTAATCTCCGCGCCCGTTATGCGCAGGGTCGTTATGTAACCTATCTTTTCGCTTGTTCCCAGTAGTGGAACTTTCTATATTCTTCTATGCGAGTATTTGCCCGAAAAACATTACGAGAATTTTGGACCAATCATTCGGACAGTGAAGATGCATTAAAGGCTTGGTTTTCTGAAGCTCAAAATTCCCAATGGGAATCACCTGCTGATATAAAGAATAAATATCCACATGCCAGTATTCTTCCTGATAATCGAGTGGTTTTCAATATCAAGGGCAATAACTACCGGTTGGTAGTCAAAATTAATTATGACTATGGACAGG